>NZ_CP088247.1:4114400-4751750 GCF_021117295.1 Methylorubrum sp. B1-46 | reverse complement strand
CTGCACGTCACCTTCGGCCTGATCTGGCTCGTCGTGCTGATGGTCCAGACCCAGCTCAAGGGCCTGATCCCGGAGAACCAGCGCCGGCTGATGTGCCTGTCGATGTTCTGGCACTTCCTCGACGTCATCTGGATCGGCGTCTTCACCTTCGTGTACCTGATGGGAGTCCTGCAATGAGCGGGGCAGCGCGCGCGGACGATCACGCCCATGGTCATGGCCACGATGGTCATGGCCACGGCGGCCATGGGCAGGACGCCCACGGCCACGGCTCGTTCAAGGATTACGTGACGGGCTTCGTCCTCTCCGTCATCCTGACGGCGATCCCGTTCTGGCTGGTGATGGGCAACGTCATCGAGGACAAGCTCGTCACGGGCGTCGTTATCCTCGCGCTGGCGATGGTGCAGATCGTGGTTCACATGATCTACTTCCTGCACATGAACACCAAGTCGGAGGGCGGCTGGACCTTCCTGGCGCTGATCTTCACGGTCACGATCGTGGTCATCACGCT
Organism: Methylorubrum sp. B1-46; assembly: GCF_021117295.1. Lineage (NCBI taxonomy): Bacteria > Pseudomonadati > Pseudomonadota > Alphaproteobacteria > Hyphomicrobiales > Methylobacteriaceae > Methylorubrum > Methylorubrum sp. B1-46. The sequence continues at coordinate 4,751,242 of NZ_CP088247.1, read as the reverse complement.
GTGCGGCTCGATCTGGGTCATGCACCACCTCAACACCAACATGATGCCGATCTCGGCCGAGGAGATGCGTCACGCCCCCTGACGCCTCCCCGGAGTCCGGCGCGCCCGGACCCGCTGCTGCGGCAGCGGGTCCGGGGCGTTCCTTACTCGCCCGCATTGCGCTGGTTCTGGCAGGCCTCGCCTTGATCGGCATGTTCCTTGCCCTCGGCACGTGGCAGGTCGAGCGCCGGGTGTGGAAGCTCGACCTGATCGACCGGGTCGAGGCCCGCATCCATGCCGAGCCGGTGTCCGCACCGGGACCGGAGGACTGGGCCGGCCTCACGGCGGCCTCGGCCGAGTACCGGCGGGTTCGGCTCACCGGGCGCTTCGCCCATGACCGCGCCACCCTGGTCCAGGCCGTGACCGGGCGCGGCGCCGGGTTCTGGGTGCTGGTGCCGCTGGCCACCGACCGCGGCTTCACCGTGCTCGTCAATCGCGGCTTCGTCCCGTCGGAATCCCGCGAGCGTGCGGCCCGTGCGACGGGCGAACCGGACGGGGAGGTGACGGTCACGGGGCTTCTGCGTCTGACCGAGCCCGGCGGCGGCTTCCTGCGCCGCAACGATCCGGCGGCGGATCGCTGGTACTCCCGCGACGTCGCCGCCATCGCCGCTGCCCGCGGGATCGACCGGAAGCAGGCCGAGGTCGCGCCCTACTTCGTGGATGCCGACGCCGCTCCGAATCTGGGCGGCCTGCCGGTCGGCGGCCTCACCGTGGTGGCGTTCCACAACAATCATCTCGTCTACGCGCTGACGTGGTACGCGCTCGCCGGCATGAGTGCTGCGGCCCTCGTCTACGCGCTCAGAGGATCACGCAGGGTGTCCCGTCGCTGATAGTCCTCCCTCGGCACATTGACGCATCTGCGGTGGGCGGACGGTCGCACTACTGCGTGACGAGACGCCCGGCGGGCTCGAAAACAATTTTTTATATTTCAGATCACCCCGCCGTATCGATTTAATGGCTGAGGTTGTTAACCCTTTGCGCACAGGGGCTGTCGCGATTCGCGGCCGCTCCGTGACGCCGGATAAAGGGGGGAATCGATATGGGAGTCGCCCTGCACGGGCTTGGGCGGGAAGGGCTCGATCGCCGCGACGGCGACGAGTTCGCCCGTCGCGTGCCTGAGCCTCTGGCGGGTCTCATCGTTCACATGGAGCGGACGCTCGTTACGCTGACCGGGGAGAACGGGGGCCGCAACGAGCTGCATGCCCTGCGCAACACGCTCTCCGACCTCTGCGTGCTGACCGAGGAGACCCCGCGGATCCGGCGGGCGGTGGATCGTTTCGTTCTGGCCGGCGACCGCCTCGGCGAGGCGGTGATCGCGCCGCGAGGCTACGAGCGCCGGTGGTGCAGCGCCCGCCTGAGCAAGGCCCGGCAAGCGCTCGCGTCTCTCGAACGGACGCTGGCGGACGCCCGCCCGAGCCGGATCGCAGTGCGGCTCGACCGCGACTGGTAGGGGCAGGAGCCGGACGAGGCACGCGAAAACGGCCGAGCTTGGCGGGAACAGTTACGCCGGCCAAAGGTTTGCGGACGCGGACACTCGCCGCGCCGTTCCCCCTCGAGCCACCGAATGGACAGACCCAGCCGATCGGCCCAGACCTGGGCAGCCACGGCCGGCGCCGCCGCCCTGGCGGTCGGCGCATGGTACCTCCTGCCCGTCGAGGATTGGCTGCGCGCCTTCTCGAATTGGGCGAACGGTCTCGGCCCCTACGGCCTCGCGGCCTTCGGCGTGCTGTTCTTCCTCGCGACCCTCCTCGTCGTGCCGGGCACGCCGCTCACCATCGCCGGGGCGGTCGCCTTCGGCTGGGCGGTGATGCCGGTGGTGCTGCTCGCGGCGACACTCGGCTCCTGGCTCGCCTTCGTGGCCGCCCGCTACTTGTTTCGCGAGCGGGTGCGGGGGCTGATCGCGCGCCGGCCGGCGCTGAATGCCACCGTGGAGGCGGTCGGCGACGGCGGCTGGCGGCTGATGACCCTGATGCGGCTCAGTCCCTTCGTGCCGTTCAACGCCCAGAACTACGTGTTCGGGGTGACGGATGTCCGCACCTCCGCCTATCTGGTCTCCACAATCATCGGCATGCTGCCGGGCACTCTGGTCTGCGTCTATCTCGGCGTGATCGGCCGCCATGCCGGCAGCGACGAGCCGACCCACTGGATCACCCTCGGTCTCGGCCTTCTCGCCACCGTGGCGGCGGTGGAACTGACCCGGCGGCGGGTGCGGGCCAAGCTTGAGACGGGCAAGCCGGCCCGCGCATGAGGATGGATCTCGGAGTGGGCAAAGGATCGGCCGAGAGCTGGCTGCGGCCCGGGCTCACCTGCTGGCGGCAGGAGCGGGCGGGGCGCGCCGCGGTGCTGCATGACGGCGCGGCCTATTTCGCCGCCGCCCACGCGGCGCTACTGAACGCGCGCCGCTCCATCACCCTGATCGGCTGGAGCTTCGATCCGCGCTCGCGCCTGTTGCCGGGCGATGCGCCGGATGCCGGCGAGACGCTGGCCGAGTTGCTGCGCCGCCTCAAGACGGCGCGGCCGGAACTCGCCGTCCGCATCCTGATCTGGGACATGCCCTGGCCGATCTCGGCGGGCAACGACCACACGCCCGACAGCGTGCGCGCGAGCCTCGGCCCCGATATCGACTTCCGCATCGACAGCACGCTGCCCTTCGGCGCCTGCCAACATCAGAAGATCCTGGTGATCGACGATCGGATCGCCTTCTGCGGCGGCAGCGATTTCGAGGTGAACCGCTGGGACACGCCTGCCCACCGCGACCGCGATCCCCGCCGCCGCCTGCCGTCGGGCGAGGACTACCCGCCGCGCCACGACGTGATGATGCTGGTCGATCGCTCCGCCGCCACCGCCCTGGCCGAACTGGCCCGCGAGCGCTGGCGCCGCGCCACCGGCGAGACCTTCCCCTTCGCCGATTCCGAGGCCGATCACGATCCCTGGCCCGGCACCCTGGCGCCGCACCTGACCGACGTGACGGTGGGCATCGCCCGGACCGATCCGCCGCTCGGCGGCCGTGCGGCGGTCACGGAGAGCGCCGCCCTCTATCTCGCCTCGATCCGTGCGGCGGAGCGGTTCATCTATTTGGAGAACCAGTACCTCGCCTCGCCGGTGGTGGCGGAGGCGCTGGCCGCGCGCCTCGCCGAGCCGGAGGGGCCGGAGATCGTGATCGTCCTGTCCGAGCGCAGCCCGAGCGGCTTCGACCGCCTGACCATGGACAGCGCACGCCGCGGCCTGATCCGCGGCTTGCGGCGCGCAGATCGCTTCGGCCGCCTGCGGATCGTGGCGCCGCATACCGAGAAGCGCCGGCCGATCCTGGTTCACGCCAAGGTCGCGATCATCGACGAGCGCCTGCTCCGGATCGGCTCGACCAACCTCAACAACCGCTCCTTCGGCTACGACACCGAGTGCGATCTGGCCGTGGAGGTGCCGCCCGAGGACGGTGAATCCCGCGCGGCGGTGCGGCGGCTGCTCGTGCGGCTGCTCGCCCATCACGGCGGCTGCCCGCCCGACGTGTTCGCGCAGGCCTTCGAGGCCCGCGGCTCCCTGCGGGCGGTGCTCGACGATCCCCGGTTGATGCCGAGCCCACGGGTCTGCCCGCTGGTTCCCTCCCGCCGCGGCCCCGTGGCCCGCCTCGTCGAGGCGTTCCATCTCGGCGACCCGGTGAGCCCCGCCGATGCGTGGCGCCCCTGGCGGCGGCGCAAGGCGCTGCGCCGAGCCAGAGGCGAGGTGGCTTCGAAGGCCGGGGCGCCATCGCCGGGGGAGGTTTTAGAGGCGACCTGAGCCCCTGTTTCGCGGGCGCCGGGACGGGTCGATCGAGCCGATCTTCGAAAGCCCGGCTCGAAGGAGGTCCGGCGACGGGGCCGTCCTGACGACTACTTGTCGAACACGCGCTGCAGAGCCGCCTGATCTTTCCGCGCGTCCTTGTCCGCGGGCAGGGCGAGCAGGGTGAGGATGCGCGCCTTGTCCGGCGTGAGGTCGCCCGCGAACACGGCGCCGGCCTTGCGCAGGGTGTTGCCGCCGCCCTTGAAGCCGTAGACCGGCAGCGCGCGGCCATCCGCGACCTTGGTCGCCACGATCACCGGCACGCCTTTGGCGATGACCTCGGCGATGGCGTCGTGCATCTCGGCATTGACGTTGCCCCAGCCATAGGCCTCGACCACGATCGCCTCGGCGCCGCTCTCAGCGGCGTGCCGCACCTGCGAGCCGTCCGCGCCGGCATACATCGCCACGAGATCGACCCGCGGCATCCGCTCCGGCAGCGGCAGGGTCTGGCGGCGCAGGGAGCGGCGGCCGAACACGACGCGATCCTCGTCCACGTAACCGAGGATGCCGGCCTCGCCCGAGTTGAAGGTCTCGACGTTGCTGGTGTGGGTCTTGCGCACCTCGCGGGCCGCGTTGATGCGGTGGTTGAGCGTCACCGTCACCCCCTGGCCGACCGCGCCCTCGGCCAGGATCTGGCGGGCGGCGTTGAGGAGGTTGCGCGGCCCGTCGGCATCGGCGTCGGAGGCGTTGCGCTGCGCGCCCACCAGCACCACAGGCTTGTCGCTCTTCAGGGTCAGGTCGAGGAAGTAGGCGGTCTGGTCCAGGGTGTCGGTCCCGTGCAGGACGATCGCCCCGCGGATGCCGGGATCGGCGAGCAGCGCGTCGATCCGGCGAGCCAGCGCCGGCCAGCGGTCCGGGCCCATATAGTCGCTCGGCACATTGCTGAACTCGGTGACCTCGATGGTGGCGATGTCCTTGAGCTTCGGCACCGCCGTCACGAGATCCGCGCCGGAGAGCGCCGGAACCGGCGCGTGGGTCGTCGGATCGAGCTTCATCGCGATGGTGCCACCGGTCGCGACCACGGCGATCCGCGGCGGTTCGGCGAGCGCCGGCCCGGCGAGCGCGATCAGGGCGGCGAGACCGAGGGCGGTCAGAGGTCCGGTGGTCTTCATCATCACGCGCGTTCTCTCCCGTCCACGGCCGGTCGTCGGGCCGGCTCGCGGGCGACCATGCGCGTGCGGGTGCAAACCCTCAACCCGGCCCGATCCGGATCTCCGCCAGAACCGGCAGGTGATCGGAGGCCTGCCGCGCCAGCGGAGTGTCCACCACCGCGACGCGCTCGACGGCGACCTGCTCGCTGACGAAGACATGGTCGATGCGCAGCAGGGGGAAGCGGCTCGGGAAGCTCGCCCCGCCGCGCCAGCGACGGTCCCCGGTCAGGCGGCGCGCATCGGTGAGGCGTCGGCTCAGCCGGCGGTAGGCGCGCGACCAGCCGGTGGCGTTGAAATCGCCGAGCAGCACCGTCGGCACACGGCAGGCGGGATCGCCGAGCCAGTCGGGTCCGAGCAGCGCCTCGGCCTGGGCGATGCGCTCCGCCCCGAGCAGCCCGAAATGGGTGGTGAGAACCTGGAGCGCAACATCACCCGCACTCACCTCGACCCAGAGGGCGCCGCGCGGCTCCAGGCCGGGGCGCTGCAGCAGGCCGGGCAGGGCGTCGGCGCGCTTGAGCCGCGAGGGCAGGTGGGTGAGCAGCGCGTCGCCGTAGCGCTCCTCCTCGATATGCAGGGCCGGGTGGAAATGCGCGAACATGCCGACGAGCCGCGCGATCTCCTCCGCCTGATCGAGGCCGCCGGTGCGCGCACGTCCGACATCGACCTCTTGGAGCGCGACGATGTCGGGCTCCAAGGCAGCGATCACCTGCGCGACCCGCTCCGGCGCCACCCGCCCGTCGGTGCCGCGGCAGTGGCGGACATTGTAGGTGACAAGGCGCAGGCGCCGCGACGCCACCGGATTCGGCGCCTCCGCCGCGATCCGTGGCCGCTCCTCCGTCTGCCCTTCGATTGGCTCCCCGCGCACGCCCCCTCCCCCGGCCGATCCCCGCGCATCCGTCTGCCAAGGACCGGAGAGGCGCGCCAACCGAACGCCGGGACCGGCCAACCGATCCCTGATCGCGGCACCGTCCGCGCGGCAAAACCGCGCCGACAGCCGTTTTCCGAGCTCGGCGGAACCGCATCGGGGATGACCTCTTTCGAAAGGGCGAGGCGCACGGTGCGGCGAGAGCAGGAGCGGATGGACGTGATGCGGACGAGAGAGGTGCGCGGGGCATGAGGACCGAGGCATGAGGACCGAGGACGCCAGCGCCCGCTACGTCGATCTCGATGCCTGGGGCGGGCTCGATATCCTCCAGGCGCTCTGGGAGGGCCAGCTCGCGGCGGTCGCGGCGGTGGGGCCGGCCCTGCCGGCGATCGAGGCGGCGGCGCGGGCCGCCGAGCCGGGCCTGCGCGAGGGCGGGCGGCTGGTCTATGTCGGGGCCGGCACCTCGGCGCGGATCGGCGTGCAGGACGGAGCGGAATTGCCGCCGACCTTCGACTGGCCGGAGACGCAGCTCGGCTTCGCCATCGCCGGCGGGGAGGGCGCCCTGCTGCGCGCCGTGGAGGATGCGGAGGATTCCGCCTCCGACGGGGCGACCTGGATCAGCCGTGCCGAGATCGGCCCGCGCGACGTTGTGATAGGGCTCGCCGCCAGCGGCTCGACGCCGTTCACCGTCGAGGCGCTGAAGGCGGCCCGCATCCTCGGCGCCGTCACCGTCGGCATCAGCAACAATCCCGAGGCGCCGATCCTGCGCGAGGCCGCCCACGGCATCCTCGCCGCGACCGGAGCAGAGGTGCTGGCGGGCTCCACCCGCATGAAGGCGGGCACGGCGCAGAAGGTGATCCTCAACCTGTTCTCGACTCTGGTGATGATCCGGCTCGGCCGGGTCTATCGCGGGCGGATGGTGGCGATGCGGGCGACCAACCGGAAGCTACGCGCCCGCGGCGTCGCCATGGTCTCCGAACTCGCCGGCTGCCCGGCGGAGACGGCCGCCGACGCGCTGACGCGGGCCGAGGGCGACATCAAGCGCGCGGTGCTGATCGCCGGAGGAATGAGCGTGATGCGGGCCGACGACCTGCTCAACCGCCACGACGGCAGCTTGCGCCGGGCGCTTCGTGAAGTGGGGCGATCATGACTGCAACGACCTCGATGACGACCTTCATGGCGCGGGAGATCGCCGAGATTCCCGCTGCCGCCGAAGCGGTGCTGGCGGCGGGCGAGGCGGCCCGCATCGGCGCGCGGCTGAGGGCCGAGAGTTTCCCCTTCGTAGTGGTGTGCGGGCGGGGCAGTTCGGGCCATGCCGGCGTCCATCTGCGCTACCTGATCGAGACGCGGCTCGGCCTGCCGGTCTCGGCCGCCGCGCCCTCGGTGGTGACGGGGTATGCCCGCCCGCCGCAGGTCGCGGGTGCGCTCTTCGTCGTGGTCTCGCAATCGGGCCGCTCGCCCGATCTCGTCGCGGCGACGCAAGCCGCACGCGCGGGCGGCGCCCTGACGCTCGCCCTCGTCAACGATCCCGACTCGCCGGCCGCGCAAGCCAGCGACCTCGTCCTGCCGATCCTCGCCGGACCGGAGCAGGCGGTCGCCGCCACCAAGACGGTGACGAACTCAGCCATCGCGGGCGCAGCGCTCGTGGCCGCTTGGGCCGGCGATCGGGAGCTGGAACAGGGGCTTTCCGCCATGCCGGAGCGGCTCGACCGAGCGCTCGCCCTCGACTGGTCGGCCTGGAGCGCCGATCTCGCGGAGGCGCCGACAGCCTTCGTCACCGGGCGCGGCCACAGCCTTGGCCCCTTGCGCGAGATCGCGCTCAAGCTCGCCGAGACCCTGCGCCTGCCGGCCCTCGGCTACTCGGCGGCGGAGCTGCGCCACGGCCCCCGCGCCTCCGTCTCGGCGGCGACGCCGGTCCTGGCCCTGCGCCAGGCCGACCCGCTGGCCGAGGGCGTGGACGATCTGGTGCGCGATCTGACCGCGGACGGCCTGCGGGTCCATGCCTGCGGCGGCCCCCTCGGCACGCTGCCCTGGATCGGGGACGGCCATCCAGCCTGCGATCCCATCACCATGTTGGTGCCGGCCTACCGCGCCATCGAGGCGGAGGCCCGCCGCCGCGGCCTCGACCCGGACAAGCCAACCGGCCTCACCAAGGTGACGGAGACGCTGTGATGAATCCGGATTTCGACAAGGCGAGCCTTTTCGCGGGTCCAGGGCAGAGCCCTGGGATCCCATCGGGGCGCTGCCCCGATACCCCGCCGAAGGGCTGATCCCTTTGGGAGCTCAGGATCATTGCGCCCTCGCCGTCGAGCGGGTCTTTGACGGCGAGCGGATGCTCGGCGACCGCGTCGTCGTCCTGCGCGGTGGGCGGATCGCCGACGTCACCGCCGAACCGCCCGCCAACGTGCCGCTCGTGCAGCTGCCGGCCGGCGCGGTCCTGGCGCCGGGCTTCATCGATTGTCAGGTCAATGGCGGCGGCGGGGTGCTGCTCAACGACGATTCGAGCGTCATCGGCATCGCCCGGATCGCGGCCGCCCACCGGAAAGGCGGTAGCACCGCCCTGCTGCCCACCCTCATCACCGACACGCGGCCGGCGATCCGGGCGGCGATCGAGGGCGTTGCCGAAGCGATCCGTGCGGGCGTTCCGGGCATCCTCGGCATCCACCTCGAAGGGCCTTTCCTGAGCCCGCAGCGGATCGGCATCCACGATCCCGGCCGCCTCGCCGAATTCGGCCCCGGCGATGCCGAGCTGCTCACCGGATTGGGGACGCGGGGCATCACCCTGGTGACCCTGGCGCCCGAGCGGGTGCCGGCCGGCGCGGTGGCGGACCTCGTCGCCCGCGGCGCACGGGTCTGCGCCGGGCATACGGCGGATGCGGGCCCCGCGATCCGGGCGGCGGTGGCGGAGGGGCTCACCGGCTTCACCCATCTGTTCAACGCGATGTCCCAGATCGGCCCGCGCGAGGCCGGCGCGGTGGGCGTCGCCCTCGCGGAAGAGGCGACGTTTGCCGGGATCATCGCCGACGGCCACCATGTCGGCGGCGACCAGCTTCGGCTGGCCCTGCGCCTCAAGGGGCGCGACCGACTGATGCTGGTGAGCGATGCCATGCCGCCGGTCGGCGACACCCGCGCGGACACCGCCTTCACCCTGTTCGGGCGCCGCATCGTCCGAACCGGTGATCGCCTCACCGGCGAGGACGGCACCCTGGCGGGCGCGGCGATCACCATGGCCGAGGCCGTGCGTCACATGCGCACCCACGGCGGCGCCTCCCTCGAAGAGGCCCTGGCCATGGCCTCGCTCACCCCAGCCCGCTTCCTCGGGCTCGATGCCCGGCTCGGCCGGATCGCCCCCGGCTTTGCGGCCGATCTCGTCGCGCTCACCGCTGAGGGCGACGTGCTCGGCACCTGGATCGGCGGGCAGCACGCCGCCTGAGTCGACCTTCGCTCTGTCGTCGCCTGATGTCGCAGGGGCGAACCCTGCGCGTTGCGGGAACGTTGGCGCGGCGCCATTCGACGGAAGCGACCGTGACGGACAGACCCATCGCCGACTACGCCGTGATCGGCGATACCTGCACCACGGCCCTCATCGCCCGCGACGGTTCGCTCGACTGGCTCTGCTGGCCCCGGCACGACAGTCCGGCTTTGTTCCTGGCCCTGCTCGACAGCGAGCGCGGCGGCGCCTGCCGCCTCGTGCTCGAGGATCTACGCGAGACCAACCGCCGCTACCTGCCCGGCACCAACATCCTCGAGACCACCTTCGTCACCGCCACCGGCCGGGCGGTGCTTACCGACTTCATGCCCTTGCATCCCCTCGAAACCGTGCCGGAGGAGGGGCCGGACGGCCGCGCCCAGGGCCAGGTGGTGCGTCGCCTCGCCTGCGTGTCGGGCCGCGTCGCCGGCCACTGGCGCCTGCACCCGCGCTTCGACTATGCCCGCGCCCCGACCGAGGCCTCGGCGGAGAGCGAGACCTGCGTCCGTTTCCGCGGCGGCGGTGACGCGATCCGCGCCGCCTGCACCCGGCCGCTTACCCTCCACGAGGGAGTCGCTAAAGCCGAATTCGCGCTGACGACCGGCGCCCGTGCCGACCTCGTGATCGCTCACGGCGAGGACGGGGCAGCGGGGGAGGGGGCGCTCGACGCGGTCGATGCCTCGCTCGCCGCCACGCGGACCTATTGGGAGGAATGGTCGGGCCGCTGCACCTATGATGGGCCCTATCGGGAGACGGTGCTGCGCAGCGCGCTCACCCTCAAGCTCCTGACCCACGGCCCCTCGGGCGGCATCGTCGCCGCCGCGACCGTCGGCCTGCCCGAGGCGGTACCGGGCAACCGCAACTACGATTACCGCTACGTCTGGATGCGGGATGCGAGCTTCACCGTCACCGCCTTCGTCAACCTGGGTTACGACCGCGAGGCTGCCGAGTTCCTACGCTTCCTGCGCGAAGCCGATGCCAGCCGGGGCCGCAACCTCCACCTGATGTACGCCCTCGGCGGCGAGGTGCCGCCGGAGGAGTGCCTCGACCACCTGCGCGGCTGGCGCGGCGTCACACCGGTCCGGATCGGCAACGCGGCGGCGGATCAGGAGCAGTACGACATCTACGGCGAATTCCTGGTGGCGCTGCACGGCTACCTGGAGGCGGTGGACTACGACCCGCCGGTCAAGGTCAACGACCACCTGCCCGAGGCGCTCGGCCACCTCACCGACCACATCCTGCGCGCCCGCCACGCCCCCGACCACGGCCTGTGGGAAATGCGGACGGAGAAGCGCCAGAGCCTGCACACCAAGGCGATGCTCTGGGTCGGTCTCGACCGCGCCGTGCAGATCGCCCGCTCCGATCCAAAGCACCGGCTCGCCGACGCGGAAACGATCGAGCGGTGGGAGCAGGCCGCCGCCGAGATCCGCGCGGAGTATCATGCGCGCGGCTGGAATCCGTCGCGCGGCGCCTACACCATGGCCTATGGGGCGGACGATCTCGACGCGGCGGTGCTGCGCGCCGTGCTGTTCGACGCCTTTGACCCGGACGATCCGCGCGTCGCGCAAACCCTCGAACGCATCGGCGCTGAACTCGGCGCGGGCGACCTCCTCTACCGCTACCGGATCGATGACGGCTTGATCGGCGAGGAGGCGACCTTCACCGCCTGCGCCTTCTGGCGGGTCGGCTGCCTCGCGCTGGCCGGGCGAGGTGATGAGGCGACCGCCCTGTTCGAACGGCTGTTGGCGCGGGGCAACGACCTCGACCTGTTCGCCGAGGAGATCGACGCGGAATCGGGCGAGCAGCGCGGGAACCTGCCCCAGGGCTTCACCCACATGGCGGTGATCAACCACGCCGTCCGCTTGGCCGCGGACGAGGGCGGGACCCGGACCGACGAGCCGGATTGCCGGGCGCAGCCCGAGGTGGTCCCGGCGTGAACGACATGACGTGACCTGTCCGATGAAATGACCTGTCCGATGAAATGACTTGGCCGGCGCGATCCGCGTCGATCGACACAAACCGGACCGATTGTCGGGTTAACCCTTCGTCCGAGGGGCGGCGATGCGGAGGTGATCCGATGCGAAGCTACAACCTGTTCCGTCGCCGGGGCCAGGAATCGCTCCTTTGCGCGGTCCCGGAGAGCTGCGCCGTGCCGCGCTTCGTCGGCGGACGGCGCTGGACCTTCGGCGGGCGAATCGACGGCAGCAAGAGCCCTCCGCCCGGATTCGACGACCGCGCCGCGGCGACCGCCGTGCGCTTCAACGGCTATTACCTGTTCCAGTGCCTCGACGAGGGCGGGACGGACCGATCGGCCGACCGGTCGTGAGCGCGTGCGCGATCGTGTCGAGCATTCCTTAACGGCCGGCATGGCAGATAGATCGGGCCGTCGGAGGGGCCGGAGACCGATCATGATGAGCGAGAAGCGCCAGGAGACGCGCAAGCGGACCTTCCTCAAGGGAAGGATCCACTTCAACAAGGGGGCGTCCAGCATGGACTGCCTCATCCGCGACTTCTCGGAGATGGGTGCGCGGCTGGAACTGAGCGAGACCAACACCCTGCCGGAATCGTTCGACCTCTACATCCCGCAGAAGGAAATGACCCTGCGGTCGAACCTGCGCTGGCGCCGCGGCGACGCGGTCGGCGTCGCCTTCGCGGAAGCCCATAAGCCTGCCTCCCCCGAGCCGGCACCGGCGACCGACCCGTCGATCGCCATCCTGCTGCGCCGGATCGCCGAGCTGGAGGCCGAGAATGCCGGCCTGCGCTCCGTCATCGCCACCATGGGCACCGGATCGGCGAGAGGTCCCCAGCTCGCCTGAAGCGACGCCCGCCCCCGCCAAGGCACGGGCGGACGTCGCTTGAACCGGATCAGGCCGCGGCCTCCAGCGCCGCCCGGATGCGCGCGGCGTGCTCGGCCAGTACGGCATTGTCGGCCATGCCGCCCTCGTGGCGCTTCAGCGGCACGCCGTCGTGGCGCGGCACGAGGTGGAAGTGCAGGTGGAACACCGTCTGCCCCCCCGCCGGCTCGTTGTACTGGAACAGCGTCAGACCGTCCGCGTCGAAAGCCGCCTTCACCGCGTGCCCGACCCGCTGCACCGTGCCGATCAGCGCGGCGAGCGTCTGCGGCTCGGCGTCGAGCAGCCCGCGCGAGGGCGCCTTCGGGATGACGAGGGTGTGGCCCTCGCCCTGGGGCATCACGTCCATGAAGGCGAGGCTGTGCTCGTCCTCGTAGACCTTGTGGGCGGGGATCTCCCCGCGCAGGATCTTCCCGAAGATGTTGTCCGGATCGTAGGGCGTCATCGCACGGCTCCTCGCAGAAACGGGCGGCACGTTGCACGGGCCGCAGTCTCCCAGCAACCTTGCTCCCAGCAACCTTGACCGCTCCGGCCGCGTTGACGCCCCCGTGACGGCGGCAGGCGATGTGAGCCTGCGCCGCACCGGCATCGTCCCGAAAGGTCGCTTCCGGCTTTCGGGGAATGCCGAAGCGGAACGATGCTCCAGGGAGCGGGCCATGGCCGAGAGCACGGGTGCGATCTACACGGCGGCGGGCGCCAACCTCGCCATCGCGGCGGCCAAGTTCGTCGGCGCCTTCCTGACCGGTTCGACGGCGATGCTGGCCGAGGGCGCGCACTCACTGGTCGACACCGCCAACCAGCTCCTGCTGCTCGTTGGTCTGAAGCGGGCGAAGAAGCCGGCGGATGCCAAGCATCCCTTCGGCTACGGGCGCGAGGTGTATTTCTACGCCTTCATCGTCGCCCTGTTCATCTTCCTCGGCGGCGGCATCTTCGCGATCTACGAGGGCGCGCACAAGATCGAGCATCCCGAGCCCATCACCGACTCGACGGTGTTCGGCGTCCACCTGTCCGGCTTCTGGGTGAACGTCGCAATCCTCGGCTTCGCCATCCTGGCCGAGGGGTACTCGTGCCTTGTCGCGCTCAAGGCGTTCTGGGCGGAGAAAGGCGAGCACGGCGCGCTGTCGGCGATCCACCGCAGCAAGGATCCGTCACTCTACACCATCCTCGTCGAGGATGTGGCCGCGCTGATCGGCCTCGTCATCGCCATGACCGGCGTGGTGCTCGCCCACATGCTCGACAAGCCGGCGCTCGACGGCTGGGCCTCGATCGGGATCGGCCTCGTGCTGATCGGCATGTCGATCTTCCTGATGATCGAGACCCACGGCCTGCTGATCGGCGAGGCCGCCGACCCGGACGTTGTGCGCACGATCCAGGCGGCGGTGCGGGAGGAGCCGGCCGTGCAGCATGTCAACGAGGTGCTGACGCAGCATCTCGGCCCGTCCGACATCTTGGTGAACCTCAGCCTCGACTTCGCCGACGACGTACCCGCGGGCGAGGTCGAGCGGACGGTGGCGCGGCTGGAGAGCCGCATCAAGGCGAAGAGCCGCAATGTCACCCGCGTCTTCATCGAGATCCAGGCACGGAAGGCCCACGCCGCGGGTCGCGCGCCGACCGACGCGCCCACCGGCCCCGACGCGGCCCCGCCCGGTTCGGCCGTGCCGGCCTGATCCCCTACCCCTCGCCGCCCTCGCGGGCGAGCAGGGCCGCCTTGCGCGCCGTGCCCCAACGATACCCTGAGAGCGCCCCGTCCGAGCGCACCACCCGGTGGCAGGGGATCGCGACCGCCAGCGCGTTGGCGCCGCAGGCCATGGCCACCGCCCGCACCGCGGCCGGCGCGCCGATGACGCGGGCGATCTCGGCATAGGTCGCGGTGGTGCCGGCCGGAATCCGGCGCAGGGCCTGCCAGACCCGCTGCTGGAAGGCGGTGCCGCCGATGTCGAGCGGCAGGTCGAAGGCGGCGCCCGGCGTCTCGACGAGGCGGACAACCGCGCCCACCGTCGCCGCGAAATCCGCCGCGCCCTCCGCGATCTCCGCGTGGGGGAAGCGCGCTGCGAGATCGCGCCGGAGCCCCTCTTCGTCGTCGCCGAGCAGGATCGCGCAGATCCCCCGCCCGGTTGCCGCGACCAGCACCCGCCCCAGGGCGCAGGGGCCGACCGCGAAGGCGATCCGCTCCCCCGCGCCGCCCTTGCGGTAGGCCGACGGGCTCATGCCGAGCCGCTCCGCCCCGTCCGCATAGAACCGGCTCGGCGCACCGTAGCCCGCCGCGTAGACGCTCTCGGTCACGCTCTTCCCCTCCGCGAGGCTGTCGGCGGCGCGGGCCGCGCGGTGCGCCTGGGCATAAGCCGCCGGCGTCACCCCGGTCACGGCCTTGAAGACGCGGTGGAAGTGGAACGGGCTCAAGCCCGACGCTCGAGCGAGCGCGTCGAGGGAGGGCGGCGTCTCCGCCGCCTCGATCAGCCGGCAGGCGCGGGTGATTTGTTCCGATTGCCGCTCAGACGGGGCCGGCTCGTCCGGCCGGCAGCGGCGGCAGGGCCGGAAGCCGGCCGACTCCGCTTCGGCCGGACCGGCATGGAAGGAGAGGTTTTCGGGCCGCGCCGCCCGCGACGGGCAGCCCGGCCGGCAATAGACGCCCGTCGAGCGCACCGCGTAGACGAAGCACCCGTCGAAGCCGGCATCGCGCGCGGCGACGGCCGCCCGCATCCGCGCCTCAGTGAGCGGCGCCTCGTCGGGCAGGGCGGTCTCGGATTCGGCGAGCATGGCTCCTCCGGGAATATTGGGATGAGCGATCCTGACCGAGCGACGCGAGCGGCGCATCCCGTCCCTTGCTGTCGAATCCCGATACCGCCGCAACCCCCCTCTCCCCGCATGCGGGGAGAGGGGCGCATCCCGGTTACGCCGCCGTGCGCCGCTCCACCATCCGCGCGAGGTAGGCCGCACCGAGGGGGATCAGGCTGTCGTCGAAGTCGAAGCTCGCATTGTGCAGGCCGGCCCCCGGCGTGGCACCGAGCCAGGCATAGGCGCCGGGCACCGCTGCGACCATGTCGGCGAAATCCTCGCTGCCCATGCGCGGCACGGTGTTGGCCTCGACCTTGTCGGGGCCGAACAGCTCGGTGGCGATTTCGGCCGCCGCGGCGGCCTGTTCGGGATGGTTGTCGAGGACCGAGAAGACGTCGCGCAGGTCCACCTCGATAGTGGCGCCGTAGGCCGTGGCGAAGCCCGCCGCCAGCTCTCGGATGCGGCGCGCAATCAGCTTGCGCAGATCCGGGTCGAAGGTGCGCACGGTGCCGGCGAGATGCGCGCCCTCGGGGATGACGTTGTAGGCCGCGCCCGCATGGATCTGGGTGATCGAGACCACCGCCGATTTCAGCGGGTTGCTGTTGCGGCTGACGATCGACTGCATCGCCTGTGCCAGCCCCGTGGCAACCACGATCGGGTCGATACCCTGATGCGGCATCGCCGCGTGCGCGCCGCGGCCGGTGATGCGGATGTCGAAGAAGTCGGCCGCCGCCATGATCGGGCCGGGCTTCACCTGCAGCACGCCGTGCGGCCCGTGCGGCGCGTTGTGGATCGCGTAGATCTCATCGACCGGAAACTTCTCGAACAGGCCGTCGGCGATCATGGCGCGGGCGCCGCCCAGACCCTCCTCCGCCGGCTGGAACACGAACACGGCGGTGCCGTCGAAATCCCGCGTCTCGGCAAGGTAGCGGGCGGCGCCGATCAGCATGGTGGTGTGCCCGTCATGCCCGCAGGCATGCATCTTCCCCGGCACGGTGGAGCGGTAGGGGAGGTTGGTCTCCTCGGTGATCGGCAGGGCGTCCATGTCGGCGCGCAACCCGATCCGGCGCGAGCCCGGCCGGCCCTGCAGCACGCCGACGACGCCGGTCTTGCCGAGGCCCCGGTGGACCTCGATGCCGAACCTTTCGAGGTGCTCGGCGACGATGCCGGAGGTGCGGACCTCCTCGAAGCCGATCTCGGGATGGGCGTGGAGATCGCGCCGCAGGGCGGTCAGCTCGTCGGCATAGGTGCGGATGCGGTCGATGACAGTCATTCGCTTGCGTCCTCACAGGTCCGGCGGAAGGGCGACATCGCCTCGTACTCGGCCATCGCCGCGCGCACGTGGCGGCGCTCCCGCTGCAGATAATCGCCGACGGCACGGGCCAGTGCCGGATCGGCGATGTCGTGGGCCGAGTACATCGGCACCGGGCGGTAGCCGCGGGCGAGCTTGTGCTCACCCTGGGCGCCGGCCTCGACCCGCTTCAGCCCGCGGGCAATCGCGAAGTCGATGGCCTGATAATAGCAGACCTCGAAATGCAGGAAGGGGTGATCCTCGATGCAACCCCAGTTTCGGCCGTACAGCGCCGTGTCGCCGATGAAGTTGATGGCCCCGGCGATCGGCCGGCCGGCATTCCGGGCGATCACCAGCAGGATGCGATCCGCCATCCGCTCGCCGATCAGCGAGAAGAACGTCCGGTTGAGGTAGGGCCGGCCCCATTTGCGGGCGCCGGTATCCTGGTAGAACTCGTAGAAGGCGTCCCAGTCGGCCTCCGTGATGTCGGCGCCGGTCCTGTGCTCGACCGTGATCCCCCGGCTCAGGGCGTCCCGCCGCTCGCGCCGGATCGCCTTGCGCTTGCGCGAGGCGAGCGCCCCGAGAAAATCCTCGAAGCCGCCATAGCCCTCGTTCAGCCAGTGGAACTGCTGGTCCATGCGCGGCATCATCCCGAGCGCCTCCGCCTGCACGGCCTCTCGCTCGCGCAGGAAGGTGAGGTGAATCGAGGAGGCCTCGGTCTCGGCCCGCAGGGCACGCAGGCCCGCGACGAGGGCCGCAGCCGCCGTGTCGGGATCCTCGCCGGGCGCGACGAGGAAGCGGGGGCCGGTCACTGGCGTGAACGGCACGCTCACTTGGAGCTTCGGGTAGTAGCTGCCTCCGGCCCGCTCGTAGGCATCGGCCCAGCCATGGTCGAACACGTATTCGCCCTGGCTGTGGGATTTGAGGTAGCAGGGCGCGGCGCCGACGAGCCGGCCCTCGCGCTCGACGCGGACATGCAGAGGCAGCCAGCCGGTGCGGCGGGAGACGCAGCCCGCCTCTTCCAGCGCCGAGAGGAAGGCGTGGGAGGTGAACGGGTTGAAGGTCTCGTCGCCGGCGCCCAGCGTCTCGGGGGAGGTGGCGAGCGCGTCCCACTCGGCCGCGTCGAAGCGGGCCATGCCCGGCACGGCGCGCACCTGCAGGACGGGCTCGGAAGCGTTCGCCGTCGCGGGGGTGGTCATGGTCGCCAAGGTAGAGCGCTCGAGCGCGGAAGTGGATACCGGATCGGCATCGGCAAGGCGCGACAAAACGGGAGCCGCCCTCGATCCAACTCTCCTCCTCATCCTGAGGTGCCGCGAAAGCGGCCTCGAAGGATGAGGCGGTGGGTCGGGGTTCGGTCATTGCTGGTGAGTCGGAGGCCCGCACAGCTTGCTCCGGCCCCTGCCGCGCGCCCATATCACATCCATGTGCGGGCGCTTCTTCATCGGCCAGCCGCCGGAGGTCTACCGCGCCCTCTACGGCTACCCGGAACAGCCGAACTTCCCCGGCCGCTTCAACGTGGCCCCGACCCAGCCGGTGCCGGTGGTGGTGCGGGAGCAGGGCGAGCGGCACTTCCGGCTGATGCGCTGGGGCCTGTGGCCGGGCTGGCTCAAGGACCCGTCGGACTTCCCCACCCTGTTCAACGCGCGCATCGAGACGGCCGCCGAGAAGCCGGCCTTCCGCGGGGCGCTGCGCCACCGCCGCTGCGTCTTCCTCGCCGACGGCTTCTACGAGTGGCGCCGCGACGGAGAAGGCAGAACCGCGACGAAGACGCCCTTCGCCGTGCGCCGGGCCGACGGGGCGCCGATGGCGCTCGCCGGCCTGTGGGAGCCCTGGATGGGCGCCGACGGCTCGGAGGTCGATACCGCGGCGATCGTCACCTGCACGGCCAACGGGACCCTCAGCGCGATCCACGAGCGGATGCCGGCGATCCTGGCGCCGGAATCGATCGGCGCGTGGCTCGACGCGGCGGTGGATGCCCCCGAGGCGGCCCGCCTGTGCCGGCCCTGCCCCGACGACTGGCTGCGGCTCGATCCGGTGAGCGAGCGCGTCAACAGCGTGCGCAACGACGATGCCGCGCTTCCCGAGCCGCTGGCCGCGCGCCCGCCCGCGGCCCCGGCGCGGACGCCAGCCGTGCAGGGCGAGCTGTTCTGAGGGACGGGCTGCCTCAGGCCGCCTCTCCGCCCCCGGCGAGTTCGGCTCCGAACCTCTCCGCGGCGTAGGCCTCGAGGTCGAAGTCGTCGTCGGGGACGCGGAACATGAAGCGTTCGGCGATCTCGGTCAGCAGGATGTCGGGCCGGACCCGCTCGACATAGGACCAATCGACCGAGGTGCTCCAGACGAAATGCACCTCGGAAAACGTCTCGGCCAGCATGATGGTGAGCATCAGCGGGGCGAAGTGCGAATACGAATCGCCGAACAGGACGAGACGGCGCGGGTCGCGCGCCGCGGCATTGGCGTAGATCACGTGCGAGCCGACATGGAGCGTGTCGGCCCGGCCGGCCGCCTCCCGCGCCGCCACGATCGGGCTGGCGTAGCGGCGCACGGCGTCGCGCTGGATCGTGTGGAGCCGGGTCTGCTCGGTGCGGGGCGGATCGAAGCGCCCCCCGAGGTCGCCGGAGATCTCGGTCTCGTGGAAGCCGCGGCTCGCGAGATCCGGGCAGGGCTCGGCCCGCAGCGTGCGGCAGATCGCGCGATAGGCGAGATGGCAGCCGGCGAAGGTCCAGTGGCTGTCGGTGCGGTAGAACAGATCCTCGCCCGCCCGCGCCGCCCGCATCGGCGCGACGAGGTCGATGCAGGTCCGGCGCAGGACGCGCGTCGTCGGCCATTCCCGCAGCCAGCCCTTCAGCCGCGAGAACCAGCGCCGCCGCGGCAGGCCGCGGATCAGGCGGCGGGCCGGGGAGAGGCGGGGATCGACCGCGATCCCGTCGAGGAAGTTGTCGTAGACGCTGAGCTTTTCCGGGACGACGAGGTGGTGGTAGGCGATGCCGAGCCCGCGCGCCCGCGCCGCGCGGGCGGCGATGCGCTGGCGCCACAGCTCGCTCTGGTGCGCCATGAAGCCCGACGCATTGAACTGCGCGATGACGTTGTTGCTGCCGGCCACGACGAAGAGCCAGCCGTCCTTGCCGACATGGATGTGATCGGTGGCCGTGTCCGACACGAAAATCCCGTTCTTCTCAACCGTCTTCGCCGATGCCGAACGCGCGGGCGGGCCGAGGCTCCTACAGGCCCCGGTTGCTCCAAGGCAAATGCTGCGTGAGCCGGCAATGCGCGGCGGGCCTCGCCCGCAGCGCTGTGCTAAAGCATCGTGCCGGATATCCGATCCGGCACGATGCTCTATCCGTTTGTTCACGCATCGTCATTTTCCGAAAGTCGGCGGCCACCTTTCGGGACGATGCTCTCGCCGTATTGCGAATGTCTTGAGCGGGTGACGATCCGCGAGGAGCGGAATTGGACGAGGCAGGATTGCAAGAGACCGGACCGGACGAGGCAGCGGCCCATGCGCGGCGGATCGAGGAGGGGCTCGTCCTCACCTGCGACGCCGCGCGCCTCTACCGCGACGGGGGCTTTGCCGGCGAGGCCGCCCTGCTCGACCGGCTGCGGGGGCGGGTGAGCCGGCAGACCGAGGTGATCGGCGAGGTCTTTCCCGGCTTTCCCGCGCACGATCCCGAGCCGCCGCGCCTCTACGGCGGCAGCGCCGCTTTCCGCGTCAAGCAGGGCGCCGCGCTCGCCGCCCCGCGCCCGGTGGGGCCGCCCTCGCTCCTGTGCGAGACCCGCGACGTCCGGCTCGCCGGCAACGCCCTGTTCCACGTCGCGGACGGCCAGCCGCAGGTGCTGTTCGAGACCTTCCGACCGCAGGAGCGGCACGTGGTGCCCGGCCCCGGCCCCGATTTCCTGCACGTGGACGAGACCGTCGCCGAGGCCGGTCCCGTCCTCCTCCTCAACTCGGCGGGCTCGTTCAATTACGGCCATTGGCTGATCGACGACTTGCCCCGGCTGCGCGCCCTCAAGGACTTGCGTGCGCACCGGCCAGGTGAGCCGGTCACCGTGGCGCTCGTCTCCTACTTCCCGCATATCGACGCAGCCCGACGGCACTCGATCGCGCTGTGTCTCGGGAGGTCGAGCGGCGTCTCGATCCGCTTCCTCGACCGCGACAAGTCCTATCACTTCGCCCGCCTCTACCACGCCACGCCGTGCAGCCTGCCGAGCACGGGCAAATCCCCGCACGCCCTGCGCTTTCTCACCCGGCAGGTGCGGGCGCGGACGCGCCTGCCGCGCGCGCTGTTCGGGCTCCGGCGGCTGGCCGGGCGGGGCCGGCGCCTGTTCGTCGACCGGCATCCGGGGCGGGGGCGGGGGCTCGCCAACCGCGAGGCGGTGCTCGGCCTGCTGCGCGGCCTCGGCTTCGACGCGTTCGATCCCGAACTCACCAGCGTGCGGCAGCAGGCGGTGCGGTTCTCGGCGGCCGAGATCGTGGTCGGCATCGCCGGGGCGGGCATGGCCAACACGGTGTTCTGCCGGCCCGGCACGCCGGTGATTCACCTCGTGCCGGAGGGCTGGGAGGACCAGTTCTACGGCGAGATCGCCACCGCCTGCGGCCAGGGCTACGCGGCGGTGTTCGGCCCCCGGATCCCGTCGGACGCGCCCGAATACCTTCGCGATTTCGCGATCGACCCGGAGGTCCTGCGCGAAGCCCTCACGGCGGAAGGTCTGCGGTAAGGTTCCGGGATTCCAAAGGGACCATCCCTTTGGGGGGTATCGGGGCAGAGCCCCGATCTTTCCCCACCAAGGCTCAGCGCGGGCGCCGCAATGTCCGGCCGGCGGCCTTCGCCTCCTTGCGGAACACGCCGACCAGCTCGACATGGGCCGACCATGCGAACTGATCGACCAGCGTGACCCGCTCCAGCCGGTAGCCGCCGGCGATCAGGGTCGCGGCGTCGCGGGCAAAGGTGCCGGGATCGCAGGCGACGCCGACGACGAGGGGCACCTTCGATTCCGCGATCCGGCGCACCTGCGCCTCGGCTCCGGCCCGCGGCGGATCGAACACCACCGCATCGAGGACGTCGAGTTCAGGCCCGAGCAGGGGGCGGCGGAACAGGTCGCGGGCCTCCGGGGTGATCCGGGCGAAGCCAGCCCCGGCGCGGTAGGCGCGGGTGAGGGCGGTGATCGACGCGGCCTCGCCCTCGACGGCATGGACCTCGCGGCCCCCGGCGGCAAGCGCCAGGGCGAAGGGGCCGCTGCCGCAGAACAGGTCGGCGACGCGGCGCACCTTGGCTTTCCCCTCGTCCAGCGCCTCCAGCACCAGGGCGGTCAGCGCCGCCTCACCGGCCTGCGTCGCCTGGAGGAAGCCGCCGGGCGGGGGCACGCGCCGGGCCGGGCCCTCGCCGACTTCCGGCGGACGGCGCTCCACCACCACGTCGCCGTGGATCGAGAGCCGGGCGAGGTCGAGTTCGCCGGCAAGCCGGGTGAGGACGCCGCGCACGCCCTCGCTCACCTTCCCGTGGCCGCGGATGTCGATGTCGAGGCCGGTGACGGTCGCGGTAGCGGCGACGTCGAGCGGCTTGCGGCCGTGCCCGAGCGGGGCGGCCAGCGCCTGCGCCACCGCGGGCGCCCGGTGCAGGCCCGGCACGGTGATCGGGCAATGGTCGATCGGAACCAGCGCGTGGCTGCGCGCCGCCATCAGCCCGGCCTCGGCCCGGCCCTCGATCTCGCGCACATGCAGGGTGATCCGCCGCCGGCCGGTGCCGCGCGCGTCGACGAGCGGCCGCAGGTCCGTCTCGATGCGTGCCTGCGCCAGCGCCCCGGCGACGATGCCGCGCTTCCACTCGGCGTAGAGGGTGGGCGCGAGGTGCTGCACGGCACAGCCACCGCAGGCGGCGAAGTAGGGGCAGAACGGCGCGATCCGCTCCGGCGAGGCTTCCTCGACGGCGACCAGCGTGCCGACGCGGTCGCCCCGGCGCACCCGCACCCGCTCGCCGGGCAGGGCGCCGGGCACGGGGAGCCCGTCCTCGCTGATGCCGTCGCCGCGGGCGCCGAGCCGGGCGATGGTCAGGGTTTCTTCGGGGCGGCTCTCTTCGGTCACGTCGGACATGTCATCCATCATGGGAGGAACGCCTCGCGGCGACCAGGAACTCGCGGTTGCCGTCGCCGCCCTCGATCGGGGAGGGGATCGGCCCGGCGACGGTGAAACCGAGGCCGACGAGCACGGCGCGCACGCCTTCGCAGACCTCGGCATGGATTTGCGGATCGCGCACGAGGCCGCCGCGGCCGACGCGCTCGCGGCCGGCCTCGAATTGCGGCTTGATCAGCGCGGCGATGGCCGCCTCATCGGCAAGCTGCTCGGTAACCGCCGGCAGAACCAGCCGCAGGCCGATGAAGCTGACGTCGATGGTGGCCAGACGCGGCGCGGGCTGGATCGCGCCGGGGACGAGCCCACGGATATCGGTAGCCTCCAGGCTCGTCACCCGCGGGTCGGCGCGCAAGCGCGCGTCGAGTTGGTCGCGGCCGACATCGACGGCGTGGACATGGGCGGCACCGCGGCGCAGTAGCACGTCGGTGAAGCCCCCGGTCGAGGCACCGACATCGAGGCAGGGCAGGCCGGTGGGGTCGAGGCCGAAGGCATCGAGCGCCGCCGCGAGCTTCAGGCCGCCGCGGGAGACGTAAGGGTGGGGAGCCGTCGCCTCGATCCGCGCGCCTGCGCCAATGGGGTCGGAGGGACGCGCGACGAGGCAGCCGTCGGCGCGGACGAGGCCGGCTTCGATCGCCGCCCGCGCCTGCGCCCGGCTGCGGAAATGCCCGTTCTCGACCAGGAAAAGGTCGGCCCGCCGCCGCTCACCCGTCATCGGGTCCTTCCTCTTTCGAAAACCGCTCCGCCGCAGCCGCGACGGCCGCCCTGACATCGGATCCGGGCCGATCGCCGCGGGCCTCGATTCCGCACCGGCTGTTTTACGAGAACCGGTCATCGCCCCTCGGAACGATGCGCAAGTGATCGGACGGATAGCCCGTCCCCTGTCGAAACGCACCGCTTCGCGTTACCTAGAGCATCACCTGAGACGGCGCGTGCCGGCTCGTCCGATCAAGGGCGATGCGAAATCCGCTTTTGCCGGGTAGCCTGGATCGCGCACCGCCTCAAGCGGTGGCGGGATGCCGGACGGGACCGCCGGGTCGCAGCAACGGAGTGAGTCGGTTCATGAGAGGTGCCATCATGCAAAGGGCCACGATGCCTGCTGTCCGCCACATCCCCTTGGTCGCAGCCCTGCTCGCGGGCCTTGCCGGACCCGCCTTCGCGCAAGACGCCAAGGAGGCACCGAAGGAAGCGCCGAAGGAGACGGCCCAGCCGCCCGCCAAGGCGGAGGCTGCGGGCGCGCCGCAGACCTACGAGAGCGGGATCACGAACGGCAAGGGCGAGACCATCGGCAAGATCATGATCCGCGACGGGGCGAATTCGCTGGCCATGCGGGTGACGATTCAGCCCGGCGGCCTGCCTCCGGGCTGGCACGGCATCCATTTCCACGCGGTTGGCGACTGCTCGGACACCGAGAAGTTCGAGAAGTCGAAGGCTCACGTGAATCACGACCAGAGCAAGCACGGCCTGCTCAACCCCGATGGTCCGGACGAGGGCGACCTGCCCAACGTCTACGCCAACGCCGACGGCTCGGTGAACGCGGAAGTGTCGAGCGAGACCCCGCTGACCGGCGAGGGCGGCCTGCGCGACGGCGACGGCTCGGCGCTGATCATCCACGCCAACGAGGACGACCACACCAGCCAGCCCATCGGCGGGGCGGGCCCACGGATCGGCTGCGCGGTGATCAAGTAAAGGCGACGCAAAACCCTCCCCCTCTGCGGGGGAGGGTTCCTCTCCGTGCGGGCTACCGCTTCAGGCTCACCACGCTGCCCTCGCGCTGCACCGCCTTCTCCGGCAGAGCGGCGCGCACGGCCTTGAGGATGCCCTCGGCGTCGAGACCGGCCTCGGCGTACATCTTCTCCGGCTTGTCGTGGTCCTGGTACAGGTCCGGCAGCGTCAGCGTGCGAACCCGGACACGGCCCGCATCCAGAACGCCCCGCTCCGACAAGAGGTGCAGCACCATCGCGCCGAAGCCGCCGACCGAGCCCTCCTCCACCGTCACCAGAACCTCGTGGTGCATGGCCAGATCGACGATCAGCTCCGCGTCCAGCGGCTTGGCAAAGCGCGCATCGGCCACCGTCGCCGCAACACCCTCCGCCTCCAGCGCGTCGGCCGCCTTCAACGCCTCCGACAGGCGCGTGCCCAGCGACAGCAGCGCCACCCGCGCGCCCTCGGGGCGCCGCACCACGCGCCCGCGGCCGATGGCGAGCGGCTCGCCCCTCTCCGGCAACTCGACGCCGACACCCTCGCCGCGCGGATAGCGCAGGGCGATCGGGCCCGAATCATGCGCGTGGCAGGTCGCCACCATGTGCACCAGCTCGGCCTCGTCGGCCGCCGCCATCACCGTCATGTTCGGCAGGCAGCAGAGATAGGCCAGATCGAACGCACCCGCATGCGTCGCCCCGTCCGCGCCGACGAGACCGGCCCGGTCGAGGCAGAAGCGCACGGGCAGGTTCTGCAAGGCCACGTCGTGCACGACCTGATCGTAGGCCCGCTGCAGGAAGGTCGAGTAGATCGCCACGAACGGCTTGTAGCCCTCAGTGGCCAAGCCGCCGGCAAAGGTCACCGCGTGCTGCTCGGCGATGCCGACGTCGAAGGTCTTGTCCGGATGCGCCTTGCCGAACAGGTCGATGCCGGTGCCGCCGGGCATCGCCGCGGTGATCGCCACTACCTTCGGGTCGGCATCGGCCGCCTTGATCAGGCTCTCGCCGAACACCCGCGTATAGGCCGGGGCGTTCGCCTTGGCCTTGGCCTGGACCCCTGAGACCACGTCGAACTTCACCACGCCGTGGTAGCGGTCGGCGGATGCTTCAGCCGGCGCGTAGCCCTTGCCCTTCTGCGTCACCACGTGAAGCAGGATCGGGCCCTGATCCGAGTCGCGCACGTTCTTCAGGACCGGCAGCAGATGATCGAGGTTGTGCCCGTCGACGGGGCCCACATAGTGGAAGCCCATCTCCTCGAACATCGTGCCGCCGCCCACGATCAGCGAGCGGGCATACTCTTCGGCCGCCGCCGCGCGCTGGTAGAGCGCCTTCGGCAAGAGCTTGCCGAGCTGCTTGGCGGTCTCGCGGAGCGAACGGTAGGTGCCGCCGGAGGCCAGCCGCGCGAGGTAGGCCGACATGGCGCCGACGGGCGGCGCGATCGACATGTCGTTGTCGTTGAGGATGACGATCAGGCGCGAGTGCAGCGCGCCGGCATTGTTCATGGCTTCATACGCCATGCCGGCCGACATCGAGCCGTCGCCGATCACCGCGATCATGTTGCGGCGCTTCGGCGCCGGGCCGCCCTTGGCCTTGGCCTCCGCCTCGTCGAGGTCGCGGGCCACCGCCATGCCGAGCGCGGCGGAGATCGAGGTGGAGGAGTGCGCCGCGCCGAAGGGGTCGTACTCACTCTCGGAGCGCTTGGTGAAGCCCGACAACCCGCCGCCCTGGCGGAGCGTCCGGATGCGGTCGCGCCGTCCGGTGAGGATCTTGTGCGGGTAGCACTGGTGCCCGACGTCCCAGACGATGCGGTCGTCGGGGGTGTCGAACACGTGGTGCAGGGCCACGGTGAGTTCGACCACGCCCAGGCCCGAGCCGAGATGGCCGCCGGTGATCGACACCGCGTCGATCATCTCGGCGCGCACCGCGTCGGCCACTGTCTGCAGCTCGCTCTCCGGCAGAAGCCGGAGACGATCCGGCGTCTCAAGACCCTCTAGGATCGTCGTGTCCGCTAGTGCCACCGGACCAGCCTCATGCCCGAAGTGAGGAACAGCGCGCAAACCCTTGCGCGCGATGAGTTTCGTATGGATTCGAACCGCACCCGGCCGCCTACTCGATATCGAGCGGCGCGGTGCCCGCGGCCCGGCCGTCCGGCCCGATCGCGATCTTCTGGATGCGCGCCTCGGCCCGCTTCAGCAGCGTCTCGCAGTGCCGCTTGAGCGCCTCGCCGCGCTCGTAGATCGCCACCGACTCGTCGAGGGGCACGTCGCCGCGCTCCAGCCGGCGCACGATCTCCTCGAGCTGCTCCATCGCCCGCTCGAAGGGCAGATCGTCCAGCGCCGCCGCCGACGCGTCGGGTGTATGATCGTTCATCCGGATTCCTTTTGGCGCGCGTTATGACGGGCGACGTGCGGTCGCACAAGCCCGGGTCGATTGCGTGCGACCGATCCCCGCTCTCCGCACCCGGCCGATCACGCCAGGGCGATCCGGAACGGCGCCCCCTCGTAAGCCTCGGCGCCGCGCCCGATCCCGGCGATCGCCGCGCTCATCCGCCCCTCGCGCCCGAGCAGGCGGTCGGCGATCTCCACGAACAGCCGATTCGGCGTGGCGCTCGGCGCGAGGTGCCGCAACTCCTGCGCGAGGTCCGCCTCGCTCACCGATGGCCGCAGGGCGCAGGCCGCCGCATAGGCCGCCGCGGTCGAGCGGCTGATGCCGGCGTAGCAGTGGATCACCATCGGCCGCTCGCGCGGCCACGCCGCCGCGAAGTCGAGAACCGCCCGCACATGCGCCTCACCGGGCGGCAAGTGGCCTTCCAGCGGCGCGGCGATGTCGCTGAAGCCGACCCGGAGATGGTGTTCCGGGCGGATCGCGGCCGGACGCTCTACCGTGCTGCCCAGCGTCGCCAGGGTAATAAGATAACTTGCGCCGCTCGAAGCGACGGTCTCGGCCAAGCGCGAGAGAGGGCAGATGTGAAGGCTCGGCATTGTCTTGTCTGTCTCACGCTCCGCGCTGGAGCGCCTCGAAGCGGGTGCGATAGCACGCCTCCGCCTCCGCCGTCGGCCATCCGGCCACCAGCCGCTCGATGTCGGCGGACAGCGGCTCCGGCAGGACCGGAAGGCGACCGAAGATCCCATCGGCCTCGGCTTGCGAGAAGCCGGCGAGCCGGGTCGCCTCGATCGCCGCGGCGATCCGGTCGGCACGCTTGACCAGCCGCGACAGGGCCGGGGAGGGCGCGCCGAGACCGAAGCGCTGGCGGATCGCCGCGAGCAGGCGCCGCTCGACGCTGCGATAGGCGTCGCCGATCGCGTTCTTCAGCGGCGAGATGATGTCGCCGATGACGTATTCGGGCGCGTCGTGCAGCAACAATTCGAGCCGCTCCGGCCTCCCGATCCGCGGATCGAGGCCGCCGCCGATCGCTTCGACCAGCAGGGAGTGCTGCGCCACCGAGAAGACGTGCGGCCCCGCCGTCTGCCCGTTCCAGCGGGCGACGCGGGCGAGTCCGTGGGCGATGTCGGCGATCTCGACATCGAGCGGCGAAGGGTCGAGCAGGTCGAGCCGCCGGCCCGACAGCATCCGCTGCCAGGCGCGCGGCGGCTTCGCGGTGGCTGTCACGGATGGCGGCCCTCGCCAAGACTCTTGCCAAGACTCTTGCCAAGAGCCGCGCAGGCGGCGTGGCGGTGGCAGCCGGTGAGGTGGTCGTTGACCATGCCGACCGCCTGCATGAAGGCGTGGACGATGGTGGGCCCGCAGAAGGTGAAGCCTTTTGCCTTCAACGCCTTGCCCATCCGTCTTGAGACGTCGGTTTCGGTCGCGATCTCGGCCCGGCTCGCCGCCTTCGTCTGGATCGGCCGGCCGTCGCAGAAATCCCAGAGGAAGGACGAGAAGCCCGGCCCCGCCTCTTCGATCGCGAGCCATGCCCGCGCCCCGTTGATCGCGCCGCGGATCTTGGCGCGGTTGCGGATGATGCCGGTGTCGCCCATCAGCCGCTCGACATCGGCCTCGGTGAAGCGGGCGACCCGCTCCGGCTCGAAGCCGGCGAAAGCGCGGCGGAAGCCCTCGCGGCGGCGCAGGATGGTGATCCACGACAGGCCCGCCTGGAACCCGTCGAGGATTAGTTTTTCGTACAAGGCGCGCGCGTCGAACTCGGGCACGCCCCACTCGGTGTCGTGATAGGCGACGTAGAACGGGTCGAGCCCTGGCCACCAGCAGCGCGGGCAGCCGTCGGGATGAAGGATGAGGCCGGAGGCGTCCGCGCTCATCCGGCGGCGGCCGTGTCGGAGGGAAAGGCGAAGGTGGCGAAGTCAGGCTTCATCACACCCGCCACCGTGCCGCCCGCCCGCACCGGCTCGTCGGCGGCAAGCGCGTCGCCGAGACGGTCGAGGCGGATCGTCGCCAGCCCCCGATCGCCCGCGCGGCTGCCCGTGACACCGAGGCTGCGCGCGCCCGCGGTCACCTCGGTGCCGGGCTCGGGCGCCGGACCGTCGCGGTAGACGATCGGCAGAATGCGGGTGCGGGCGGTGCCGCGGTGCTGCATGCGCGAGACCACCTCCTGGCCGACATAGCAGCCCTTCTTGAAGTCGACGCCACCGAGCTGATCCATCAGCGCCTCGTGTGGGAAGGCGTCGCTGAGGGCAAAGTCGCGCCCGCCCTCCGGCACGCCGAGGCCGATGCGGTGGGCGTGATACGCGTCCTCCGTCGCATCCGCCGAGAAGGCGCCTTGCGAGAAGTACAGCCGCTCGCCCAGCGCGGGCAGGCGCCCGTCGCGCACGCGCACGGTTTCCGCAGCCGTCTCGGCGCCGTTCCAGGCTGCGGCGACACCGAGAGTCGGATCGGCGGCGATGCTCACCTTGGCCCGCAGGCGGTAGAGGCCGAGCCGCTTGACGAGATCGGGCACGCGCTCGGCCGCGACATCGAGGCGGAAGCCGTCCCCGGTGCGCGACACCAGGAAATCGAACTGGATCTTGCCCTGGGGCGTCAGCAGCGCGCCGAGCCGCGCCTCACCCTCGGGCAGGGTCTCGACGTTGCAGGTGAGGATGCCTTGCAGAAAGGGGAGCGCGTCCGGCCCCGACACGGCGACGACGGCACGGTCCGGCAGCAGGGCGATCGGCATGGCATCTCCTTCGGGCGCAGCGGCGTTGCGTGCATGGGACGCCTGACATAAGCCGCGCCTATCCTCGTCTCAATCGCATGATGCGAACCGGGAGAGCCCGATGGAAGCGCCTTTCGACCTCGTCCTGTCCGGCGGCACGCTGGTGAACCACGACGGCGAGCACAGCGCCGATCTCGGCATCCGCGGCGGACGCGTGGCAGCCATCGGCGATCTCTCGGGCGCGGCGGCTGCCGAGCGGCGCGATTGCCGCGGCCTGCACCTCCTGCCCGGCGTGATCGACAGCCAGGTGCATTTCCGCGAGCCCGGCCTCGACCACAAGGAGGATCTGGAGACGGGCTCGCGCGCGGCGGTGATGGGCGGCGTCACGGCGGTGTTCGAGATGCCCAACACCAACCCGCAGACCACGAGCGCCGCGGCGCTCGCCGACAAGGTCGCCCGCGCGCACCACCGGATGCATTGCGACTTCGCCTTCTGGGTCGGCGGCACCCACGAGAATGCGGGCGAGGTGGCCGAGCTGGAGCGGCTGCCGGGAGCGGCCGGGATCAAGGTGTTCATCGGCTCCTCCACCGGCTCGCTGCTGGTCGAGGACGATGCGGGCGTGCGGGCGATCCTGAGCCGCATCCGCCGCCGCGCCGCCTTCCATTCCGAGGACGAGCCGATGCTGCGGGAGCGGAAAGGGCTTCGCGTGCCGGGCGATCCCGCTTCGCACCCGGTCTGGCGCTCGCCGGACGTTGCGGTGAAGGCGACCGAGCGGCTGATCGCGATCGCGCGGGAGACGGGCGCGCGCATCCACATCCTGCACATCTCGACCCGGGACGAGATGCCGATCCTGGCCGACGCCAAGGACGTGGCAAGCGTCGAGGTGACACCGCACCACCTGACCCTCGACGGCAGCGAGGCCTATGCCCGGCTCGGGACGCTGGTGCAGATGAATCCGCCGGTGCGCGATGTCGGGCATCGCAACGGAATCTGGCGCGGGCTGTCGCAAGGGATCGTCGACGTGCTCGGCTCCGACCACGCGCCGCACACGCTTGCAGAGAAGGCCAAGCCCTATCCGGATTCTCCCTCGGGCATGACCGGCGTGCAGACGCTGGTGCCGATCATGCTCGACCACGTGGCGGCCGGCCGTCTCTCGCTCGCCCGCTTCGTCGACCTGACCAGCGCCGGCCCCAAGCGCCTGTTCGGCATCGCCCGGAAAGGGCGGCTCGCGATGGGCTACGATGCCGACGTCACCGTGGTCGATCTCAAGCGGCGCGAGACCATCCGCAATGAATGGATCGCCTCGAAATGCGGCTGGACGCCCTATGACGGCGTCACCGTCACCGGCTGGCCGGTGGGCACGGTGGTGCGCGGCACGCCTGTGATGTGGCAGGGCGAGCTGGCCAACCCGTCGCGGGGCGAGGCGGTGGTGTTCGAGGAAGCGCTGCCGGCGCAGGCGGAGACGGGAAGATCCTGACCGTCGCCCGAGCCGCGAAACTTACGATCTGGCTCGAGGCGATTCCGTCGTGAGACCGCTTCCGGTCGATCGTTCGGCTTTGTCTCTCACCGTCATCGCGAGGCGAAGCCGAAGCGATCCAGGGCGCGACCTGTCCGGCAATGTCGCGGTGCTGGATCGCTTCGCTGACGCTCGCGATGACGGTGAGGGACCAAACTGATCAGGCGGAGGTTGGATGAGCCGCGCATCCCCTCAGCCCGCAGATGGGGAAAGGGGCCGGCTCCGTCCGATCGCCGAGACGGCCTCTCAGTGCTGCAGTGTCGTGGTGAAGCCGCCGCCGCGGATGCGCTCGGGCAGGGTCTCGGCGTAGCGGGCGGTGGCGTCCTCGCCGTAGGTGGCGACCAATTCCTGGAAGGCCGCGAACAGGGCGGCCTGGGCCATGCAGTCGCCGTCGATCCCGTCGAGACAGCCTTCCGCGAAGGCCTCCGTCACGAGGCCGAGCGCGAGGCGCTTGCTCTCCGCATCGACGTCGAAGGCAGCGGTGTCGGTATCGTGGATCATGGCGGACGGCTTCGCTTCTCGGCCGGAACGGTGCCGGCAAGACATCGCCACGATACGGCAGCCTTCACGGGCCGGGAAGCAGGGAATTGCGAAGAGGTTAATGCGAAGGGGCAATTGCGAAGGAATTTTGCAACGGCTCCGGGGTGTGGCGCTCCCGCAACAAACGCTGCCCTATCCGCCGAACCGCCCGGCGATGGCGTGCGAGAGCCGCTCGCCCTCGGCGATGTAGCGGCGGGCGGCCTCGCCCGCGGCGGGCGTGCAGATCCGGTAGGTCAGGCTGTAGCCGCGAAAGCCCCGGTTGTAGGCGCCGGCCAGCCGGTCGCGGCGGCTCGGGGTGACGCCCTCACTGTCGAGGATCGCCTTCATCTGCGCCGGCCACTCGGCGGCGTCCGGCTCGGCGCAGAGGCTGCGCAGGAAGGCGAGCGCCCCGACGATCTCGGAGAGCCGCATCAGGTCGCGGTCGTAGGGCGCGGGCGGCGGCTCGGCCGGGGGCGGCGGCTCCTTCTCCTTCTCCTTCTCGGGCGGCTTCGGAGCGGATCGGGCTGGGCTCGAGCGCTGCTGGGCGAACGCCTCCGCCGCCGGGATGAGGGCGAGCAAGGTTGCGAGGATCAGCCGCATGATCAAGCTGAAAAGATTCGCTCCTACGCCGCCATCGAGAGGCGCCTCTCGATGGAATCGAGCGCGGGGCTCCCCTCTCCCCGTGTGCGGGGAGGGGGGATTCACGGGAAGCCGCCGGGAACCGATCGAACCCCTCATTGCGAACCTTCAGCCACCTGACCCACGCGGGAGAACGCCTCGCGCAGGGTGTCGATCAGTCCCGGCGTGGTGACCAGCCCCGCGATTTCGTCGAGATGCGCCCAGCGCACGGCGAGCGCCTCCGGCCCCGGCACCGGCTCGACCGCGCGCCAGAGCGCGGCATGAGGGTGGATCACGTAGTGGTGGCGGATGCGGCCGGCCTCGTCCCGCAGGATGATCTCGGTCGGCGTCAGGCTCGGGCCGACCACCTCGGCGAGCGCGCCGACCTCCTCCTGCAATTCGCGAAGCGCCCCCTCGGCAAGGGATTCACCGGCCTCCAGCAGGCCGCCGGGCAGGGTCCAGACGCCGCGCACCGGTTCGTTGGCACGCGCGGCGAGCAGCACGCGGCCGTCGCGGATCACCGCGATCGACACGCCGATCAGCGGGCGGGCCGGAAACAGCCGCCCGTCATCCGGCCCCCTGTCCTCCTGCCCGGCGCCGCTCACGGAGCCGGCACCGCGACGAGACGGCCGTCGGCGAGGCCGACGAGAATGGTTCGGGCGGTTCCGCCGACCTCGAGCACGGCGATGCCGTGGGCGGCCGGGGCGGGCAGGGGGATGCGCGCCCGCTCCTCCGGCGTGCCGCCCTTGAGCGAGACCAAAGCCAGCGCCCCGCGGCCCGCCACCGGAAGGGCGAGATCGGGCGGCGTGCCGGTGCGGGGAACGGCGGCGGCGAGATCCGCTCCCTCACCCGCGGCCGGGCCGGCATAGCCCGGCCGCTCGCCGGCGAGGCTGAAGACCCCGTCGGCGAAGCGCCAGAGCTGAAGCACGCCGGCGCCATCGGGGGCGCGGATCGCGGCGACCTGCGGCTGGCCGGCTCCGGTGAAGTCGGCGAGGCCGGCAAGCGCTAGCGGCGCACCGTCGGCGTCTTTGCCCGCCTGCGGCGGCGTCTGCGCCGCGAGCGTCCAGGCGCCGTCCTTGCCCTTCGCGGCCAGCGCCAAGCCGGAGCCGGTCGCCCCCTGCGCGGTCACGGCGACCACCGCCGGGCGGCCGTCGAGGCGGGTGATCCGCGGCGCGCGGCCGGCGAAGACCCGGTCGTCCCCCGGCGCCAGGGTCTGTGTCGTCACCGGCACCGCCTTCGGCTCGGCGGTGACGCCGAGCGGCTGGCGCTCGCGCAGGGTCAGCACGGCGCCCTGGCCCGGCGCCCCGCCGAGAGCCCGCGTCGGCCCGGTGAGATAGGCACTCAACGGGCCGTCGAGGGCGCGGCGCGAGCCCGGCACGGCGCCGCGCGGCGTCTCGGCGGCGGCGAACCCCTCGATCGCCTCGGCGCCGATCAGCGTGGTGCGCAGACGTTCGCCGTCGAGGCTGAGCACGGCGCCGCCGTCCTCGCCCCAGACCACGACGACGGCGGGCGGCGCGGTGCTCGCGGTCGACAGGCTCGCCTTGGCCTTCGGGTCGGCGCTGACGGGGGCACGGGCGAGCGGTAGCAATCCGGAGGTCGCGACCGCGAGCGCCACGTCGCTGCCGGGGCCGCGCATCGCCTTGATCGCGAAGGGCAGCGTCACCGGCTCGACCTGCGACCGCTCCCGGGTCCCGTCCCCCGCCGCGAGGGCAGGGAGGGCGATCAGCGTCAGCAGGGCGGAGAGAACCGCCCGGCGTTCAGACATGCTGGCCGCCGTTGATGTGGAGTTCGGCGCCGTTCACGTAGGAGGAGGCCTCGGTGCAGAGGAAGTAGATCGCCTTGGCGACCTCGTCCGGCGTGCCGAGGCGGCGCTGCGGGATCTGCTCCACCAGCTTGTCGGTGCCGGGCGAGAGGATCGAGGTGTCGATCTCACCGGGTGAGATCGCGTTGACGCGCACGCCGAGCGGCCCGAAATCCGCGGCCATCTCGCGGGTGAGGCCGGCCAGCGCCGCCTTCGAGGTGCCGTAGGCGGCACCCGCGAAGGGGTGGACCCGCGAGCCGGCGATCGAGGTGACGTTGACGATCGAGCCGCGCGCGCGTTTCAGCTCGTCGCACAGGCCCCGCGCCAGCAGGATCGGCGCGAAGAAGTTGACCTGGAAGACACGGGCCCAGTCCTCGTACTCGGTGGTGAGCGCACCGAGCCGCTCGCCCGCCGGCCCTTTGGGCGAGATGCCGGCATTGTTGACGAGCGCGTGCAGCAGGCCGCCCTCGGCGGCGAGCCGCTCGGCCACCTCCCGCACGCCGCGCACCGTATCCGCCGCATCGGCGAGATCGACCTGGAGGTGGTCCTCCGGTCCCATCTCCCAGGGGCAGTTCTCGGGGAAGGCGTGGCGCGAGCAGGTGATGACGCGCCAGCCCGCGGCGGAGAAGCGCTTGACGGTGGCATGCCCGATGCCGCGGCTCGCGCCGGTGAGCAGCATCACCCGTCGACGGTCGTTGGATGAGGCCAAGGCCGGGATCCCTCGCTGCCCGCACGCACCGCGGTAAGCGGGCTTGAGCGGGTCTTCGCCCCAGGGATAAGCCGCGCCCTGCCGGAAATCCAGGGCGGCGCTGCATTGCGAAAGGCACCGCAGAGGCGGCGGCCTGAAAGCCGGCGGCTCCGCCCGCTCTGCGCGCTTGTTCTGCCGCGGCCTTCATGCAACCCCAGGGCAGGGATCGTGAGTTCAAGGGAACGGGCGCGTGATCGGACCAGTGGCGGAACAAGGGATGCGACGCGCGTGAGCGAAGCGGAAACGAGGCCGACCGTCCTCGTCGTGGAGGATGATGCCGTGATCCGGCACGCCGCGCTGGAGCTGATCGCCGAGGCGGGATTTGCTGTCCGCGAGGCCTGCAACGGCAACGAGGCGATCCGCCTGCTCGACGCGGTTCAGGAATCGGGCGAGACGGTCTGCGTCGTCGTCACCGACATCGACATGCCGCTCGGCATCGACGGCATCAAGCTCGCCGCCTGCATCGACCGGCGCTGGCCGGACATCGGCATCGTCATCACCTCGGGCAAGGTGCGACCCGCCCCCGGCGACGTGCCGACCGACGGCCTGTTCATCCGCAAGCCCTATACCGAGGAGAGCCTGATCTCGGCGATCCGCTCGGTGATGCGGTGAAGGGCCCCGGCCGAGTCCGGGGCCTCGACTTCAGGGATAGAGCCGCGCGCGGGCCCAGCCGTCGCCCTCGCGGGTGAAGCGGACGCGGTCGTGCAGGCGGTAGGCACCGTTCTGCCAGAACTCCAGTTGCACCGGGGCGATCCGGAAGCCGAGCCAGTGCTCGGGGCGCGGCACCGGGCCGTTCTCGTACTTCTCGGACAGGGCGGCGACCTCGGCCATCAGGGTCGGGCGGTCGAGGAGCGGGCGCGACTGACGGCTGGCGACGGCGCCGATGCGGCTGTCGCGGTGGCGGCTCTCGAAATAGGCGTCGGCCTCCTCGATCGTCACGCGGGAGACGGGGCCGCGGGCGCGGATCTGCCGGCCCAGGGACTTCCAGTACAGCACCGTCGCCGCCTGTGGGTTGGCCAGCAATTGCTCGCCCTTGGCCGATTCGGCGTTGGTGTAGAAGACGAGCCCGCGCGGATCGTAGCCCTTCAGGAGCACCACCCGCACGTCGGGCAGGCCGTCGGGGCCGGCGGTGGCGAGCGCCATGGCGTTGGCGTCGACGGGCTCCGCGGCTTCCGCCTCGGCCATCCAGGCGGAAAACAGCGCCCAGGGGTCTGACGATAACGTGAAATCCTGTGGGTGGACCGGATCTCCGCCGGTATCACCCTCTCTTAACCGATCGATGGCCATTTTCGTCCCTGTGGCAGCCGGGTCGGGGGGCACCGACGTCGGGCAGCACACCCGTCGGACCCCGTTTCTGTCTCGAGTTCAGGTGTAATGCGTCTGCGTCCGTGTAAAGCCCTCGCTCGTGCGCGCTCCGCCGAAGGGGTGTCCCAAGGGACGTGCGAAGTGGCGTGCGAAGGGACGTCCGGTCCGGCGCGCGAGCCCGCGCCCCGGCATGGCGGCCCGGCCCGGCTCGCGGGCCTTCTGGCGCTCGGCCTCGTGATCTCCTGCGGCGGCTGCAGCGGGCCGATCCTGTCGTTCAAGGCGGAGGAACCGCCGGCCGCCCCCGAACCGCTCGTGACGGGCAGCATCCCGAAGCGGCCCGCGAGCTTCGGACGCGACCTCGACGGCGAGGATTGGCGCCGGGCCCACGCCGCGCTCTCCGTCGCCCTCGATCCGCAGGGCAACGGGCGCCCGGTGAAGTGGGAGAATCCGGAGACCGCCATGCGCGGCGCGATCAACCCCACCGGCCTGCCCTACGTCGCCGGCGACGAGATCTGCCGCGACTTCCTCGCCACCGTCGTCGGCGGCGCCAACAGCCGCTTCGTGCGCGGCACGGGCTGCAAGCCCTCCGGCGGCGAGTGGGAGTTGAAGCGGCTGCGCGCCTCCGTCAACGCGAAGTCCTGAGGCTGTCCCGGCGAGGCTAGGCAAGAAACCGGCCGCGGAGCGGTGATGACGATCCTCGCGGGTGTTGCAGAACCGCAACGAGCTTCCCACGTTGAAGCCAAGCGGCAGAGGCCGTATCCCTGCACGGTTGCGACCCCCACAAAAGAATCCCGATGCGAAACCCCTACGACGTTCTGGGTGTGCCCAAGGGCGCGGGTGAGGCCGAGATCAAGAAGGCCTTCCGCAAGCTCGCCAAGGCGTACCACCCCGACAGCAACAAGGATCCGAAGGCCGCCGAGCGCTTCGCGGAGGCGAACACGGCCTACGAGATCCTCGGCGACAAGGAGAAGCGCGCGCAGTTCGACCGCGGCGAGATCGACGCCGAGGGCAAGCCGCGGGCGACCGGCTTCGAGGGCTTTTCCGGCTTCGGCGGCGGGCGCGGCGGCTTCGACTTCGAGGGCTTCACGCAGAGGCGCGGCGGTGGCGCCGGGGCCGGGCCCGGCGGGGTCGGCGAGGACTTCATCAGCCACATCTTCGGCGAGGCCTTCCGCGCCGGCGGTGCGGGGGCCGGCGGGTTCTCCCGCGGCGGGCCGACCCGCGGGGAGGATGTCGCGGCCGAACTCAGCGTCACGCTCGAACAGATCGCGGGCGAGGAGAAGATGCGCATCGGCCTGCCCGGCGGGCGCGACGTCGACGTGATGATCCCCAAGGGCGTCGTTGACGGCCAGACCATCCGCCTGCGCGGCCTGGGCGGCGCGGGCGGCCCCCGCGGCGAGCCGGGCGACGCGCTGCTGACCATCCGCGTCCTGCCCCATCCGGTGTTCAAGGTGGAGGGCGCGGATCTGCGCGCCACCGTCGATCTGCCGCTGGAGGACGCGGTGCTCGGTGGCTCCCTGCGGGTGCCGACACTGACCGGCGCGGTCGAGATGAAGGTGCCGGCGATGACGAGTTCCGGCCGCACCTTCCGCCTGCGCGGCAAGGGCCTGCCGAAGAAGGACGGCAGCCGCGGCGACCTCTTCGCCACAACCGCCATCGCCCTGCCGGCCGGCGACGACGCGGCACTCACTGACTATGCCCGCCGCCGCCGCGAGGCGAAGGCCGGGACGGCGTAACAGCTCGGGCAAGCCTCGCGGCTCGCCGAACGGGTGAGAGCCGAGAAGCCGCGTGAGAGCCAGTGTGCCGTATGGCAGGCTCGAAGAGCGCCTGCGGAGCGGCCTCGGCTTTTTGCCGAGGCGTCGAGCGGAGCGAAAGCCCAAGGCGCCGAGGATGCCCGCAGAGGTCGCCGCCGGCGCCGGAGGCCGAAACAAGAAAACCCTGATCGCCCCGAGGCGATCGCGAGCGCCTTCAGGCTTCCCCCTCCGGCCACCCTCCGCTAAGGAAGCCCCCGGCGCAGGGCCGTCCCGTGAGAGACGCCCGCGCGGCCGAAGCGAAGGTGACGCATGTCGGAACAGAAGCCGGGCGGGCTGCTCGCGGGCAAGCGCGGGCTGGTGCTGGGAGTGGCCAACAACCGCTCGATCGCCTGGGGCATCGCCCGAAGCGCCGCCGCGCACGGGGCGGAACTGGCCTTCACCTACCAGGGCGAGGCGCTGAAGAAGCGCGTCGAGCCGCTAGCGCGCGAACTGAACGCACACGTGGTCGGCCATTGCGACGTCACCGACCCGGCCTCGATCGACTCCGCCTTCGCGGCGACCGCCGAGGTGTTCCCGGAAGGGATCGATTTCGTCGTCCACTGCATCGCCTTCTCCGACAAGGACGAGCTAACGGGGCGCTACCTCGAGACCTCGGAGGCGAACTTCACCAAGTCGCTGCTGATCTCCTGCTACTCGTTCACCGCGGTGGCGCAGCGGGCGGAGAAGATCATGCGCGAGGGCGGCTCGATGCTGACCCTGACCTATTACGGCGCCGAGAAGTGGATGCCTCACTACAACGTGATGGGCGTCGCCAAGGCCGCGCTGGAGGCCTCCGTACGCTACCTCGCCGCGGATCTCGGCCCGAAGCAGATCCGCGTCAACGCGATCTCGGCCGGGCCGATCAAGACGCTGGCGGCGTCGGGCATCGGCGACTTCCGCTACATCCTCAAGTGGAACGAGTACAACGCGCCGATGCGCCGGACCGTGACCATCGAGGAGGTCGGCGAGACGGCGGCCTACCTGTTCTCCGACATGTCCCGCGGCATGACCGGCGAGATCCTCCACGTCGATGCCGGCTACCACGTCGTCGGCATGAAGAACCCCGACGCGCCGGACATCACCCGCGAGCGGGACTGAGGCTCAGCCCTCTTCCCCGAGCCTGCGGCGCCAATCCTCCACCGCGCCGCTCGCGAGCCTGCGGGCGGCGAGCGAACGCCAGGATTCGGTGAGCGCCGCGAGGCCGGCGATCTCCCGCAGGGCCGCCGCATCGAGGCGATCGACGTAGAAGTGGTGCAGGAGCCGCGACAGCGGCCAATCCGGGTGCGGGCGCTCGACCAGGTCCAGCGCATCGCCGGCCGCCACGAACCCTTCCTCGATCACGCGATAGTACCAGCCGGTGCGCCCGCTCGCCTGCACCCTGCGCGCCATGTCCGACACGCCAAAGCGCAGGTTCAGCTTGAAGCAGGGCTGGCGCGCCTGAGAGACTTGGAGCAGGGCGCTGCCCGCGCGCCACAAGTCGCCGACGCAGACATCATGCTCGGTGAGGCTATGGGTCGAAATATTTTCACCGAAGGCACCGGGCCGCTCCAGCAGGTCGGGCAGGCCCGGCAGCTCCGCTCGCCAGGCGGCGGCGTGGTCGAGGGCGTAGTGGTGAACGGCCTTTTCCGGGCCGCCATGGAAGCGGCGGTCGGCCTGCGCGTCGCCTGAGAGACCGAGCGGCCCCACCGCGACGGGTCCTTCCACGGAGGTCTTGGCGATGGCGCTCGTCGCACTCCCATCCCCGAGCGGCGCGACGCGCCCGGTCAGAACGGCCCCGATCACGATCCGCATCGCTCACAAATCCTCGTCGGAAAACCCGCCAGAGCGCCGCAGGCCGTCGATCGCCGTCGCCCCCTCACGCTTGAGCACGAGGCGGGGGCTCACGCCACCGGTCTCGGCGACCGCCGCGGCGAGCCGCTCGGAATGGGTCACGAGCCAGACCTGGCTGCGCTTCGAGGCGTCCACGATCATCCGCGCCAGCGGCTCCATCAGGTCGGGATGCAGGCTGACCTCGGGCTCGTTGAGCGCGAGGAAGGGCGGCAGCCGGTAGGCGAGCAGCGCGCCCGCGAGCGCGAGGTAGCGCAGCGTCCCGTCGGAGAGTTCGGACGGATCGAAGATCCGCTTCGGATATTCGGAGAAGATCACGCCGAAGCGCGCCTCGCGATCCGGTGGCGGGACTACGAGGCGGGCGCCGGGAAAGGCGTCGGCGAAAGCCGCGTCGAGGTCGCCCGTGTCGCCACGGATATGGGCTAGCGTCGCGAAGACGGCAGCGAGGTCGGCACCGTCGGAGGCCAGCATCGGCGTCGTCACCGCGAGGCAGGGGCGGCGCAGCGGCGAGGCGGCATCGGTGCGCACGTCGTGGTAGAAGCGCCACGCGCCGAGCGCCTGCCGCACGATCTGCAATTCAGGAAAGCGCACCGCGTCCTGCAACGCGGCGAGCGCCGTCTCGGTCGGCAGCAGATCGGTGCCGAACGGGCGCTTGCGGCCCTCCTCGTCGCGCACGAAGCCAGCCGGCCCGTCGCGGTCGAGCACCGTGACCGGCCGCGTCCCGGCCTGCACGACGAGCCGCTCGGTCTTCACCTGCGGTTCCAGGGCGAAGGCCGCCCCGTAGGTCGCGCCGCCCACCTGCGGCACGAGGCCGACCTCGACCGCGTAGGTGAAGGTGTGGCCGGTCGCATCGTCGGACAGCTCGGCGGACAGCCGCACCCGTACCGGTTCGCCCCTGCGGCGGGCGCCGGCCCAGAGCACGGATTCCATGCCCCCCTCGGCCGCAAGCGCCCGCGTCAGCGTGCCGGCGGCGGCCGCCTGGAGCAGGGAGAGCACGCGGTAGAGGTTGGTCTTGCCGGTGCCGTTGCCGCCGACGAAGACCGTGAGCGGTCCGACCGGAAAGCGGATACTCCTCAGCGAGCGGTAGCCGGCCGCCTCGATCTCGCGAACCGTCGGCATCGGCGCTTCCCTCAAGCCTGGGTGGGCGTCGATCTAAACGGCCTCCAGAACGATTCTGGAAGGCGTTCCCGTGAGGACGCTCGAATTCAATCCGGTACCTTGATGCCCTCCAACCCCGCGCGCGGCTCGGGAAAGCGCGGATCCATCGCCTCCAGCGTGTCGGCGATGGTCTGGGCGACCATGACGTTGCGGGCCCATTTGCGGTTGGCCGGCACCACGTGCCAGGGGGCGTAGGGCGTCGAGCAGCGGGCGAGCGCGTCGTTGAAGGCGGTCTGGTAGGCGTCCCAGCTCTTGCGCTCCACGAGGTCGGCGGGGTCGAACTTCCAATGCTTCTCCGGGTCGGCGAGGCGCGCTTCCAGGCGCTCCTTCTGCTCGTCCTTGGAGATGTGGAGGAAGAACTTGAGGATCACGGTCCCTGAGAGCGTCAGCAGCCGCTCGAAATCGTTGATGAGCCCATAGCGCTCGCGCCACGTCTCCTCCGGCACAAGTCCCTTCACCCGCACCACCAGCACGTCCTCGTAATGGCTGCGGTTGAACACGCCGATCAGGCCGCGGCCGGGCGTGCGCAGGTGGTAGCGCCAGAGGAAGTCCTGATCGAGTTCCTCCGCGTTCGGCACCTTGAACGACCAGACCCGGCAGCCTTGCGGGTTCACCCCCTCCAGCACGTGGCGGATGGTGCCGTCCTTGCCGCCGGTGTCGATCGCCTGGAACACCACGAGCAGGGAGCGGCGGCGCTCGGCGTAGAGCTTTTCCTGAAGGAGCTTGATCCGTGCGCGCTGCGTTTCCAGCGCGGCCTTGGCCTCGGCCTTGTCGAGGCCGCCGGTGGCGCTGGGATCGATCGCGGCGAGATCGACGCTCCGGCCGGGCTCGACCGTGACGATGCCGGGCGCGGCCGGCGGCAGCACCGGGTGGAGATGCGGCGACAGGCTCGGCGCCGTGCCGCTGCCCGCGATCGCGGCCCGGGCCCAGCCGGCGAAGGAGGGCGGGTGGTCGCGCCAGCCCGCCTGCGACCTTGTTTCCACGGCCTTGTCGGCCGCATTGTCACCGGAGGAGCCTCTACCGTCCTTGCCGTTCTTGCGCGCCATACCGAAGATTATCCGCTCACGAGCCATTCGCGAGGCCACCGATGCGGGCCCGCAGGAAGGGAAAAGCTTGGAGCCCCAACAGATGCGCCGCCTACGCCGTTCCCGATCCGGCGCATCGGGGTCCGCGCGGGGATGGGCCGGCCGCGTCGGAGCGGCGGCATGAGCGGGGTGCCGACGATCTGGTTCGTGCGCCACGGCCAGACCGACTGGAACGCGGAAGGCCGGCTTCAGGGCCACCGCGACACCGATCTCAACGCCAGCGGGCTCGCCCACGCGGCGGAGGCGGCCGAGCGCCTGCGCCGCATCGCCGGGGCCGAACTGCCGACGGCCGATTACGTGGCGAGCCCGCTCACCCGTGCCCGGAAGACGATGGAGATCCTGCGTACCGGCATCGGCCTGCCCTCCGCCGGATACCGTGCCGACGGACGGCTGAAGGAGATCGGGTTCGGTGCCTGGGAGGGCCAGACCTGGGCCGAGATCCGGCGCCGCGATCCCTCGGGCGCCGCCGCGCGCGACCGCGACCGCTGGGGCTACCAGCCGCGTGGGGAGGGCGCGGAGAGCTATGCCATGGTCGAGGCGCGGGTGGAGGAGGTGGTGACCGAATTACGCCGCCCGACCGTGATGGTCGCCCATGGCGGCGTCGCCCGGGTGCTGCTGGTCATCCTCGGCCATCTCGACATCTACGCCGCCCCGCGGCTCGGCATCCGCCAGGGCAGCATTCTCGTCATCGAGCCCAAGGGCTGGCGCTGGGCGTGAGCCTTCGAGACAGGCGCGGACAGGGAAAAGCTGCCGCGCGGGCAGGTGTCCAGAGCCGCTTGCCGGACGTATCGTGGCCAGACGTGTCCTGGGCGAGGTGTCTTGGCCGAAGTGTCTTGACCGGACGCGTCCGGGGCCGGTCAGGCCCGCGCGGCGCGACCGCGGGCGAGCAGCCGCACGGCGGTGACGGGCAGGAGGAGCGTCTTGACCGTCGCGGTCACGGCAAGGACGGCGACGACGGGCAGGATTGCGAGACAGATTCCGCTCACGCGCATCGGACACTCCCTGAAGCTTCTAACTCGGCGGCGCCGCGCCGCCCGGTTGATGACAATCCGCCACTCAATCGCGGCAAGACCAAGGTAAACGGGGCACAGTCACGCATTTCTGCGCTCCGCTCCGTGATGTTTGTTCGGTTCTCGCAGGCCGCTTGGCCGGGCAGCATAGCCGGCATCGGCGCCCGAGCCTTGCTCCGCGTCAATGGATGTCGTCGACGCCGGACCCACTTCGGGCCGCGGCGGCAGCCGGCGAGCGCGGGGATGAGCGTCCTCGAAGGCGCTCATCAGGCGGGCGGCATCGACCTTGGTGTAGATCTGCGTGGTCGAGAGCGAGGCGTGGCCGAGCAATTCCTGGATTGCCCGCAGCTCCCCCTGCCGGGCGAGCAGGTGCGTCGCGAAGGAGTGGCGCAGGGCGTGGGGGGTCGCGCTCTCGGGCAGCCCGAGCGCGCCGCGGAGTGCCGCCACGGCGTACTGCACCACCCGCGGCGAGAGCGGGCCACCCTTCACGCCGACGAAGAGGGGGCCTTCCGGATCGAGGGAATGGGGGCAGAGCGCGAGATAGGCCGCCACCGCCTCGGACACCGCCGGCAGCACCGGCACGGCGCGAACCTTGCCGCCCTTGCCTGTCACCCGAACCTCATCGATGCCCGGCACCGGCGCGTCGCGGGCGGAAAGCCCCAGCGCCTCGGAGATGCGCAGGCCCGAACCGTAGAGCATGGCGATCACCGCCGCGTCGCGGGCGAGCACCCACGGCGCGCGGGCGTCGTCGGGGCGGGTCTCGGGCGCGGTCATCGCCAGGGCGGCGGAGACGGGAAGCGGTCGCGGCAGCCGCCGCTCGACCTTGGGCGAGCGCACCGCGCCGAGCGCCGCCACGCTGCCGTGCCCCTCGCGTTCGAGGAAGCGGGCGAAGGAGCGCAGGCCCGCCAGCATCCGCATCAGGGAGCGTCCGCCGACGCCCTCGGCGCGGCGCGCGGCCATGAAGGCGCGCAGGTCGCGGGGCTTGAGGGCGATCAGGCCGGCAAGGGTCGGCGTGCCGGCGCGGGCGGCGCGGTGGTCGAGGAACTGGCGCAGGTCGCGCTCGTAGGCCTCGACGGTGTTGGCGGCCATCCGCCGCTCCCGCACCAGCGCGTCACGCCAGCCCAGCACCGCCGCGCGCAGGGCGGCATCGCCCGGCGGCAGCAGGGCGTCGGGATCGACGGCTCGGGGGGACGCGGCGCGCATCATCGCCGACGAGCAAAGATCCCTTAAGGTTGACGAAGGGTTAAGCGGAAAGGCCCTTTCCGCGCGGCCGCCCTCGCGCCAGATGAGCGCCGATCCGCTCAAGGGAGAGAGGGCCGATGGCCAAGCCCGTCCACACCATGATCCGCGTTCGCGACGAGGCGCGCTCGCGCGACTACTACGCCCGCGCCTTCGGCCTGGAACCGGCCGACCGCTTCGACTTCCCGGACTTCACGCTGCTCTACCTGCGCGACCCGTCCTCGCCGTTCGAACTCGAACTGACGGTCAACAAGGACCGCGCGGAGCCCTACAATCTCGGCGACGGCTACGGCCACCTCGCCTTCGTGGTGGAGGATGCGGCGGCCGAGCATGCCCGCTTCGAGCGCGAGGGGCTTCCGGTCACGCCGGTCAAAACCCTCAAGCACGGCGACACCGCGCTCGCGACCTTCTTCTTCGCCACCGATCCGGACGGCTACAAGATCGAG
The DNA here is from genome assembly GCF_021117295.1 of Methylorubrum sp. B1-46. Lineage (NCBI taxonomy): Bacteria > Pseudomonadati > Pseudomonadota > Alphaproteobacteria > Hyphomicrobiales > Methylobacteriaceae > Methylorubrum > Methylorubrum sp. B1-46. The sequence continues at coordinate 4,707,015 of NZ_CP088247.1, read as the reverse complement.
GTGATCCAGAAGGGCGGCCGCTTCGCCTGAGTTTCTTGCCGGACGCTACGGTGCCTTCTCCAGGCGCTCGAAGGCAGCCAGCGCCTTCTCGCATCCTTGCGCGGAAGGCGCCGGCAGGCTCGTCTCCAAACGCATCGCGTCGTCGAGCGCCAGCACGTAGCGCTCCTCGGTCAGCGCCCGGCCGACCGCCGCCAGCATGCGCGCGCGACCGGCCCGAAGCACCGCCTCGACCCGCTCGCGCGTCGCGCCGCAGGCCAGCGCCCGGCCCAGGATCTTACCCTGGCGCTCGCCCTCAAGCTGGGGGATGACCAGCGGCCGGGCAGCACCCGTGTCGGGTGGCGTCTGCGCGCGGGCCGCTCCGGCGGCGAGGAGAACGAGCGCGAGCCCGGAGAGGCGGCAGGCCGTTGAACGCATCGAACCGTTTTCTTCCTGTCTCTTACGGTTTGCGGCTGATTGGTTCGGTACAATCCCACCACCGTCTCGGGGTCGTTGACAAGCGAACCCGGAATGAAGGGGGAGGCAGGACCGAAAGAACCACTCGAGAATGGTATCGGAATCGCACGGGCATCGCGGGCCGCGTGCGTTCCCTCACGCTCTCCGAAACGAAACTCCGCCACGGTCAAGCCGGAAACGATAGGGGGCGGCAATGAGTCCTTCCGGCAATGCGACGACGGCAGATCACCCCGCGATCGAGCGGGGCAGCGGACATGTCCGTTCCCGCATCCCCCTGAGCCTCAAGCTCGCCTACTCGGCCTTCATGGCGGTGCTGGTCCCGGTTTACCTCACCCATTACGGGCCCACGAACTTCCTCTATTTCTGCGACATCGCCCTGATCCTGACCCTCGTCGGCATCTGGGCCGAGAGCGCGCTGCTCGTCTCCGTCTGCGCCGTCGGCCTCCTCGCGCCGCAAACGCTCTGGGTCGTCGATTTTGTGGCCGAGGCTGCGGGCATCCCGCTGACCGGCATGACCGCCTACATGTTCAACCGCGAGACCTCGGCGTTCCTGCGGGGGCTGTCGTTGTTCCACGGCTGGCTGCCGTTCCTGCTCGTCTTCCTCGTCTGGCGGCTCGGCTACGAGCGCCGCGCCTGGACCGCGTGGTCGGCGCTGGCGGTCGTCGTCCTGTTCGTCTGCTTCTTCCTCATGCCGCAGCCGCGGCCCGATCCGGGGCTGACGCCGGTCAACATCAACTATGTCTGGGGGATGAGCGATCATGCCGCCCAGACGATGGTGCCGGCCTGGGCGTGGTTGACCGCTCTGGTGATCGGGCTGCCGCTGCTGATCTGGTGGCCGACCCACCGGCTGCTGATCCGGCTGGTGCCCGGCGTTCCCGCCTCGTCCTCGATCACGTCCCCCGCGGCTTCGCCCGCCGGGTCGGCGCTTCGCTGAGCGGATCCTCCGGCCAGGGGTGACGCGGGTAGCGCCCCCGCATCTCCGATCTTACGGCGCTCCAAGACCCGCGCCAGAATCCCGGCAGGTCGCGGGTGATCTGGATCGGGCGGTGGGCCGGCGAGAGCAGGTGGAGCACCAGCGGCACACGGCCTCCACCGAGCGTCGGGTGCCGGTCGAGGCCGAACAGCTCCTGCACCCGCACCGCCAAGACCGGTTCGGGGCCCGACTCGTAATCGACCGGGATGCGCGAGCCGGTCGGCACCTCGATATGGCTCGGCGCTTCCGCCTCCAGGCGCGCCCGCAGCGTCCAGGGCAGGCGGTTCTGCAGGGCCTGGGCGAGATCGTCGGCGGTGATCGCGCCAAGCGAGGCGCGGCCGACGATGGACGGCGCCAGCCATTCCTCGACATTTTCGGCCAGGGCCGCGTCGGAAAGGTCCGGCCATTCCCCGCCCTCCGTTCCCCCCTGCGCCGCGTGGAGGAAGCGGATACGGGCGCGCCACTGCGCCAGGGCGGGCGTCCAGGGCAGGCGGTCGAGGCCGAGCCCGGCAATGCCGCGGGCGAGCACTCTTGCGGAGTCCTCGTCGGCGGGGACGGGGAGGGTGCGTTCGTCCAGCGTCACGGCCCCGAGCCGCCGGCCCTCGCGGGCACGCAAGGCGCGCGCCTCCCTGTCGAAACTGACGCTGCGCGCGAACGCGATCCGGTCGGCGAACAGCGCGTCGATGGCCTCCGACGCGATCGCGGCCGCCGAGAGGATGCGGGCGGAGGCAGCAGTTCCGGTGAGGTCGGCGACGACGATGAAGGGCTCGCGGGCGAGCGGGCTTGCCGGATCGACGAGGCCGGCGCGGCCATTGGCCATCAGGAACGCGCCCTCCCGGCCCCGCGCCCGCGCCACCCGGTCGGGATAGGCGAGCGCCAGCAGGGCGCCGGGCTCGGCGAGCCAGGGATCGCCCCCGGCCTCCGCTCCGCTCGCCGCCTTGGCCGCCTGCCGCGCCCAGCCCTCGGCGAGGCGGCGCATGTCGGCGGCCCGCCCGCCGCGGTCGCGGCGGAAGCGGTCGAGGCGTTCGGACAGATCCACCGCGTCGCCGCCGAGCCCACGCTCGACCAGCACGGCGGCAAGATCGGCCGCCGTGCGGGCCTGACCGGATTCGGCGGCGCGGGCGACCATCCGGGCGAGCCGGGGCGGCAGCGGCAGGCTGCGCAGGGTGTGCCCGGTCGCGGTGAGCCGCCCGTCGGCATCGAGAGCGCCGAGTTCGGTCAGCATCGCCCGCGCCTCGGCGAGCGCCGGCGCCGGGGGCGGATCGAGGAAGGAAAGGGCCGTCGGATCGGTGACGCCCCAGGCGGCGCAGTCGAGGGTGAGGCCGGCAAGGTCGGCGGACACGATCTCGGGCCGGGCGAAGGGTTCGAGCGCGGCGGTCGCCGCCTCCGGCCAGAGCCGCCAGCACAGGCCGGGCTCGGTGCGGCCGGCACGGCCCCGGCGCTGATCGACCGAGGCGCGCGAGGCCCGCGCGGTGACGAGACGGGTCATGCCGTTGCCAGGCTCGTAGAGCGGCACGCGGGCAAGGCCCGAATCGACGACGATGCGCACGCCCTGGATCGTCAGCGAGGTCTCGGCGATCGACGTCGCCAGCACCACCTTGCGCCGCCCCGGCGGTGCGGGCGCCACCGCCCGGTCCTGCTCGCCTTGGCTCAGCGCGCCGTAGAGGGGCGCGAGGTCGGTGTCCTCGGGCAGGCGGTCGGCCAACCGCTCGGCGGTGCGGCGGATCTCCGCCTGCCCCGGCAGGAAGGCCAGGACCGAACCGGGATCGGCCCGCAACGCCCGCAGGATCGCGGCGGCCATGGCGTCCTCGATCCGCTCGTTCGGATCGCGGTCGAGGTGGCGCGTCTCGACCGGATAGGCACGCCCCTCCGATTCTACGACCGGCGCGTCGCCGAGCAGCCCCGCGACGCGGGCGCCATCGAGGGTCGCCGACATGGCGAGAATTCGCAGGTCGTCCCGCAACGCGCCCTGCGCGTCGAGGGCGAAGGCGAGGCCAAGGTCGGCGTCGAGGGAGCGTTCGTGGAACTCGTCGAACAGCACCGCGCCGATGCCGGTCAGTTCCGGATCGTCGAGGATCATGCGGGTGAACACGCCCTCCGTGACGACCTCGATCCGGGTGCGCGCCGAGATCTTGGAGCCGAGCCGGACCCGCAGGCCGACCGTGTCGCCGACCCGCTCGCCGAGAGTGGACGCCATGCGCTCGGCCGCGCCGCGGGCCGCGAGCCGGCGGGGCTCCAGCAGGATGATCTTCCGTCCCCCGAGCCAAGGCTCGTCGAGGAGGGCCAGCGGCACCCGCGTGGTCTTGCCGGCGCCCGGCGGCGCCACGAGCACGGCGGAGGCATGCTCAGATAGGGCCGCGCGCAGGGCGGGCAGGGCGGCTTCGATCGGGAGCGCGGGCGACGACATGATCCGCGAGGTGCCGCGGTTCGCGCGCAGGCGCAACCGCCCCGGCCCCGTCACGACATCAGCGGAACCGCCCACGAAGATTTGTTAACATAGCTTGATTTCCACGCGGAACGGACGAGCGAATTACGACTTGTGGGCTCGGCGTGCGTCTGATGCACGCGACGGAGAGACACGACGATGCGTATCGCCCTGACACTCGCAGCCGGTGTGCTGCTCGGCAGCTTCGGTCTGGGAATCGGGGCCGCGTCGGCCGCCCCCGCGATGCCCGCCCCCGGCGTGATCGCCGGCGACACCATGGAGGTCGTGCGCGACCACGGCCGGCACCACCGGCGCTGGCACCGGTCCCACCGCAGCGTGCTGGGCCACCATCACTCGACCAAGGCCGAGCGCCATCGCCGCCGCATGAACACCTACCGCCACGGCAACCCGAACGCCCGCAATCCGGAGCGGCCCGGCTACCAGCAGCAGCTCGGCAACACCACGGGCGGCCCCCGCTACTGAGCCTTACCCCAGCGGGACGGACCGACAAGCCCGCGCGGCGCTGAGCGAAGCGAAATCCGCATCCCGAAGGGATCCATCGGATTTGTTACGAAAGGGGCCCGTCCGGCGCGATGCCGGGCGGGCCCCTGCCGTTGTCACGGTCCGGCACCACCGCCGCTTGCGACGGCTGGGGAGAGCGTCCACTTGTCCACGGTCTTCACGGGTGGCCGGCGGTGCCCGGCCGGGGCGGGGCTGCTAGCCTCGTTTCCATGCCCAGACCCCAGCGCTCCCAACCCCTCGAACGGCGTGCCCAGGCGGCGGATACCGTGACCTCCTCGCCCCTCGACATCCCCGGCGCCACGCCGATGATGGCGCAGTACATCGAGATCAAGGCCGCCAATCCGGACTGCCTGCTGTTCTACCGGATGGGGGATTTCTACGAGCTGTTCTTCGAGGATGCGGAGATCGCCTCCCGCGCGCTCGGCATCGTCCTGACCAAGCGCGGCAAGCACGGCGGCGCCGACATCCCGATGTGCGGCGTGCCGCTGGAGCGGGCCGACGACTACCTTCACCGGCTGATCGCGCTCGGCCATCGCGTCGCCGTCTGCCAGCAGACCGAGGATGCGGCCGAGGCGAAGAAGCGCGGTCCGAAATCGGTGGTGCGGCGCGAGGTGATCCGCCTCGTCACGCCGGGCACCCTGACCGAGGACCGCCTGCTCGACCCGACGCGGGCCAACCTGCTGCTCGCCATCGGCCGGCGAAAGGTCTCCGACACCCGCGAGGCCTACGGGCTCGCAGCCCTCGACATCTCCACCGGCCGCTTCTCCTTGAGCGAGGTGGAGGGCTCGGAACTCGCCGCCGCGATCGCCCGGCACGAGCCGCGGGAGATCGTGCTCTCGGAAGTCATCCACGCCGACTCCGCGCTGGCCAAGCTGTGGCGCGAGACCAAGGCGGCGGTGGTGCCGCTGGCTCAAGGGGAGCTGGAGCCGGCCTCGGCCGAGCGGCGCATCCGCGAGCAGTTCGGCGTCAAGACCCTCGACGGATTCGGCAATTTCAGCCGGGCAGAGATCGCCGCGGCCGGAGCGGCTTTGCTCTATCTCGAGCGCACGCAGCTCGGCACCCGCGTGCCGCTCTCCGCGCCGAGCCGCGAGGCGAGCGGCGCGACGCTCGCCATCGACGCGGCCACCCGCGCCAACCTTGAACTCACCCGCACGCTCTCGGGCGAGCGCAAGGGCAGCCTGCTCGACGCCATCGATCGCACGGTCTCGGCCGGCGGCGCCCGGCTGCTGGCCGAGCATCTGGCCGGCCCGCTGACGGATCTCACGAAGATCGGCCGGCGGCACGACGCCGTCGCCTTCCTGGCGCAGGACGGGGCGTTGCGCGCGCATCTGCGCGACGCGCTGCACGCGGCCCCCGACATCGCCCGTGCGCTGTCCCGCATCGGCCTGAACCGCGCCGGCCCGCGCGACCTCGCGGCGCTCCGCGACGGACTCATGGCCGCCGCGACGATCAGCGAGCGGCTATCGCGGGAGGACCTGCCGGACGGGCTCGTCCGCCTCGCCCGCCGCCTCGACAAAGCCGACCGGGAACTGGCCGAAGAGCTGGCTCGGGCGCTCGCCGACGACCTGCCGCTCAACCGTCGCGACGGTGGGTTCGTACGCGCGGGCTACCACGCCGAGATCGACGAGGCGCGCGGGCTCGGCCAGGATTCGCGAAAGGTCATCGCCGCGCTCCAGGCGCGCTATGCCGAGGCCACCGGCTGCCGGACGCTGCGGATCAAGCACAACAACGTGCTCGGCTACTACATCGAGGTGCCGCAGGCGGTGGGCGAGGCCTGCCTCAAGGGACTGATGCAGGACTTCGTGCATCGCCAGACCATGGTCGATGCGATGCGCTTCACCAGCGTCGAACTCGGCGAACTCGAATCGAAGATTGCGGGCGCCTCCGACCGGGTGCTGGCGCTCGAATCCGAGGTTTTCGACCGTCTCGCTGCACGGGTAGGGGAGCAGGCGGAGGCAATCGCCGACATCGCCGAGGCTTTGTCCGGCCTCGACGTCGCGGCGAGCCACGCGGAACTCGCGGTCGAACTCGACTGGACCCGGCCGGTCATCGACGACAGCCTCGCCTTCGAGATCCGGGGCGGGCGCCATCCCGTTGTCGAAGCGGCGCTGATGCGGGCCGGCGAGGCCTTCATCGCCAATGCCTGCGACCTCTCCGGCGACGAGGCCGGGCGCATCCGCCTCGTCACCGGCCCGAACATGGGCGGCAAGTCGACTTTCCTGCGCCAGAACGCGCTCATCGCCGTGCTGGCGCAGATGGGCGCCTTCGTGCCGGCGGCCTCGGCCCGGCTCGGCGTGGTCGACCGCCTGTTCTCCCGCGTCGGTGCTGCCGACGACCTCGCGCGGGGCCATTCGACCTTCATGGTCGAAATGGTCGAGACCGCCGCGATCCTCAATCAGGCGACGCGCCGCTCGCTGGTGGTGCTCGACGAGATCGGGCGCGGCACGGCGACCTTCGACGGCCTCTCCATCGCCTGGGCCTGCCTGGAGCACCTGCACGAGAAGAACGGCTGCCGCGCCCTGTTCGCCACCCATTTCCACGAACTGACCGCGCTGAGCCAGCGCCTGCCCCGCCTCGACAACGCCACCCTCAAGGTGGCCGAGGACCGCGGCGACGTGGTGTTCCTGCACGAGGTGGTGCCGGGGGTGGCCGAGCGCTCCTACGGCCTTCAGGTCGCCCGCCTCGCCGGCCTGCCGCCGAGCGTGGTGGCGCGGGCCGGCGCGATCCTGAAAGGGCTTGAAAGCTCCGAGCGCGAGCGCCCCGCCCGCCGCACGATCGAGGATCTGCCGCTGTTTGCAAGCCTCGCCGCTGCCCCACCGCCCCCGCCGGAGCCGGTGAGCCCCGAGCCGGACGACCGCCTCGGCCGGCTGATCGACACCATCGATCCCGACGCACTGACCCCGCGCGAGGCGCTCGACGCGCTCTATCGCCTTAAGAAGGAGCGGGCCGCGGGGTGAAGGCGGCGCGGTTCGAGGCCGCGGGGCGACGCGGCTCACGGGACGGGGAAGGTCTGTTATAGAGCCCTTCGCTAATGACGGCCGGCCCGCTCCGGCCCGACAGGCGTGCCTCCCTCGGTGATTTCGGACTCGCCGGAGACCGGAACATCCGCGCAGGGGGAGGGGCGCCGGGCCGCCCGGAAAACAGATCGATGCTCCGCCTCCTCCTCGCCTTCCTCCTGACGCTCGCCGCCCCCGGCCTTGCCGGGGCGCAGGGTGCCATGACGGCGGCCAAGGCCAAGGATCTCGTCCGCGCCAGCCTCGTGGCCGAGAGCGAGGCGCTGGTGCCCGGCCGCACGGTGACGCTCGGCCTGCACATGGCGATGAAGCCGGGCTGGCATGTCTACTGGCGCAATCCCGGCGATTCCGGCCTGCCGCCGGAGATGGGTTGGCGCCTGCCCGCCGGATACACGGTCGGCCCGGTGCAATGGCCGGTCCCGGAGCGCATCCCGGTCCAGACCCTGATGAATTTCGGCTACGAGGGCGCCGTCACCCTGCTGGTGCCGCTCACCGTGCCCGAAGGCGCGAGGGTCGGCGAGTCCGTGCGGCTCGCCGGCACGCTGTCCTACCTCGTCTGCGAGGAGATCTGCATTCCGGGCTCGTCGGAGCTGAGCCTCGACCTGCCGGTGGCGGCCTCCGCCGAGCCTGCCTCGGGGCAGGCCGCCCTGTTCGCCCGCGCCCGCGCCGCCCTGCCGGAAGCGGCGCCCGGAGCGTTTCGCACCACCCGCGAGGGCGAGCGCCTCGTGCTGCATCTCGACCGGCCGGGCCTCGCGGACGTGAGCGCCGCCGCCTTCTTCCCCTACGCCGAGGGCGCGATCGAGAACGCCGCGCCGCAGGATCTCGCCGTCGATGGCAGCGGCCTGCGCCTGACGCTCACGCCGGGCGAGGCCAAGGAGCCGCCGGAGGCGCTCGCCGGCGTGCTCGCGCTCACCGAGGACGGTGTGCGCAAGGCCTACGCCCTCGGGCTGGAGCCCGCCCCCGCACCGACGACCGCCGCGGCCGTTCCCACCGCGGAGGCGCCGGCCGCCGCGCCGGAGGACGAGAGCCTGACGCTGTGGAGCGCCGCCGGGCTGGCGCTCGTCGGCGGGCTTCTCCTCAACCTGATGCCCTGCGTCTTCCCCGTCCTCTCGATCAAGGTGCTGAGCCTCGTTCGGCAGGCGGGCGAATCCGCCACCCGCGTCCGCCTGCATGGCCTTGCCTACACTCTGGGCGTGCTCGCGAGCTTCCTCGGGCTCGCCGGCCTCCTGATCGCGCTGAAGGCGGGGGGCGCCGGGATCGGCTGGGGCTTCCAGCTCCAATCGCCGGTCGTGGTGGCGCTGCTCGCCTACGGGCTGTTCGCCATGGGTCTCAGCCTGTCGGGCGCGGTGCATCTCGGCGGCGGGATCGTCGGCCTCGGCGACGGGCTGACCCGGCGGGCGGGCTATCAGGGCTCGTTCTTCACCGGCGTGCTGGCAACGCTCGTCGCCACGCCGTGCACCGCGCCGTTCATGGGTGCGGCGGTGGGGTTTGCCCTGACGCAATCGACGCCCGCTGCGCTCACCGTCTTCGCCAGCCTCGGCCTCGGGCTCGCCCTGCCGTTCCTCGGGCTGACGCTGTTCCCGCAGGCGCTGCGGCTGCTGCCGCGGCCGGGCGCCTGGATGGACGTGCTCAAGGGCACGCTCGCCTTTCCCGTCTACGCCACGGTGGCGTGGCTGGTCTGGGTCCTGGCGCAGCAGGTCGGGCCCAACGGGCTCCTCGCCGGGCTGACCGGCCTCGTGCTGGTGGCGCTCGCCGCCTGGGCCTGGGAGCGGGCGCGCGGCGCCGGCCGGATCGGCACCGGCCTCGGCCGGGCCGCCGCCGTCGCGGCCCTCGTCGCAGCGCTCGGCCTCGTCGCCCTCCTCGACGGCGACCGCGCCGACGCGCGGAGCACCGCGTTGGCCCAGGGCGAGGAGGCGTTCACGCAAGCCCGCCTCGACGCGCTGCGGAGCGAGGGCCGCACGGTGTTCGTGGATATGACGGCGGCGTGGTGCATCACCTGCCAGGTCAACGAGCGCACGGTGCTGGCGCGCGACGGCGTGCAGGCGGCGTTCCGGGCCGGCAACGTGGCCTTTCTCAAGGGCGACTGGACCAACCAGAACCCGGAGATCACCCGCCTCCTGGAGCGCTACGGCCGCAGCGGCGTGCCGCTCTACCTCGTCTATCACGGGCAGGGCGAGGCCCAGGTGCTGCCGCAGATCCTGACGGAAGGGATCGTGCTCGCGGCGATCGGGCAGAAGGACGTCGCGGCGGCTCAGTAGGGGGCTCCAAGAGCCCCGTGTGTCCCCTCTCCCTATAGGTGGGGAGAGGGGAACGCGTTCAGCCTGCGAGCTTGGCCGCGATGCCGGCCACGTGGCGGCCCTGGTAGCGGGCGCCGTCGAGTTCGATCGCGGAGGGCTGGCGCGAGCCGTCGCCGTCGGCGATCGTGGTGGCGCCGTAGGGGGAGTTGCCCTTCACCTGCTCGACGCCGTTCTGGCCCGCGAAGCTGTAGGGCAGGCCCACCACCACCATGCCATGGTGGAACATCACCGTGTGAAAGCTCGTCAGCGTGGTCTCCTGGCCGCCATGCTGCGAGGCGGTCGAGGTGAAAGCGGAGCCGACCTTGCCGACCAGCGCGCCCTTGGCCCACAGGCCGCCGGTCTGGTCGATGAACTGCTTCATCTGCGAGGCCATGTTGCCGTAACGGGTCGGCGTGCCGAAGATGATCGCGTCGTAATCGGCCAGTTCCTCGACGGTGGCGATCGGCGCCTCCTGGTCGAGCTTGTAGTGGAACTGTCGGGCCACCTCGTCCGGCACCAGTTCCGGCACGCGCTTGACCGCGACCTCGGCCCCGGCCTCGCGGGCGCCCTCGGCCACGGCCTTGGCCATCTGCTCCACATGGCCCCAGGACGAGTAGTAGAGCACCAGAACCTTCGCCATCGTCGTCTCTCCTGTTCGCGGGCCCTGTGCCTCGCCCGAAACGGGTGTCCGCCCTGGGACGGAGGCGAGGCGCTCCATTCGAGCCCGAGCGTCGAATGCACCACCCATATGAAGGTTCGCCCTGTTTGCAGAAACGCCCTGCCGTGCAAGATCGTCCTTGCGAAGATGCAAGGAGGGCGCGGTGCCGGTGGCCTGGGACGAGTTTCGCCTCGTGCGGGCGATCGCCGATCGGGGCGGGCTGGCGCCGGCCGCGGCGCATCTCGGCATCAATCCCTCCACCGCCTTCCGCCGGCTCGCCGCGGTCGAGACCGAACTCGGCGCGCGCCTGTTCGAACGCCATCGCTCCGGGTACGTGCCGACGCCCGCGGGCGAGGCGATGGCGGCTGCAGCCGCGCGGATGGAGGAGGAGGTCGCCCGGTTCGACCGGGAGGTGGCCGACCGGGCGCAAACGCCCTCGGGCCTCCTGCGGGTCACCGCCGCCGCGACGCTGGTCACCGATCTCCTGATGCCGATGCTCGGCCGCTTCCGGGCGCGCTTCCGACAAGTCCAGATCGAACTCATCACCTCCGAGGAGGCGCTGAACCTGTCCCGCCGCGATGCCGACGTGGCGCTGCGCGCGACCCGCGAGCCGCCGCCCAACCTCGTCGGTCGCCGGCTCGGCACCATCGCCTGGGCGGTCTACGGACCCGCCCAGGGAAAGGCGGACGGCGCCGACGCCGACTGGGTCAGCCCGAGCGAGGCGGTGGCCGGCGGCCAATTCGCCCGCTTCGTCGCCGCCCGCGCCGGGCCGGAGCGCGTAGCGCTTCGTCTCAACAGCGTGCAGGGGCTGTGCGAGGCGATTTGCGAGGGCGTCGGCATCGGCCCGCTGCCCTGCTACCGCGGCGACCGGATTGCCGGCCTGCGCCGCCTCTCGGGACCGGAGCCGGAGTTGGCCGGCACGCTCTGGCTCCTGACCCATCCGGACCTGCGCCACGCGGCGCGGGTGCGCGCCTTCATGGATCACGTCGCCGCCGAGGTCGCCCCCTTGCGGCCGGCCATGGAAGGGCGTGCGGGCGGCCGTTCCGCATGATGAAGCAGACCCGGAACCAGATTGCGCAACGGCCGGTCCCGCCTGTATAAGCGGCGATCCCCTCATTCATCGCGACATGGGATCCTTCGGACCTGACCGGGCCGGAGGCCGCGGGAGAGCCTTTCCGGGCTCCCGCGCCACTCCCCGCCGCGAACCACGAAGAACCGCCTGGAGCTTTGTCCGATGTCCCAAGGTCCGCTGATGCCCAAGGCGACCGCCGTGTGGCTCGTCGAGAACACCTCGCTCGCCTTCGAGCAGATCGCCGACTTCTGCAAGCTGCACCCGCTCGAGGTGAAGGGCATTGCCGACGGCGAGGTCGCGGCCGGCATCAAGGGCCTCGACCCGATCACCACCGGCCAGCTCACCCGTGACGAGATCGAGAAGGCGCAGAAGTCGCCGCATTACCGGCTCAAGGTCGCGGTCTCGAAGGTCAAGCTGCCCGAGGTGAAGCGCACCACCAAGGGCCCGCGCTACACCCCGCTCTCGCGCCGCCAGGACCGGCCGAACGCCATCCTCTGGCTGATCCGCAACCATCCCGAGTTGAAGGACGCGCAGATCATCCGTCTGGTGGGCACCACCAAGGCGACGATCCAGCAGATCCGCGAGCGGACCCACTGGAACTCCGCCTCGCTCCAGCCGATGGACCCGGTGACGCTCGGCCTGTGCTCGCAGATCGACCTCGACTTCGAGGTGCAGCGCGCCGCCAAGGACCGCCCCGCCGTGCTGCCGACCGACGGCGGCGCCAAGCTGCTGCCGACCGAGATCTCGACTGCCCCGGCCGCCGCGGAGCGCGAGGAGGACCGCGAGGAGGAGGATCTGAACGCCGACGCCGTCTTCGCCAAGCTCAAGGGCATGAGCCGCATCGACGAGGACGACGACGAGGATTGATGTCTTTTCCAGGCCGACGCTGCGCAGCCGCCGCTAGAGCATCGTGCTGGATATCGGATCCAGCACGATGCTCTCACCTCTTGCTTTTGCATCGTCTTTTTCCCGAAAGCCGGCGGCCACCTTTCGGGACGATGCTCTAGCGGGTGAGCGGCCGCCCCCTTGAAAGAAACTGCTCGCGCCTACGCGCCAAATGCGAAATAATGCCTCTTTTCCGCTCTCGCGGAGCGGAGGCAGGCGCGAGGACGTGGCATGATCCACGGTGGCGTGACCGAGAGCGGCTCTCCCCCGAACGGCGCGAACCCCGGCGGCTTGGTCGAGGGCGGCGTAACCGACCCTCCTGCGGCTGCGTTCGATGGGCAGGCACCCGTCGCGCCTCTCGGCGAACCGGTGACGCTCGCCGAATCCCTCATGCGGGAAGCCGGCTGGGGGCCGGAGAATTTCGACACGGACGGCTCGAACCCGCCCTACCTGCGCATCGCCGGCAAATTGCGGGTGACCCTGACCGAATTCGAACCCTGCTTCGCCTCGTTCCGGCGGGACCGCGGCCCGTTCCGCTCGAAGGTCGCGATCGTCGATCATCTCGCCAAGTACGACGCGATCATGGTCGATCCCCTCGCCTTCGAGGAATGCTTCGGGCCGGGCGAGGGGACGGAGACGGTGTTCCCGTTCGGCGCGTGGCTGGAGATCCGGCGCGTCGGCTTCGGCGGCCTCGAACTGTGGGGCAAGCGCCAGGGCCCCGTGACGCTGCCGCTCGACGCGCTGGCGGTGGCCTCGGCGATCTGGCTGCGGCGGAAGGATACGGCACCGTTCTCAGGGCCGACATAAGCACCGAAGTCTTCGAGATGTATCGTTTGTAATCCGCCGGGCTCCCCCTCTCCCCGCGAGCGGGGAGGGGGATGCACGCCTGCTCTTCTGGAGACGTTACGCCGAGGCCAGCGGCTTCGACACGTCCTCGAGCGACTTGCCCTCGGCCGCCGTGCCCCAGATCCAGCCGACCACCGCCGCCACCGCCATCAGGGCCGCGCCGATGAAGTAGCCGACCAGCACGAGGTCGCGCGAGCCGGTCTCGACCAGGGCTCCGAACAGCAGCGGGCCGGAGACGCCGCCGATGCCGGTGCCGATGGCGTAGAAGGCGGCGATCGCCAGCGCCCGGATCTCGAGGGGGAAGGTCTCGGCGACCGTCAGATAGGCGGAACTCGCGGCCGCCGAGGCGAAGAAGAACACGCCCATCCAGGCGGCCGTCTGCCCCCAGGGGCCGAGCAGGTCGGCGCGGAAGACGAGGCCGACCACCACCAGCAGCACCGCCGAGATGCCGTAGGTCAGGCCGATCATCGGGCGCCGGCCCACCGTATCGAACAGGCGGCCGAGCAGCAGCGGGCCGAGGAAGGAGCCCAGCGCGAAGGGCAGCAGGTACCAGCCGACATCGCCGCCGGGCACATCGTAGAAGCGCTCCAGCACCAGGGCGTAGGTGAAGAACAGGGCGTTGTAGAAGAAGGCCTGGGCGATCATCAGCGCGAGCCCGACCATGGTCTGGCGGCGGCTCGTGACGAACATCGCCTGCGCCACCTCCGAGAGCGGCGTGTGGCTGCGGACCTTGAGCTTGAGGCGCCGCGACGGGTCGGGCGGGGGTAGGGTGATGCCCTCGTCCGTGAAGCGCTTCTCGATACCCGTCACCACCCGGTCGGCCTCCGCGGCGTAGCCGTGGGTGACGAGCCAGCGCGGGCTCTCGGGGATCCAGGTGCGCAAGAGCAGGATCACGAGGCCGATGCCGCCGCCGACGAAGAAGGCGATGCGCCAGCCCCAGGCCGGGTCGATCCATTCCGGGCGCAGGAGCGCGATCGACAGGAAGGAGCCGAGCGCTGCGCCGATCCAGAACGAGCCGTTGATGACGAGGTCGGTCCAGCCGCGCACGCGGGCCGGGATCAACTCCTGGATGGTCGAGTTGATCGCGGTGTACTCGCCGCCGATGCCCGCCCCCGTGAGGAAGCGGAACAGGCAGAAGCTGTAGATATTCCACGACAGGCCCGTCGCCGCGGTCGCCGCGAGGTAGAGGGCCAGCGTGATGAAGAACAGCTTCTTCCGCCCGATCCGGTCGGTGAGCCAGCCGAAACCGACGGCGCCGACGACGGCACCGATCAGGTAGGAACTCGCCGCCAAGCCGACGTCGAACTCGGTAAACGACATCGGCTCCTTGCGCAGCGCCCCGACGAGGGCGCCCGCCAGGGTCACTTCGAGCCCGTCGAGCACCCAGGTGATGCCGAGCGCGACGATGACGAGGGTGTGGAAGCGGCCGAAGGGCAGGCGGTCGAGCCGGGCGGAGATGTCGGTGTCGATCACCGTGCCGGCCGCGACCCGCTCAGGCGCCACCGCCCCGGCCTGACCTTCCGCTCGGCTCGTCATGGACCCTCCGTTTACCCTGACTCGGCAAAAGTGTTCGCAATTCCGGCCCAGCAAGGGTCTGCAGAGGGCGCGCGACAGCGTTCGGAAACGCTTCAGGTTGCGGAATGGCCCCATTCGCCGGGCCGCCCGCCATGACTTTTTTCGCACACCGTTCCGTCAGAACCCTGCTCCCCCCGATGACGGCCGGACTGGCCGCCATGGGAGCCGTGATCGCGGTCTCCACGCTGGCCAGTGCCAGCGGGGCCGAGCGCTGGGCGCTGCGCCCCAAGGCGCCGCCCGCCGCCTCCGAACCCGCCTCGATCGAGCCCGCCCCCGCCCTGCGCGGGTCGAAGGCGATCCCCGTATCGGATTTGCCCGGAGAGCGCCGCACGGTGCGCATCGTCTACCAGGGCTACCTGCCGGCCGAGTCCCGCTGAAGCCTGGGGTCGAGCGCCTCGCCGAGCCCGTCGCCGAGGCGGTTGAGCGCCACCAGGGTGACGACGAGGAAGCCTGCCGGTGCGGCGAGCATCCACGGCGCGGATTCGAGCGCCCGCGATCCTTCGGCGATCAGCACGCCCCAGGAGGTGTCGGGCTCCTGCACGCCCAGGCCGAGGAACGACAGGAAGCTCTCCAGCAGGATCACCCGCGGCACCAGCAGGGTCGCCGCGGCGATGATCGGGCCGAGGGTGTTGGGCACGACGTGCCGGGCGATGACCGCGCGCATCGAGAGCCCCAGGGCGTAGGCCGCGCGGACGAAGTCGCGGCCCTTCAGGGAGAGCGTCTGCGTGCGGACGATGCGGGCCATGTCGAGCCACTCGACCGCCGCCACCGCCACCAGCACCAGCCACAGCCCGGCGCGGAAGAACACCAGCAGCATGATGACGAAGAACACGAAGGGCAGGGCGTAGAGGATGTCGAGGAGGCGCATCATCAGCGCATCGACCGTACCCCCGGCCATGCCGGAGACCGCGCCGTAGGCGACGCCGATGAGGAGCGCGGCGAGCGCCGCGGTCAGCCCGATCAGCAGCGAGACCTGCCCGGCCGCGAGGCAGCGGGTGAGAAGGTCGCGCCCCAGCCCGTCGGTGCCGAGGAGGAAGTACATCCTTCGGATCGGGGCCTCGGCCACGATCCGGCGGCCGTCGGCGGACCGCTCCAGCACTCTAGCCTCGCCGAACAGGCCGGAGCGGGACAGCAGGCGGAAGGCGCGCGTGTCGATGGGTTTTGGCGCGGTCAGCGTCAGGCGCACCCGATCGCCGTCCTGCGCCACGTCCACCAGCGTCACCCGCATCCGGAAGGCGAGGCGCTGCAGCGCCGGGCGCAGCGCGTCGGGGCGCGGATGGGCAACGAGGCTCGGGGGCACCCGAACGAAGTCCGGATAGATCCGCTCCGGCGGGTGGCCGGTGAGAGACGGGCCGATCAGGCAGGCGAGCACGATCAGCCCGAGGCTCGCCAGCGCCGCGAGCGCCGGCCGGTCACGGGTGAGGCGGCGGCGGGCGAGACCGGCGAGCACGAGGCTCATGCGGTCACCCTCACCCGCGGGTCGAGGGCGGCGGCGATCAGGTCACCGATCAGGTTGAAGACGATCACCAGCACCGCCACCAGGATCACCGTGCCCATCACCAGGGTGTAGTCGCGGTTGAGCGCCCCCTCGACGAAGTAGCGCCCGATGCCGGGCAGGCCGAAGATGGTCTCGACCACCACCGAGCCGGTCATCAGCCCTGCCGCCAGCGGCCCCAGCGTCGCGACCACGGGGAGCAGTGCGCCGCGGAGCGCATGCCGGGCGATGCGGGCGCGCGACAGCCCCATGGCGCGCTGCGTGCGGATATGCGGCTGGATCAGCACCTCAGCCAGCGAGGCGCGGGCGAGCCGGGCGATGCCTGCCGCGTGGGGCAGAGCCAGCGTAAGGACCGGCAGGACGAGGTTTCGCGGCGCGCCGTCGGCCCAACCGCCGACGGGAAGCCAGGCGAGCCCGAGGCCGAACACGATCTGGAACAGGGGGGCGGTGACGAAGCTCGGCACCGCGAGCCCGAGGGAGGCGGCGAGCCCCACCATCCGGTCGGCCGTCCCGCCGCGGTTGAAGGCAGCGAGGCTTCCCAGCCCCAGGCCGATGGCGAGCGCGAGGACGAGCGCGAGGCCGCCGAGCGTCACCGAGACCGGCAGGCCGCGGGCGAACAGGTCGGTGACGGTGAGGTCGCGAAAGGTGAAGGAGGGGCCGAGATCGCCCCGCAGCAGGCTCGTGAGATAGCGTCCGAATTGCACGAAGAGCGGCTGATCGAGGCCGTAGACCCGACGCAGATTCTCCATCGCCGCCGGCGGCAGCGGCCGCTCCAGATCGAACGGGCCGCCCGGCGCCAGCCGGATCAGGAAGAAGCTGCCCGCCACCACGAGGAACAGCGTCGGCAGGCTCTGGGCGATCCGGCGCAGGATCAGCGGGATCATATCAGCGGGATCATGGATCGAGTCGGAGATAGCGGGTGGGGGCGACGTTGCGGATGTTCGGATGCATCCCGTGCAGCCGCGGCGAGACTAGCGCTTTGGAGCGGTAATGCAGCAGCGGCACCCAGGGCAGCTCGTCGAGCACGATTTCTTCCGCCTCGAACAGCATCCGCGCGCGGGCCTCCACGTCGCGTTCCCCCGCGGCTTGGCTCAGCAGGCCGTCGAAGCGCGGATTCGACCAGCGTCCCGCGTTGAAGCCGTCATTGCCGGTGCGGAGCAGGAACAAGAAGTTCTGCGGGTCGGAGTAATCCGCGACCCAGGACATCCGGGCGAGGTCGAAGGCGCCGCCGTCGCGCAGATAGGCGAAGTGGGTCTTGGCGTCGGTGGAGACGAAGCGGGTCTCGACGCCGATGCCGCGCCACGCATCCGCCAGCGCGATCGCGGTGTTGCGGTTGTTGTCGGTGACGTTGAAGCGATACTCGACCCGCAGCGGGTTGCCCGGCCCGTAGCCGGCCTGCGCCAAGAGCCGCAAAGCCTCCTCCTCGCGGTCGATCGGCCCGTCCTCGCGCCCCGGCAGGAGCGGCGGCGGCAGGGCGTTGTCGAGGCCCGGCGGGCAGAAGGAATAGGCCGGGGCCATGGTCTGCCCCCACACGATCTCGGCCAGGAACTCGCGGTCGATGGCGAGCGAGAGGGCGCGGCGCACCCGCGGGTCGTCGAAGGGCTTCTTGCGCAGGTTGAAGGCGATGGCGAGCAGGCCGAGCCCCGGCCCGAGCCGCACCTGCGCGCCGAAGCGCTGTTTCAGCGAGGCGATCTGGTCGGCGGGCAGGTCGGAGAGGGACTCGATCTCGCCGGCCGCATAGCGCCGCACCGCCGCGGCGAGGTCCGGGGTCGGGACGAAATCGACCCGCTCGATCGGGATCGCGGCGGCGTCGCGGTAATGCGGGTTTTTCGTGAGCGTGATGCGGTCGTTCGGCACCCAATCGACCAGGGCATAGGGGCCGTTCGAGACGAGGTTGCCGGGCCGCGCGAAGGCATCGCCCCAGCGCTCCAGGGACGGGCGGTGGACCGGCAGCGAGGTCTGGTGGGTGAGGAGTTCGAGCAGGTAGGGCACCGGCTCGGCGAGCCCGATCTCCAGGGTGCCAGGATCGGAGGCTGCCACGGCCACCGTCTCCGGCGGCTGCGCGCCCGCATTGACGGCAGCCGCGCCGCGGATCGGGAACAGCACCTCGGCGTATTTTGCCGCCGTCTTCGGATCGAGGATGCGGCGCAGCGAGAACAGGAAGTCGTCCGCCGTCACCGCATCGCCGTTCGACCATCGTCCGTCCGGGCGGAGATGGAAGCGGTAGGTGAGGCGGTCGTCGGAGACGGTCCAACGCTCGGCCATGCCGGGGATGATGGCGCCGCGGTTGTCGTAGGTCAGCAGGCCCTCGAAAAGATCGCGCAGGAGATGCGCCTCGGCGACCGTCGAAGTCTTGTGCGGATCGAGCGTTTCCGGGTCGGCGTCGTTGCCGCGGCGGTAGACGGGAGAGTCCGCCCGCGCGGAAGCGGGCAGGGCGAGCCCGGCGGCGAGCGCAACGCCGGTCTGCAGGAGGGTGCGGCGAGGGAGGGTCATCGGGTCACGTTTTGCCACAGCATCCCTTCTCCCCGCTGGCGGGAGCAGGGGACACGCGGCGCGCGCCTTCAAACACTGCCTTCAGACCCTCAAGCCCCCGTATCCCCCTTCAGCCCCGCCGCCTCGATGCCGGCCAGCGCGCAGATCTCGTCGTTGTCGGAGGTGTCGCCGGATACGCCGACCGCGCCGAGCAGGCGGCCGCCAGCGTCGCGGATCAGCACGCCGCCCGGCACCGGCACCAGGGCATCCGGGCCGACGAGGTGGCTCACCGCGGCCACGAAATGCGGCTGCTCCTCGGCGCGCTTGGCGATCGCCCGCGAGCCGAGACCGAGCGCGAGCGCGCCGTTGGCCTTGCCGCGGGCGATCTCGGCCCGGCGCAGCGAGGTGCCGTCCTCGGCGGCGAGGCACTTGAGCGCGCCGCGGGCGTCGTAGACCACCACCGCCAGCGGCTTGAGATTCCGTTCGCGGGCGGTCTTCAGGGCGGTCGCCACGAGGGTCTGGGCGGCGGCGAGGGTCAGGTCGGTCATCCGGATGTCCTCGAAGGATCGTGTCTTCGAGGACATGCACCGGCGGGACCGGTTGTGCCAAGCGCGCCTCAGGCGACCGTCACCTCGGTGCGCACGGAATTGGCGATGAAGCAGGTCTCGTGCGCCTGCGTGTGGAGGGCGGCGAGCCGCTCCGCATCGGGCGCCGGGCCGGTCCACGCGATGCGCGGGTGCAGCACCACCCGCGTCACCGCCTGCCGGCCGGGGGCGATCTCCGCCATTGTGCCCTCGGCATGATCGCGATAGGTGCGGGCAGAGAAGCCGGCGAGCCGGGCGACGTGGAGGAAGCTCAGCATGTGGCAGGAGGAGAGCGCTGCCACCAGCATCTCCTCGGGATCGACCGCGGCCGCCACCGCCCACTTGCCGACGACATGGGGCGAGGCCGAGCCGGCGAGTTCGACGCCGCCGTCGAAGCGCAGGGTATGACCGCGGCTGTAGCGCCCCGCGGAAAAGTCCTCGCCCGCCGCGAGCGCCCAGCGGACATCCGCGGTGTAGGTCGCCATGATGCTTCTCCCTCGCTGCTGCCAGCCTATCCGCGGCGCCATGCCCGGCAAAGGCGTCCGGATCGGCCCTGGCCGGCGGGTCAAGGCGGTCTAGTTCCGGCCTTCGATCCCGAACAGCAGGAAGCCCGCCGCCATGGCCGACACCTCGGAGCGCCCCTACGTCCTGTGCCACATGACGACCTCGGTCGACGGGCGCATCAAGGTCCGGCGCTGGACCACCATCGACGCGGATTCGCAATACGAGGCGGTCCACAAGCGGCTGAAGGGCGATGCCTGGATGTGCGGGCGCATCACCATGCAGGGCTATGCCGACAGCGCGAAGCCGCTCGCCTCGGCGCCGACAGAGGAGCCCGTTTCCCGTCAGGATCACGTCGCCCGCACCGACGCCGCCGGCTACGCAGTGGCGCTCGATGCCCGCGGCGCGATGGATTGGGGTGCACGCAACGACATCGAGGGTGATCACGTCATCGTGCTGACCACGGGGCAGGTCTCCGACGACCGCCTTCGCTGCCTGAAGGCGGGGGGCCAATCCTACATCATCGCCGGCGAGCGCGAGGTCGATTTCGCCCTGGCTTTGGCCAAGCTCAAGCGCCTGTTCGGCATCGAGCGGCTGCTGGTCGAGGGCGGCGGACGCATCAACGGCTCGATGCTGAAGGCCGGGCTCGTGGACGAACTCAGCCTGCTGCTGGCGCCCGCCGTCGACGGCGTGATCGGCACGCCGGCCCTGTTCGACTTCGAGGGCGGGGAGGGTGATTCCATGGGCTCGCGGCGCCGCCTCACCCGCACCGCCTGCGAGCCGTTCGACGACGGCACCGTCTGGCTGCGCTACCGGATCGAGGTGGTCGGCTGATCCCGGTGCGGCTGGGCGGCGAGGAAGGCGTCGTAGGCGCCTGTCACCGCCGCTTGGTCCTCGAAATGCGGGAAGGCGCCGGTGGGCAGCCGCCGGATCGTCCAGTTCGGGCGGCCCGCCACCTCGCCGACATAGCGATAATCGACGAAGTCACCCCGTGATCCGTGCACCATGAACACGGGCAGGCGCAGGGCCTCGTAGACCCGCGTGGTGTCGTCGGGAAACAGGTAGCCGGAGAGGAACGAGAACGGCGCGTGCTCGGCGCCCGGCTGATGGGCCGAGATCTGGTCGTAGGCGAGCAGGCCCTCGTCGATCTCACGGCTGCCCCAGGTCTTTTCGAGGAAGAAGCGCATGCTCGGCCGGCTGACCAGCGCGTCGAAGAGCGGGCGGCCCCAGAGCGGAAAGGCGGCGAGCCCGCGCGCCAGCGGCTTGCCGCGGTTGGTGTCTTCGGGTCCGTATCCCGACAGCCGGGCGTCGAAGCCGGTCGGGCTGATGAGGCCGAGGGTCGCGAACAGGTCCGGCCGCTCCAGAGCGGCGCGGGCGAGATAGGCGCAGGGCAACGAGAGCGCGATCGCGTCGAGGCCGGCGCCGCCGTGGCGGTCGGCGATCTCGGCCGCCGCGTCGAGGATCGCGTCAGTCATCAGCCGGGGTGTGTAGATCCGGTCCGCCCGCTCGGAATGGCCGAAGCCCGGCAGTTCGAGCGCGTAGACCGGGCGGTGCCCCCGGTAATGCTCGTAGAGCGGCTTGACCTCGTAGGCGTTGGCCGCCGCGTTGATCGAGTGGAGCAAGAGAAGCGGCCGCCCGCCCTGGGCATCCGCGGCGTAGAGGTTCACCCGGCCGGAGCGCGTGCGCAGGGTGCTTCGCCGCCCCGGCAGGGCCGGGGGCAGGGGGCCGGCCCGGTTCAGCCCGAGATGGCTCCAGGCGATCCAGGCGCCGGCCGCGGCGAGCGGCAGCAGGGCGAGGGCGCCAGCCCTGCCGCTGCGACGGGTCACGGGATGGCTCGGGCCGCGCATGATTCCTCCGTTCGGGATTCGCGACGGACAACGCGGGGCGGGGCCCTGCGTTGCCGATCGCCCATGACTCGCCTGCCACCCACGGTTCACGCCGCGGCGGCTTCCCGTTAAGCCTGTATCGAAGCGAAGGGGGGAAGGAACTGAATGCAGGATCGCAAGCCCGAGCGCCGTGTCCTCGCGATAGCCGCCGTCCTGACGGGCCTCGGGATGGCGGCGCTGCCGACCACGGGGATGGCGGTGCTGATGCCGTGGGTGATGCAGCAGGGGGCCTATCCGGTCGCCACGGCCGGTGTGATCCAGACGGCGCATACCTACGGCCTGATCCTGGCCGCACTGCCGATGGCGGCGCTCGCCGCGCGGCTGGGGCCGCGCCGCGGCTTCCTCGCCGCGCTCCTCGCGCTCGCCGTCCTCGTCCCCGCCGCTTCCCTGCCGCTCGACCTCGTGCCGCTGCTGGCCCTACGCCTCGCGCAAGGGGCGGGCTCCGCGCTTCTCCTCTGCGCGGGCTGGAGCCTGCTGCGCCGCCTCTTCGGCGAGGCGCGCCTCGGGCTCGGCCTCGGCAGCGCGGAACTCGCCGCCCTGCCGGCGTTGCTGCTGGTTCAGATGGGGGCCGGGTTTGCGCTCTCTTTCCTGGGCAGCCTCGGCATCCTCGTCCCCACCCTGATCCTGGCTCTACCGAGCCTGATCCTCGGTCTGGTCGCCCTGCCGAAGGACGACGCGCCACGGCCGCGCTTCGACGGGCTTGGCGCCGTCCTGTCGGTGCTCTGTCTCGGGCTGCTCCTGGCCGCCGTGCCGCTCGCGGTGATCCGGCCGGTCGCAGCGCTGCTCGTGCTCAATCTTGGCCTGATGCTGTCGGCGCTCTGGATCTGGCAGCAATGGCGGCGGCCGGCACCGCTGCTGCCGCTCGATCTTCTCGCGCGCCCGCAGACCGGATGGCTGCTCGCCGCGGCGTTCGCGGGCAACGTCGCGCTCACCGCGGCGGATACGGGCCTGCTCGCCCGGCTCAGCGGCTTCGCCGGCCTGTCGCAGGAGGGCATCGGCTTCGTGTTCCTGGGGCTCGCTGCCCTCACCGCCGGGGCGGGCTTCCTCGCCGGCCGGTCCGGCGCACCGCCGCTGGCCCGGATCGGGATGGGGCTGACCGCGGCCGGTCTCGCCGCCCTTGCCGTGGGCCTCCCAGGCGGCGGGACGATAGACGCGTGGCCGATTCCGGTCGCCGGACTCGTCGCCTTCGGCCTCGGCCGCGGGCTGTTCATCGTCGCCAACGCGCTGGCCCTGCTGCGAGCCGCGCCACCCGAGCGCAATGCCGCGGCGACCGGGCTGTTCGTCCTCGCGGGCGGGATCGGGACGCTCCTCGGCCCGCTTTATCTGACGCAGCTCCCGGCCCTGGTCCTTCCGCCCGGCGCAATCTCCACCGAGCTCTGGCTCGGGCTTGCGGCGGGGGCGGCCGGGATCGCGGCCCTGCTCAGCCGGTCGGGCGCAAAGACCGAACCGCATGGCGGGCGCCTCGCGCGTGAACCCGTCTGAGAGACGCTTCCCCACGCCGTTTCCGGCACTCTGGACGCACCTCTCATGCTGAGGTGCTCGCGGCGGGCGAGCCTCGAAGCACGCCGCGACATTTCTCCCGGCAGCCCGATGCCGTGGGATCGACCGTTCCGGGGTGCTTCGAGGCCGAGCTTTGGCTCGACACCTCAGCATGAGGAGTGGTGGCCTTGCCTAGAGCATCATCCTGGATATCGGATCCAGGACGATGCTCTAGATCATTGTTTTTGCATCGTCTTTTCCCGAAAGCCGACGGCCACCTTTCGGGACGATGCTCTGGAAGCCTTGGCCGCGCACGCTGCGAGCGGCTGACACGGGTGTGGCGCGGAGTTCAGGCCGCCGCCTCGATCTCGCCGCTCACCTCCAGCCACTCCTCCTCGGCCCTGGCCAAAGCCTCGGCCGCCTCGGCGCGCATGCGGGCCAGTTCCCCGGCTTTGGCCGCGTCCTTGAGGAAGGCGGTGCCGTCAGCGAGCGCCGCATCGATCTTCTCGATCGCGCCCGAGAGCTTGGCCATGCGCGCCTCGATCGCCTCGAGGCGCTTTTTGAGGGGCGCGAGCGCCGCGCGGCGCTCCACCGCCGAGCGCCGCGCCTCGGCCTTCTGGCCGCCGGTGCCTTCGCCCCCGCTGTCCGTCCGTTCGGGACCGGCCAGCACGAGGCGGCGGTAATCGTCCATGTCGCCGTCGAAGGTCTTCACCGAGCCGTTGCCGACGATCCAGAGCCGGTCGGCGCAGGCCTCGATCAGGAAGCGATCGTGGGAGACGAGGATCACCGCCCCCTCGTAATCGTTGATCGCCTCGACCAGGGCCTGCCGGCTCTCGATATCGAGGTGGTTGGTCGGCTCGTCGAGAATGAGGAGATGCGGCCCGTCGAAGGCGGCGAGCCCCATCAGCAACCGCGCCTTCTCGCCGCCCGAGAGCTGCGAGACCGGCGTATCCGCCTTCGAGGCGGGGAAGCCGAGGCGCGCGGCGGCCGAGCGCACTTTCGCTTCCGGCGCGTCGGGCATCCGATCGCGCACATGCGCCACCGCGCTCTCGGACGGCCGCAGCTCGTCGAGTTGGTGCTGGGCGAAATAGGCGACCTCCATCTTGGAGGAGCGCTTCAGCTCGCCGGCGAGCGGGGGAAGCCGGCCACCGATCAGCTTACAGAAGGTCGACTTGCCGTTGCCGTTAGCGCCCAGCAGCGCCACCCGGTCGTCGGGGGCGAGGCTGAGATTGAGCCCCGAGAGCACGACCCGCTCGCCGTAGCCGGCCTGCACCCGCTCCATGGCGACGATCGGCGGCGAGAGCGGCTTTTCCGGGCTCGGCAGATGGATCACCGGCGCCTCGTCCTCAAGGAGCGCGGCGATCGGCTCCATCTTGGCGAGCCGCTTCATCCGCGATTGGGCCTGGCGCGCCTTGGTCGCCTTGGCCTTGAAGCGGTCGATGAAGCTCTGGAGATGGGCCCGCTCGGCGTCCTGCTTGGCTTTCGCTTTGGCCTGCAGCACCCGCTTCTCGGAGAGCTGGCGCGAGAAGCTGGTGAAGCCGCCGCGATAGATCGTCAGCTTGCCGCGGTCGAGGTGGAGGATGTGGTCCACGCTCGTGTCGAGCAGTTCCCGGTCGTGGCTGATGATGATCGCCGTGCGCGGGTATTTCTCGAGGTAGTCGTAGAGCCAGAGCGTGCCCTCGATGTCGAGGTAGTTGGTCGGCTCGTCGAGAAGCAGCAGGTCGGGCTCGGAGAACAGGATCGCGGCGAGCGCCACCCGCATCCGCCAGCCGCCGGAGAAGTCCGAGCAGGGCCGCGCCTGGGCCGCCGCGTCGAAGCCCAGCCCGTGCAGGATCGCCGCCGCGCGGGCCGGGGCCGAATGCGCGCCGATATCGACGAGCCGCGTCTCGATCTCGGCCCGGCGCAGGCCGTCGGCGTCTTCCGCCTCCCGCATCAGCCGGGCCCGTTCGAGGTCGGCGGCGAGCACCACCTCGTGCAGGGCCTCGGGGCCGGCCGGCGCCTCCTGCGCCACCGCGCCGATGCGCATGCCCTTCGGGATCGAGACCGCGCCGGCATCGGTCGGCAAGTCGCCGAGGATCGCCCGGAACAGGGTGGTCTTGCCCGCCCCGTTGCGGCCGACCAGCCCGACGCGGGCGCGGTCGGGGATCGCGAAGGTGGCCGAATCGAGGATGACCCGCTCGCCGATGCGGTAGGTGAGATCGTTGACGCGCAGCATGGGCGGCGTTCTGGGGGCGGGCGGGCCTCAGCGCAAGAGTGTCCGCCGCCCACGGCCCATTCCGGCGAAGGGGCCGCCGGTTCGGCGAGAGCAGGCGCGTCGCGCTGTGGCGGCTCGGCCATGCGCCGATGGCCCCGCCATCCTCATCGAGGCCGTCCGGTCGGAGGCGGATCAGCCCCCTCCGCAGCGCCCCGCGCGAACGTTTTGCCAGCTTGAGCGTTCGGCTCGCACGAACGACAACAAAAGACGCGGAGGAACCATGGCCAAGCCCGATTCTGGGAAGCCGGACTTCAAGGCGCCGCGCCCGCCGGAGCTGCTCTCGCCCTGGCGCACGGACAGGCGCGCCGCCCTTCAGGCGGAGGCAAGGGCGTTTGCCCGCGACGTGATCCTGCCCATCGCCGATGAACTGGACCCGCAGAAAGGCGAGATGCCCCGCTCGCTCATCGACGCGATGGCGGGGAAGGGCTGGTTCGGCATCACCATTCCTGCCGAGTACGGCGGGATGGGGCTCGGCGTGTTCGAGTACTGCCTCGTCTCCGAGGAACTCGCCCGCGCCTGGCTCTCGACCGGCTCGATCCTGGCCCGCGGCCAGGGTCTCGGCACGCAGACCCTCGACGAGGAGCGCCGCCGGGCCCTGCTCGCCAAATCCGCCAAGGGCCGATGGATCGGCTCGATCGCGCTGTCCGAACCCACGGCCGGCTCGGATCTCGCCGGGGTGCAGACCCGCGCCGTGCGCGAGGGCGACGAATGGGTGCTCACGGGCACCAAGCGCTGGGCCGGCTTCGCGCAAGGGGCCGACTTCATCGAGGTGCTGGCCCGCG
Organism: Methylorubrum sp. B1-46; assembly: GCF_021117295.1. Classification (NCBI taxonomy): domain Bacteria; kingdom Pseudomonadati; phylum Pseudomonadota; class Alphaproteobacteria; order Hyphomicrobiales; family Methylobacteriaceae; genus Methylorubrum; species Methylorubrum sp. B1-46. The sequence continues at coordinate 4,680,863 of NZ_CP088247.1, read as the reverse complement.
TGCGCGATCCCGAACCCGGCGAGCCGCGCTCGGCCGGGCTTGAGCCCTTCCTCGTCGTCAAGGAGCCCGGCACCTTCCCGCCGGGGGTGACGGGCACGGTCATCGACAAGATCGGCTACCACGGCTTCCTCACCTTCGAGCTGAGCCTCGACGGCGTTCGGGTGCCCGAGCGCGACCGGCTCACCGGCCTCTACGGCGACGAGGGGGCGGACGCCGATTCCGGCGGCTTCGCCTCGGTGCAACGCGGCCTCAACATCGCCCGCGTCCACACCGCGGCGCGGGCCGTCGGCGTGGCGCGGGCTGCGGTCGAAGATTGCACCGCCTACCTGCAAGAGCGCGAGCAGTTCGGCCAGCCGATCGGCCAGTTCCAGGCCCTGCGCTTCGCGCTCGCCGACATCGCGGCCGAGGTGGCCCAGGCCCGCGCCTACTGGCAGCAGGTCGCCCACCTCCTCGACGAGGGCCTGCCCGCCGAGAGCGAGTCGGCGGCGGTGAAGCTGCTCGCCACCGAGATGGCGGTTCGGGTGACGAACCAAGCGATGCAGCTCCACGGCGGCAACGGCTACACCACCGAGCGGCGAATCGAGCGCTACTGGCGCGATGCCCGCCTCACCACGATTTTCGAGGGCACCAGCGAGATCCAGCGCCGCATCATCAGCGACCGGATGCTGCCGCGGGGATGAGGTCAGAGGTGAGGATACCGGCGACCGCTCGCTATCGGGCGGTTCTTGGACCTCCTATATTTCGCCCGTCATGTCCGCCGCCCCCGATTTCCGCGATCCGCCGCGTGCCGCAGTCCGCCGCCTCGACCCGATCCTAGTCGACCGCATCGCCGCGGGCGAGGTGGTCGAGCGGCCGGCCTCCGCGGTCAAGGAGCTGGTCGAGAACGCGATCGATGCCGGTGCGCGCAGCATCGAGGTGGCGATCGAGGGCGGCGGGCGCCGCCTGATCCGCGTCATCGATGACGGGATCGGCATGGGGGCCGACGACTTGGCGCTCGCGGTCGAGCGCCATGCCACCTCGAAGCTGCCCGACGGCGATCTCACCCGGATCGGCTCGCTCGGCTTTCGCGGCGAGGCCCTGCCCTCGATCGGCGCGGTCTCGCGGCTCACCCTCACGTCGCGCACCGCCGAGGGGGAGGGGGTGAGCCTGACGATCGATTCCGGCACCAAGGGCCCGGTGCGCCCGGCGCCCGCGACCCGCGGCACCCGGATCGAAGTCACCGAACTCTTCGCCGCGACCCCGGCCCGGCTGAAATTCCTCAAATCCGACCGGGCCGAGACCGCCGCCGTCGCCGAGATCCTGCGCCGGCTCGCGGTGGCGCAGCCGCAGATCCGCTTCACGCTCCGCACCGAGAGCGGCAACCCGCTGGTGTTCCCCGCCGAGAGCGAGCCGGGTCCGGCGGCGCTGCTGCGCCGGCTCGGCGCGGTGCTGGGGCCGGACTTTCCCGGCAATTCCGTGCCCGTCGACATGGCCCGCGAGGGGTTCGCGCTCGCCGGCCATGTCGGCCTGCCGACCTTCCACCGCGGGGCGGCCAACCACATCCACTTCGTCGTCAACGGGCGCCCGGTCCGTGACCGGCTGCTGCTCGGCGCCGTGCGCGGGGCCTATGCCGACACGATGAGTTCCGACCGGCATCCGGTGCTGGCGCTCGCGCTCACCTGCGATCCCGCCCTCGTCGACGTGAACGTGCATCCGGCCAAGACCGAGCTGCGCTTCCGCGAGCCGGGGCTGGTGCGGGCGCTGATCGTCAGCGCGATCCACGAGGCACTGCGCCGGGCCGGCGCCCGCTCGTCCAGCACGGGCACCCATGCGGCTCTGGACGCGCTTCGCGCCGGCGGGAGCGCTCCGCCGATGGCGGCGGGCCGGTTCGCCGTGCATTCGGGCGCCTCTGCCGCGAGCTCCCTGAGCCCGCGCCCGGCCAGCCGCCTGTTCTCCGGCCCCTCGGTGGCCGCGCCCGCGGGCTACCGAGCGGCGCCGCGTCCGGATTTCGACGCGGGGCGAACGGGTTTCGCCGAGACGCCGCAGGCGCTGTTCGCCGCCGACCTCGCCCCGCCGGGCGCCGACCTGCGGCCCGAGCCGGAAGCGGCCCCGGAAGTCGAGGCCCATCCCGACGCGCATCCGCTAGGCGCCGCCCGCGCGCAGATCCACGAGACCTACATCCTCGCTCAGACCCGCGACGGCATCGTGCTGGTCGATCAGCACGCCGCCCACGAGCGGCTCGTCTACGAGCGGCTGAAGCGCGAGCGGGCCGGCGGCGGCGTGCTCGCCCAGGGGCTGCTGATCCCCGACGTGGTCGAGATGGCGCCCGAGGAGGCCGACCGCCTCGTCGAGGCCGCCCCCGATCTGGAACGGCTGGGTCTCACCCTGGAAGCGTTCGGCCCTGGGGCGGTGCTGGTACGCGCCGTGCCCTCGGCGCTCGCGGGCGGCTCGGTGAAGGGGCTCGTGCTCGACGTGCTCGACGCACTCGAAGCCAGCGGCGTCGAGGAGGGCGGCCCGGCCGGCGCGGGCGATCCCGACCCGGTGAGCCGGCGCCTCGACGCGATCCTGTCGCGAATGAGCTGCCACGGCTCGATCCGCGCCGGCCGCCGCCTCAAGCCCGAGGAGATGAACGCGCTCCTGCGCGAGATGGAGGCGACGCCGCTCTCCGGCTCGTGCAACCACGGCCGCCCGACCTTCGTCACGCTCGGGCTCGCCGATATCGAGCGGCTGTTCGGCCGCCGGTAAGGCTCAGGCGGGGCGCCACCGCGCATCAGGCCGGGATGCCGACCGCCAGGGCCGCACCGCTCGGCGGCGTCCGCGGACGCGGCATGGCCGCCGCCGGGCAGGGGGGCGGATCGTCGTCGTCGTTCCGGCGGCGGCGAAGGAATCGGTGCAGGTTCGACGATCGCCGCGCCCGCCGGGGCAGGGCCCGGCCGCCCGGCGAGACCGCCTTTGCCGGGGAACGCTCCGGGTCGAGGGTGCCGAGCGCGGCGAGGACGGCATCGACCGGCACCGGCTCGGCCCGGCAACCGGCGAGGCATCGCAGCGCGGGCGCGTTCTCCAGGGCGCAGGCATCGGAGGCCCAGGAGGCCAGGATCGCCCGCTTGTCCGCACGGGACAGGAGCGGGTGGGCCAGCACCTCGCGCGGATGGCGGAACACGTCGCCGGGGGCGACGAGCGCCTGCCACGCGTCGAACGAGGCAGCCGGCGTTCCAGCCGAGTTCATGCCAGCCGAGTTCATGCCAGCCGGGTTCATGGGGCCGGAATGGTGCGAAAACGTCTCGATCATCGTCACGGGTCATCTCCCTGAAGGCACGGAGTGGCGTGCGAAAAGGAAGCGATCCCCGGAAAGCGCAGGCTCCCGGGGAGGCCGGCTCGTGCTGTGGTTCGCGCGTCGGGTCAGGCGGCCTTGGAGCGATCCGCGACCTGCGCCGCCGTCTCATTCGGCGCGTTGTCCTGCCCGACGGCGGTCTGCGCGCCGCCGATGGCGATCCGGCGGGGCTTGAGCGCCTCCGGCACCTCACGCTTCAGCTCGACCGTCAGCAGGCCGTTCTCCAGGCTGGCGCCCGTGACCCTGACGTGCTGGGCGAGGTTGAAGCTCTGGCGGAACGTGCGCCCGGCGATGCCGCGATGCAGGAATTCCCGCTCACGCTCCTGGCCCTTCTTCTGGCCCAGGACGAGGAGCGTGGTGTCGTGCTGGGTCAGCTCGATCTCGTCCTGCGCGAAGCCGGCCACCGCCATGGTGATGCGGTAGGCGTCCTCGGTCAGCTTCTCGATGTCGTAGGGCGGCCACGCGGCCGAGGTCTCGGCCTGGTCGAGCCCGGAGAACAGCCGGTCGAAGCCGACGGTGGAGCGGTAGAGGGGAGCGAAGTCGAAGGTTCTCATGACCACATCCTCCTTGGAGCAACGTGATGACGAGGGCCGCCGGACACCCTATCCGGCGCCCAACCCGCGAGCCCGTCAGGGCCTCGCACGCGCGTAACGCGCTGGCTTGGGCCGGGTTCCGGGCTTCTGACATCTTTTCGCGGATCTCGATACGAGAGCGCTCGGTTGCCGTCCCGGCCCGAGGCGGGAGGTCGTTGCCCTGACCGGATGCCGTCATGACGGGCGGGACCGCCTCACCGGCTCTCTGCCGCCACGCCCCGCAGCAGCGGCACGAAGGAGACCGGGCCGAAATCGGTGCTCTCGAACCGGTCCGGCCCGCGCCGGGTCAGCCGCAGCAGCGTCTGGCCGCCGGGCGGGCCGACCGGGATGACGAGGCGGCCCGCCTGTTTGAGCTGGGATTTGAGCGCCTCCGGGATCGCGGGGCCCGCCGCGGAGACGAGGATCGCGTCGAAGGGCGCGGCTTCCGGCCAGCCCGCCCCGCCATCGCCGACGCGCAGGCGCACACAGGCGAAACCGAGGGCGGCAAGACGGGCGCGCGTCGTCTCGGCCAGAGCCGCCTGGCGCTCGACGGCGTAGACCTGCGCCCCCATCCGCGACAGCACGGCGGCCGTGTAGCCGCAACCGGCCCCGACCTCGAGCACCCGCTCGCCGGGGCGCAGCGCCAGCGCCTCGATCATCAGGGCGGCGATGTAGGGCTGGGAGATCGTCTGCCCCGCACCGATCGGCAGCGGCCCGTCGCTGTAGGCCTCTGCCGCGCCATCGGGCGGCACGAAGGCCTCGCGCGCCACATTTCCCATCGCGTCGAGGACGGCGGCATCGCGGATGCCGCGGGCGATCAACTGCGTCTCGACCATCCGGGCGCGGGCCTCGTCCGGCACCGCCTCACTCCGTGCCGGCGCCGACCGTCCGGTCGTCGGACGAATCGTCGGCGGGAGGCAGGGTCGGCGGCGGCAGACGGCCGGGGCTCGGCGGCGTCGGCAGGCCGGCATCCTCGTCGGCCGGCGGAAGCGGGGCGGGTTTGGTCTCGGGCATCGATCCATCGCAAGCTGCGGCGGTGCCGGGCGCGCCGCCTTCCCGGAATCAACGCCGAGAGGACGGCCCGGTGGCATACCGGATCCGGTTCCCGATCCGGGCCGCTCCCTGCATCCCGAGGAGAACCCTGCGCATGACCGCTTGCCCCAACCTGTTCGCCGGCCTGCCGGCGCAGGCGGATGAAGAGATCTTCGAGACGCTGCTCGCGCGGCCCGGCCTGCGGGTCGAGCGCATCCTCTCGGCCGGTCAAGCGAGCCCGCCGGGCTTCTGGTACGATCAGGACGGGGACGAATGGGTGGCGGTGCTTCAGGGCAGCGCCGACCTCCGCTTCGCTGACGAGCCCGCGCCGCGGCGTCTCACGGCGGGCGACCACCTGCTGATCCCGGCCCACCGCCGGCACCGCGTCGAGCGCACGGCCAATCCGACGATCTGGCTCGCGGTCCACTGCGCGCCGCGCTAGATCCTTGTTGTGGCGCGCATTCTTGCGAGGAACCGCATTCTTGCGACGACCCGGTTGCCACTTCGTCGGAATGCGCTCTAACGCGTTGCCTCATGATCGCGTGTCGCATCGAGCCGAAGGGACAGATCGAGCCGGAGGGGGAGGGCGTCTGGCGCTCCACCGGGTCCGATCCGCAATTCCGGCTGACCCATCCCCGCGGCGGGCGGCTGTTTCCGTTCCGGCTCACGGGAGGATGGGTGCGTATCCGCGCCGACCTCGAAGGGTTGGGCGCGACGAAGCCGGTGCCGCTCCTCTACGTCGATGACGGCTCGGGTTTTCGCGAGGAGGAGGCCGTCCGCCTGGAAATGCGGGACGGCGGCATCGACGACCTCGTGCACCTGCCGCGCCGGGTGCGGGGCCTGCGCCTCGATCCGCTCGCTGCGAGCGGCCGGTTCCGTCTCGCGCGGGCCACGCTGGAGCCTCTGCCGGGTCCCGCCGCCGCGCTCGCCGTCGCCCGCCGGCTCGTGGCGCGGCTGCCGGAGGAGGAGAGGGGGCCCGGCGCCCTTCTCGGCCGCCTCGCCCGCCTCGCCCGGAGCCGCCGGCCCGCCGCCCTGTGGCGGGCGTTCTGGAACAGCGCCCGGCCGCGCCCGGCGGCGGCCTCCTACGCCGCCTGGATCGCGCAGGTCGAGCGCCCGGCCCTGCCCACGCCGGAGGCGATGCGGGCGGCGATCGCGGGTTTTCGCCGGCGCCCGCGCATCTCCATCGTCATGCCGGTCTACAACACGCCCCGGCCCTATCTGGAGGCGGCGCTCGCCAGCATCCGGGCGCAGGCCTATCCCGATTGGGAGCTGTGCCTCTGCGACGATGCCTCCACCGCCCCGCATATTGCGCCGATGCTCGACGCGCTGGCGGCGGAGGAGCCGCGGGTGCGCCTGCACCGGCGGACCAAGAACGGTCGCATCGTCGGGGCGAGCAACGACGCCCTGGCGCTCGCCACCGGCGACTGGATCACCCTGATCGACCACGACGACGTGATCCCGCCGCACGCGCTCTTCGCCCTCGTCGAGGCCCTGAACGCCGATCCGCAGATCGATTTCCTCTACTCGGACGAGGACAAGATCACGGTGGACGGCGAGCGCTACGAGCCGTTCTTCAAGCCGGACTGGTCGCCCGAGACGCTGGAGGCCTGCATGTACACGGCCCATCTGGCGCTCTACCGGCGGGACATCGTGGACCGCATCGGTGCCTTCCGGGCCGAATGCGAGGGCGCGCAGGATTACGACTTCGTGCTGCGCTACACCGAGCACGCGACCCGCGTGCATCATGTGCCGCAGGTGCTCTATCACTGGCGGGCCATCCCCGGCTCGACCGCCCAGGCCATGGACAACAAGGGCTACGTGGTCGCCGCCGCCGTTCGGGCGCTGGAGGATCGGGCGCGGCGCACCGGTGGGCTCGATGTCGTGCGCCCCACGGCGTTTGCGGGCAGCTTCCACCTGCGCCGGCCGCTGCGGGAGCGTCCCCTCGTCTCGATCGTGATCCCGACGGCCGGGCGCGACAGCGAGGTTCGCGGCCGCACCGTCGATCTCCTGGCCGCCTGCCTCGCCAGCATCCGCGAGCGCAGCCGCTACGAGGCGATCGAGATCGTCGCGGTCGACAACGGCGATCTGCGCCCGGCGACGAAGGCCGCACTGGAGCGGTTCGGAGCCCGCTCCGTCACCTGGGACCAGCCGGATTTCAACGTCGCCGCCAAGATGAATCTCGGGGCGCGGGCGGCAACCGGCGAGGTCCTGATCTTCCTCAACGACGACATCGAGATCATAAGCCCCGACTGGATCGAGGCGATGCTGGCGCTGCTGCAGATTCCCGGCGTCGGCGCGGTCGGTCCCAAGCTGCTGTTCGAGACCGGCGAGTTGCAGCATGTCGGCGTCACCGTCATCGACGCGACCCCCGACCATCCCCGCCGCTCCTATCCGCGGGAAGATCCCGGCCACTTCTTCTCGACCGCGGGCAACCGCAACTACCTCGCGGTGACGGGCGCCTGCGTGATGGTGCGGCGGGCCGATTTCGAGGCGATCCGGGGCTTCGACGAGGAGTTTGCCGTCAACTACAACGACGTCGATCTCTGCCTGCGCCTGCGCGAGCGGGGCCTGCGCAGCGTCTACTGCGCGGAGGTCGAGCTCTATCATTACGAGAGCCGCAACCGGGCCCGGACCGTGGCAGAGGACGAGCAGGCCCGCTTTCGTGCCCGCTGGGCGGAGAAGATCCCGTACGACCCCTATTACAGCGAGTGGTTCGAGGCGCTGCCGCCGACCTTCGAGCTCGATCCGGCGCGGTTCTGAGTGCCGGTGCCGGCTAGCTTCCCCCCTCTCCCCGCACGCGGGGAAAGGGGCCTCGGCATCGGTCCGCCGACAAAAACAGGGGCTTACCTTCTCCTCACCGCGTGTTGATCATCTCCTTGATGCGCGCGGCCAGCACCTCCATCACGAAGGGCTTGGTGATGACCTGCATGCCGGGCTCGAGGTGGCCATTGCCCACCGCCGCGTTCTCGGCGTAGCCGGTGATGAACAACACCTTCAGGTCCGGCCGCAGCACGCGGCCCGCATCCGCCACCTGCCGCCCGTTCATGCCGCCGGGGAGCCCGACATCGGTCACGAGCAGATCGATGCGCACGTCCGATTGCAGCACCTTGAGGCCGGAGGGGCCGTCGGCCGCCTCGATCGCGGTGTAGCCGAGATCCTCCAGCACCTCGGTCACCAGCATCCGCACCGTCGGCTCGTCGTCGACGATCAGCACCGTCTCGCCCTGCTCGGCGCGGGGCGCGGCAGCCAGATCCGGAGCCGCGTCCGGTTCCTCCGCCGCCCCGTAATGGCGCGGCAGGTAGAGGCACATGGTCGTGCCCTGGCCGACCTCCGAGTAGATCCGCACCTGCCCGCCCGACTGGCGCACGAAGCCGTAGATCATCGAAAGGCCGAGCCCCGTGCCCTGGCCGATCGGCTTGGTGGTGAAGAACGGGTCGAACGCCTTGGCGATCACGTCCGGGCTCATGCCGGTGCCGGTATCGGTCACGCAGAGCGACAGGTACTGGCCGGGATCGAGATCGCGCTCGCGGGCGCCGCGGTCGTCGAGCCACTTGTTGGCGGTCTCGATGGTGATGCGACCGCCGTCCGGCATGGCGTCGCGGGCGTTGATGCAGAGGTTCAGCAGCGCGTTCTCGAGCTGGCTCGGATCGACCAGAACCGACCACAGCCCGCCCGCGGCCACCACTTCGAGGGTGACCGAGGGACCGATGGTCCGGCGCAGCAACTCCTCCATCCCCATCACCAGCCGGTTCACGTCGGTGGGCTTGGGGTCGAGGGTCTGGCGGCGTGAGAAGGCGAGGAGGCGGTGCGTCAGGGCCGCCGCGCGCTTGGCGGCGCCCTGCGCGGCGTTGACGTAGCGGTCGATCTCGGTGATCCGCCCCTGCGCCAGGCGGGTCTGGAGCAGTTCGAGCGAGCCGGTGATGCCGGTGAGCAGATTGTTGAAGTCGTGGGCGAGGCCGCCGGTGAGCTGGCCCACCGCCTCCATCTTCTGGCTCTGGCGCAGGGCCTCCTCGGTGCGCATCAGTTCGGCGGTGCGCGCCGCGACCTGCTGCTCCAGGCTGGCGTTGAAGGCCTCGAGCTGCGCCTTGGCCCGCAGCTCCGCCTCGATGTTGCGCGCCTCGATCACGGTACCGATCGGCGTGCCGTGCTCGTCGCGGATCGGGCTCGCGGTGAAGGCGACGGGGTAGAACGAGCCGTCGCGGTGGACGAAGACCTCCTGGCCCTGCTCCTGGTTGTTCTCGGGGAAGGCCTGATCGATCGGGCATTCGTGGAGCGGGTAGGGGCTCCCGTCCGGCCGGGTATGGTGGACGACGTCGTGGAGCGCTTGTCCCCGCGTCTCGTCCAGGGTGTAGCCGGTCAGCCGCTCCGCGGCGCGGTTCATGTAGGCGCAGTGCTGGCGCTCATCCATCATGAAGATGGCCTGCGTCGCGTTGTCGAGCACCGCGTCGAGGCGGCGGGTGGTCTCGACGAGACGCTCCTCGGTGATTTTGCGCGCGGTGATGTCGATGGCGCTGCCGACGCCGCGCAGGCAATACCCCTCCGCGTCGAACACGCCGCGCCCCTTGGCCGCGATCCAGCGGACAGCGCCGTCGCTGCGGCTGACCGTGCGGAACTCCTCGTCGTAGAGGGCGCGGGTCGCGGGATCGAGCGCGGCGGCGAAGGCGGCGGTGACCCGCGCCCGGTCGTCGGGGTGGAGGCCGTCGGCGAAATCGTCGAGGGTCACGTCCATGTCGGGCGGCAGCCCGAACATCGCCTTGATCCGCGGCGGCCAGAACAGGGTGCCCGCCCGCGGATCGAAGTCCCACAGGCCGATCTCGCCGCTCTCGACGGCGAGCCGCAGGCGCTCCTCGCTCTCGGCGAGCGCCAGCTCGGCGGCCCTGCGTTCCTCGATATCGACCACGGAGCCGATATAGCCGAGGAAGCTCCCGTCGGCGGCGAAGCGCGGGCTCGCCGTGTCGATCGCCCAGCGATAGGCGCCGTCGCGGCGGCGCAGGCGGTATTCGAGGCTGAACCCCTCGTGCTGGGCGTTCGCCCGCAGGAAAGTCTCGCCCGACCAGCCGCGGTCGTCCGGGTGCACGGCCTCGAGCCAGCCGAGGCCGAGCGCTTGCGTCTCGGTCTGGCCGGTGAACTCGTACCAGCGCCGGTTGAGGTACTGGCAGGCGCCGTCCGGGTCGGTGACCCACATCATCACCGGCGCGTCGTCGGCCATGGTGCGGAAGCGCGCCTCGCTCTCGGCCAACGCCGCGTTGCCGGTGATCCGCTCGGTCACGTCCGAACCATCGACGAACACGCCAGTGATCGTCCCGCTCGCGTCCCGCATCGGCTGGTAGACGAAATCGAGGAAGCGTCGCTCGGGCACGCCGCCGGGCTGGCGCAGGAGCGTCACCGGTGCTCCGTGCGCCGTGTGGCTGCGGCCGCTGGCGAACACTTCGTCCAGCAGTTCGAAGAAGCCTTGGCCCTCGACCTCCGGCAGGGCGACGCGCACCGGCTTGCCGAGAACGTCGCGGTGGGCGATGAGCCCGCGATAGGCGGCGTTGGCGAAGGCGAAGACGTGGTCCGGCCCGTCGAGCACCGCGACGAAGCTCGGCGATTGCTCGAACAGTTGCGCGAAGCGCTCGCGCTCGGCCTGCATCTGCCGGCCGGCCCGCACCGCGGCAGTGGTCTCGGAGCAGGCGCAGAACATGCCCGCCACGCTGCCGTCCTCGACCCGCACCGGCGTGTAGCCGAAGGCGAAATGCGTCTCCTCCGGATAGCCGTTGCGGTGCATCGTGAAGGTGATGTCCTCCATATGCGTGGCCTCACCCGCATAGGCCCGCGACAGGATCGGCTCCACTTCGTCCCAGATGTCGTGCCAGACCTCGTCGAAGGGGCGGCCCAGCGCGTGCGGGTGGCGGGCGCCGCACATCGGCGCGTAGCCGTCATTGTAGAGCGTGACATGGGCCTCGCCCCAGACGATCAGCATCGGCTGCTGCGAGCCGAGCATGACACCGACCAGGGTCGTGAGCGCGGTCGGCCACACGTCCGGCGGCCCCAGCGGGGTCTTCGCCCAATCGATCCCGCGCATCAGCGCACCGGTCTCGCCGCCGCCGGCGAGAAAGTAGGGCATGGCGCTCACGCCGCCGCCTTCCGGAACAGCAGCGGCTCGCCGGGACGCGGAAGGGGCCGAAGGACGAGCGAGCGGGGAAGATTCGGACAAGAGGGCCAGCGCGGAGACGAGAGGGAAGCGGGCGAGGGGGCGGGCAAGGAGGCAGACAAGAGGACGGACAAGGGCGAAGCGAGACCGTGTGTTCGAGAGCATTCAACGCGGTACCCGGCCCGCCGTGCCATCGCCGGGGGCAGGAAGGCGCGTCGAAAGCGTTCCCGGCGCCTGCCATGGCGCTAACGGGTGGCCATGCCAAGGCATTTGATCGACACCGTCGATCACGTCGGCCGGTCGGAGGGATTTGAGGCTGTCGGCGCCTTGCACGAGCGCACCCACCGCGCCAGCATCCGGTCACCGCGGCGCGGGATCGACGCCGCATGCCGTAAAGCCCGCCTCGCGAACGGATTTCCGGCCGGCGTCTAGTAACGCGGCCTGTCGCCTGGGAGAGCCCTTTTCGTGGATGCGCTGCCTTCCTTCTACGACGACCTCGACGGCTTCCGCGCCGAGGGCTGGCGCCGCCTCGCCGAGGGCGTGACGAACCGGTACAGCCCGTTCCATACGCCGTCTCTCGCGACCGTCGATGCGGCGGGCCGGCCGCGGCTGCGCACGGTGGTGCTGCGTGCGGCGGACGCCGGGGCGGGAGCCTTGCGCTTCCACTGCGACCGGCGCTCTGACAAGGCGCGGGAGATCGCCGAGAACGGCCTCGCCGCCCTCCACGTCTACGATGGGAGGGCCAAGCTCCAGCTCCGCGTCGAGGGGCGGGCGCGCCTGCACCAGGACGACGCGGTGGCCGACGCCGCCTGGGGCGCTGCTCTGACGATGAGCCGGATCTGCTACGGGGTCGAACCCGGCCCCGGCACCGCGCTCACGGCGGGCGACGCCTACACCATGCCCGACGAGGACCCGGAAGCCCGCATCGGCCGCGAGAACTTTTGCGCGGTGGTGCTAAGCGCTGAACGGATGGATCTGCTCTACCTCGACCGGCGCGGGCACCGGCGGGCAGTTTTTCGCCGCGGAACCGAGACTTGGACGGGAACGTGGGTGGCGCCTTAGGCCGCCCCCATCCGCGCGAACCCGGCCTCCAGATCCGCCTTCAGATCCTCCGGATCCTCCAGCCCGATATGGAAGCGCAGCGCCGGCCCGCCCGGCTGCCAGCGTGTGGCGGTGCGGTAGACGGTCGGGTCGAAGGGAATGACGAGGCTCTCGAAGCCACCCCAGGAAAAGCCCATCCCGAACAGTTCGAGCCCGTCGAGGAAGGCGGCCAGGGCATCTTCCGAGACCGGCTTGAGGATCACCCCGAACAGGCCCGAGGCGCCTGAGAAGTCCCGTTTCCAGATCGCGTGGCCGGGATCGTCGGGCAGGCCCGGATGCAGCACCCGCAGCACCTCGGGGCGGGCCTGGAACCACTGCGCCATGGCAAGGCCGCGGGCGCCGTGCTCGCGCAGGCGCAGGCCCATGGTGCGCAGGCCGCGCAGACCCAGAAAGATGTCCTCGGGACCGGGGCAGCTGGCGAAGTGCTCGTAGGTGCGCTTGAGCGCGGGATAGTGCTCGGCATTGGCCGAGACGAGGCCGAGCAGCAGGTCGGAGCCGCCGCTGAGATACTTGGTGCCGGCCTCCACAGCCAGATCGACGCCGCGCTCATGCGGCGGGAACAGCAGCGGCGTCGCCCAGGTGTTGTCCATCACCACCGTACCGCCGCGGGCGTGCATGGCCGCGGCGATGGCCGGCACGTCCTGCATCTCGAAGGTCTGCGAGCCCGGCGCCTCCACGAGCACCGCCCGCGTGGTGTCGCGCATCAGCCCGGCGATCCCGGCCCCGATCACCGGATCATAGTACTCGACCTCGACGCCGTAGCGCGTCAGCACGCCGTCGCAAAAAATGCGGGTCGGGCGGTAGGCGGAATCGGTGACGAGGAGGTGATCGCCTGCGCTGACGCAACTCATCAGCGCCAGGGTCAGAGCCGAGAGGCCCGAGGGCGCCAGCACCGTGCCGGCCGCGCCCGCGATCTCGCTCCAGGCCTCGCACAGCGCGTCCATCGTCGGCGTGCCCGACGTGCCGTAATTGTAGCGCCCGCGCCGGTGCTTGATGTCGTCGTAGGTCGGGTAGAGGACCGTCGAGCCACGGTAGATCGGCGTGTTGACGAAGCCGTGCTGGGCGCCGGGGTCACGCCCGGCCAGCACGAGGCGGGTATCGGCGCCGAAGCGGCCGCGATCGCGGGGAGGGGTCTTGGACATCGGCCTCGGAGGACGTGAGCAGGCGTTGCGGCCCTTTCAGCCCTCCGGGGCGGGAGGCGTCAAGGCATCCCTTACGCCTCCGGGTCGTCGGCGGCCGCCTCCTCGTAGGCCTGGATCCAGGCCGCGCGGTCTTGGGAGCCCTCCGCATAGGGGCATTCATCGATGCTCTTGCCGTAGAGCCGGGCGTTGCGGCCCTGGATGAAGGGACTGTCGCTCGCCGTCGCCTGCTCGTTCATGGTCAAGCCCTCTGCCCGTTGCTGTGCCGGTGTCCTGAATAGGGCCGGTCCGCACTGCGTCCGCCCTTCGGTTCATTAACGACACCGGGCGCATCCTGTTTCCGGGGCCGCCGTTCACGGTCCCGCGTACCCCGCGTATCCGAGTTGCCTATCGTGAGCATTCTGCGCGTCATCACCTTCGGCACGGTCATCGCCTTCGGCACGCTGTCGGTCGTCCTCGTGAGTGCGGACCGCATCGCGCATCAGGCGGTCGCCGCGGTGCCGCCGCCGACGATGGCGCGGGCCGCGCCGATCCTGCCCGATCCCGTCACGACCGGCACGGTGACGCAGGGCCCTGCGGCCGAGTCGAAGAAGGAGCGCATGCTCACCGGCTTCGACACCGAGCGCCTCAACGCCCTCATGCGCGGCGAGATCGCCCCGGCCCCCGCCCGCAAGCGCTGACCGCGCCGCCGCTCCGGGCTACAAGCGGCGCCCCGCCACGCCGCTGACCGTGCAACCTTGGGCCTGATCTACGCGCTCGCCGCCTATCTGAGCTGGGGCCTCGTCGTCCCGGTGCATTTCCGCCTCCTCGACGCCATCCCGCCCGGCACGATCCTGGCGCAGCGCATCGCGTGGTCGGCACTGCTCGTCACCGGCCTGATCGCGCTCCTGCGCAACCGGCTCGCCAACCCGTTTCCGTTACGGCCGCGCCACGGCCTGCTCGTCGTCTCGGCGGGGCTCATCGCGATCAACTGGATGCTCTACCTCGTGGCGGTATCGAGCGGGCACATGCTCGATGCGAGCCTAGGCTACTTCATCAACCCGCTGGTCTCGGTGGCGCTCGGCGCCCTCGTCCTCGGCGAGCGCCTGCGCCCGGTCCAGACCGTCGCGGTCGCCATCGTCGTGCTCGGCGTGGTGGTCGCGGTGGCGATGGCGGGGCGCCTGCCGCTGCTGTCGCTCGGGCTGGCCGTCAGCTTCGCGCTCTACGGGCTGGTGCGCAAACTCGTCGCCGTCGACGGCACCGTCGGCTTCTGCGCCGAAACCTTCCTGCTCCTGCCCGCGGCTCTCGCCTACCTCGTCTTCGCCGCGCCGCCGGTGCCCGACGACGCCCGCACCTGGGGCCTGCTGGCGCTCACCGGCGTAACCACGGCGCTGCCCCTGATCTGGTTCGCCGCCGCGGCAACGCGCCTGACCCTCGCGACCCTCGGGCTGATGCAGTACATCGCGCCCTCCTGCCTTTTGGGGCTCAGCACACTGGTCTACGGCGAAACCCTGACGCCGGATCGGGTCGTGCTGTTCGGGCTGATCTGGCTGGCGCTGATGCTCTACGCCACCGATGCGATCCGCCACGAGCGCCGGCGCCGCGCGGCACTCCCGGCCGCGCGGGCAGCCGCCCTGGCACTGGAGGGACGATGACCCGGCTCAATCGCATCACCGACATTCCGGGAATCCGCGTCGGCCACGCGGAGGACGGGCGGATCGCCAGCGGCGTCACCGCGCTCGTGTTCGACACGCCCTTCACCTGCGCGGTGGATGTCCGCGGCGGCGGACCCGGCACCCGCGAGACCGACCTGCTCGATCCCGCCTCCACCGTCCAGGCAGTCGACGCCCTGGTGTTGTCGGGCGGCTCGGCCTTCGGGCTCGACGCGGCCGCCGGCGTGGTCGCCCATCTCAGGCAAGCGGGGCGCGGCTTCGCCGTCGGCGACGCGCGGGTACCGATCGTGCCCGGCGCGATCCTGTTCGACCTGCTCAACGGCGGCGACAAGGCCTGGGGCCGCTTCCCGCCCTACCGCGACCTCGGCTACGCGGCAGCGGAGGCCGCACGCGGCGGCGCGATTCCTCTCGGCTCGGTCGGGGCCGGATTCGGGGCGCGCACCGCCAACCTCAAGGGCGGCCTTGGCTCGGCCTCGAGCGCGGTGCCGTGCCTCGCGGCGCAGGTCGGCGCGCTGGTGGCGGTCAACGCGTTCGGCCGGGTGACGATGGGGCAGGGGCCGCATTTCTGGGCCGCCCCGTTCGAGCGCGGGGCTGAGTTCGGCGGCCTCGGCCTGCCGCAGCCGGTGCCCGACGACGCCCTGTCCTGGCCGCGCGAGCCGCTGCCCGGCGCCAACACCACGCTGGCCGTCGTCGCCACCGACGCGAGGCTCACCAAGGCGCAGGCCAAGCGCCTCGCCATCGCCGCCCAGGACGGCCTCGCCCGCGCGATCCACCCGGCGCACACGCCGCTCGACGGCGACGTGGTGTTCGCGGTCGCCACCGGCGCGGTGCCGCTCGCCGACGAGGTGGCCGATCTCGCCCGCCTCGGCACGGTGGCGGCCGAGACCCTGGCGCGGGCGGTCGCCATCGGCGTCCACGCCGCGACCCGGCTGCCCTGCCTCGACCTGCCGACGTGGCGGGAGCTGTACGGACAAGAGTGAGCCCGTCCGTCATCGCGAGGCTTCAGCCGAAGCGATGACGGGGAGGGGCTTAGAGTGCCTCACAAAACTCCCGGTCACCGACCGTTCTCACACTGGCGAGGCCAGTGCGGCGGGAGTTTTGTGAGAGACACTCACAGGTTGGTGTAGTTCGGCCCGCCCGGTCCCTCCGGGGTGACCCAGTTGATGTTCTGGTTCGGGTCCTTGATGTCGCACGTCTTGCAGTGGACGCAGTTCTGCGCGTTGATCTGGAAGCGCACGCCGTCGCTGGCGGCCTTATCCTCCACCCACTCGTAGACGCCGGCGGGGCAGTAACGGCTCGACGGACCGCCGTAGACATCGTGCTCGGAGGCCTTCTGCAGCCCCATATCCTTCACCTGAAGGTGGGGCGGCTGGTCCTCCTCGTGGTTGGTGTTCGACAGATAGACCGAGGAGAGCCGGTCGAAGGTCAGCTTGCCGTCGGGCTTGGGATAGACGATCGGCGTCACCTCCGAGAGCGGTTTCAGGCAGGCGTAATCCGGCTTGCCGTGGCCCAGCGTCCCGAACAGCGAGGCGTCGGCAATCGCGTTCATCCACATGTCGAGCCCGCCGAGCCCGACGCCGACCAGCGTGCCGTATTTCGACCAGAGCGGCTTGACGTTGCGCACCGGCTTGAGGTCGCGTCCAATCGGGCTGTCGCGCCAGCCCTCCTCGTAGGCGGTCAGTTCGTCGCCCTGGCGGCCGGCGACGAGGGCCTCGAAGATCGCGTCCGCCGCCTGGATGCCCGACAGGATCGCGTTGTGCGAGCCCTTGATGCGCGGCACGTTCACGAAGCCGGCGGAATCGCCGACGAGGCAGCCGCCGGGGAAGACGAGCTTGGGCACCGATTGCCAGCCGCCCTCCATGATCGCGCGCGCGCCGTAGCCGATCCGCTTGGCGCCCTCGAAGGTCTCAGCGATCATCGGGTGGGTCTTGAAGCGCTGGAACTCCTCGAATGGCGACAGGGTCGGGTTCTCGTAGTTCAGGTGCGTGACGAAGCCGACCGAGAGCAGACCATCGTCGAAATGGTAGAGCCACGAGCCGCCGCCCGCCTTGTTCGGCAACGGCCAGCCCATCGTGTGCTGCACCAGCCCCGGCTCGAACTTGTTCGGCGCGAGCTGCCACAGCTCCTTGACGCCCAGGCCGTATTTTTGGTGGTCGCTGTTGCGATTGAGCCCGAACCGGTCGATCAGCGTCTTGGTGAGCGAGCCGCGGGCGCCCTCGCCGAACACCGTGTACTTCGCCTTCAGCTCCATGCCGCGGGTGAAGTCGTCGCGCGGCTCACCGGTGCGGGAGATGCCGAGATCGCCCGTGGCGATGCCCGTCACCGTGCCGCGCTCGTCGTAGAGCACTTCGGAGGCCGGAAAGCCGGGGTAGATCTCGACGCCGAGCCCTTCCGCCTTGGCACCGAGCCACTTCACCGTGTTCGAGAGCGAACCGACGAAATTGCCGTGGTTCGACAAAAGCTTGGGGAAGAACAGGTTCGGCATGCTGACGCCGCTGTTCTTGGTGAGAAACAGGAACTCGTCGCGCTCCACCGCCGTCTTGAGCGGGCGTTCCGGGTCGTCGCGCCATTCGGGGAGCAGGGTGTCGAGGCCGATCGGATCGACCACGGCGCCGGAGAGGATGTGGGCGCCGACCTCGCCGCCCTTTTCCACCACCACCACCGAGATCTCCTCGCCCTTCTCAGCGGAGAGCTGCTTGAGGCGGATCGCGGCGGCGAGGCCGGCGGGGCCCGCGCCGACGATCACCACATCGAAATCCATGCCTTCGCGTTCGGGCAGCGCCATCCTCGTCCCTCCTGCGGCCGTTGGTTCGGGCGCCGTCCCAGGCCGCCCCGGCCCCTGCAATTGTCAAGATGTCTCTCAAGCGATTCCAAGGTAGGAAGGCAAGGCCGTTCGGGTAGCGGCAGGGCGGCGCAGGAGGCGCCCGTGCGACGATCCGCAGGGCACACTCGGGCGTTGTCCACAGGGCGCCCCCACGCCACATGGAATCGATGACTGCCAGCCACGCGGATACCGACGCCCGAGCCGACCTGATGTCCTACCTCGACTTCCACGTCGAGGCGGGCGTCGACGCGGCCCTTGATGAGCGTCCCCACGACCGCTTCACCGAAGCCGAGGCGGCGGCTCAAGCCCCGGCGCCCCGCGCCGAGCCGGCTCCGCGCCGTGAGCCCCTGCCGCGCGAGCCCCTTCCCCACGAGCCCCTGCCCCGCGAGCCCCTGCCCCAGCGCGATCCCGCCCCCGGCGAGGACGCGCCCCTGGAGTTCCGGCGCGAGCTGCCGAGCCGCGATCCGCCGCCGCGCGAGCCGCCCCGCACCTACGGCAACGCGGCCGGCGCCAAACCCGGCGAGGCGGCGGACGACGCCCGCGCGCGGGCCGCGCAGATGACGACGCTCGAGGAGCTGGAAGCGCTGCTGCGCGGCTTCGAGGGCTGCGGACTGCGCTTCACCGCGAAAAACCTCGTCTTCGCCGACGGCAACCCGCAGGCGCGGGTGATGTTCGTGGGCGAGGCGCCCGGCGCCGACGAGGACCGGATCGGTAAGCCGTTCATGGGCCGCTCGGGCCAGCTCCTCGACCGGATGATGGCGGCGATCGGCCTCGACCGGTCGAGCGCCTACATCTCCAACGTCGTGCCCTGGCGCCCGCCGGGCAACCGCAACCCGACGCCGCAGGAGATCTCGATCTGCCGGCCCTTCGTCGAGCGCCAGATCGAACTCGCCAACCCCGACATCCTCGTCTGCCTCGGCGCGCCCGCCACGCAGACCCTGACCGGCACCAAGGACGGCATCCTCAAGGCACGCGGGCGCTTCTATCCCTACCGTCTCGGCGACGGCCGCGAGATCCGGGCGCTCGCCACCCTCCACCCGGCCTACCTTCTGCGCCAGCCGGTGCAGAAGCGGCTCGCTTGGCGCGACTTCCGCATGCTGAAGAGTGCCCTCGACGGAAGCGCTCCGGCCAAGTAGGCCGGGGCAGGCGCCAAGCGGAACCGTATCCTCCGCGCGGCCATTTAGAAGCAGGCCCGGAATCCCGATCAGGCCGGGCAAGACGCGGGGCGGCGGGAGACTCTATGCGCTGGGACGATTTTCGCGCCTCTGAGAACGTCGAGGATCGGCGCGGCGAGGGCGGTGGCGGCGGCGGCTTCCCCGGCGGCGGCATGGGGGGCCTCGGCATCGGCACCATCGTCGTCGTGCTGCTGATCTCCTGGGTCACCGGCATCAACCCGGCGATCCTGCTCGGCGGCGCACAGCAGATGGCCGGCGGCGGCCAGCAGCGCGAGCAGCGGGTCGATCCCGAGACGCAGGCCCGGCGCCGCGAGGCGCCGACCGACCGCGCCGGCCAGTTCGCCACGAAGATCCTCGGCAATACCGAGGATGTCTGGAACGAGATTCTGCCGAACCAGACCGGGCGGCAATACAAGCCGACCACGATGGTGCTCTACCAGGGCGGCACCCGCTCGGGCTGCGGCATGGCGCAGGCGGCGATGGGCCCGTTCTACTGCCCGCTCGACAAGAAGGTCTATATCGACCTCGGCTTCTTCAAGGAGATGCAGACGAAGTTCGGTGTGAAGGGCGACTTCGCCTACGCCTACGTCATCGCCCACGAGGTCGGCCACCACGTGCAGGACGTGCTCGGTATCCTCGGCAAGGTGCAGAGCCGGCAGCAGAACGCGAGCAGCAAGACGGAAGCGAACCAGCTCTCCGTGCGCGTCGAGCTGATGGCCGATTGCCTCGCCGGTGTCTGGGCCAAGAACTCCAACGACCGCTGGAATTCGCTCGACCAGAGCGACATTCAGGAGGCGCTCAATGCGGCGAGCGCCATCGGCGACGACAAGCTGCAGGAGAAGTCGCAAGGCTACGCCGTGCCGGATTCCTTTACCCACGGCTCGTCCGAGCAGCGGATGCGCTGGTTCATGACCGGCTACAAGAGCGGCCAGACCAAATCCTGCGACACCTTCCGCGCCAGCCGCGGCTGATTCTTTCGGGATTTTCGGGGAGGCGGACATGGCCGAGACCGCGCGCGAGCGGATGCTCGCCGGACAACTCTATCGCGGCGACGATCCGGAGCTGGTCCAGCTCCGCAACGCCGCCAAGAAGCGTCTGCTGCGGCTCAACGCCATGGAGCCCGAGGACGCGGCCGGCCGGGAGGCGGTGGTCCGGGAACTTCTCGGATCGGCCGGGCGCAACCCGACGATCTGCCCCGGCTTCGCCTGCGATTACGGCGGCAACATCAGCGTCGGCGACGACTTCTTCTGCAACTTCAACTGCGTCTTCCTCGACTGCGCCCCGATCACCATCGGCCACCGGGCGCAGATCGCTCCGGCGGTGCAGATCTACACCGCCGAGCATCCCCTCGACCGCGCCAGCCGCGCCGCCTTCTGGGAATCGGCCCGGCCGATCACCATCGGCGACGACGTGTGGATCGGCGGGGGCGCGATCCTGCTGCCCGGCATCACCGTCGGCGACGGGGCGGTGATCGGCGCGGGCGCCGTGGTGACCCGCGACGTCCCGCCGGGCGCGGTCGTGGCGGGCAACCCGGCGAAGGTGGTGAAGTGGACCCAGGAATGATCGCGGCAGACGGCTGAAGGCGGCAGCGCCGCCCGCTACTCCACCCGCACCCAGCCCTGCGGCATCAGCCGCTCCTGGGGCAGGAACTTGGACTTGTAGTCCATCTTGCGGGAGCCATCGACCCAGTAGCCGAGGTAGAGATACGGCAGGCCGAGCGCGCGGGCGCGCTGGATGTGGTCGAGGATCATGTAGGTGCCGAGCGAGCGGCTGGCCTGCTCGGGGTCGTAGAACGAGTAGACCATCGACAAGCCGTCAGCGAGCACGTCGGTGAGGCAGACGGCGACCGGGGCGCCGACGCCGCGGCCGTGGATCGCGCTGTCGGGGCCGCGCTCGCGGTAGACCACGAGATGCGTGTCGACGTGGCTGTCCTCGATCATCATCGCGTAGTCGAGCACGGTCATGTCGACCATGCCGCCGTCGCCGTGGCGGGCGTCGAGGTAGCGGCGGAACAGGGCGTATTGCTCGGAGGCCGGGCGGTTGGGCTCCGGCGTGCCGATGAGCCCGGCATTGCGCTGAAGGATGCGCCGCTGGCTGCCGGTGATGGCAAAATCCTCGACTACGACCCGCACCGAGACGCAGGCGCGGCAGGATTCGCAGGCCGGACGGTAGGCGATGGTCTGCGAGCGGCGGAAGCCGCCCTGGGTCAGGATCTCGTTGAGGTCGCGGGCGCGGCGCCCGACGAGGTGGGTGAACACCTTCCGCTCCTCCTGGCCCGGCAGGTAGGGGCAGGGGGAGGGCGCCGTGAGATAGAATTGCGGTGTGTCGCGCGGATGGCTCGTCACGCTGGGAAGGCTCGCCCTCGGGGCCGGCGGCATCGGGCGCCGAAGGCCTCCGTCAATGTAGCGGGATCGCGGCCGCGCTCAACCGGATTGATGGAGGATCGAGCATCCATGACGGCGGCCTTCCGCCGCCATGGCTCCCCCGAAGGAGGGAGCGACCGGTTGATCCCTTCGGGATGGCGGGTTTGGCTTCCGGCGGGATCCCATCGCGCCCGCGCGATGGGTGCCCTCCTCAAGCGCCGCGCGGGCTGGCTGATCCGCTCCCTGCTCTGACCAAGCGAGACCGGATCAGTCGCGCACCACTGCAAGGCCAAGCAGCAGGTCGTGGCCGAGGCGCCGGTCGGAGCGGACGAAGCCGAACAGGACGTCGAGGCACCAGAGCAGGAAGGTCGAGATCGCCACATAGAACAGCAGCGCGTGAATCGCCGCCGTCAGGACGTCGACCGGGCGGCCGCTCTCGGGCGCCACCACCCGCAGGCCGAGCATGCGCATGCCGAGCGTGCTCTGTTTCGGGCCGCCGACGGTGATCGCGCTGTAGAGGATGCCGCTGATGCCGAGGATCGGGAACAGCATCCAGGCGAAGCCGAAGGTGAGGACGCCGAGGATGGCGATGGCGGTGGCGAGCACGGCGGTGAACACGAAGATGAAGGCGAGGTCGAGCAGGTAGGCGACCGTGCGTCCGCCGAGGCTCGCCCGCACATAGGGTACGGGAAAGCCGCCGGAGCCCTGCATCCCCGCCGGGTTGGTGTAGCCGGGGTGATAACCGGGCTGAAAATCCGTCATGGCCGGTATGTCCTCGACCGTTGCTTGCACATCCGGTCAAGTGGGGAGACGGTGCGGCGCTGCCAAGAGCGGGACCGAGAGCCGAAACCAAGAGCGGGACAGGGCGTGACACCCTCGACGTGACGCCCTCACTCGGCTCACTCACTTGGCGCCGGGATCGGCGGCCTCCGCCTCGGGCGTCGCCAGATAGTAACGCCTGAGCAGGTAGAGCGAGGCGCCGTTCACCGGCCCCTGCTCGGTGGTCAGCGCGGTGAGGTCGTCGCCCGCGCCGAACTGGCAGACGAGATGGCGGGGCCGCGTCGCCTCGGCCTTCGGCAGCGATCCGGATCCGCCCGTGAGGCGGTAATCGACGCGCACGCTGCCGCTTCTCGCGCCCGGCCCGACCCGCAGCAGGTCGATCTCGGCGCCGGGCGGGGCGAGCGCCGGCACCGCCCGGCGGCAGAGAGTCGCCCGGTGCGCATCGAGCGCCGTGTCGCAGCCGGATCCGGCCACGAGCCAGAAAGCGAGGGCCCCCAGCAACGCCGCGACGCGGCCGTGAGGACGCCGCCGAGGCATGTTCGTCCGATTCCCGCAGGCAGGCCGATCAGGCGCCGGCTCGCAGGCGCTCGGCCACGCGGGGTGCGTAGTAGGTCAGCACCCCGTCGGCCCCCGCGCGCTTGAAGGCGAGCAGGCTCTCGGTCATGGCGCGCTCGCCGTCGAGCCAGCCGTTGCGGGCGGCGGCCTCGATCATCGCGTACTCGCCCGACACCTGATAGGCGAAGGTCGGCACGCCGAACTCCGTCTTCACCCGGGTGATGATGTCGAGATAGGGCAGCCCCGGCTTGACCATCACTGAGTCGGCGCCCTCGGCGAGATCGAGCGCGACCTCGCGCAGGGCTTCCGCCGCGTTGCCGGGATCCATCTGGTAGGTGCGCTTGTCGCCGACCAGAGCCGCCTTGGTGCCGATGGCGTCGCGGAACGGGCCGTAGAAGGCGCTGGCGTATTTGGCGGCGTAGGCCATGATCTGCACGTCGCGGAAGCCCGCCCGGTCGAGGCCGGTGCGGATCGCGCCGACGCGCCCGTCCATCATGTCGGAGGGAGCGATGATGTCGGTGCCGGCCTCGGCCTGGATCAGGCTCTGCTCGACCAGCACCGCCACAGTCTCGTCGTTGAGGATCGCGCCGTCCTCGATTAGGCCGTCATGGCCGTGGCTGGTATAGGGGTCGAGCGCGACATCGGTCATCACGCCGATCTCAGGCACCGCCCGCTTCACCGCCCGCACCGCCCGGCAGACGAGGTTCTCGCGGTTCAGCGCCTCGGAGCCGGTGGGATCGCGCAGGCCCGGCTCGGTGTAGGGGAAGAACGAGACCAGCGGGATGCCGAGCTTTGCGGCGCGCTCGGCCTCGCGCACGACCTCGTCCACGCTCAGGCGCTCGACGCCGGGCATGGAGGCGATCGGCTCGCGCCGCCGCTCGCCCTCGATGACGAAGAGCGGCCAGATCAGGTCGTCGACGGTGAGGCTGTGCTCGCGCACGAGACGGCGCGACCAGTCGGCCTTGCGGTTGCGGCGCGGGCGCTGGGTCAGGCTCAGCGACCCCGAGCCCGGAGCGGCTTCGCGCGCGGTTTCGATGGCGAGCGGGCGCGGCGTGGCGTCTGACATGGCCCTCAGGACTCCGGTGTTCCAGCGCGCTCTCGAGCCGAAGGGGGCACCGGCTCGGGGGCAGTTGCGCATCGCGACAAAGACGTCAGAGCCATGCTCGAAGGCAAGTCGATCTCGAAGGCAAGTCGATCGGCGATGGCCCGAGGCGGAGCATTCCGGGCTCGCATCCCCGAAACCGTCCGTAGACCGGAGGTTTCCCGCGGGCCGAAACGGTGGGAGGAGCGCCGCGGAACGCGCAGCCATGAGGTGTGCGCCTAGCACATCCCGATTTGGACCCGAAAGGCGCCGTTGCCGCAGGGCAGGCTCCCTTATCTCGGCGATGGCATTCCGCTCATCACCCTTTGAGGACGGGACGACCGAGGCTTCCCCTGCAAACGCGTCAGCCGCCCGCCACGTCCTCGATCTGACTGACGAGGCGCAGGCGCATCACCGCGCGGTCGGGTCCGTCGCGCACCGTCACCACGACGACGCCGGAGCCGCCGAGCTTCTGCGGATCGGCGGCGAAGGCGGCCCCGCGCGCCAGCGCCTCGGCCCGCGCGGCGGCGCGATCGGGCAGATCCCGTCCGTTGGTGTCGATGACGACGGCGTCGTCATGGATATCGAAGAAGTAGCGAGGCAACGTCCATCCCTTCCGCCTCGTCCGGGACGTCGGTCCGCGCGGCCTCGATGGGCCAAGCACCATCGCCCCGCCCTTCGAAGGTGCAGAAGATACGGGCAGGGCTCAACAACAAATGCGCGCGTTGTGACACCCTAAAGCGGCTGCCGGAGAGGTGAACACCGGTTTGCCGCAGCAACGCGCATCATGAGAGAACTCAGAGCCGCATTCAGCTTGATGCGCTTGGATCGATGCGGTTTCGGTTCGGGCGTGGACGAGGTCGGAGCCGACCGCCTGCGAGACGCGCACATGCCCTTCGCCGTTGGTGTCGTCACGCGGCCTCGTTGTCGGCGTTCGGCTCCTCCGGCACATAGGCCGCGTGCGCCACGAGACCTTCGATGGTCGCGACATCGCGCGGATGCGGCGCGGGACGGCCGAGCAGGTAGCCCTGAACCTCGCTGCAGCCCTCCGCGGTGACGAGGGCCAGATGGGCTGCGGTCTCGACGCCTTCGGCCACCGTCGTCACCCCGAGGCGGCGGCCGAGATCCGCGACGACCCCGACGATCGCTGCGCAATCCGGGCGGCTGGTCGCGTCGCGCACGAACGAGCCGTCGATCTTGATCTTGTCGAACGGAAAGGCGCGCAGATGCGCCAGGGACGAGAAGCCGGTGCCGAAATCGTCGAGCGCGATGCGCACGCCCAGGCCGCGGACCCGGCGCAGCTCGCCCATGCAATCGACGTGATCGTTGAGCAGCGCGCTCTCGGTCACTTCGAGTTCGAGGCGTTGCGGCGGCAGGCCGCTGGCCACGAGGGCGGCGAGCACGGCCTGGAGCAGACGACCGGTGCCGAGCTGGCGCGGCGAGACGTTGACCGCGACCCGCGCCTCGTCCTCCCAGCTCATCGCATCCGTGCAGGCGCGATGCAGCACCCAGGTCCCGATCTCGTCGATCAGCCCGCTCTCCTCGGCGATCGGGATGAAATCGCCGGGCGAGATCCAGCCGCGCGCCGAATGGTGCCAGCGGATCAGCCCCTCGCGCGCCGTCACCCGGCCGGTGCGGATATCCGTGATCGGCTGGTAGAACAGGAACAGGCCGTTCTTCTCTTCGAGCGCCTGCCGCAGCTTCGCCTCCAGGCGGACCCGCTGCGTCATCCGCTGCTCCATCTCCGGCTGGAAGACGCGGAAGGTGTTCTTGCCGGCAGCTTTCGCCGCGTAGAGCGCCATGTCGGCGCGCGAGAGCAGCGTTTCCGAGTCGGTCCCGTGCAGGGGTGCGACCGCGATGCCGATACTCGCGCCGATCTGCAAGCGCCGCTCGTCCTCGACCAGGAAGGGCGCGACCAGCGCTTCCACCAGGGCTTCGGCGAGGTCCATCGCCGCCCTCGTGTCGCCGCCCAGGATCAGGATCGCGAACTCGTCGCCGCCGAGGCGCGCGACGGTCACCTCCGGGCTGCGGCAATGCCCCCGCAGCCGGTCGGCGACCCGCTTCAGCAATGCGTCGCCGACGAGATGGCCGTTGGCGTCATTGACGAGCTTGAAGCCGTCGAGGTCGATGAACAGAAGCCCGTGGCAGGGCTGCGGCCGGCTGAGGGCGGCCTCCAGATGCTCGCGGAAGGTGGTGCGGTTGGCCAGCCCTGTGAGGGTATCGTAGTGGGCGAGCTGCTGGATCCGCGCTTCGGCAGCGACCTGGTGGGTGATCACCGACCACGTCAGCATCGGACCGATATAGTCGCCGCTCGTCCCCGTCACCGCGGAGACCTGCAGATCCAGCACCTCGGGTCCGAGCTTGATCTGGGCGCGATGGGGCAGGTTGCGCGGATCGGCCAGGAGGCGGCGCTGGTGCTCCGGGTGGCGGTGGAAGATGTCGATCGACTGGCCGAGCAGGGCGTCCGGCTTGACCGGCAGCAGGTTCTCGATTTGCGAGAGCGTGCGCTTCGAGGTCTCGTTCATGTAGGTGATCGCAAAGCTCGCCGGATCGACCGTCATCACCGCCACCGGCATGTCGTCGATCATGCGAAGGAGCTTGTACTCCTCGTGCTCCTTGGCCACCTCCGCGGTCGCGATCGCCCAGACCAGCAGCGCGCGCACGACGCGCCCCTGCGAGTCCGGCAGCGGATGGATGTGCAGGTCGAGCCACTCTTCGCCGAAGCGGATGCGGGCCTTGTGGGGCAGGGCGTCAGGGTTGGAGAGCAGTCCGCGCTGATAGCCGGGGTGGCGGTGGAAGACGTCGATGCATGTTCCGACGATCTGCTCCGGATCGAAATCCAGCGAGTCGCGGATGGTGTGCAGGAGTTGGATCGAGCAGGCATTCGCGTAGTCGATCGTAAAGGTCCTCAGGTCGCAGGTCATCGCGCCGATGGGGAGAACCTCGATCATCTTTGCAAACGACAGCGGCTCGATCTCGCCCAGATCGGCCGGCAGCGGATCGAGATAGGGGCAGCTCATCGACTCCACCCGGCAACGGGGCTTGCGCTCATGAAGAAAAGCTAACCAAACAAATGTGAATAAAATGCCAAACAACGCAGGGCGGAAGGCATCGCCGCGCAGCGTTGACGCTGCCGCCGGGAGTTCGTCTAAGGGGCCCGCGCGGCCGCGCAGCGGACATCCGCGCGGGGGGCGGCATGGCGGAGTGGAGCACGGCGGTGGAGCGCGGAATGTCGGGCGGGCGAGGGAGCGGGCAAGGAAGCGGGCAAGAGAGCGGGCAAGCGATCTCGCGAGAGGACGTGCGCGCGGAATTGGCCGAGCCCGACATCGCCTTCGAGACCCGCGGAGAGGCCGGGCTGATCACCCTGAAGCGGCCGAAGGCGCTCAATGCCCTGACCCTGCCGATGGTGGAGGCGATGCACCGCCAACTCCGGGCCTGGGCCGCGGATGCGCGGGTCACCCGGGTGGTGGTGCGCGGCTCGGGCGGGCGCGCCTTCTGCGCCGGCGGCGACATCCGTCAGATCCACGCGCTCGGCCGGGCCGGGCGCCACGCCGACGTGATGGCGTTCTGGCGCGGGGAATACTGGCTCGACGCCACCGTGAAGACCTTTCCGAAGCCCTACATCGCCCTGATCGAGGGCATCGTCATGGGTGGGGGGGTCGGCCTCTCGCTCCACGGCGACGTGCGGGTGGCCGCCGAGAGCTACAGCTTCGCCATGCCCGAGACCGGCATCGGCTTCTTCCCCGATGTCGGCGCGACCTACGCCCTGCCGCGCCTGCCCGGCTACACCGGGCGCTACCTCGCGCTCACGGGCGCCCGGATCAGCGCGGGCGACGCGCTGGCCGTGGGGCTCGCGACCCACGCGGCGCGGGCGGCCGATTTCGAGACCCTCATCGAGCGGCTCGCGGGCGGCGGGGCGATCGCCCGCGCCTTCGAGGGCCTCGATGCGCCGACACCGGAGACCGGCCCCCTCGTTGCCGAGCGGACGCTGATCGATGCCTGCTTTTCCGCCGACACCGTCGCGGAGGTGGTCGCCCGCCTCGACGCGGCGGCGGGGGAGGGCTCCGCCTTCGCGGCGGCGAGCGCGAAGACGATCCGCACCCGCTCGCCCACGAGCCTGACCATCGCCCAGGCGCTGATGCGCCGGGGCGGCGAACTCGGATTCGCCGAGGCCCTGCTCGCCGAGTACCGGCTGGCCGAACGGGTGATGCGCGGCCATGATTTCTACGAGGGCGTGCGGGCGGTGATCATCGACAAGGACAACCGGCCGGCCTGGCAACCCGCCACCCTGGACGACGTCGACGGCGCGGCGATCGAGACCGCCTTCGACCCGCCCGATCCCGCCGAGCCGCGCTTCGACGGCAGCCAGGGCCCGCGCGACGCAGCGCCGGCCGCGGGAATCCGGTCGTGAAGGCGCTCGCCAAGGTCGGCACCACCCTCGACGGACGCGGGCGGGCAAGTGCCGGGAACGGCGACCGGATCGAGGGCACCGCCCCGCGGGCGCAGACCCGCTGGGACGTGGTGCTGGTCTGGTTCATGCGGATCACCGCCCTGATCTGGCTCGCCAAGGGGCTCGCCACCTGGGGCGAGATCCTGGACCTGATCCCCGGCCGGACGCCGTTCGCCGACCTGCCGATGGGCCGGCAATCGGCGATCGTCTACTTCGCGGTGATCGACTTCGTGGCGGCGGTCGGCCTGTGGCTGACGAGCGCCTGGGGCGGGGTGGTCTGGCTGCTCGCCGCGACCTCGGCGCTGACGCTGGCCCTGCTGACGCCGCAGCTCCTGCCGATGTCGATGCCGCTGATCGCAGTGCAGGCAAGCATTGTCGCCGTTTACTTCGTGTTATCCTGGCTGGCGGCCCGCGATGTAGGCTGAACAAGAGGTCAACATCATCGTTTCATTTTGCATTTACCGACAGAAGTAAATCGCGAGTTCATCCTGTCGCTTAAATCGGCTTTCATCGGTGGGGGCTAGGTTCACCTCATAAGCGAGGCCGGCCAGCAAGAGCCGGCACGAATCGACAGGAAGGCATCACGATGAGCACGAAGGCCGCCAACACCGCCCTCAAGACCACCGACGCCGCCCCCGAAGCCCAGGGCGCCGCCGGCTCCTATCTCGAGGCGCTGCACCTCGTGGAGCGGCTGCACCGCCGCCTCCTCGACGTCATCAAGGACGAGTTCGACCGGCGTGGCCGGGAGGACGTCAACAGCGTCCAGGCGCTACTGCTCTACAACATCGGCGACAAGGAGCTGACCGCGAGCGAGCTGCGCTCCAAGGGCTACTATCTCGGCTCGAACGTGTCCTACAACGTCAAGAAGCTGGTCGAGGCCGGCTTCCTGCACCACGCCCGCTCCAAGACCGACCGGCGCTCGGTGCGCATCAGCCTGACCCCGAAGGGCCGCGAGGTCCACGACCTGATCCAGGGCCTCTACGACAAGCACGCCCGCACGATCCAGCCGATCGGCGGCATCTCCGAGGACGATTTCGGCCGTCTCAACCTCGCGCTCTCCCGCCTGGAGCGCTTCTGGACCGACCAGATCCGCTACCGGCTGTGATCGACCCTCCCGAGGATTGATGCAGACTTTTCCCGTCATCGCGAGCGTCAGCGAGGCGATGACGGGTGCAGGAAGCCTCGAACCGAGCAATTCCGAAAGCATGAAGGCCGAAGGGTTCAGCCAAGAACCCTTCGGCCTTCATGCTTCTCGCCGCGTCATTGCAAACGAAAAGGGCGCCACCCTGTTCGGGTGACGCCCTCGATCTCACCGGATGAGTCCGGCGACAGCCTTCTTAGTTGAAGGTGTCGATCTCGGCGGACTCGTAGGAGGTGACTTCCATGCCGACGCAGATCTCGGCAACGACGGGAGCAGACCACTTCATGACGTTTCTCCTGCTGGACGAATGAATGAAAGCCGGACCGGCTCGAAGCCGGCGGCACCTTCTCAGTTGAAGGTGTCGATCTCGGCGGACTCGTAGGAGGTGACTTCCATGCCGACGCAGATCTCGGCAACGACGGGGGCAGACCACTTCATGGCGTGTCTCCTGATGACAATTTGAATACGAAGGTCGGTCCCAGGACCGTCCCACCTCGAACTGAGGTGGTGGCCGTTTGTTCACCGAGCCCCTCGTGTTCGACGCCCTTGATATAGACGATCCGTTGGGCGCAATTCAAGCGGACCCTACACTTATATTTCTCATAGATAGCTCTCAGGAACGCCCAACTCGGTATCCGAGAGAGGCCGCCTCCCGTCAAAGGCGCGGAAAAGTGCCGGGATTATCAACGATGTGGTGCCGATCGCCGTGATCCACAAGCCGGAGTGGCGGGATCATGCGCAGCGATCCTTGCCACTCTCTCCCGGCTCATTTTATCGGAAATCCGGTACGGCGCACCCCCGCCGACCCGGATCGGATGCCCGCGACCCGGCGCGCGCCAGCGTACCCACTCTTGTGATGCGGGGGGCGATGCGGCAAAGCGGGGCCCTCGCGCGCACAAGATCTCGAGAGCCCCGATATGCACGACATCCGCGCCATCCGCGAGAATCCGGAGGCCTTCGACCGCGATCTGGAGCGCCGCGGTCTCTCGCCCCTGAGCGCCGAGCTGATCGCCCTCGACGATGCGCGCAAGGGCGCCGTCTCGGCGGCGCAGGCGGCCCAGGAGCGGCGCAACGCGCTGTCCAAGGAGATCGGCGCCGCCAAGAAGGCGAAGGACGAGGCCCGCGCCGCCGAACTGATGGCCGAGGTCGCCCGCCTGAAGGAAGAGGCGCCGGGCCTGGAAGCGGCGCAGGCGCAGGCGGCCAAGGTCCTCGATGCGCGCCTCGCCGCGATCCCGAACCGGCCGAAGGCGGATGTGCCCCCCGGCGCCGACGAGCACGGCAATGTCGAGTACCGCCGCTTCGACGCCTCTCGCGCGCGCCTGGCGGAAGGCCGCCAGCATTTCGAACTCGGCGAAGCCACCGGCCTGATGGATTTCGAGGCCGCCGCGAAACTCTCCGGTTCGCGCTTCGTGGTGCTGAAAGGTCAGCTCGCCCGGCTGGAGCGGGCGCTCGGCCAGTTCATGCTCGACCTGCATACGAGCGAGCATGGCTACACCGAAGTTGTCCCGCCCGTCCTCGTGCGCGACGAAGCGATGTTCGGCACGGCGCAGTTGCCGAAGTTTCGTGACGACCAGTTCGCGGCTGGCGACGGCTTCTGGCTGATCCCCACGGCCGAAGTCCCGCTCACCAACCTCGTGCGCGAAAGCATTCTGGCCGAGGACGAGCTGCCTCTCCGCTACACTGCGCTCACCCCCTGCTTCCGCGCCGAGGCCGGGGCGGCGGGGCGCGACACCCGCGGCATGCTGCGCCAGCATCAGTTCAACAAGGTCGAGCTGGTCTCGATCACCGCGCCGGAGAGGTCGGACGAGGAGCACGAGCGGATGCTCGCCTGCGCCGAGGCCGTGCTGAAGAAGCTCGATCTCAGCTACCGCGTCATGACGCTCTGCACCGGCGACATGGGCTTTGCCTCCCAAAAGACTTACGACATCGAGGTCTGGGTGCCGGGCCAGCAGACCTACCGGGAGATCTCGTCCTGCTCGGTCTGCGGCGAGTTCCAGGCGCGGCGGATGAATGCGCGCTACCGGGCCAAGGAGGGCAGGGGCGTCAACTTCGTCCACACGCTCAACGGCTCCGGCGTCGCGGTCGGCCGCGCGCTGATCGCCGTGATGGAGAACTACCAGAACCCCGACGGCAGCGTCACGATCCCGTCGGTGCTCCAGCCCTACATGGGCGGCCTGAACCGGATCGAGGGACCGAACCACTGATGCGCATCCTGGTCACCAACGACGACGGCATCCACGCGCCGGGCCTGGAGACGCTGGAGGGGATCGCCCGCGAACTCAGCGACGACGTCTGGGTGGTCGCGCCCGAATACGACCAGTCGGGCGTCTCGCACTCGCTCTCGCTCAACGATCCGCTGCGGCTGCGGCAGGTCTCGGACAAGCGCTTCGCGGTGAAGGGCACGCCCTCCGACTGCGTGATCATGGGGGTGTCGCACATCCTCAAGGATCACCGGCCGGATCTGGTGCTGTCGGGGGTCAACCGCGGCCAGAACGTCGCCGAGGACGTGACCTATTCCGGCACCATCGCCGGCGCCATGGAGGGCACCATCCTCGGCATCCGCGCGATCGCGCTGAGCCAGGCCTACGGCGCGGGCGGGCGGGCCAACCTGAAATGGTCCTGCGCCGCCGCGCACGGGGCAGGGGTGATCCGCAAGATCCTGGAGATCGGGATCGAGCCCGGCATCCTCGTCAACGTCAACTTTCCCGATTGCGAGCCGGATCAGGTGCAGGGCGTGGCGGTCTCGGCGCAGGGCCAGCGCAACCAGGCGCTGCTGCAGATCGACGCCCGCCACGACGGGCGCGGCAACCCCTATTTCTGGCTCGCCTTTGCCAAGGCGCGGTTCGAGCCGGGCAACGGCACCGACCTCAAGGCGATCGCCGAGAACCGCATCTCGGTGACGCCGCTGCGGCTCGACCTCACCGACGAGCCGGAACTGACCCGCTTCGCCGCGGCCTTCCGGACGTGAGCGGGGGCGGTCGCTCCGGCCATTCGGGGCCCCATGCCGTCTGAGGCCGACGATCCCGAGGGATCGGCCGAGGGGCTGGCGAGGGGGCTGGCGGAGGCGACCGGCAACGCCGCCTTCGTGCTGGCCCTGCGCGAGCGGGGCGTGCGCGACACCGCCGTGCTGCGGGCGATGGAGCGGGTGCCGCGGGAGCGCTTCGCCCCGCCGGCCCTGCGCGCCCATGCCCGGCGCGACATCGCCCTGCCGCTCGCCTGCGGTCAGACCATGACCGCGCCGAGCGTGGTCGCCGCCCTGCTCGGCGCCCTCGACGTCGCTCCCGGCGCCCGGGTGCTGGAAGTCGGCACAGGCACCGGCTACGTCACCGCCCTGCTGGTTCAGCTCGGCGCGGCCCATGTGCGGAGCCTGGAGCGCTACGAGGGGCTCGCCCGCGCCGCGCGGGCCCATCTCGGGCGCGACTTCGACGCGGCGAGTGTCGAGGCCGCCGACGGGCTCGCGCCGGAGGTGGTGCGCGGCGGGAGCTACGACCGCATCCTCCTCAACGGCAGCCTCGCCGCGCTGCCGCCGCACCTTCCCGCCGCGCTCAAATCCGGCGGGCGGCTGGTGGCGGGGTTCTGGAGCGGGCGGGGGAGCCGGCTCGTGACCCTGACCCGCGACGGCGCGGCGGCGTTCGCGCGGACGGAAGGACCGGCCCTGCGCCTTGGGCCCCTCACCTCGGGGCGGGTGCTCGCGCCGTAGCCCGGACCGCGTCGACGGGGTGGGCCGCGCGGGTCGAAGACGGGATCGGCAGCGTCGCGAGAATTCCTCAACCTTTACGGATCAGGCGCGAAATCGATCCGTGTGAGGATCTCGGGAACGGTTGCTTAACCTGAATCCCGTTTGAATAGCGCATCACGTTGCGTCAGTGTTCAAGCGGGTGCGTCGATGCGGGTTCGGGGGAAAGTTCTGGGCTTGAGGACGCTGTCGCGCTTCGCCCTTATCGGAATGATCGGCGGCGGCACCGCCGCCTGCTCGTCGGACGCCTCGCGCCTCGGCGATCCCTTCACCAACCCCTTCTCCTCGCTGACCGGCGAGCCCTCGGCCACCGGCAGCCTGCCGGAGGAGGGCGCGGATAGCGAGATGGCGGCCGCTCCGGCGATCCGCACGCCGCGCATCCAGTCCCAGGCGCTGCCCGCTCCCGGGCCGGCCCTGTCGCCGCGCCCCGGTGCGATCAGCGCCGCCCCGGCCAAGACCGCGACCCGCGTCGCGACGGCCGAGCCGATCTCGGGCGGAATGGCGAGCAGCGTGTCCGGCCTGAACCCGGATGCGAGCCGCGCGATGACGCCGCGCGCCTCCGCCCCGGCACCGCAGCCCAAGCTCCAGTTCGGCAAGCCCGCGGACAAGGCCACCGACAAGGCTGCGGAGAAGCGCGCCGCCGAGGCCGCTGCCGCAAAGGCGCTCGACGCCCGCCGCGAAGCCGAGCGGCAGGCCGCCGCCGCCAAGATCGCCGAGGCGAAGGCGGCGGAAGCCAAGGCTGCGGAGAAGGCAGCGCAGTCGAAGAAGCTCGCCGCCGACAAGGCCGCCGAGGCGAAGAAGGCTGCCGAGGCCGCCAAGCATCCGCGCCCGGGTCAGAAGGCGACCGAGAAGGTCGCCAAGATCGAGACGAAGGTCGATCCGAAGGACGCCGCCAAGGAAGCTGCGAAAGCCGAGGCTGCCCGCAAGGCCGAGGCCGAGGCCAAGCAGGCCAAGGCCGACGCCGCCAAGAAGCTCGCCGAGGCCCGCGCCGCGGAAGCGGCCGCCAAGGCCGCGGCCAAGGAGAGCAAGGAAGCGGCCAAGGAAGCGGCTAAGGCGCCTGCGAAGGAGACGGCGCCGGCCGCTCCGGTGAAGGTTGCGAGCGCCGACGCCTCGGCCCCGATCCCGTCGGCGGCCCCGCAGGCCCCAGCCGAGTCGTTCCGCTGGCCGGCCAAGGGCCGCATCATCAACGGCTACGGCTCGGGCGGCAACGAGGGCATCAACATCGCCGTGCCCGAGGGCACCCCGGTCAAGGCGGCCGAGGACGGCACGGTCGCCTATGCCGGCTCCGACGTGAAGGGTTACGGCAAGCTGGTTCTGGTGCGGCACAACAACGGCTACGTCTCGGCCTACGCCCATAACGGCGAGCTGGACGTGCGCCCCGGCGAGAAGGTGAAGCGCGGCCAGACGATCGCCAAGTCGGGCGCGACCGGCAACGTCACCTCGCCCCAGCTCCACTTCGAGCTGCGCAAGGGCGCGACCCCGGTCGATCCGATGCCTCATCTCGGCGGCTGATTTTTCCGACGCCTACAGTCAAAAGGCGGCTCCTTGCGGGGCCGCCATTTTCGTTCAGACCACCTCGTCTTCAGCCGCATCCCCTCTCTCCCTGTGTGGGGAGAGGGGATGCACGGCATTCCGAGCTACCCGTCGAGCCGCTGCCCGAGCCGCCCGGCGAGATCCTGGATGAACTGGAACGCCGTGCGCCCCGACCGCGAGCCGCGGGTGGTGGCCCATTCCAGCGCCTCGGCCCGCACCCGCTCCGGCGCCACGTCGAGGGCGTAGCGATCCACATAGGCGGAAATCATCGCCAGATATTCGTCCTGGCTGCATTTGTGGAAGCCGAGCCAGAGGCCGAAGCGGTCCGAGAGCGAGACCTTCTCCTCCACCGCCTCGCCCGGATTGATCGCCGTGGAGCGCTCGTTCTCGACCATCTCGCGGGCGAGCAGGTGGCGCCGGTTCGAGGTGGCGTAGAACAGCACGTTGCCGGGCCGCCCCTCGATGCCGCCGTCGAGCGCGGTCTTGAGCGACTTGTACGAGGTGTCGTCGGCATCGAACGAGAGGTCGTCGCAGAAGACGAGCCAGCGGTGCGGGTCGTTGCGCAGCAGGCTCATCAGCTCGGGCAGCGCCTCGATGTCCTCGCGGTGGATCTCCACGAGCTTCATCGGCAGGCTGCCCTCCGGCCGCCGGGCGTTGATCTCGGCATGCGCCGCCTTGACCAGCGAGGACTTGCCCATGCCGCGCGCGCCCCAGAGCAGGGCGTTGTTGGCTGGCAAGCCCCGGGCGAAGCGCTCGGTGTTCTCGACCAGGGTGTCGCGGGCGCGGTCGATGCCGGTGAGGATGCCGATCTCGACCCGGTTGACCCGCGGCACCGGGATCAGCCTGCGCTCCGGCCCCCACAGGAAGGCGTCGGCGGCACGCGTGTCCACCTTCGGGACGGCGGGGGGCGCAGCGCGCTCCAGGGCTGCGGCGATCCGCTCCAGGAGCGGGAGGAGGTCGGCGGGGGTCGGCTCTGGGGCCATGTTTGGACGGGTCCGGTTGCGGGGGGAGGGCGGTGGCCCTCGCTGAGGTGGCGCCTTGTAGGCGGATGCCGGAAAAAAGGGGAACCGCCGCACCGCGGGCCCGGATGCATCGCCCCGCCGTTGCTTTCGAATCGCCCCTCGCTATAGTCCGCGCGCTTTTCGGCAGGCTCGTCGTCGCAAGGCTCCGGCGTCGCCGGGCCTCACGAGCCCATGCCCTCGATCAGGAGTGTTCGGCGTTGATCACCCCCGCCTTCGCGCAAGGAACCGGTGCCGGAAGCGGCGCGGACGTCGCGTTGCAATTCGTCCCCTTCGTCCTGATCTTCGTGATCATGTACTTCCTGATCCTGCGCCCGCAGCAGCGCCGGCTCAAGGATCACCAGAACATGGTGAAGAACGTCCGCCGCGAGGACACCATCGTGACCACGGGCGGCCTCGTCGGCCGGGTCACCAAGGTCGCGGATGACGCCTCCGAGATCGAAGTCGAGATCGCCCCGAACGTGCGCGTGAAGGTGGTGCGCACGATGATCTCCGAGGTCCGCGTCAAGGGCGCCCCGGTCAAGGCCTCCTGAGCGCCACAGGCGTGTGCCGGCCGGCATAGCCGGCACCCATGACAGACAAGTCGGAACCGGGCGGATGCTGCGCTTCTCGAAAACCAAGATCGTCGCGACGCTCGCCGTCATCCTGATCGGCCTGAGTCTGGCGGTGCCCAGCTTCATCCCGGCCGACAGCCGCAAGGCCTTCATGGCCTCCCTGCCGTCGTGGTTCCCGAGCTGGATCATCCCGCAGCGGGCGATCGTGCTCGGCCTCGACCTCCAGGGCGGCTCGCAGATCCTGCTTGAGATCGACCAGCCCGACCTCGTCCGCTCGATGGTCACGGGCCTGCGCGACGACGTGCGCCGCATCCTGCGCGAGGCCTCCGTCTCGCCCGAGGGCGGCATCCGCGTGATCAACCGCGGCGTCGAGCTGCGCATCCCCGATGCGGCGGCCCGCGCCAAGGTGCTGCCAAAGCTGCGCGAGCTCGCCCAGCCGATCAACAATCCGCTGGCCGCCGGCGGTCAGACGCTCTCGGTCAACGAGGCCGAGAACGGCACGATCCAGCTCGTCCTGACGGATGCCGGCATCAACGACCGCACCCGTCGCGCGGTCAGCCAGGCGATCGAGGTCGTGCGCAAGCGCATCGATTTCGGCGGCACCAAGGAGCCGTCGATCCAGCAGCAGGGCGCCGACCGCATCCTTGTCCAGGTGCCGGGCCTGCAGAACCCGCAGGAGCTGGAGGACCAGCTCGGCAAGACCGCCAAGCTCGAATTCCGCATGCTGGCCGACTCGCCCTCGGGCGACGTCGACATGCTGCCCTCGAAGGACGAGGGCGGCGCCAAGGTGCCGGTCGAGCGCCGCGTCATGGCCGACGGCAGCGACCTCACCGACGCCCAGCCGGCCTTCGACCCGCAGACCCACGAGCCGATGGTGAGCTTCAAGTTCAACCTGCGCGGGGCGCAACGCTTCGGTCAGGCGACCTCGGAGAATGTCGGCCGCCGCATGGCGATCGTGCTCGATGGGGTGATCCAGTCGGCCCCCGTGATCCGCTCGGCGATCACCGGCGGCTCGGGCCAGATCACCGGCAACTTCACCGTCAAGGACGCCAACGACCTCTCGGTGCTGCTGCGGGCGGGCGCGCTGCCGGCCAAGCTCACCGTGGTCGAGCGCCGCGTCGTCGGCCCCGGTCTCGGCCGCGACTCGATCGAGGCCGGCAAGATGGCGACTTTGGTCGCCGCCGGACTCGTCATCGCTTTCATGTTCGCGACCTACGGCACCTTCGGCTTCATCGCCAACATCGCGCTCATCGTCCACGTCGGCCTGATCCTCGGCCTGATGTCGGTGCTGGAGGCGACGATGACGCTGCCCGGCATCGCCGGCATCGTGCTCACCATCGGCACGGCGGTGGATTCCAACGTGCTGATCTACGAGCGCATGCGCGAGGAGGCCCGATCCGGCCGCTCCCTGGTCTCAGCGCTCCAGGCGGGCTTCGACCGGGCGTTCGCCACCATCATCGACTCGAACTCGACCATGGCGATCGCCGCCCTGCTGCTGTTCTTCATGGGCTCCGGCCCGGTGAAGGGTTTTGCCGTGGTGTTCATCCTCGGCATCCTCACCACCGTCATCACCGCCGTGACGCTGACGCGCATGATGATCGCGGTGTGGTACAATTGGCTCCGGCCCAAGGCCCTGCCGTTCTGATCGAACCCCGCCCGGGGACCTGAGGCGGCCCGCACCGCGTGGGCCGCGATACCGCTTCGTAAGGCTCAAGGCGCCGCGCGCCGGCCTTCATGATCCGAGACCGACCATGCGCCTGCTTCGCCTCTGGCCCGACGAATCGCATTTCGACTTCATGCGGTTCCGGCGCGTCACCTTCCCGCTCTCGGCGGTGATGTCGGTCGTGACGCTCGTGCTGTTCATCACCGTCGGGCTCAATTACGGCATCGACTTCAAGGGCGGCACCCTGGTCGAGCTTCAGGCCAAGCCCGGCCATACGGCGGACGTCGCCGAGATCCGCCACACCGCCAACGGCTTCGGCTTCGGCGAGACCGAGGTTCAGGAACTCGGCGGCCAGGGGCAGGTGCTGGTGCGCTTTCCCCTTCAGGCCGGCGAGCAGGGCCAGACCGCGGTGATGCAGAAGGCGCACGCCGCCTTCGACGCCGGCTACGATTTCCGCCGCACCGAGACGGTCGGTCCGCGCGTCTCGGGCGAGCTGGTGCAGTCCGGCACGATCGGCGTCGTGCTCTCGGTGCTCGCCGTGCTGGTCTACCTGTGGTTCCGCTTCGAGCGGGAGCTGGCGCTGGGTGCCATCGTCGGCACCCTGCACGATATCGTGCTGACGGTGGGCGTGTTCATCATCACCCGCATCGAGTTCAACATGACCTCGATCGCGGCGATCCTCACCATCGTCGGCTACTCGCTCAACGAGACCGTGGTCGTGTTCGACCGGACCCGCGAACTGATGCGCCGCTACAAGACCATTCCCGTGGTGGAGTTGCTCAACCTCTCGATCAACTCCACCATGTCGCGCACGGTGATGACCTCGCTCTCCACCACCCTGTCGCTGGTGGCGCTGGTGCTGTTCGGCGGCGAGGCGATCAACGGCTTCGCCGTGGTGATGCTCTGCGGCGTGGTGATCTGCACCTATTCGGCGATCTTCGTCTCGACTCCGGCGCTGATCTATATCGGCCTGCGCCTGTCGGGCTCGAAGGCGTCGCAGCAGGCGGGCCTTCCGCAGGCGGCCGAGTAAGTGTCTGCCGCAAAACGCCCGCGGCACCGTCGCAGCCGGCGAAAAGCGGTCGGTGACCGGGCGTCCGACATCGTCCGATCCGGGATGAGGGGAGACGCGGCGTGAGCGAGGGACGGGTCCCGGGTCAGATCCACGACGGCTTCCTGCCCGGCCGCCACGGCATCGACGCTTACGGCAATGGCGGTTTCCGCTTCGGGCAGATGTCCCATCGCGGCTCGATCCTGCTGCTGCCCTCGGGCGTGCGCGCCTGGGACGTGAGCGAGCCCGGCGCCATCGACGGGCCGAGCCTCGCCCCCATCCTCGCCGAGGCCGACGGGATCGAGCTGCTGCTGATCGGCACGGGCGCCGACATCGTCTTCCTGCCCGATTCCCTGCGCCAGCGCCTCAAGGCCGCAGGCATCGGCCTCGACACCATGCAGACGGGAGCGGCGGCACGCACCTACAACATCCTGATGGCCGAGAACCGCAAGGTCGCGGCCGCGCTGATCGCCGTCACCTGACTGTCGAACGCCGCATGAGCCCCGCTCCATGACGCGCCCCGAGACCCGAACCGAGACGAACCCGGAGGCCGGCCATGACGGGCTCGCCTTCGCCTTCCGGCACTGCGAGGAGCTGGTGCGCGAGGGCGACCCGGATCGCTACTTCGCGGCCCTGTTCGCGCCCGCCGCCTTCCGCCCGCACCTATTCGCGCTGGCCGCCTTCAGCTTGACCATCGCCCGCATCCGCGAGGCCGCCACGAACCCGATGGCCGGCGAGATCCGCCTGCAATGGTGGCGCGACGCGCTCCAGGGCGAGGCGCGGGGCGACGTGCGGGCCAACCCGGTCGCGGCGGCGCTGGAGGACGCCATCGTCACCCGCCGCCTCGGGCGCCAGCCCTTTGTCGACCTGATCGATGCCCGCGTGTTCGACCTCTACGACGACCCGATGCCGCGGGTGAACGATCTGGAGGGCTATTGCGGCGAAACCGCCTCGGCGCTGATCCGCCTTTCGGGCCTCGTGCTCGCGGAAGGGGCCGAACCCGGCGGCGCGGCGGCGGCCGGGCATGCCGGCGTCGCCTACGGCATCACCGGCCTTCTGCGCTCGCTGCCGTGGCACGCGCGCCAGGGGCAGGTTTACCTGCCCGGCGACCTGCTGCGCCAGAACGGCGTCACCCGCGAGGACATCGTCTCGGGCCGCGGCGGACCGGGACTGGTGCGCACCTGCGCCGAATTGCGGGCGCTGGCGCGGCGCCATCTCGCCGCCTACGAGGCGGCCCGTGCCACCATTGCCCCGGCCGCCCGGCCCGCCTTCCTGCCGACGGCGCTGGTCGAACCGTATCTCGCGGCGATGGAGCGTCCCGGCTACGACCCGCTCAACAGCGTGATCGAGATCGCCCGCTGGCGCCGCCTGTGGCGGCTGTGGCGGGCGGCGCGCACGGGGCGCTAAAAAGACGGCGCGACCGCTGAAGGCCACCGGAATCTGCGATCGCGCATAATAGCGAATTGCTATTTCATAGCATTCTGCTATGCACGATGCATGGCTGAGGTCGTCTACAGCAAAGCTGCCGTGCAGGCTTTGATCCGGCTCCCAGCCGACGTCTCCCGGAAGATCCGCCTCAAGATCGAACAATACGCAGCCGACCCTGCGTCACTTGCCAACAACGTGAAGGCTCTCCGGGGCGAGCCCGGCATCCTACGCCTGCGGGTTGGAGATTGGCGTGTTCTCTTCACCGAGGAAGGCGTCGTGATTGCCGTCATCAGGATCGCACCACGGGGCGACGCGTACGACTGAGTGGCGAAGGATACGACAACCATGAACACGCGGATCATCACCACCCCCGGCGGCGAGCGTCTTGTGCTTATGCCGGAATCGGATTTCGAAGCGTTGGTGGCAGCGGCCGAAGACAACGCCGACCGTACCGCCGTCGCGGAGTTCCGGCGTAAGATCGCTGCGGGCGAGGAGGAACTGGTTCCAGCTTCCGTCGTGGAGCGTCTTCTGTCCGGCGAAAACCGTGTCCGTGTCTGGCGTGAACACCGCGGCCTGAGCGGGGCCGCGCTCGCGAAGCAAGCCGGTCTCGCGCAGGCTTACCTGTCGCAGATCGAGACGGGCGCGCGGGAAGGCACCATCGAAACGTATGGCAAGCTTGCAGGGGCTCTCAGGGTTTCCCTGAACGATCTCGCGGGCTGATCCCCCGTAGTCTCGGCGGCCGACGTCGCCGGCCACCGAGCAGCGCCTCAGCGCGCCTTCTTCGTCAGCTTCTGCGCGATCTCGAACATCTCCTCCGGCGCGTAGTCCGGCGCGAAGGCCGAGGGGATACCGGTGAGCTGGTGGATCTTGCCGCCGTCGGGCATGCCCTCGACGACCTCCAGTTCACCCGGCGGATCGCCGGGCAGGGCGTGCTCGCCGCTGTTCCAGATCCCGGCGATGTCGCGGTAATCGTTCGGGCTCCAGGTGTAGAGGCGGCGGTGCGAGCCCTCCTGCAGATACTTCTGGCACTCGGGGATCTTGTCGAGGTTGATGTTCGGCGTCGGCAGGAACTTGTCGAGATCGACGCCGGTGATCTGCTTGAGCGCCAGCGCGTAGGCGTGGGCATGGACCGAGCCGCGCACCAGCAGGTAGCCGCAGACCTCGCGGCCGGTCGGGTCCGACAACGTCTCGTAGACCCGAAGCTTGTGCAGCCGGGCGCCGCATTCGAGGTGGAAGTTGTGCAGGAGATCGACGACGACGTTGCCCGTCGAGGTGATGAAGTCGTTGTTCCACGAGGCGCCGTTGCTGTTGATCGGCGCCGCACCGCCGCCGTTCGAGAGGAAGGCCGCGGCCAGCCGAATGTCCTTCATGTCCTCGAAGGGCGCACCCGAGATATCGCCGCCATCCGTCGTATCGCCGTCGTTGTCGGGCCCGTTGTTGAGCATGGCCACGCCGTTGCTCACGAGCTCGACATGGCCGAGTTCCTCCGCCGTGATGCTGGCCACCAGGCTGTAGAAGGGCTTGAGCTTGTCCTTGCTACGGAAATTGAAGCTCTGGAACATGTAGTTCCCGAGCGTGGACATCTCGCCGTACTTGCCACCGAGCAGCTCCTGCAGCGCGGCGGCCGCGTTCGGATCCCTGCGTTTGGGGGCGGGAAGCTCGGCCTGTAGCTTGTCGACGCGCATGAACATGGGAGGATATTCCTCTCGCTGCGTTCGGAGTAGCCCGGAGGCGTCCAGCGGGAACCGGCGGTGCCCGGCCCTGTTCCTCGCCCGTCCCAAACAATTGCTCACACCCGCGTGATGCCGCCCACCGGCTGGTCTTCCGCGCGCTTCATCGCCCGCGGTGCCAAAAAACGTCACCCGGCAAACATCGCTCGGGACACGGATTGAATACATCATGACGCGCGTTGAGCGGGCTTGGCAGCTCTGCTAGCACCCTACTCCAGAAGGTCCCGGCGCAAGATCGGGGCATGGGAGGAGGGCCAAGCCCGTGACACCCTGGAATCAGGTCTACGATCCATTCGGTAATCAGTGGCTCTCGACTTTCGTCGCGTCGCTGCCGGTCATCGCTCTGCTCGGCATGATCGCCAGCGGCAAGATCAAGGTGCACATCGCCGCCGTTCTTGCCCTTGTCGTTGCCTTCCTCGTCGCCGTGGTCGCCTTCGGCATGCCGACGGACCTCGCCGTGCGCGCCACGATCCTCGGCATGGTCACGGGCATGTTCCCGATCGGCTGGATCATCCTCAACGTGATCTTTCTCTACCGCCTGACGGTGGAGAAGGGCTGGTTCGCCATCCTCCAGCAATCGGTGGCCGGCATCACCGAGGACCGGCGCATCCAGCTCCTTCTGGTGGCCTTCGCCTTCGGCGCCTTCTTCGAGGGCGCGGGCGGCTTCGGCACCCCGGTCGCCGTCACCGGCGCCATCCTGATCGGTCTCGGCTTCTCGCCTCTGGCCGCCTCGGGCCTGTCGCTGATCGCCAACACCGCCCCCGTGGCCTACGGCGCGCTCGGCGCTCCGGTGCAGGGCCTGGCCTCGGTGACGGGCTACGACCCCTACGTGCTCGGCGCGATGATCGGCCGCCAGCTGCCGTTCTTCTCGGTGATCGTGCCGTTCTGGCTGATCTGGGTGTTCGCAGGCTTCCGCGGCATGATGGCGATCTGGCCGCCGATCGCGGTCTGCGGCATCTCGTTTGCCGCGGCGCAGTTCCTGATCTCGAACTACATCAACCCCTGGATCGTCGATATCGGCGCTTCGCTGGTCTCGATGGCGGCGCTGGTCGCCTTCCTCAAGGTCTGGCGTCCGGCCCAGGTCTGGACCTCTCCGGCCCTGCGCGGCCACGACCCGTCGATCGGCTACGGCGAGCCCCGGCCCGCCTCGCTCGGCGCGGGCGTGCCCAGCGACCTGCCGAAGGTCCAGCTCGGCGGCCGCACCGCCTCCTCGCAGGAGATCCTCATGGCCTGGGTGCCGTGGATCATCCTCTCGATCATCGTCGCGATCTGGGGCACCGGCTGGTTCAAGGGCATCGTCAACCCGATCTTCTCGTGGAAATACGAGGTGCCGGGCCTGCACAACATGATCATGAAGGTGCCGCCGGTGGAGGCCGCGCCGAAGGCCGAGGCCGCGATCTTCAACTTCACCTACATGTCCTACACCGGCACGGGCGTGCTGTTCGCCGCGATCATCTCCGGCCTGATCATGCGCTTCTCGCCGGTGCGTCTCGTCACCGCTTATTTCGAGACGATCTGGGTCTTGCGCTACTCGCTCATCACCATCGCGGCGATGCTCGCGCTCGGCGTGCTCACCCGCTACGCCGGCGTCGACGCCACGCTGGGTCTGGCCTTCGCCGGCACGGGCATCCTCTACCCGTTCTTCGGCACCCTTCTCGGCTGGCTCGGCGTCGCGCTGACGGGCTCGGACACCGCCTCCAACGTGCTGTTCGGCGGCCTGCAGCGGATCACCTCCGAGCAGCTCGGCCTGTCGGGCATCCTGATGGCCTCGGCGAACTCGTCCGGCGGCGTGATGGGCAAGATGATCGACGCCCAGTCGATCGTCGTGGCCTCGACGGCGACGGGCTATTTCGGCCAGGAGAGCAAGATCCTGCGCTTCGTGTTCTGGCACTCGATCGTGCTGGCCTGCCTCGTCGGCGGCCTCGTGATGCTCCAGGCCTACGTCTACCCGTTCACCGAGATGGTGATCCACCCACCGGCCGGCCTCGCGCCCGCCGCGCACTGACGCTCAGGTCGACGACCGCATGACGAAGCCCGCCCCGAGCGCTCGGGGCGGGCTTTTCGATTCCGACCGGTCCCGCCGGGGTCAGCGCGGCCCGGGCGCGTCGGGGTTCGCGGCCGGTGCGGAGGCCGCGGCCGGCCGCGCGAGCCGTCCCTCCTCGGCCCGGTGCACGTATTGGCTCGCCACCAGCCAGCCCTTGAAGAAGCGCAAGGGGAGGGTGCAGGTGATCAGCACCACCGGCAGCGTCAGGACGAAGTGGAGCCACATCGGCGGGTCGTAGGTCAGCTCCAGCCACAGGCCGAAGGCGACCGCCGGGATCGCCGTCGTCATCATCACGAAGAAGGCCGGACCGTCGGCGGGATCGGCGAAGGAGAAGTCGAGCCCGCACACGTCGCAACGCGGGGCGATGTTCAGGAATCCCTTGAACAGGTGGCCCCGGCCGCAGCGCGGGCAGGCGCTGCGCGCCGCCACGGCCAGCGGCGCCTGGGGCTCGTACCGGGTCTCGTCACGGGTCTCGGTCATCATGGTCTCCTGGCGGGGCAACCGGCGCCCCCCGCGATGGTTCGCGCAGCCGGCCCGCACACCACCCATGCGGGAGTAGCAGGATTTTTTCGAGCCGAGATTTTTCTCAGACAGGCGGGATTAACCGGCTGCGTCCACACGTTGAGACTGTCACCCGCGCCACCACAGTCCCCAGCCATGTTCCTCCGCCGCGGCCGCCCTGACAGCCTGATCGACCTGCCCGGCCTCGACACCGCGCGCCTGGCGATCGCGCCGCTCGGGCCGGAGCATGCGCCGGCGCTGC
Source organism: Methylorubrum sp. B1-46 (assembly GCF_021117295.1). Lineage (NCBI taxonomy): Bacteria > Pseudomonadati > Pseudomonadota > Alphaproteobacteria > Hyphomicrobiales > Methylobacteriaceae > Methylorubrum > Methylorubrum sp. B1-46. The sequence goes on along the minus strand of NZ_CP088247.1, from coordinate 4,636,037 downwards.
ACCGGCTCACCGACGATCCGGCGATCACCGGCGCGGTCGACTTCCTCCCCACGCCCTTCACCCTGGCGGATGCCGAGGCGCTGATCGCGTCGGGCCGGCACGGGCGCGACCGCTTCCTGGGGGCCTGGAGCCGCGAGGAGGCCGCCCCGCTCATCGGGGTCGTGGGCGCGCATCTGCGGGGGGAGGGAGCGGTCGAGATCGGATACTGGATCGCGGGCGGCGCCCGCGGGCGCGGCTTCGGAACCGAGGCCGTCCTGGCGACCCTCGATTGCCTGCGCCGCTGCTTCCCGCACCGGGTCGTCGTGGCCGAGTGCCGCCCCGGCAATGTCGCCTCCTGGGGCCTGCTGCACAAAGTCGGTTTCCGCGAGACCGGGGCGGACGGGCACCGGCCGGGCCGTCGCCAACTTATCCTCGAAAGCGCGTGACGGCCGACGCTTCGCCCATCGCCGGTGTCCAAAGGACAGGTCCCTTCGGGTGTCCGGGGCGGGGCCGGGACAGAGCCCTGATCGAGCGGAGGCGCGACAGTCGGCCGCCTCGGCCTTATCTCCTGGCACAGGGCGCCTCGCATTGGACCAAAGATCGGGAAGCGGGCGCGCCCGAAATGCCCTATGAGAATCGGGATGGGACCGCAGGCCGGCCCCGCCGGAAGGCACGACCCGCGATGACGGCCACCGCAGCATCGGATTCCGCATCGGATCGCGACCGGGAGATCGGGGGCATGCCCGTCCTTGCGGGGGAGGGCGCCCTACGCCTCCTCCTCGTCGATGACCATCCGCTCTTCCGCGAGGCGCTGGCGAGCGCCATCGCGCTGGCCTTTCCGAAAGCGGCCTTGCACGAGGCCGACGGCATCCGTGCGGCCTGCGAGATCTTAGGCCAGAACCCCGCCATCGACCTCACTCTGCTCGATCTCTCGATGCAGGGCGTGACCGGGTTCGAGGGCCTCACGACGATCCGCGCGCGCTTTCCCCGCGTGCCGATCCTGATCGTCTCGGGCGTCACCGAACCGCGGGTCATGCAGGAGGCCCTGCGCCACGGCGCGGCAGGCTTCGTGCCGAAGGCCGTCGACAAGGCGACCCTGACGCGGGCGATCTCCGAGGTGCTCGGCGGCGCCCTGTTCATGCCGCCCGACCTTGCCGCCGCGCCGCCCCCGGCACGGGGGAGCGACAAGGCGCCGATCGCCGAGCGGGTCGCCCGCCTGACCCCGCAGCAGATGCGGGTGCTCGGCATGATCCGCCAGGGCAAGCTCAACAAGCAGATCGCCTACGAGCTGCAGGTCGGCGATTCGACCGTGAAGGCGCATGTCTCCGAGATCCTGCGCAAGCTCGAAGTCATCAGCCGGACGCAGATCGTGATCGAGACCGCCTATCTCGACTTCGATCAGACGGCCGGCTTCTGACGCGCCCCCTCAGGCGAAGCGCTTGGCGCCGACGACGCAGAGCACTACCCCGGCGGCGACCGCGACCATCGTGCCCTCGACCGGCTCGCCCAACAGGAGGCCGGCCAGTGCGAGGCCGAGGAAGGGCTGGAGCAATTGCAATTGCCCGACGCCGGCGATGCCGCCGAGCGCCAGCCCGCGATACCAGAACACGAAGCCGACCAGCATGCTGAAGACCGAGACGTAGCCGAGCCCGATCCAGGCCCGCAGCCCGATCCCGGCCCAGATCTCAGGCCAAGTCTCGGGCCAGGTCGCGAGGGCCAGCCCCGCCATGGCGGGGACGGCGAGCAGGAGCGCCCAGGAGATCACCTGCCAGCCGCCGAGCCGGCGCGAGAGCCGGGCTCCCTCGGCATAGCCGAGGCCGCACAACCCGATCGCGCCGAGCATCAGCCCGTCGCCGGTGAGGTCGCCGCCATCGCCATGCGCCAGGGCGAAGCCCACGACCAACAGGCTGCCCGCGCCCGAGAACAGCCAGAAGGCGGGCTTCGGACGGTCGTCGGCGCGCAGCAGGCCGAACAGGGCGGTGGCCAGCGGCAGCAGGCCGATGAAGACGATGGAGCGGGCCGACGTAATGTGCCGCAGCGCCAGGGCCGTCAGCAGGGGAAATCCGACCACCACGCCGAGCGCCACCACCGCGAGCGGCCCGAGATCGCCCCGCGCCGGCCGCCGCTGCCGCAGCAGGGCGAGCAGCGCGGCGCCGAGTCCGGCGGCGATCACCGCCCGCGAGGCGGTGAGGAAGAGCGGCGTGAAGCCGCTCACCGCCGCCCGCGTCGCCGGCAGCGACCCGCTGAAGATGATCACGCCGAGAAGGCCGTGGCCCCACCCCTCCCATCGCTTGCTGCTTGGATTGTTCGTGTGATGTTCGGGCATCGTTCGTCTCGAAGGCGATGCGAGGCTAGATGACGAACCCTGGCAGTGACAGATACAGTCCCGTACGGCTTGATCCAAACTGTATGGCTCTTTGCACCGATATGCCTGAACAATCGCACCATGACGGATGAGATCGGAGGCCGTACGGCGGCAGTGATGGCGGCGATCCGCGACAAGCTCGCCACCCAGGCGCTGGCTCCGGGCGAAAAGCTGCCCTCGATCCGCCGGTTCGCGGCGACCATGGGCGTCTCGCCCTCGACCGTGGTCGAGGCCTATGACCGGCTGGCGGCGGAGGGGCTGATCCGGGCCCGGCCGGGTTCGGGTTTTTTCGTCTCGGGCGCGGTCTCGCCGCTGGCGCTGAGCGAGACGGAGCCGCGGCGTGACCGGGCGATCGATCCGCTCTGGGTCTCGCGCCAATCGCTCGATGCCGGGCCGGACATGCTCAAGCCGGGCTGCGGCTGGCTCCCGGCGGAATGGATGCCGAATGCAGCGATCCGCCGGGCCGTGCGCGGTCTCGCGCAGCAGGCCGGGGAAGGGGTGCTGACCGATTACGGCGCCGCCCGCGGTGCGCTCACCCTGCGCCGTCACCTCGTGCGCCGGCTCGCGGGGGAGGGGATCGACCTGGGCGCGGACCAAGTGCTGCTCACGGCCTCGGGCACGCAGGCCATCGACCTGATCGGCCGCTTCCTGCTGCGGCCCGGCGACACCGTGATCGTGGACGATCCCTGCTACTTCAACTTCCAGGCCTTGCTGCGCGTGCACGCGGTGCGGATCGTCGGCGTGCCCTACACGCCGACGGGGCCCGACCTCACGGCCTTCGCCGCGGCGCTGGCCGAGCATCGCCCGCGCCTCTACGTCACCAATTCCGCGCTCCACAACCCGACCGGCGCGACGCTCACGCCGCAAACCGCCCACCGGCTGCTGACGCTCGCGGCGGCGCACGACCTCACCATCGTCGAGGACGACATCTTCGCCGACCTCGAGCCCGAGCCCTCGCCCCGGCTCGCCGCGCTCGACGGCCTCGCCCGTGTGATCCGCGTCGGTAGCTTTTCCAAGACGCTCTCGGCCTCGATCCGCTGCGGCTACGTCGCGGCGCGTCCCGACTGGATCGAGGCGCTGGTCGATCTCCAGGTGGCGACGAGCTTCGGCGGCCCGAGCCCGGTCGCCGCGGAGGTGATCGCCGGCACGCTCACGGATGGCAGCTACCGCAAGCATCTGGAGGCCCTGCGCCGCCGGCTGTCGCGGACGCGCCGGGAGGCTGCCGCCCGGCTGGAGCCGCTCGGCATCGCGCCCTGGATCGTGCCGCGGGGCGGCTTCACCCTGTGGTGCCGCCTGCCCGAGGGGCAGGACGCGGGCGCGCTCGCCCGCGCCGGCTTGGCCGAGGGTCTGGTGCTGGCGCCGGGCAACGTGTTCAGCGTCGCGCAGACGGCGGGCGGCTTCATGCGCTTCAACGTGGCGCAGATGACCGATCCGCGGGTCTACGAGGGGCTGGCACGGGCGATGGCGAAGGCAAGGGCTGATAAGGCAAGGGCTGATCCGGTTTCCGGCTGATCGGCTCGGCCCAGCCCCCCGCCACCGTCACTCCGGGTCGCTGACAAGCGAAACTGGGATGACGGAGCGCGGCACCGAAGAAAGCCATGCTCTCCCTCCTCACCCTGAGGCGGGTCGGACAGGCCGAACCCTACGGCGGCAGCTTGTCGATCAGCCCCTGGAGCTGTCCCGGCAGCGGCGTGCCGTCCTGCCGGGCGTAGAGGTCGCGCAATTGCCGGCCGATCTCGGACAGGCTCATCGAGCCCTTCATGATCAGCCGGTCGGCCTGCCGTCCGAGGCTCTCCTTCTCCGACGGGGTGATCTCCTTGGCCGTGAGCACCACCACGGGAATGCTGTCGCCGTCCGGGCGCCCGCGTAGCGCCCGCAGGAAGGCGAAGCCGTCCATCACCGGCATCATCAGGTCGAGCAGGATCAGGCTCGGGCGTTCAGCGTCGAGGCTCTCCAGGGCGGCGGCGCCGTTCTCGGCCTCGCGCACCTGCCAGCCGTCCCGCTGGAGCGTGCGGCGCACCCGCTCGCGGGCATCTGCATCGTCGTCGACCACGAGCACGCTGCCCTCGCGGTCGACGGGGCGGTAGCGCTCCATCGCGTCCTTGAGCGCGCTCCAGTCGATCGGCTTGACCATGTAGTCGGTGGCGCCGAGCACGTGGGCGAGGCTGAACTCGTTGACCACGCTGGTGATGATCACCGGCGTCTCGGCGATCTCGGGATCGGTGCGGATCGCGTGCAGCACCGCCCAGCCGTCCATGCGCGGCATCTCGATGTCGAGCAGGATCGCCCTGGGCTTCAACGCCCGCGCCAACGTCAGCCCGGCCCGGCCATCGTTGGCGGTGCGAACGCGAAACCCCTCGCGTTCGAGGAAGCGCTGGAGCAGGTCGCGGGCGGCCGGATCGTCGTCGACGAGCAGCACCACGTCGTGCAGATGCGCCTCGCCCTCGGTGATCTCGTGGACGCGGGCGGCGACGCTCTGCGCCTCCACCTCCTCCTCATGGGCGGCGAGTTCGGCCGGCAGGCGGATGGTGAAGGTCGCGCCCGCGCCGAACGTGCTCTCGACGCCGATCGAGCCGCCCATCCGCTCGACGAAGGCGCGGGTGATGGCGAGCCCGAGGCCGGTACCGCCGAACTGGCGCGTGGTCGATTCGTCCGCCTGGGAGAAGCGCTCGAACAGCCGGCCGATCTGCTCTTCCGTCAGCCCGATGCCGGTGTCGGAGACCGCAAAGCGCATCCAGTCGGCACCGTCCTGCCGGAAACGCCGCACCGAGAGGACGATCTCGCCGTCTTCCGAGAACTTGGCGGCGTTGCCGATCAGGTTGATCAGCGACTGGCGCAGCTTGAGCTGGTCCTGATGCATCGCGCCGAGGCCGATCATCGGATCGCCCTCGACGTCGAGGCGGAAATGGTTGCGCTTCTTCGTGATGAGCGACTGCGTCGCGGCGGTGACATCCTCGATCAGCGTCGCCACGTCGAAGGTCTCCGCCGCCAGCGTCAACCGTCCAGCCTCGATCTTCGAGATGTCGAGCACATCATTGATGAGGCCCAGCAGGTGGCGGGCCGAAGACTCGATCTTGCGCAGATCCGGCAGCAGCTCGGCCTGACCGAGATCCTCCAGCTCCTCGCCGAGCATCTCGGAATAGCCGATCACCGCCGAGAGCGGTGTGCGCAGCTCGTGGCTCATATTGGCCAGGAACTGGCTCTTGGCGAGGTTGGCGGCCTCCGCCGCGGCGCGGGCTTGCTCGATCGCGGCCTCCGCCTCCTTCCGGGCGGTGATGTCGATGTTGAGCCCGACCCATTCGCGGATGGTGCCGTCCTCGCCGAGCACCGGCACGCCGCGCACCTCCATGTCGCGCCAGACGCCGTCATGGCGGCGCAAGCGGTACTCGACCTCGTAGGTCTTCGCCGCCTCGACGCATTCGGCCCAGACCTCGGCGGCCCGCGCCCGGTCGTCGGGATGGACGGCATCGACCCAGCCCCAGCCCTGGTAGGCTTCCTCGCTCTGCCCGGTATAGGCGGCCCAGCGCGGCTGGGGCGGCAACAGTTCGCCCGTGGCCGTGGTGTTCCAGATCACGGCCGCCGAGGCATCGACCAGCGCCCGGAAGCGCTGCTCGGAATGGCCGAGCGCGTCCTGTGCGAGGCGCGTCTCGGTGACGTCGGTGTTGGTGCCGTACCAACGCACGATGACGCCCTCGGCGTTGCGCACCGGCTCGGCCAGCGACAGGAACCAGAGGTAGCGGCCGTCCTTGCCGCGCAACGGAAAGGTGTCCTGCCACGATTCGCCCGCGGCGATGCAGGCGGAGAAGCGCGCGGCGGCGCGCTCGAGATGGTCGGGATGGTGCAGCTTGCGCCAGCCGTGATCGGCCATCTCGGCCGGTGTGGTGCCGGTGTAGTCGTACCAGCGGCGATTGTACCAGACGAGGTTGCCGTCGGCCTCGGCGATCCAGGCGAGTTGCGGCAGCGCGTCGGCGAGATTGCGGAAATCCGCCATGGTCGGCCCGGTGTCCGGCACCTTCCCGCTCTGTAGGGGCACAGTGATGTCTCCCGTCGTGGCGTTGCCGCCTCGGCGCTGCGGCCTTGGCCTTGCTGTCCCGGCATCGCCCGCAAAAGCTGTGGCCGGCTTTTGCGGGAAAGCACAATCAAAAGTCGGAGCCGCCGCTCAGCGCCGCAGCCGGTTGCCGAGCACGAAACCGAACAGCCCCATCAGCACGATGCCCGCCGCCCCCTGAAGACCGACCAGCAGGTTGGTGACGCGCCCGATCGGCTTCACGCCGATCTCAGGCGGGTTGGCCGTCATCATGTTGAGCGCGCTGTAGCTGACGAGGTCGAGGGGATTGTAGGTCGGGATGTTCTCGCCCTCGTGGAACAGCCCGCCGGTCGCGCCGTAGGCCCCGGCGAACAGGACGATCCCGACGAGAAAGGCGCGGGCGATCCGCGACAGGCTCTCGCCGTAATCGCACAGCCACTCGACGAAGCGGTCGGCGATCCAGCGGTAGCCGTGGCTCAGGGTTCCCCGGATGTCGCGGGCGAAAAAGGCCTCGCGGGCGCGCTGGCCGGCATGGCGGCGGCCCATGCGGCGCCCGCGCTTGTAGGCCCAGCTCGCCCCCTCGGGGCTGCCGATGCTCTGGAGGTTGCGCTCCAGGGCGAGATAGCTCGCCTGCGCCGCCTCGTACTCGCCCGCCTTCTCCTCGCCGACCATGCCCCCGATCTGCTCGACGGAGAGCCGCACGCCCTCCAGCCACGCCCCGGCGAAGCGCGCGTGGTGCAGCCGGCACGCGGTGAGGTCGAGCCGAACGAGGCTGGTGCGGGAGAAGTCGGCTCCCGACAGGTCCGCCCCGTCGAGACGGGCGCCGGAGAAGTTGGCCCCGCGCAGCCGCGAGCCGACGAGCCGCGCCTTTTTAAGGCTCGCGCCCTCGAAGTCGGCGCCGGTCAGGTTGCAGTCGGAGAGGTTGGCCTCGTCGAGCCGGGCCTTGCGGAACACGGAATCGTCGGCATCCGCGCCCGTGAAGTCGGTGCCCCACAGGTCGGCACCCTCGAAGCGGGCGCCGTCGAGGAGAGCCTTGTCGAGCCGGGCGAAGCGCATGGTCGCGCCGGAGAAATCGGCATCCTCGATCATCGCCTCGCGGAAGGAGGCTTGGCCCCCTGCGATTCCGGTAAAGCGCGCGCCGCTGAGGTCGGCGCCGGAAAAATCCGCCTCTTCCACGCAGGCGCCCGCAAAATCGGCCGAGCGCGCGAGCGCACCGGCGAGCGAGACGCGCCGCAGATTGGCGCCCGACAGATCCGTCTCTTCCAGTCGGGCGTCGGCGAGATCGGCTCCGGCCAGATCGAGCCCGCCCGACCCTTCCACCCACCACGGAGGCGGCGCCTGCGGATCGACGCTCGGAGTCAGGGCGTCGCGCCCGAGGGCGAGCCCGGCGAGGTCGTCGCGCCCGCTGATCGAGAACGGCGCCTCACGCTCCGCGAGATGCGCGAGCAGCGCCGTGACGCGCGGATCGCCGTCCTCCGCCCCGCCATCCCGCACCGCGTTCGCCCCGAATGATCCGTCCGTGCGCTCCCCTTAGCCGTGCGGAGCCGAGCGAGACAAGGCAGCGAATATGACAAGGGATAAGGATTGCGTGCAGGCCCATGAGACCGCAACGGGTTTCCGCGCGTTAGGTCGCGGAAAGCGCGTGCAGCGCGAGTGAGGGGTTTCGGCGTGTCGGGTAAAATCCTGCTGGTGGAAGACCACGAGGAGATCTGGGACTTCCTCTCCCGCCGGCTGAAACGCCGCGGCTACGAGGTGGTGCTGGCCCATGACGGCGAGGCGGGCGTGCAGCAGGCCCGCGCCGCCCAACCCGACGTGATCCTGCTCGACATGAACCTGCCGATCCTCGACGGCTGGTCGACCGCCCGCGCCCTCAAGGCCGCGCCCGATACGCGCGCCATCCCGATCATCGCGCTCACGGCCCACGCCATGTCGGGCGACCGCGACAAGGCGATCCAGGCCGGCTGCGACGACTACCACCCGAAGCCGATCGATTTTCCGAAACTGCTGACTCAGATCGGCACGGCGATCGGGTCGGGGGAGTGAGAGGCTGACCCACCCATCCCGGATCTCATCCACCCCCTCATCCTGAGATGCCGCGAAGCGGCCTCTGGACGATTCTTCGAGGCTCGCTAGCGGGGGCACCTCAAGATGCCGGTGAGGATGGGATCGGCCGTGCCTCCCCGAAAGCCAAAGCCCTCTGCTTCTCTCGACACGTGTGAGTACGCCATCATGAGGATGTCATGACCACCGATCCGGTCACCCAGCGGCTCCTGCGCCAGGCGCTGCCGGTCGTGACGACGCTCGCCTCGCTGCTGCTCGTGGTGACGCTCGCGAGCGCGTTGTATTTCGGCCGCGACATCCTCGTGCCGGTAGCGCTCGCGATCCTGCTCAGCTTCGTCCTGGTCCCCGCCGTGCGTGCCCTGCGGCGCATCCGGGTGCCGCGCGCGGCCGCCGTGCTGCTCGTCGTGCTGCTCGCCTTCGGCACCCTCGGCGCGGTGGGCAGCCTGATCGCTCGGGAAGCCGCGCAGCTCGCAGCGGACCTACCGCGCTACTCGCTGACGCTACGCGACAAGATCACGGCGCTGCGCGCTGCCACCGCCGAGCGGGGCGGCCTGTCCGACACCTTCTCCGGCTTCTTCGACATGGCGGAAGAGATCGGCAAGGAGCTGCAGCCGCCCGTCAAGTCCGAGTCCGAGACGAGCGCGGCGCTGGGTACGGCGGCGCGGCCGATGCAGGTCGAGATCCACGCCCCCCGTTCCGGTCTGCTGAAGACGCTGGGCAGCGTGGCGGGCGGGGTGCTGCACCCGCTGGCGACGCTCGGCCTGATCCTGCTGTTCACGATCTTCATCCTGCTCCAGCGCGAGGATCTGCGGAACCGCGCGATCCGGCTCGCGGGGTCGAGCGACCTGCGCCGCACCACCGCGGCGATCGACGACGCCGCCGCCCGGCTCAGCCGCTTCTTCATCGCCCAGCTCATCCTCAATTTCGCCTTCGGCCTCGTGATCGGCGTCGGCCTGTGGTTCATCGGCGTGCCGAGCCCGATCCTGTTCGGGGTCATCGCCGGCATCTCGCGCTTCGTGCCCTATGTCGGCGCGGTGATCTCGGCGGTGCTGCCGCTCGCCATTGCGGTGGCGGTCGATCCCGGCTGGTCGATGGCGATCCAGGTCGCGATCCTATTCGTGATCGTCGAGCCCATCGCCGGCCACGTGGTCGAGCCGCTGCTCTACGGCCACTCCACCGGCATCTCGCCCATGGCGGTGATCCTGGCGGCGACGATCTGGACCTTCCTGTGGGGGCCGATCGGCCTGCTGCTCGCCACCCCGCTCACCGTCTGCCTCGTGGTGCTCGGGCGCCATGTCGAGCGGCTGTGGTTCCTCGACGTGATCCTGGGGGATCGCCCGGCCCTCGGCCCGCAGGAGATCTTCTACCAGCGCATGCTCGCGGGCGACCCCGCCGAGGCGATCGACCAGGGACGGCTGTTCCTCAAGGAGCGGGCGCTCGTGACCTATTACGACGAGGTCGTGCTGCCGGGCCTTCGTATGGCCCAGGAGGATGCGGCGCGCGGCATGCTCGACCGGGAGCGGCAGGGCGAGGTGGGAGCGGGCTTCCGCGCGGTCGTCGAAACGCTGGGGCTGGCGCGCAAGCGCGGCATGCCGCGGCGCTCGCGCAAGCCGAGAGGTGCCGAGGCCGAGGCCGCCTTCGCGGCGGTGGGGCCGGACCGGCGCGCCGCGGGCATCGTGCTCGGCCCGGAAGACCTCGCCCCGGCCTGGCGCGGCGCGGCGCCGGTCCTGTGCGTGCCGAGCGGGGGCGCCTTCGACGAGGCGGCAACCCTGATGCTGGCCCAGACCCTCTCCCGCCACGGCCTTGGCGCGCGGGTGACGACGGTCGACGCGCTGCGCGACGGCCTGCCCGAGGGCGAACGCCCGGCGATGATCTGCTTCTCCTATCTCGACCCGATCAGCCTGTCGCAGATTCGCCTCACCATCCGCCGCGCTCGCAAGGCCGCGCCCGGGGTGACGATCCTCGTCGGCTTCTGGCGCGAGCGCGACCCGGCCTCCCTCGGGCGCCTGCGCCGCGCGACCTCGGCCGACCTGCTCGTGACCTCGCTGAGCGAGGCTCTCGATGCGGCGCTGGAGCGGGCACGGACCGGCACCGCGCCCACCAACACGCCCCGGCTCCGGCAGGCAGCGTAGAGGGCGGGGCAAGGCCCGCTCAGAACAGCGCCACCAGGGCGACGCCCGCGATCATCAGCCCGCCGCCGACGAGGCGCGCGAGGCTCGCGGGATGGGTGGCGAAGCCTTCGAGCCCGAAATGGTCGAGGGTGATCGAGGTGACGACGCCCGCGGTGACGAGGAGGCCGAGGAAACTCGCCGCCCCGATCCGCTGCGCGACGAAGAGCTGGGCCAGGATCACGCCGGCCCCGAGCACCCCGCCACCCCAGGCCCACCAGGGCGTGGCGCCCGCCTGCTCAAGGCTCGGCAGGTGCAGCCGCCCGGTCGCGAGGCCGATGACGAGCACGGTGGCGGTGCCGACCAGCATCGAGACGAGCCCGGCCGCGAAGGGTTCACCGAACGATTTGGCAAGCTGCGTGCTCTGACCGGGCTGCATCGCCGTGGCGATGCCCGCGAGCAGGGCGATGCCGTAGAGAAACATCATCGTCTTTGGATCCCTGCGGCGCGAGCGATACGGGTTGGAGACCGCGTCAGTTCTTCGGCACCTTCTCCTTGCCCTTGCCGGGATTGGAAGTGTTCACGAGATCCGGCGCGGATTGCGCCTTCAGCGTCTGCCGCTGCGCCTCGGTGTCGATGCGCCGCCGGCGCGTGAACGGCTCCAGCGTCACCGGCCCGCCGCTCTCCAGCGCCTTCAGGATGCCCTCGATCACCCGCAGGTCGGCATAGCCCTCCTCGGCATCGGGCTCGGGGTCGGTGCTGTTCAGGATGCAATCCGAGAAGTATTTCAGCTCGCCGCCGAAATGGTCGGTGTTCTTGAAGCTCTCGTGGTTCTTCGTCTCGCCGAGCGTCACCGTGCGCTCCAACGGCTTGCCGTACATGTAGGCCGGATTGACCTCGACGCTGCCCTTGGTGCCGACCACGGCGTAGGTGTCGAGCACGTTGCCGTAATAGGACAGCACGAACTGCGCGAGGCGGTTCTGCGGAAAGCGCAGGGTGACGGCGACGGTGTCGTCGAAATCGCCCAGGCCCGCCTCGGGATGGCGCACGCCGACGGCCGAGACCACCTCGGTCGGCTCGTCGCCGAACAGGTAGCGCACGGCATTGATCGGGTAGGGGCCCATGTCGAAGATCGGCCCCGCCTCGACGCCGCTCGTCGCCCGGTGGTTCTCGGGCGAGACCATCTGCGTGAAGGTCGAGGAGAAGGTCAGGATCTCGCCGAGTTCGCCTGAGCGGATCAGGTCGATCGTGGCCAGCGTCGCCGGCTCGAAATGCAGCCGGTAGGCGACCATCAGCTTGGCCGTGGAGGCCGCCTGCGCCGCCATGATCTCCCGGCATTTTTCGGCTGAGATCTCCAGCGGCTTCTCGACCAGGACGTGGATGCCGGCCTTGAGAGCGGGGATCGCGAACTCGGCGTGGCGCCAATTCGGCGTGGCGAGATAGATCGCGTCGATCGTGCCCGAGGCGAGCAGTGCGCCGAACTGCTCGTAGCCGTAGGTCTCTGTGACGCCGTAGCGCTCGCCGACCCGGCGCGCCTTCTCGGGATCGCCGGTGACGAAGGCCGTGACCTCGGAATTGCCGGTATGCGCCACGCCCGGCAGCATCGCCTCCTGCGCGATGTCGCCGAGCGCCACGACCGCGTAGCGGACCTTCTTGCCCGAGGTCAGGCCAAGGGCGGACAGAACGCTCATGCGGGGATCTCCTGAGAGGCGGGTCGGAACGGCGCGGGGCCGGCTCCGCACGGGTGGGGCGCGTCGAGCGGCCGTCGGCAGGCTTGGAAAGGCCAGGGGAGGGACGAGGGCCAGGCGGTTGCGGGTCGACCGGAGAACCGGGGGAAGCAGGCCCTGTTCCGCCGTGCGGGACCATCAGCCGCGGTTCATCAAGCGTGGCGTAAGAAGGGCGCGAGGCGTGGGGCGGATTCCGGTCCGTCCGGTGCCTCTTTTCGGCCCTCCCGGAGCCCGTCCGTGCCGCCCGCCTCTTCGATCCTCGATACCCTGATCGCCATCCCCGTGCGCAACGAGGCCGAGCGGATCGCCCGCTGCCTGAAGGCGATCGACGGGCAGACCGGGATCGCGCCGGGACGGCTCGGGCTCGTGCTGTTCCTCAACAACTGCACCGACGGGACCGAGCGGATCGTGGCCGACCTCGTGCCGCAGATGTCGATTCCCGTTCGGGTGATCGAGCGTGTCCATGCCGGCGCCCATGCCGGCTGGGCGCGGCGCGCGGCGATGGATGCGGCGGTCGCGTGGCTCGAAGAGACGGGCACGGCCGAAGCGGCGACCCTCCTGACGACGGATGCCGACAGCATCGTGCCGCCGGACTGGGTCGCGGCCAACCTCGCCGCCCTGGCGGCGGGCGCCGACGCGGTCGCCGGCCGGGTCGAGCTGATCCCCGAGGAGGCGGCCCTGCTGCCGCCCTCGCTGCCCGCCCGCGGCCAGCTGGAGGACAGCTACGACGCCCTCATCACCGAGATGGAGGCGCGCATCGATCCCGATCCGCACGATCCCTGGCCCTGCCACCGCACCACCATCGGTGCCTCGCTCGCCGTGCGGCTTCCCGCCTACACGCAAGTCGGCGGCATGCCGGAGATCCCGCTCGGCGAGGACGGCGCCTTCGTCGGCGCCTTGCTGCAGCGGGGTTTTCGCGTGCGCCACGACCGTGCGGTGCTGGTCCTGATCTCGGCCCGTCTCACCGGGCGCGCGGCCGGCGGCGTCGCCGACACGATCCGCTCCCGCTGCGAGAAGCCCGACGCCCTCTGCGACGCCCGGATGGAAGCGGTGCCTCGCGCCCTCCACCGCTACGCCTGGCGGGCGCGGCTGCGACGCCTCTACAACCAGGGCCGGCTCGCCCGCGACCTCGGCTGGGCGCGCCGGCTCGGCATCCCCGAGGCGGAGGCCCGCCGCATCGCCGCCCTGCCGCGAGTCGGCGAGATCGTCGCGGCCGTCGATCGCGCCAGCCCGCGCCTTGCCTACCACCCGCTGATGCCGAGGCAATTACCGGGGCAGATCCGGCTCGCCCGCCTCGTCCTGCCGCTGCTGCGCATAGGCCTGCGTCTGCGCCGGTCGGCGCCTGCCGCCGCGCATCCCGTCGTGCCTGCAGCCACCGCCGACGCGTAAAGTTCCGTGTATCCAAAGGGATCATCCCTTTGGCGGGGTATCGGGGCAGCGCCCGGATCTCCCTTCCACCAGGGCTCCGCCCTGGACCCGCGAAAGGGCTTGCCCTTTCGAAACCCCCGACCTCGGCTACGGCGTCTCGTCGCGCGTCGGGCCGAAGATCGGCTCGAAGGCGGCGCGCAGGGCCATGTCCACCTCGGGCAGGCTGACGATGCGGCCGAGATCGGCCAAGCTCGTGACCCCGTGCTCGCGCACGCCGCAGGGCACGATGCCGGAGAAGTGGGAGAGATCCGGCTCGACGTTGAGGCTGATGCCGTGCAGGCTCACCCAGCGCCGCACGCGGATGCCGATCGCCGCGATCTTGTCCTCGACGCAGACACCGTTCACTTCGCCCTTGTCCGGCCGGCGCACCCACACCCCGACCCGGTCCTCCCGGCGCTCCGCCCGGACGTTGTAGGCATCGAGCGTCGCGATCAGCCACGCCTCCAGGCTCGCCACATAGGCCCGCAGGTCGGGTTTGCGCCGGTTGAGGTCGAGCATCACGTAGGCGATGCGCTGGCCCGGCCCGTGATAGGTGTATTGCCCGCCCCGCCCCGTGCGGTGGACGGGGAAGCGCTCCGGCTCCACGAGGTCGGCGGACTTGGCCGAGGTGCCGGCCGTGTAGAGCGGCGGATGCTCCAGGAGCCAGACCAGTTCGTCCGCCTCGCCCCGTGCGATGGCGGTGGCGCGGGCCTCCATCTCGGCCTCCGCCTCGACGTAGTCGACGAGGCCGTCGGTCACGCGCCAGGCCACCGGCGGCGCGCTCACGCGCGGCAGGAATGTCGCGGGTGCGATCGAAAGCCGGGACGCGGGCGCCGTGAAGGAATTGTTTACCAAGACTTCACCCTTGCATGCGGAAGGTTTTCCGAACGTTGAGAAAGGGAGCATCCGCGCGTGGCGGTCCTGGACGAATTGCAGGTCGATCTCAAGGTCGTGCTGGGGCGCAGCCACATGCCGCTGCACATGCTGCTGCGCATGGGCCGCGGCGCGGTGATCGAGTTGGAAGCCACCGAGACCGACATGGTCGAGATCCTCGCCAACGATCACCCGATCGCCCGCGGGCAGATCGTGGTGACCGGCAACCGCATCTCGGTGGAGGTGACCGAGCTGATCCGCAAGGCCGACGTGGTGCGCACCCCCGGCGTGACGATCGGGGAGGGCGCCGTGCCGATCCTCGACGACGCCGAGGCGGGGTTCTGACGCGTTTTCGAGGCGGCAAAATGCGAAGAAGCGAATCCGGCGCTTGTGCCCGCCCCGGGCATCTGTTATCCGCTGCGCCGCCCACACAAGACACCGGCTGCTGACGAAGCGGCACGGCGGCAAGGGCGGCCATGGCGGAATTGGTAGACGCGCTAGCTTGAGGTGCTAGTCCCGCGAGGGGTGGAGGTTCGAGTCCTCTTGGCCGCACCAAACTTTTTCCTAACGATGGGAAGAGGTTAGGTGGATGATAGAGATGAGGATGACCGCACTCTCACACAGCGGTCTCACACACAGTTCCTCTCAGAGTAGCCAGACCGTGGAAAGACCCAAAGACAGGGGTCTACCCTCTACGGCAACGCACTCCCCGTGACATTCTCCCGAGCTTGAGGGCACAGTCCGTCGCTGCCGGTGGGTAGCTTGCGGATGTCGGTCACGAGCGGCGCCATCGTTCAGCTGTCGCTGTGGACGAAAGAGCCGAATCAAGCGCGTATCTGGCATTCGGTCGCCGATGGGGCCTTGAAGCTCGTCTGGCAGGCTCGGCAGAACGAAGTTGACCGCAGTGCCCCGGCTGACGCTCCGGTGAGGATCGAGGAACCTGTCACGCAGGCTGCCCCGGCCGTAGAGACAGCCCGTGGACCGTCTCCCCCGACATCCATCCCTGCGGCGAACGCGCTGAGTGTCGAGCGAATTACCGTTGGCGATCTGTTCGATCGGTGGGCCGCCTACAGCGCGGACAAGAAGGTCCTCAACACCATCAAGCGGTATCGGGGAAGCTTCCGATCATTCGAAGCCTTCACCAAGGATCGCGACGTGCGAATGCCGACCGCCGACGCCCTTTTCACGTAGGCTGAACACCGGCGTGACGTAGAGGGAGTGACGGCCCGCGCGATCAACAAGAACATATGGTCGCCGTTGGGTCCGTCATGGGTTGGGCCGCCAACCGGCAGGGCGAGACACTTCTGTCGGACAATCCCGGCCGTGGCGTCCGCTTGGATGAGCCGAGCT
Organism: Methylorubrum sp. B1-46; assembly: GCF_021117295.1. Taxonomy (NCBI): domain Bacteria; kingdom Pseudomonadati; phylum Pseudomonadota; class Alphaproteobacteria; order Hyphomicrobiales; family Methylobacteriaceae; genus Methylorubrum; species Methylorubrum sp. B1-46. Next base: position 4,620,140 of record NZ_CP088247.1, on the reverse strand, counting down.
GGCCGCGCGTCCGATCCAAAACGGGTTGCTACTCCTGGTCCTTCGGCAAGCCCACGGCCGCAACGCCTCCGTAGCTTGCTCAACCCGCGCCGTAACCGCCCTTGGCGTTGTCCTTCGAGAGATCCGGCGATTGCTTCTCACCCTCCACCGAAGCCGGACCGGTCGGTCCCAAATCCGGCTGCTCTTCGGGCTTGCTGCCCTCACCGAGGGGGCGACCGGGCGGCACCGAGCCGGCCGCCTCCCTCTCCGTCTTTGCGTCTGCCATCGTGAACCTCCGGAGCTTCCGATAAGGCAATGCCGGAGGCTCCCCGAAGTTTCGCCGCGGGGGGATGCTCGTTGGCGATATCGGATGCGGAGATGGCCACGCCCTCTCGCTCACCGGCGGATCGGCCTGCCCCATCGGGGGGACCGCCGACCGGTGCCGCTCAGGCGAGGGCAGGCTGCGGCAGGCGTGGCCGATACCGGCGGCAGAGAACGAACAGACAGTAGAACTGGAAGATCGTCGACATCCGGTTGTGTGCCAGAAAGAGGTAGCCGGTCGCGCTGTTGAGGATGAAGGCGATCAGCAGGGCCGAGAGCAGGAAGGCCGTGCGACGCTCGAGGCTCGGATGCGCGAAGATGGATGACGAGGCGAAGAGCAGGACGAGATAGAACGCACCGCCGACGAGACCGAGGCCGACCAGGGTGTCGAGAAAGGTGTTGTGGAAGTCGGGCGTGAAGAAGAACATCTCGCGCTCCCACACGCTCCAGGCCCGTGAGAACGGATCGGTGTTGAAGAAGCTCAGATAGCCGTAGCCGAACACCGGCCGGTCGCGGAAGGCTTCGAGGGCGTAGGGCCAGAAGTTGCTGCGCCCGGTGAAGTCGGGGCTGCGACCGAGCGCGACGGCGATGTCGCCGACGCCGATGAAGGGCAGGATCAGCGAGAGCAGGATCGCGAACCCGGTCACCGTCGCGAAGATGACCCGGCCACAGCCGGGGAGCAGCCGGGCGGCGAGCATCGTCACGCCGGCCACCGCAATGCCGCTGACGGAGGACATCGAGTTCGCCAGGATCAGCCCGAGCGCGAGGATGGCCAGTGCCGGGACCCGTAGTCCCCGGGGACTCGCGCCGGGCAGGAACAGCAGGATCAGGATGGAGCTTGCGGCAAACATGCCGTGCAGGGTTTTGCTGCCGTAGGCCCCGAACAGCTCGCCCGACATCAGGAAGCCCGGCCGGGTGATGTCGGTGCGCACCGCATCGGGCATGACCACCACCATCACCAGGGAGGACGCGACCAGGAAGACGTTGGTCCAGGCAAACAGGCTCAGGAACACCGCCGGATGGACGACGGACGCCAGGGCCGCGGCGATGGCGATGTTCAGGACGAGCATCCCCGCAGGAACCAGCGAGGCCCAGCTATCGGTCGCCCAGCAGGTGGAGAGCAGGATGTAGCCGGCGAGCGGAAGGACGGCGATCAGGCAGAGGTCGATCCCGTTGCGCAGCACGTCGCGCAGCACCACGCAGACGGACAGGGCGTAGAGCGCGAGCCAGAGGCCGACATAGAGCAGGTTGTTCCGGTTCGACGGCATCAGCGTCTTCGTGTTGCCGACGTCGTTGTTGCTGCCGAGGAAGACCACGTAGAACGCGTTCACGCACATCATCACCGCGAAGACGACGAAGGCGAGCCGCCACCGCTGGCCGGAAAACCCGCTCAGGAGCGGCGCGGCGCGCAGCCCGGCGGCCGGATTCGCGGCAGGGAGGCCAGTGGCGGGACGGCTCGTGGCGGTCATGGAACGAGACACGACGAAGGGCTTGGCGCAGGGCGCGGAACGGTGTCCGGGGCCCCTCCCGAAGCGCAGCGTCCGGGACTGGAGAGCGGATCAGGCACGCGCCGCCTCGCCCGATCCGGCCGGGGGCCGCGCGGTGGTCGCCGCCTCGCCGCGCAGGACGCCGAGGGCGACCGCCGCAAGGATGCCGAGCGCGAGGCCGACCAGCGTCCCGATGGCGAGGACGATGGCCTTGCTCAGGTTCGTCGGCGTCTCGGGCGGGGAGGCCGCACCGATCACGCGGATGTTGTTCACGTTGACCTGCGTCTGCTCGATCAGTTCGCGGGAGCGCACGAGGTACTGGGCGAACAGCTTGCGCTGGGCCTCCGCCTCCGCCTCCCGCGCGCGCAGCTCGGCGAGAGCGCGGTCGTCGGCGAGTGAGGTCGTCGACATCGCCTCGACCGTCCTGCGCAGCTCCTCCTCGGTCTGCTTTGCGCGGCGGTAGTCGTTTCGGGCCGCGTCGCCGATCCGCTGCAGCTCCTGGCCGAGCTGATCCTGCAGGGCGTCGATCTCCCGGCCGACCGAGTTCAGCTCCGGGTGGCGCGGCCCCAGCACGTTGGCGAGGTTGGCCCGGCGCCGGCGAGCCTCGGCGATCTGATAGCGCAACTGGATCATCGCCTGGGACTGAACGGCCTCCGACAGGCCGTCGAGCCGGCCGCGCAGGGCGCTCGCCTGCTCCATCCGGACGAGTGCCTCGGCGGACCGGGCCCGGGCGGCGGCAAGCTGGGTATTGAGGTCGCGCAGGCGCCGGTCCCGCGTCAGGGCGCCGTCGGCGCTGACGAGGTCGTGCTCGGTCCTGAAGGTCTCGACCCGATTTTCCGCCGCGCGGACGGCGGCGCGCAGTTCGGCGAGGCGGTCGTCGAGGGAGGCGCCGGAGCGGCGCGCGAGCTCGGCGCGGGTCCGGCTCGCCTGTTCGGTGTAGAGCGTCACGAGATCGTTCGCGATCCGGGCGGACTTGTCGGGATCGCGGGTGGCCACGTGCACCTCGACGACGAAGCTGCGCTCGGCGCGGCGGACGGCGATCTTGCGCTCGAGGGCTTGGAGGGCCGCGCGACGCGGATCGGGCGCGCGGGCCGGCGACAGGCCGACGAGATCGAACAGCGCCGCCTTCGTCCGACGCAGCAGGCCCGGCGGGTCGCCGGCGAATTCGGGATCCGCGTCGAGCCGGTCGCGGGCGATCAGGGCATTGAGGACCGTGCTCGACCGCAGCACGCGCATCTCGTTCTCGACCGAGGCGATTTGTGCGTCGGCGTTGTCGATGCTCGGCGTCACCTCGCGCTCGACGACCCGGAGCGCCCGCGGATCGATGATGACCTGTGCGGTGGCAACGTAATTCGGTTCGGTCCTCGCGATGAAGGCCGTGCTGCCGAGGGCGCCGAGGATCATCGAGAGAGCGATGAGCCGGCGGCGGCGCCTGAGCATCGCCAGGAGCTGCGTCGGTGTGATCGAGGGGGATTGCCCGGCGGAGGCGGCGGGCCAATCGAGAGAGGAGAGCGGGATGGCTCCGCGCACGGCCGGATAGGTCGTCATTGGGTCGTCAAGCCGCAATCGGCCCCTCGCGTTGAGCGCGTACCCTCGGATGCCGGATGGCCCTGAGACACGCCAAGGTCGCTCACACACCGATGCAAGGTCTCGGCCGGTCCCATCGTCCCGTCCAGGGACACGCGGAACCGGTCGGGCGCGCGCCGCCGGGGACGGAGGATCGGGTCGGGAGCGAGGTTCCCTCCGGTCCCACCGCGGACCGTCCCGGTTCGGGATCGTCCGCCACCCCGGTGCCGGTCCGTCCCTGCGCATGGCCGCGCGGGCGTCCCCTTCGAGCGAGACGCCCTCTATATGGATGCCGTCCCTTCCCGCGGAGATGGCTCATGGACCTCGACGTTTCGCTTCATATCGCCGGCCGGTGGCGCTCCGGAAGCGGCGGCGAGACCCTGTCGATCCTCAATCCGGCCACCGGCGAGTCGATCGGCCGGGTCGCGGTCGCCAGCCAAGCCGATCTCGACGAGGCGCTGGAGGCGGTCGCGCGCGGCTTCGCCGCTTGGCGGCGGGTCTCCGCCTTCGACCGGTCCAAGGTTCTGCGCCGGGCCGCCGCCCTGATGCGCGAGCGTGCGGAGGGGATCGCCCGCACCATGACGCTCGAGCAGGGTAAGCCGCTCGCCGAGGCGCGCGCCGAGACGGCGGTCGCCGCCGACATCATCGAGTGGTTCGCCGAAGAGGGGCGGCGCGCCTACGGCCGGGTCATCCCCGCCCGCGCAGAAGGCGTGCTCCAGATCGTCACCCGCGAACCCGTCGGGCCGGTGGCGGCCTTCACACCGTGGAACTTCCCGATCAACCAGGCCGTGCGAAAGCTCTCGGCGGCGCTCTGCACCGGCTGCCCGGTCATCCTCAAGGGCCCCGAGGACACCCCCGCCTCCTGCGCCGAACTGGTGCGTGCCTTCCTCGACGCGGGCGTGCCCGGCGACGCGCTCGCCCTCGTCTACGGCGATCCGGCCGAAATTTCCGGCACCCTCATCCCGCATCCAGCGATCCACAAGATCACCTTCACCGGCTCGACCACGGTCGGCAAGCAACTCGCGGCTTTGGCCGGCCAGCACATGAAGCGGGCGACGATGGAGCTCGGCGGCCACGCCCCGGCGATCGTGTTCGACGACGCCGATATCGATACCGCCGTGCGGGTGCTGTCCGCCAACAAGTACCGCAATGCGGGCCAGGTCTGCGTCGCCCCGACCCGCTTCCTCGTGCAGGAGCGGGTGTACGACCGCTTCATCGACGGATTCGTCGCGGCCTCGAAAGCGCTCAAGGTCGGCGATGGACTCGACCCCGACACGCAGATGGGTCCTCTCGTCCACGGCCGCCGGGTCGAGGCGATGGAGGCCTTCGTGGCCGATGCCGAGGCCAAGGGCGCGCGGCTTCTCACCGGCGGCAGCCGCATCGGCAATCGCGGCCACTTCTTCGAGCCCACCGTCTTCGCCGACGTGCCGCTTGACGCCCGGATCATGAATGAGGAGCCGTTCGGGCCGATCGCGGCGATCCGGCGCTTCTCGGGGGACGAGGAGGCCTTCGCTGAAGCCAACCGCCTGCCTTACGGGCTCGCGGCCTATGCCTATACCCGCTCGGCTGCCCGGGCGAACCGAGCGGGCGAGAGGATCGAAGCCGGCATGATCTCGATCAACCATCACGGCATCGCGCTCCCCGAGACGCCGTTCGGCGGCATCAAGGATTCTGGCTACGGCAGCGAGGGCGGCTCGGAAGCGATCGAGGCCTATCTCGTGACGAAGTTCGTGACGCAGGCCAACGCCTGAAGCCGCATCGTCGAGCAAGACCGCGCGGGTCTGGCGTGAAGTCCAAAGCCGTCATCCAGAGCGGATCGGCCAGTTCGGGCCCGACAAGGCGATCCGCCAAGATGCGATCGCCTTGTCGGGACGGGTCGTTCCGACTGTCGCGCAGGGCCGCCTGAGCGCCCGCGCCGAGCCACGTCGCGGGCATGACCGTTCCAGACGATCGATGGCGGTCGAGGGCTGTGGCCCTACTCCCCTCTGTTCTTGCCGATCCTCAATTTCGGGCAGCGTCGTCAACAGGGGGATCTTGTAAAAACGAAACCTTTTCTCACGTCGGGGAGTTGCACTTTCCACCAACGGAAGAAAAGGACAGCTTGGGTCAAGCGAGCTGCTCCAGGGAAGCGCTCGCATGCTGTACCCTCTTTACGAGGCTGGCCATCTCATGCTCGCACCGATGCGCCTGGCGGCGGAAGCCACGCGGTTGGCCTGCGAGAATCCCTTCAATCCCCTCGCTTATGCCCCCCAGAGCCGCACCGTCGCTGCCGGCTGCGAGATGTTCGAGCGCGCCACCCGCGTCTACGCCAAGCCCGCCTTCGGGCTCGGCGTGCCGGAGCGGATCGTCTGGGAGCGTCCGTTCTGCCGCGTCATCGCCTTCGGCGAGCCGTCCGCCGAACTCGACGCCAAGCCGAAGCTCCTGATCGTCGCGCCGCTGTCGGGCCATTACGCCACGCTGCTGCGCGGCACCGTCGAGGCCTTCCTCGACAGCCATCAGGTCTTCATCACGGATTGGGCCGATGCCCGTCAGGTGCCCGCGAGCGCCGGCCGGTTCGGTCTCGACGACTACATCGATACCTGCATCGCCCTGTTCGCGGCGCTCGGGCCGGATCTCCACGTCGCGGCCGTGTGTCAGCCCTCCGTGCCGGTGCTCGCCGCCATCGCCCGGATGGAGGCGGAGGATCACCCGCTCGTGCCGCGTACGGCCGTGCTGATGGGCGGGCCCGTCGATACCCGCCGCTCGCCCACCGCCGTCAACGCCCTGGCCCAGGAGAAGGGGTTTGCCTGGTTCGAGCGGCACTGCATCCACACCGTGCCGCCGGGCTATCCCGGCCTGGGCCGCGCCGTCTATCCGGGCTTCCTGCAGCTTGCCGGCTTCATGGGGATGAACCTCGAACGTCACCGGGACGCCCACCACGCGATGTTCGACCATCTCGTGCGCGGCGATGGCGATTCCGCCGCCCGCCACCGGGCCTTCTACGACGAGTATCTGGCGGTGATGGATCTGACCGCCGAGTTCTACCTCGAGACGATCGAGCGGGTCTTCATCAGCCACGACCTGCCCCGCGGCACCCTGCGCCATCACGGCGAGCCGGTCGATCTCGGCGCGATCCGTCGCTGCCACCTGATGGCGGTGGAGGGCGAGAAGGACGACATCACCGGGCTTGGCCAGACAAAGGCCGCGCTCGATCTCGCGGTGAACCTGCCCGAGGCGGCCAAGACCTACCACATGCAGCCGGGCGCCGGGCATTACGGCATCTTCAACGGTTCACGCTTCCGCCAGGACATCGTGCCGCTGGTGCGGGGCTTCATGGAGCGCAGCCTGCGGCCTGCCGCCATGCGGCCGGCCCCCGTGGTGCCGGCGCCGGAGCCGCACCCGATCCTGCTGCGCCAGGATCCGATCAAGCGGCCGCCGGAGGCCGCGCCCGCCGATCCGATCGTGTGGCCGGACGCCGCCCTCGAACGGGCGGAGCGGCCCGGCCGGGGCGACGCCATCCCGCAGCGGATCGCCCTGTAATCCCTTTGTCGGAAGCCCCCATCGCACGAAGCGGCCGCCGATCTCCCTCGGCGGCCGCTTCGCCTTTCTGGAAGCCGCGACGCCAGCGCGTTTGACCCATCCCCGTCAGAGAATTATGAATTCAAAAACGCCCAACACTTGGTGAGGCGAGGGGAGGGAGGTTCCACTTGAGCGCGAACTTGGGCGGGAGCTTGGGCGGGAACTTGAGCGCAGGTGCGAAGCCAGACGAGGCAGCCTCCGGCGCACCGGCCCCGAGCGCGCGAGCGCTGGCCCGCAACGCGGCCGGGCTGCCGCGCAAGCTCGCGGAGGTTTTGCAGGGCGAGGCTCGCTTCGACGCCTTCACCCGCGGACGCTACGCCACCGACGCCTCGATCTACCAGATCATGCCGGCCGGCGTCGTCTTCCCCAAGAGCGCCGCCGACATTGCCGCGACCCTGAAAGTGGCGGCTCAGTTCGACCTGCCCGTTATCATGCGCGGCGGCGGCACCTCCCAGAACGGCCAGCCGATCGGCACCGGCCTCGTGGTCGATTGCTCGCGCCACTTCAACGGCGTGCTGGCCTACGACGCGGAAGGCGGCACGGTCACGGTCGAGCCCGGCCACGTGCTGGAGCGCCTCAACGCCCGGCTGAAGGCGGACGGCTGGTTCTTCCCCGTCGAGCCCTCGACCGCGACCCGCTGCACCATCGGCGGCATGGCCGGCAACAATTCCTGCGGCGCCCGCTCGCTGCGCTACGGCAAGATGAGCGACAACGTGCTGGCCCTGGAGGCGCTGTTCCACGACGGCGCCGCCTTCGGCTTCGGGCTCACCGGAAACGCGACGAGCGCGGTCACCGGCGGCGCCCGTGCCGACGATCTGGCGCGCCGGATGCTCGCCCTCGCCGACGCGCACCGCGACGAGATCGAGAAGATGTACCCGCGAGTGCAGCGGCGGGTCGGCGGCTACAATCTCGATTCCCTGATCGAGCCGCGCCCGAACCTCGCCCATCTCCTCGTCGGCTCGGAGGGGACGCTCGCCGCCACCACCTCGGTCACGCTCAAGCTCTCGCGCCTGCCGGCCCATCGCGCCATGGGCGTGTGCCACTTCCCCTCGTTCCGCGCGGCGATGGAGACGACGCAGCACATCGTCGCCCTCGATCCCGTGGCGGTCGAGCTCGTGGACAACAACGTGCTCGTGCTCGGCGCCGACATCCCGCTGTTCCGCACCACGCTCGCCGACATCACCCGGGGGCAGCCGAACTGCCTGCTGCTCGCCGAATTCGCCGGCGACGACCTCGCTGCCCTGAAGCGCGACTTGAAGCGGCTCGACCAGTGCATGGCCGATCACGGCTTTCCCGACGCCGTGGTCGAGGTGGTGGAGCCGAACCGCCAGAAGGCGGTGTGGGAGGTGCGCGAGGCCTGCCTCAACATCATGATGTCGATGAAGGGAGACGCGAAGCCCGTCTCCTTCATCGAGGATTGCGCCGTCCCCCTCGATCATCTGGCCGACTACACCGACGCCGTCACCGAGGTGTTCACGCGGCACGGCACCCGCGGCACGTGGTACGCCCACGCCTCCGTCGGCTGCCTGCACGTGCGCCCGATCCTCGACATGAAGCAGGGCGGCGATGTCCGGAAGATGCGCGCCATCGCCGAAGAGACCGCGGAGCTGGTGCGCCGCCACAAGGGCTCCTATTCGGGCGAGCACGGCGACGGCATCTCGCGCTCCGAGTTCGTCGAGCCGCTGTTCGGCGCCAAGCTCACCCGCGCTTTCGAGACGGTGAAGGACGGGTTCGACCCGGACAACCGCCTGAACCCGAACAAGATCGTCCGCCCGCTGAAGATGGACGACCGCACCCTGATGCGCTTCGGCCCCGACTATGCCGTGAGCGCCCCGCGAGAGACAGCGCTGGACTGGTCGGATTGGGGTGGGTTCGGCCCGGCGGTCGAAATGTGCAACAACAACGGCACCTGCCGGAAGCTCGCCGGGGGCGCGATGTGCCCCTCCTATCGCGCCACCCGCGACGAGCAGCACCTCACCCGCGGCCGCGCCAACTCGCTGCGTCTCGCGATCTCAGGGCAGCTCGGGCCGGATGCCTTCCTCAGCCCTGAGATGAAGCGCACGATGGATCTGTGCGTCTCGTGCAAGGCCTGCCGCCGGGAATGCCCGACTGGCGTCGACATGGCCAAGATGAAGGTCGAGTTCCTGCACCATTACCACGCCCGGCACGGCCTGCCGCTGAAGGAGCGGCTGGTGGCCGAGATGCCGCGCTATGCCGGCGTGGCGGCCGCGCTCGCGCCGCTCTTGAACCTGCGCAACCGCTATCCGGCGCTGGCCCGCTTCGGTGAGAGCTGGGCCGGTTTCTCGGCTCGCCGCTCGCTGCCCGAATGGCGCCGGCCCTGGCGGGAATCCGGCGAGGTCGCCCACCCCGAAGACGTGGCGGGCGACCATCGCGACCTCGTCCTGTTCGGCGACACCTTCAACCGCGCTTTCGAGCGCGAGAATCTTGAGGCCGCCGAACGGGTTTTGACGGCCGCCGGCTACCGCCTGCACCGCGTGGTCGCACACAAAGGGCGCCGCCCGCTCTGCTGCGGCCGCACCTACCTCGCCTCCGGCCAGACCGACCGGGCGCGCGCGGAGGCGCGCCGCACGCTCGACACGCTCCTGCCCTTCGTGCGGGCCGGCGCCCGCGTCATCGGCCTGGAGCCCTCCTGCCTCCTGACCTTCCGCGACGAGTTCCTGTCGCTGCTGCCGCGGGAGGAGGCCAGCGAACTGGCAGGCAAAGCCTTCCTGTTCGAGGAGCTTCTGGCCGCCGACCTCGCCGCCGGCCGCATCACGCTCCCGCTCGCCGACCAGGGCGGCCGGGTCGCCCACCTGCACGGACACTGCCACCAGAAGTCTTTCGGGGCGATGGGTGCGGTGGAGACGGTGTTGCGCGCGGTGCCGGGGCTCGATGTCCGCGTCATCGAATCGAGCTGCTGCGGCATGGCCGGCGCGTTCGGCTATGGGCGGGACACGATCGACGCCTCCTTCGCCATGGCCGAGCTGTCGCTGTTCCCGGCGCTGCGCAACGCGTCAGCCGACGACCTCGTGGTCGCCGACGGCACCAGCTGCCGCCACCAGATCCACGATGGCCTCGGCCGCGACGCGATCCACGTCGCCCGCGTGCTCGACGCGGCCCTCGTGCCGGCGGGCTGACCGCGGCCCAGGGTCGCCGCCACGGAACGGCGGCCCTCGCACCCGGTTGTCGCGGCAATCCCCGAACAGGAGCCGTGATGACCGATCCGCTGACCAAGTACCCGCGCCCGCCCTTCGACACGCAACCGCAGAGCTTCCCCGGCAAGACGCCCAAGATGACCCCCGAGCCGGACCACGGCGAGGAGAGCTACAAGGGTTCGGGCAAGCTCACCGGCAAGGCGGCCCTAGTGACGGGCGGTGACAGCGGCATCGGCCGGGCGGTGGCCATCGCCTATGCCCGCGAGGGCGCCGACGTGGCGATCTCCTACCTGCCCGACGAGCAGAAGGACGCGGAGACCGTCGGCGCGTGGATCGAGCGGGCGGGCCGCCGCGCCCTGCTGCTTCCCGGCGACATCAAGGACGCTTCTTACGCCCGCGACATCGTCGAGCGCACGGCACAAGAATTCGGCCGGCTCGACATTCTGGTGAACAACGCCGCCTTCCAGCAGCCGAACCAAGGTGTTGCCGACATCGACGACGAAGTGTTCGAAAAACACTTCCGGACCAACATCTTCGGCCCGTTCTACGCCACCAAGGCGGCGCTGGCGCATCTCAAGCCCGGTGCCTCGGTGATCTTCACCTCCTCGGTCAATTCCAAGCACCCGGTGCCGACGCTCTTCGCCTACAGCGCCACCAAGGGCGCGCTCAGCAACATGGTGCTCGGCCTCGCGCAGCTTCTCGCGGAAAAGGGCATCCGCGTGAACGGCGTGCTACCCGGCCCGATCTGGACCCCGTTCATCCCCGCCGGGATGAGTGAGGATGCGGTGAAGACCTTCGGCAGCCAAGTGCCGTTCAACCGCCCCGGCCAGCCGGCGGAACTCGCCTCGGCCTATGTCATGCTCGCAGCGGAAGAGAGCAGCTACACCTCCGGCGCGCTCATCACCGTCGCGGGCGGCATGCCGATCTTCTGAACACAGGTTTCGAAAGACAAGTCCTTTCGCGGGTCCAGGGCAGAGCCCCGGCAGAAGGCCGGGGCTCTGCCCCGATCTACAAACCACCTTGCACCCCGCCAAAGGGGTGCCCCCTTTGGGATCCCGGATCTGATCAGCGGTAAGCCGCCATCCAGCCGAGGCCCGCCTCGGTGTTGGCGGCAGGCAGGTATTCGCAGCCGATGAAGCCGTCGTAGCCGAGCCGGTCGAGGGCCGCGAAGGCGGCGGCAAAGTCGATGCCGCCGGTGCCCGGCTCGTGGCGGCCGGGGGCGTCGGCGATCTGGACGTGGGCAATGCGGGCGCGGTGGGCGGTGAGACTGTCCACCAGATCCTCGCCCATCCGCGCCATGTGGTAGAGGTCCGCCTGAATGAAGAGGTTTTCGGAGCCCACCGCCTCGATCACCGCAGCCGCATCGGCGAGGCGGTTCAAGAAGAAGCCCGGCATGTCGCGGTCGTTGATCGGCTCGATCAGCAGGCGGATGCCGGCCTTGCCCAGGGCATCGGCGGCGTAGGCGAGGTTCTCGGTCAGCGTCGCGCGCAGGCGCGCCCGCTCGGCGTCCGGCGGCGCGAGGCCGGCGAGGCAGTTGACCTGCCGGCATCCGAGCGCCCCGGCGTAATCGATCGCTCGCGCGACCCCTTCGCGGAACTCGGACATCCGCTCAGGGAAGATGGCGATGCCGCGCTCGCCCGCCGCCCAATCGCCGGGGGGCAGGTTGTGCAGCACGAGCGGCAGGCCGGCCTCCGTCAGGCGCGGGGCCAGAGCCTCCTTCGGCTCGGCATAGGGAAACTGCATCTCGACGGCCGCGAAGCCCGCCGCACGGGCCTCAGCGAACCGGTCGAGCAGGGGTCGCTCCGCGAACAGCAGGCTCAGATTGGCGGCGAAGCGAGGCATGAACAAGCCGTTGAGTTGCGCGAAATGCATTCAAAAATGACGGGAAATGCGCGCCTCAGGCGCTTTCGCCGTGTACAACATCGCCGAGCGTGGGCGCCGCCGCCTCTTGATCGGCGGCGGCCTTTCGCTTGTTGCGCAGATGGCGGAACAGGATATCGCTGAGTTCCGGCCCGGCCCGGCGGCGAAGGGCGTCGAGGATCTCCTCATGCTCGCGCATCGCCTCGCCCCAGCGGTCGCGGTTGGCGTCGAGATTGGCCGAGTAGCGCGCCCGCCGCAGGCGCCCTGTGAAGCTGGCGTAGGTGGCGCTCAGGGCTGCGTTGTCGGCGGCCTCCACGATGCGGTCGTGGATCGCCTGATTGCAGGCGAAGTAGCCGTGCAGGTCGCGCCGCAGGTAGTGGCCGTACATCTCGTGGTGGAGCCGCTCGATCTCGGCATAGGCCGCGTCCGTGATACGCTCGCAGGCGAGCCGGCCGGCCAGAGCCTCCAGGCCGCCCATCACGTCGAACAACTCGACGATCTCGCGCTCGCCGATCCGGCGCACCCGCGCGCCGCGGTTCGGCAGCAGGTCGATCAGCCCCTCGGAGGCCAGCACCTTCAGCGCCTCCCGCAAGGGCGTGCGCGAGATGCCGAAGCGCTCGCAGAGCAGCCGCTCGGGCACCCGCGCGCCAGGGGCGAGATTGCCCTCGACGATGAAATCGCGCAGCCGTGCCAGCACCTCGTCGTGAAGGGAATGCACGAGGTTTTCCCGAGGCTTGGCGGAAAGCTTGGCCGCGGCCTCGGGCGAGTGCCCGGCGGGGAGGGAGATCGGGCCGTTCGCCTCCTCCGACTCGGCTGCGGCGAATGTCGTGGCGGAAGTCATGGCGAATTCGTAGCAGCGGGCTCAGCCGCCGTCGATGGGAGGATTGAAGGCATGATACTTCTTGTCTCAACTCAAAATGAATGCAAATTGGATCGGATGAAACGACCGGCCGCGACGTGAAGCGCCCGGCATCCGGCCCGACGGGAGGGACCATGACGAGCCGCACCGGACGACACTTCCTGCACATTCCGGGACCGAGCCCGGTGCCGGAGCGCGTGCTGCGCGCCATGGATCGGCAGGTGATCGACCATCGCGGGCCGGAATTCGGCGCGCTCGGCCGCGAGGTGCTGGAGGGCTGCCGCACCATCTTCCGCACCAAGGGGCCGGTGGTGATCTATCCAGGCTCCGGCACGGGGGCTTGGGAGGCGACGATCGTCAACACGCTCTCGTCGGGCGACCGAGTGTTGATGTTCGAGACCGGCCACTTCGCCACCCTGTGGCGGCAGATGGCGGCGCGCTGGGGCATCGAGGTCGAGTTCGTGCCCGGCGACTGGCGCCACGGCGTCGACCCGGCCCTGGTCGAGGCCAAGCTCGCCGAGGACCGTGCTCATGCCTTCAAGGCGGTGATGGTGGTCCATAACGAGACCTCCACCGGCGTCACGAGCCGCATTCCGGCGATTCGCAAGGCGATCGACGCCGCCGGGCACCCGGCGCTTCTTCTCGTCGACACCATCTCCTCGCTCGGCTCGGTCGATTACCGCCACGACGAATGGGGCGTCGATGTCACCGTCAGCGGCTCGCAGAAGGGGCTGATGCTGCCGCCGGGCCTCGGCTTCACCGCGATCTCGGACAAGGCGTGGACGGCCGGACGATCCAACAATCTCCCCCGCTCCTACTGGGACTGGGAGGAGATGCTGAAGCCCAACGCCAACGGCTACTTCCCCTACACACCTGCCACCAACCTGCTCTACGGCCTGCGCGAGGCAGTGGCGATGATGCTGGAGGAAGGCCTCGACAACGTCTTCGCCCGCCACCAGCGGCTCGCCGCCGCGACCCGTGCCGCCGTCGAGGCCTGGGGCCTCGAAGTGCTGTGTCAGAACCCGGACGAGTACTCGCCGGTGCTGACCGCGGTGATGATGCCCGACGGCAAGGGCGCGGACGCCTTCCGCGCCCTGGTGCTCGAAAAGTTCGACATGTCGCTCGGCGCAGGGCTATCGAAGCTCGCCGACAAGATCTTCCGCATCGGCCATCTCGGCGAGACCAACGACCTGACCCTGATGGGCGCCCTGTCCGGCGTCGAGATGGGGCTGGCGGCAGCCGGCGTACCGCACAAGAGCGGCGGCGTGCTCGCCGCCATGGCGAGCCTGCGCTCCGGCCTCGACGGCTGATTCCGTCGATCGCCCCCGCGCTCCGAGGAGCCGCGCGCCAGACGCGGGCTCGGGGCGCGTTCGCCCATAAAATCGGAGGAGATTCCCGATGATCACGATCCCACGCCGCGTGACGGCGCCGGGCATGGTGCTGTTCCTGCTCTGCCTGATGTACTTCATCACCTATGTCGACCGGGTCAACGTCGGCACCGCCGGGCCGGCGATCAAGGGTGAACTCGGCCTCACCAACACCGAACTCGGCCTCGTCTTCTCGGCCTTCGCCTATCCCTACGCGGTGTTCCAGATCATCGGCGGCGCCATGGCCGACAAGTGGGGCGCACGGCGCACGCTGTTCATCTGCGGCCTGATCTGGGCGGCGGCGACGGTGGCGACCGGTTTCGTCGGCGGCGTGGTCTCGCTGTTCCTCGCCCGCTTCGCGTTGGGCTTCGGCGAGGGCGCCACCTTCCCCACCGCGACGCGGGCCATGCAGTCCTGGGTGGCCAAGGATCAGCGCGGCTTCGCGCAGGGCATCACCCACTCCTTCGCCCGCTTCGGCAACGCGATCACGCCGCCGCTCGTCGTGCTGATGATGGCCTATGTGGGCTGGCGCGGCGCCTTCGTCGTGCTCGGCATCGTCAGCTTCGCCTGGGTGCTGGTCTGGGCGTTCTACTACCGGGACGACCCGCGCGAGCATAAGAGCATCACGAACGAGGATCTGCAGCGGCTCGCGATCCATGACCGGACCGCCAAGCCCGCCGCCAAACCGCCGGTGCCGTGGCGCCGGCTGATCCCGCGCATGGCGCCGGTGACGCTGACCTATTTCTGCTACGGCTGGTCGCTGTGGCTCTACCTCAACTGGCTGCCCTCGTTCTTCAAGGACGGCTACGGCCTCGACATCAAGAACTCGGCCCTGTTCGCCTCGGGCGTGTTCTTCGCCGGCGTCGTCGGCGACACGCTCGGCGGCGTCGTCTCCGACCGCATCCTGAAGAAGACCGGCGACCTGCAGAAGGCGCGCCGCAACGTGATCTGCCTCGGCATGCTCGGCGCCGCCGCCTGCCTCGCGGGGGTGTTCTTCACCAAGGACCTCACCCTGGTGGCGCTGCTGCTCAGCGGTGGCTTCTTCTTCCTCGAGCTGGTGATCGGGCCGATCTGGTCGGTGCCGATGGACATCGCGCCCCAATATGCCGGCACGGCGAGCGGGCTGATGAATTTCGGCTCGGCGTTTGCCGCGATCGTCTCGCCGCTCACCTTCGGCCTGATCGTCGATCTGACCGGCAACTGGATCCTGCCGTTCGCCGGCTCGATCGGCCTGCTGCTGCTGGGTGCGGGGCTGGCCTTCACCATGCATCCCGAGCGCCCGTTCGAGGACGAGCCGGCGCCCCTGACCCCGCGGGCGGTGCCGGCGGAGTAGGAGTCCGCCCCGTTTTCGCTCCGTCGCCGCCGATGCGGCGACGGTTCAGGGCGCGGGGAAGCGGCGCTGGAGGTCGGCCAGGATCTCGACCGCCTCGGCGGAGAGACCCGATTCCCGCACGGCCTTGAGGCTGCGATCCTCGGGTCCCGGCGCGGTCGCCGGCTCGAACTGGCGGCGGTGGGCCTGATCGAGGATGTCAGCGATCCGGTCGCCGACCGCCATGGCAATGGCGGTCGAGTCCGGTCCTTCCGAGCGGTGGGCATGCATGCGCTGGAGCGCATCGGCGATCTGCCGCTCGAAGGCCTGGAACAGCGCGTCGGCGGCCTGCGGGCTCATCCGCATCAGGGCGCCCGCGGCCGCGCAATAGGTCTCCTTCAGCATGTACAGGGTCAGGCGGTCGATGGCCTGCTCGTCTTCGTCCCCCGGCTTCGCCATGCGCTCTCTGTCCCGCATCCTCTGGTCCGAACCCGTGCCCGGCCGAAACGGTGGGGCACGGATTCGTCCCTTCCTTTACAGGATGGGGGATGGGGCCTGCCAAGCCTGATCGCCCGCCGACGTCGCCGGGGCTGTTGCCGGCGGCGCGGCACCGGCAAGATGCGATCGGACGGGACGGGGCCTCAGCCCGAGGGCGGGGTCAGGATGACCTTGCCCTCGAACGGGTTGCTCCGGCTGTTGGCGCCGGTGCAGGCGAAGGTCTTCTCGCCGGCCGAGACCGTACGGAGGCGCAACTGCCCGCGCCCATCCCGCTTGACCGTGTACCCCTTCTCGCTCGCCACGTGGACGAGGTCGCCGTCGGCGTGGAGCACGCGGCCGTTCTCGAACTGGCCCGGCATAGTGATCGTCACCGGCTGATCGGCCCGACTCACCACGTTGAGCGCCACGTTGGTGTCGGCCGGCAGACGCAGTTCCGCCGGCTGGCAGACGGGACGTCCGTCGCGCATCTCGACGGTCAGTTCGACCGGCGGCATCGCGTCGCTGTCCGGCGGCGGCAGCGGTTTCCCCTGGGCCAGGGCGGCGGCCGGCAGGGCGAGGCCGGTCACGGCGGCGAGCAGAACGGACGGGAGGCGGAGACGGGTCGAACGATGGGGCATGCGCGAATCCTTCGCGGTGGGTCCGGGGCGCCCTCCGGCACGGCGGGTGCGGCCGCGCGGGGACGCCGGTTCCTCCGGGCAAGAAGCCATCCCTTGACCCTGTTCCGATCCGCGACGCCCCGCCGCGTGACCGGCCGGCCGCGGCCGAGCACGCGCCGGTTCCGGACGCCCCCGAGACGGCCGTTCGCGCTTTCATCTGCGATCGCGAGGCGAAGCCGAAAGGAAGACGAACCGCGAGCGATCAACGAACCGGTCTGACGGGGGATCCGAGGCCTCGCCTGCCGCCTCGGCGGCTATGGCCGCCCCTCGTCGGAGTGCGGCGGGGGCCGGCGTCCCCGCCGTCCGAACCGGGACGGCGGGGGGTGTCGTTCGCACGACCGAGCCGATACGCAACGTGGCTCCCCCGTAGAATGACCGCGACCGGTTAGCCGACGGTCAATGCCGGAAACGGGCGACGTGCCGGAACGGGACCGTGTCCTACCAAATCCGGGCGATCCCTTCGCGACAGCGGATTTGGCCGTCGCTCAAGAGCCGCATCAGGCCTCCGGCGCGGCGGACGGCGGCATGAGCGGGGGAGGGGGCGCGAAGACGAGGCGCTGGTAGACGAGGCCGATGGCGATCAGGCAGCCGCCGAGCCCGAGGAAGGACAGGGCCCGCAAAGGCCCCTCCAGCCCCGAAAGGTCGAGCAGGAACACCTTGAGCGTCGCCAGCCCAACGAGCACGGCGGAGGCCAGCCGTGCGGTGGCCGAGCCGCGCAGGATACCGTAGCCGAGGGCGATCAGGCCGAGGGCGAGCCACGCCGCCGAGTAGGTGTACCACTCGGCCTGCCCGGTCTCGCGGTCGAGCCCGAGCCGCTCGCCCTGGAAGCCGTGCCGCACGGCGAGGCACAGGGCGAGGAAGCTGAGCGCCAGCCCGAGACCACCCGCCATCCGCACGAACCAGACGGGCCGCACGTCCCGCGCCGCCCGCGCCAGCGCGAAGGAAGCCGCCGCCGGAAGCGCGTAGGCGAGTACGGCGTCGTTCAGGACGAGCCCGCCCGCGACCGGCTCGTCGGTCAGGAGGGGGTTGGCGGCAAGCCCGAGGCCGAGCGCGCCCTGGAGCAGGGCGAGGCAGGCGAAGGCGAGGCCACCGAAGCGGATCACCGGCGAGGGCGAGGGGCCGGAGAACCACGTCAGCACCCCGGAGAAGCCGAGGGCGGTCAGCGTCGTCAGCCCCTGCTCCAGCACGCTCGTGCCGGGGGCGGAGAGGTCGCCGCCATGGAGCGCGTGGCGGATCTCCAGGAAGACGAACAGACCCGAGAGGAGCAGGCTCAGGGCCTGCGCCACCTGTTCCGGAATGTCGGCCGGCCGCCCCGGCCGACGGATCACCCAGGCAGCGAGGCCGAAGCACAGGGCCGGCAGGCCGTAGGCGGTCACGAGCCCGTTCAGGATCGGCGTGCGCGACAGATCCGCCCCGATCAGGGCCGGATCCCAGGCGAGACGCGCGGCGACGAGGGCGGCGAGCCCGGCCACGCACCAGCGCAGCGCCGGGATGTCGAGGCGCCGGGCGATCAGGCCGGTGGCGAGGGCTGCCCCGGCCAGGGCCGGCGTCAGCGAGCCGCCCGACAGGGCGAAGACGAGACCGAGGCACAGGCTCGCCACCGCCGCCGCGGCGAAGGCGCCGAGCCCGAGCGCCAGGGCCGGGGAGGGGGTCTGGTCGCCCTGGCGTCGGCACAGGGCGGCAAGGCTGCAGAACCCCGCGGCCAGGACACCCGCCGCGGCGGCGAAGCCCGGCGCCACCGCCCCGCCCGCGATCCGCAAATAGACGAGCACGAGTGCGGCGAGCGGGGCCGCCGCCGCGCCGGCCGCGAAGGTCAGCGCCGTGGCGTAGGGCAGGCCGCTGCCGCCCAGGAGCCGCAGCGCGCCGATTGCGGCGACCGCGAGCGAACCGGCTACGGCCAGCGCGATCAGCAGGCCGGGATTCGCGGCTCCGTACCAGAGGAGGAAGAAGGGGGTGACCGCGGGGTCTGACGCCTGCGGCCAGAGCATGAGGGCGCCCGCGAGCGTCAGGGCCGCAACGGCGCTGCCGGCGGCGGCGGGCGCGGCCACGAGGCCTGCGAGCGCGGGCAGAACGGTCGCGGCCAGGGCCGCGCCCGCCCAGCCCGGACCGCCGTCGGTGGCCGTCAGGCCGAGCACTGCCAGCGCCACGCCGCCCGCGAGCGCGAGGGCGAGGGCGGCAAAGCGGTCGAGCCGTGCCTGCGCGTCGGGCACCCCGCGGCCCGGCAGGACGGCGAAGACAAGCACCGCCAGCGCCTGCTGCAGCACGAGGTGAGCCTGCACGGCCAGGCTCTGGCCGGGCAGGAGCGTGAGGAACAGGGCCCAGGCCGCGGCACCGAGGCCGGCCGCCACCGCCAGCGCGCGCCAGCCCTTCGCCCACGCGAAGGCGTAGGCACTGCCCGCCACCACCGGCAGGTAGAGGGCGAGGGGCCACAGGCTCGTGCCCCCGCCGCCGACGAGGAGCGGCGTGGCCAGCGCCCCGACGAGACCGATCCCGGCGAGCGCCGGCCCGTGCAGCAGGGCGGCGAACATGGCGGCAAGGCCTGTCACCGCGAGCCCGGCGAAGGCGAGACCCGGCCCGATGAAACCGTAGAGCGCGTGCGCGGCGTAGACCGCTCCGAACAGGCCGACTGTGCCGGCAGCGGTGACCATGGCCGGCACGTCGGGCCAGGCCGGGGGGACCGACGCGGCCCCGCGCAGGCGCCGTCTCAGGACCTCGCCGAGCCCGACGAGGCCGAAGGCGAGGGCGAACCCGCCGACGATCCGCACGCCCGGCCCGAACAGGCCGCGCTCGGCCGAGTAGCGCACCAGCAGAACCGCGCCGAAGGCGAGAGCGAGGCCACCGACCCAAACGGTCCAGCGGGTGCCGAAGCGCTCCTCGATGGACGGGGCCGGGGAGCGGTCAGGGGGCAGGGCAGGGGAGGACGCGGATACCGGTTGCCCCGGCGTCACGGCCGGGACGGCGCTGCGCGGCGTCGCGAGTTCGGGCGGCGGCTCCGGCGGCCGGACATCGCGCGGCTCCGGCGCCGCAGCGGGCGCTGCGGCCGGGATCGGCGCAGGGCCGGCGATCGGACGCGCCTCTACGAGGGCGAGGCGCCGCTCGAGAACCTGAATCCGATGCCGCTGCCGCAGCGCCAGCAGCAGGGCCGCCGGACAGGACAGGGCGAGCGCCAGCGCGATCAGCACCGCACTCAGGAAAAGTCCATCGTCCATCGACCGCCCGCCCGCTTCGAGAGCGGCGAAGCTAGCCTCGTTCCCGAACCGGATGGGTGCGGGGGCTCACACGCTCGTGAATCAGCGCGCCACGCATCCTATAGATCGCGCGGTCTTGCAAATGACGAGCGGCCTGATCGTCAGGCAGTGCCGCTTCAGCGAACGAATGCAAGATAAAGACGGCAGCCTTCGCGCTCGACCACGGCGCAGCGACAATCGATCTTCAGACAGGCAATGGATAAGCGCACGGAATCAGGGACAACAACATCTGCGCCGACCTCGACATCGACGCCATCGGGTGTCTCGTCCCAAACGAGGCATCCAATATCACCACGGCTCTCTGAAGATGAAATCAGTCCTACCTTGAAAGCATCCTGCAGAAATAAGTCACGGTAACCTTCCAACATCGGTTAACTCCGCGATCGCCTCAGATCCGCAGCAAAAGGTTACGGTTAATGCTTCCTAAAATCACGCAGAAAATGACTTCTCACAGTGCAAAAAACCTGTTGCGCGGCGGACAACTTCATGGAAGCCAATTCGGATTGGCTATTCGTTCTTCGGCTAAGTGCCTATCCGCTTAGCCTTTTGGCGCCATTGCAACCGGCGGCCCCGAATCAGCTGAGGCTCTCCGAGCCTACGCTTGGGCTAGGCCTCGCCCCCGCCGGCGCGACACACGGAAAGCAGCCGAGGCCCCGCGCCGTCCACCTCAATCGTCCGGCCGCCGCGCGCGGCGACTTGACCCGCCCCGGCGCGGGCCTCACCATTCAGTCTACGCGCGTAGACTAAGGTACAAGAGGCGTGGCGACAGGCCGGTTGGCGAGCATCCCGTTCTTCAAGGAACCGGGTGTCGATCTCTCCCCATTCGAGACGCGCTGCCATTGGCGGCGCTTCGACGAGAACGAGACGCTCGTCGATTACGACGACATCTCGACCGATGTGTACTTCCTCGCCATGGGCGAGGTGCGCATCCTCAACCGGTCCCAGTCCGGCAAGGAGGTCATCCTCGGCGAGATGCGCACCGGCGCCTTCTTCGGCGAGCTGGCGGCGCTGGACGGCATCGGCCGCTCGGCCAACGTCACCGCGCTCACCCGCGGCGAGGTCTGTGTGGTGCCCGCCCCGGTCTTCCGCCAGATCGTGTTCGCCTCGGAAGCCATCGCCGACCGGCTGTTCCGCCTGCTCGCCAAGCGCGTGCGCGAGCTGAACACCCGCCTGATGGAGCACGCGCTGCTCGACCTGCGCCACCGACTCTACGCCGAGCTGCTGCGCCTCTCGGTGCCGCGGGCGGGCCAGGACGGGGAGCGGGTGGTGACGCCGCCGCCCTACCACCACGTGCTGGCCGCCCGCATCGGCTGCCGTCGGGAGCAGGTGACCCGCGAGTTCACGGTGATGGCGGGCGAAGGCCTGATCGACCGCACCCGCGGCGCCCTCGTCATCCGCCGCCCCGACCTGCTGGAGGCGCGGGTGCAGGAGGCGCTGCGCGAGGACGCGTGAGGCGTCCGGATCACCGTTTTTTGATCATCGCCCTCCGCAACAGACAAGTCGCCGAAATCCCTCGCGACGCCGGTCCGAAGATCCATCTTGCACGCCAGCACCTCCCATCCGGAACAGAGGCTCCGCCTGGAGCGGATCACTAAGCGCTTCGGCCCGCACACGGCGGTCGATGACGTCTCACTCGATCTGGCGGGGGCTGAGTTCTTCTGCCTGCTCGGTCCCTCCGGCTGCGGCAAGAGCACCCTGCTGCGGATGGTGGCCGGATTCGAGACGCCCGATTCCGGCACGATTCGGCTCGGCGAGACCGACCTGACCGCGCTGCCGCCGCATCGGCGGCCGGTCAACATGATGTTCCAGTCCTACGCGCTGTTCCCGCATCTGAGCGTGGCGGCCAACCTCGCCTACGGGCTGAAGGGACTGGGCTTGAGCCGGGCCGAGAGTGCCGAGCGGGTGAAGGCGCTGCTCCGGCTCGTGCGGCTCGAAGGGTTCGAGGCGCGCCGCCCCGACACGCTCTCCGGCGGGCAGCGCCAGCGGGTGGCGCTCGCCCGCGCGCTCGCCCGCGAGCCGCGCCTGCTGCTCCTCGACGAGCCGCTCGGGGCGCTGGACCGGGCCTTGCGCGAGGAGACGCAAGGGGAATTGCGGGCGATCCAGCGGCGGCTCGGGACGAGCTTCGTCGTCGTCACCCACGACGCCGAGGAGGCGATGGCGCTCGCAGACCGGATCGGCGTGATGGAGCGCGGGCGCCTCGTGCAGGTGGGGCCGCCGCGCGAACTCTACGAGCGCCCGGCGAGCCGCTACGTCGCGGGCCTGCTCGGCGACGTGAACCTGATCGACGGCCGCCTCGGGCGGGCGGAATCAGGCGGCGTGCGTCGCGTCGAGACCGCCCTGGGCTTCCTGCGCGCGAGCGGTGAGGGCGAGGCGGGCAACCCGGTCGTGGTCGCGATCCGGCCCGAGCGGCTGGTCGTGAGCGGGCAGGGGGAAGGCATGGCGGAGGGGCTCCCCGGCCGGTTGACCGAGGCGACCTTCCTCGGTGACCGCATCCGCTACCGGGTCGAGATGGCCAACGGTACGACCCTGCGCGCCTCCGCCGCCCTGCCGACCGCCGGCCCGATTCCGGCCGTCGGCGAGACCGTCGCCGTCGCTGTGCCCGCCGACGCCGCGCGGATCCTGCCGGCATGAGCGGCCTGTCGCCACAACAACAACCAACCGGCGATGACCGCGCATCGCCGGTTGACCCCGCGAATGCGGGGCGGCGGGCATCCGCCGAACGCAGGGAGGCCGGCCATCGGTCGGCGTCACTGCAGCGTAAGATCGGCCGGGGCCTCGTCCGGGGCCTGCCGCTGCTGTGGCTGGCTCTGTTCTTCCTCGTGCCCTTCGCGGTGACGCTGAAGATCAGCTTCTCCTCGCCGGCCACCGCCCAGCCGCCCTACCTGCCGGTGCTGGAATGGGATGGCGGCCTGGAGGGCTGGCGTGAGTTCTTCGAGGCGCTCGACTTCCAGAATTACGGGATGATCGCGGCCGACGCGCTCTATCGCGACGCTGCCCTCTCCTCGCTCGGCTACGCTGCGCTCGCCACCGCGATCCTCGTTCTGATCGGCACGCCGACGGCCTACGCCATGGCCCGCGCCTCTTCGCGCTGGCAGCCGATCCTGGTAGCGCTCGTCATCGTGCCGTTCTGGACGAGCTTTCTCATCCGGGTCTACGCCTGGATCGCGATCCTCAAACCCGAGGGATTGCTCAACGCGGGCCTGCTCAAGCTCGGCCTGATCGCCGCGCCGCTGCCGATCCTCGACGGCCCGTTCGGCGTGCTGATTGGGCTGACTTACGCCTACCTGCCCTTCATGGTGCTGCCGCTCTACGCGGTGATGAGCCGGCTCGACCCGGCCCTCACCGAGGCTGCGGCCGATCTCGGCGCGTCGCGGGCGCGGGCCTTCTTCACCGTCACGCTGCCGCTGAGCCTGCCCGGCCTCGCCGCCGGGGCGCTGCTCTGCTTCATCCCAATGGTCGGCGAGTTCATCATCCCCGATCTGCTCGGCGGCTCGGACACGCTGATGCTCGGGCGCGTGCTGTGGAGCGAGTTCTTCTCCAACCGCGACTGGCCGCTCGCTTCCGCCGTGGCGGTGCTGCTGCTGATCCTCGTGGTCGGGCCCGTGGTGCTGTTCCGCGAGGCGGAGCTGCGCCGGGAGGAAGCGGCGGAAGGGGCCAGCCGATGAGCCTCTTCGCCCGCACGGCGCTCGCCCTGGCGCTGATCTTCCTCTACGCGCCGATCCTCGTGCTGATCGTCTACTCGTTCAACGCCTCGAAGCTCGTCACGGTCTGGGGCGGGTTCTCGACCCAGTGGTACGGCGTGCTGTTCCGGGACGGGCCGCTGATCGCCGCCGCCCTCGTCTCACTCAAGGTCGCGGTCCTCTCGGCCAGCATCGCCGGCGTGCTCGGCACCTGCGCCGCGCTCGCGCTCGACCGGCACGGGCGCTTCCTCGGGCGCGGCGCCTATACCGGTCTCCTCTACGCGCCGATGGTGATGCCGGAAGTCATCACCGGGCTGTCGCTGCTGCTGCTCTTCGTCGGCATCGGCCTCGACCGAGGCATCGCGACCCTGGTCATTGCCCACGCGACCTTCGCCACCGGCTTCGTCGCGGTGGTGGTCGGCGCACGCCTGAAAGGTCTCGACCGCTCGCTGGAGGAGGCTGCCGCCGATCTCGGCGCCGGGCCGGCCCGCGTCTTTCTCAGTGTCACCCTGCCGCTGATCGCGCCGTCCGTCGCCGCCGGGTTCCTGCTCGCCTTCACCCTGTCGCTCGACGACCTCGTGATCGCGAGCTTCGTCTCGGGGCCGGGCGCCACCACCCTGCCGATGCGGATCTACAGCCAGGTCCGGCTCGGGGTGAATCCGGAGATCAACGCCGCCTCGACCCTCATGATCGCCATGGTCGGCCTCGTGGTGCTGGCCGCCTCCTGGCTGACGGGACGGAAGGGCGCGGCGGTGTAGCGATGGTCGCGCGCGGCCCTTCACTGTGCTAGCCCCGCCCCATGTCGAGCGATGCGCCGCGGGGCGTCTTCATCACCTTCGAGGGCGGGGAGGGGGCGGGTAAGTCCACCCAGATCGCGCGCCTTGCCGAAGCCCTGAGGCAGGCGAGCGGGCGCGAGGTCGTGACCACCCGCGAGCCCGGCGGCACGAAGCGGGCGGAGGAGCTGCGCGCGGCGCTGCTGCGCGGCGTGGCCAAGCCCTACGGGCCGTTTGCCGAGGCGCTGATGTTCGCCGCCGCCCGCATCGATCATATCGAGGGGCTGATCCGCCCCGCGCTCGCCCGCGGCGCGATCGTGCTGTGCGACCGCTTCTCCGACTCGACCCGCGCCTACCAGGGCGCGGCCGGCGGCCTGGAGCCGGGGCTGATCGCCAGCCTGGAGCGGGTGACGCTGGAGGGCCTGCGCCCCGACCTCACCCTGATCCTCGATCTGCCGCCCGAGGCCGGGCTCGCCCGAGCGCAAAGGCGCGGGGAGGGGCCCCCCGCCGACCGCTTCGAGGCGGAGGGCCTGCACTTCCATGAGCGGCTGCGGGCGGCCTTCCGCGCCATCGCCGAGGCGGAGCCCGAGCGCTGCCGCCTCATCGATGCCGATCTCGGCCCCGACGCGGTCGAGGCCCGGATCCGCGAAGCCGTCTCCGCCTGGCGGCCGGACCTGCTCGCGGCCGCGGGGGAGGGCCACGATCATGCGGCCTAGCTCCGCCCGCGACGCTGCCCGCACCGAGGCCGAGGCGGGCGATCTCGCCAACATTCCGCGCCCGCGCGAACAGACCCGCCTCCTTGGCCATGCCGCGGCGGAGGCCGCCTTCGCCCGCGCTCTGGCCGCGGGCCGGCTCCACCACGCTTGGCTGATCGGCGGCCCTGCGGGCATCGGCAAGGCGACGCTGGCCTACCGCGTCGCGCGCCGGCTCGTCGCCGATCCGCGCTCGCTTCCGGCCCCCGACTCCCTCGACGTGCCGGAGGATCATCCGGCCGCGCGCCAGGTGGCGGCCCTGTCGCATCCGAACCTCGTGGCGCTCCGCCGGGTCCAGGCCCCCGGCGCCAAGACCCTGCCGACCCGCATCTCGGTCGATGCCGCCCGCGAGGCGCTCGCCCTGTTCGGCTCGACCGCGGGCGGGGAGGGGGGCTGGCGCGTCTGCATCGTCGACAGCGCCGAGGATCTCAACGCCAACAGCGCCAACGCCCTCCTCAAGATGATCGAGGAGCCGCCGCCGCGGGCGATCTTCCTCATCGTCTCGCACGCGCCCGGCCGCCTGCTGCCGACGATCCGCTCCCGCTGCCGGGCGCTCTCCCTGCGCGCCCTCCCCGAGGCCGACGTCCGCACGGTGATCGAGGGTTTCCCGCCCCCCTTCGCCCGGCCCGATGCGGCGGCCCTGGGGCGGGCGGCGGCGCTGTGCGAGGGCTCGGTGGCTCGCGCCGTGGCCCTGCTCGATCCGGCCACCGCCGCGGTCGAGGCGGAGGTGTCGGCGCTGCTGGCCGGCCTGCCCGAGCCCGATGGGCGGCGCGTCCTCAAGCTCGCCGAGACGCTGGCCGGCCGCGATGCCGAGGGGCTTCTGGCCACCGCCCTCGACACGATTCAACGCCACGTCGCGGCCGAACTCGACCGGCGCCAGGGCGAGGGTCCGGCGCGCCTGCTCGGGCTCGTCGAGGCGGCCGAGCGCATCGCGTCCTCCGCCCGCGAGGCGGCGATCTACAACCTCGACCGCCGGCCGCTGGTGCTCGCGGCCTTCCGCGAACTGGCCGCCGCCGCACGGGCATGAGCGGAAGCCGAAGTCGCCCTTCCCGAAGGGAGCAGCCGGCTTCAGCCTGAGACGCGTTCAGCGCCCCAGCACGGCCATCCGCCCCTCCATATCGATGGCGAGCACGAGCGGAGCCGGGTCCCCCGCGCAGGCGGCGGTGGGGATCTGCATCAGGAAGCCGATCCGGCCCGGCCGCGTCGAACCGGTCACGGCGGCGAGGTCCTTGCGCCACCGGCGCGGCCGATCGAGGCCGATCAGGCGGCCGGAGCAGTAGACGGCCAGCAGGTAGGTCTGCTTCGGCCGCGCCGGATCGTAGGCGTAGGCCGAGACCACGGTATCGACCGGCGAGGCGGGCTCGATGCCCTCCAGCGCGGCCTGCATCGATGGGGGAAGCGCGAGGCCGCGGCCCTCGATCGTCGCTTTGGCCGCACCGGGGCCGGTCCAGGCCTCAGGGGGCAGGGCGGCCAGCGCCGCGCGCGCCCGCCGCTCGTGCCCGTTGTTGCGGGCGGTCTCGGCGCTGCCCCAGGCGGCACAACCGGCAAACATCAGCAGGTAGGCGGCCAGCCCGCGCTTGAGGGTGGCGGGCGCGGCCGCGTCGATGCGGCGGCGCAGGGCGCGGTAGAGCGCGAGATCGAAGGGCCCGAGCAGCGCAGCGAGCCCGAGCGCGGCCATGACGGCGGTGAGGCCGTAGGCGAAGCCGGACCAGTGGGCGGGCACCGCCCAGGCAGTCAGCACCAGCACCGGGACGTGGATGAGGTAGAGCAGGTAGCTCGCATCCCCGAGGGCGAGCGCCGCCCGCGTCGCGGCGCCCTCACCCCTTGCCTGACGGGCCGAGGCCGCGGCCCCCACGAGCAGCAAAGCCGCGATCCCGCCGAGCCAGCGCGCCGCATCGCGCTCGACGAAGAGGCAGGCGGCGAACAGCGGCAGCGCCAGCAACCCGGCCACGGGTGTCATCCGGCCGGAGGCGATCAGCCGGGGCAGCAGCAGGCCGCCGGCGAAGGGCACGCAGGCGGCCATCAGGGGAAGCAGATAGGCCGGCGGCAGGACCAGATCGCGCGAGGCTGCCGGCAGCAGCAGGAAGGCCGCCGCCAGCAGAGCCAGCCAGAGGACGGCCAGCGGCACGATGCGGCGGGCGAGGCCGGCGCTCGCCAGCAGGAACAGGCCGACATAGAAGCTCGTCTCGAAGACGAGGGTCCACTCGACGTTGAGCGCGTAGCTGCGCGGGCCGGCGGGCGCGAGCGACAGGGAGAGCGGCGCGAGACCGCCGAGGCTCAGGCCGAGGGCGGCGAACACAGCGGCGAACAGCGCCACGACCGCGAGATAGGTCGGGAAGATTCGCGAGATCCGGTGCGCCAGAAACACCAGGGGGCGGTCGCGCACCACGAGACCCGCCATGAGGGAGCCCGAGATCGCGAAGAAGACGGCGACGCCCCACAGCCCCATCATCGCGTCGAAGGTCGGGAACAGACGGTCCGCGCCGCGCAGGAGCTGGGCGTAGACCGCCGCGTGGTGGACGAGCACCACCGCCGCCGCGACTCCGCGCAGGATCTGGATGTTGGCCAGGCCGGCGGTCGCGCGGCGGCCGACCGGGGCGGAGACGGCCTCCGGGGCGACGCTCGGTGCGAGGCCGGTCGACGGATGTGCGGCGACCAGCGGCGCCGTCCGTGCGGGCCTGGACAACCTCCTGGCGAGACGTGCGAGCATGACGATGCGTGGTCCGACCCCAGCGGGCGCGACGGATCCCCGCCGGCTTACGGACCTGACCCGTACCGAAGACTTGGGCGGTTTTGGTGTGACGGCGGCGTTCCTCGGCGCCTGCTGCCGTTCGGCCACAGGCTGCGCGGCAGACCTGCCGTTCGGGGGGATGAGACGCGGAACCGGCCTAGACCGCTGACGTTCCGTCCCGGCCGAACAGGAAGCCGCCATGCTCGATCTCAACACCGCGACCGCCGAGGAACTGGATGAGGTGCCGGCGCTGAAGGGCCACGGCTTCGAGATCGTGCGCTACCGCGAAGAGCGGGGCCGCTTCACCAGCCTGCGCCAACTCGATGAAGTGCCGGGCCTCAGCGGCAAGACGGACGGCATCGCGGGACAGGTCGCGGTTGTGGAGGACTGAGCCGTTCGCGGGGTGATCGGGGGCACCAAAAGTTCCCGGAATTTTGCAGTCTTTCCCCCGATGATTTTCGGACCCAAGCGCCGAGCTTTGCGTTTTTGCAGGACAGGCCGCCGGTTAGGCCACTCCCGCTGCCCACTCTTTCAGACAAACGGAGATATTTTACTATGGCTACCAAGCAGAAAACTTTGCACGACGCGTTCTATGAGACGCTGAAGGATGTTTATTACGCGGAAAAGCAGTCCGTGCGTGCGCTGAAGAAATCGGCCAAGGCGGCCGAGCACGAGGACCTGCGCCAAGCCTTCGAGACCCACGCCGAGGAAAGCGCCAATCAGGTCGAGCGGCTGCAGCAGATCTTCGAGATCATCGGCAAGCCGGCGCGCGCCAAGACCTGCGAGGCGATGCAGGGCCTCACCTCCGAGATGGAGGAGGATCTCGAGGATTTCGAGGACAGCCCGGCGGCCGATGCCGTGCTGGCCGCGTGCGCGCAGGCTGTGGAGCACTACGAGATCGCCCGCTACGGCACGCTGAAGACCTGGGCGAGCCAGCTCGGCTACGCGGACGCCGCCAAGCTGCTCGATGAAACCCTGCAGGAAGAGAAGAAGACCGACCAGTTGCTCACGCAGATCGCCGAGAGCCTCAATGCCGAGGCCTCGGACGGCACCGACGAGGGGGGCGAGGGAGAAGCGAAGGGCAAGAGCCGCCGCAAGGCCGCCTGAAACCGGCCGCTTGAAATAGGTCCTGGACCCACCGAGACGAAGAAGGCGCCGCTAGGCGCCTTTTTTCGTTGTCAGCGATGGGCTGCGAGCCGACGATCCGAGGCGTCGCTCAGATCAAGGCACCGATGAGCGTGGCGGCCCCGATCAGCGCCACGCACGCACCGAGCTGAACGGTGCGAAAGGTTTCGGCCGATAAGCGGCGATTATCGTTGGCAGCTTGGCCGCGCGCGTGCAGCAGGTAGCGCTCAAGGTCCGGCTCTGGAAGCTCGACCCACTGCTCGTCGGTCTCGCGAATTCTGGCGATGGACATGCAGACATTCCCCGAAGACACCGGCGATGACCGCTCGACGCTTCTGAATCACGCTCGAGCCGCACTACTCGGCCGCCCCATTGGCAGCAAGGATTAAACCGAGGCCCGATCCCGTGTCCATGCAAAATAGATCATTTTGCAGATTAATGTGCATCATAATGCAATAATGTCGGGTCTCGCTCCTGCCCAGCCGCGATCCATGCATTCAGCGAATATCTGGCATTTGGTGTCTGGTATACCAAAAGGTGCGCCGCGGTGGCACATACGCTGCAACGCAACACACCGCAGACACACCGGACAGGACGCTTCCCATGATCTCTCTGGCTCTCCTCGCTGCCGTCGCTGCTGGCGCCGTCAACATTGCCCTGGTCACCCTGGTGGCCAACCGCCTCGGCCCGAAGGCCGGCACTGCTTCCGCCGGTGAATTCGCCGCCATCGGTGGTGCGGCGCCCACCGTCCAGCGCGGTGCGGTCAAGGTCGGCAACGAGAACCTCTCCCCCCTCGCCGTCCGGCGCGCCGCCTGAGCGCCCTCCACGGATCCATCACGATCGAGAAAGCCCCGCCGGGTCCCCGGCGGGGCTTTCTTGCGTTTGGAACTAGCCGCGGCGGGAAAGCGGTGTCGTGCCCTCGGGGCGTGGGGTCCGGTTGCGTCGCGGCATGGTTTCGCGCCACAAGGCTCTTCAGTCCGACCGACCCTTCGTATCCGGGACATCCTCTGACGTGAGCGCGAGCGAGAAGGCGAACGAGCCCTTCCTCATCACCACGGCGATCTCCTACCCCAACGGCGCGCCGCATATCGGCCACGCCTACGAGGTGATCGCCACCGACGCCATCGCCCGCTTCCACCGCCTCGACGGGCGCGACGTGCTGTTCACCACCGGCACCGACGAGCACGGCCTCAAGATCCAGCAGACGGCCGCCAAAGCCTGCGTGACACCGCGCGCCTTCGTCGACGACATGGCCGGGCGCTTCAAGGCGGTGGCCGACCGGCTCGACTGCACCTACGACCGCTTCATCCGCACCACGGAAGCCGACCACTACGCCGCCGCGCAGGAGCTGTGGCGGCGCATGGAGGCCAACGGCGACATCTATCTGGCCAAATATGCCGGCTGGTACTCCGTGCGCGACGAGGCCTATTACGACGAGGCCGAGACCGTTCTGGGTCCCGACGGCGGCCGCCGCTCGATCAAGACGGACACGCCCGTCGAGTGGATGGAGGAGGAGAACTACCTCTTCCGTCTCTCGAAGTATCAGGAGCCCCTGCTCAAGCTGTACGCGGAGCAGCCGGACTTCCTCGGTCCCGAGACGCGGATGAACGAGGTCGCGAGCTTCGTGCGCTCCGGCCTCAAGGATCTCTCGGTCAGCCGCACCACCTTCGACTGGGGCGTGCCGGTGCCGGATCATCCCGGCCACGTCATGTATGTCTGGGTCGATGCCCTGACCAACTACCTCACGGTGACGGGCTTTCCCGACGCGGAAGCTCCGAACGCCCGGTTCTGGCCGGCGAGCCTGCATATCATCGGCAAGGACATCGTCCGCTTCCACGCGGTCTACTGGCCGGCCTTCCTGATGTCGGCCGGACTGCCGCTGCCCAAGCGCGTGTTCGGCCACGGTTTCTTCCTGAGCCGCGGCGAGAAGATGTCGAAGTCGCTGGGCAACGTGGTCGATCCGCTCGATCTCGTCGGCACCTACGGCGTCGATCCGGTGCGCTACTTCCTCCTGCGCGAGGCCCCCTTCGGCGGCGACGGCAATTACGACCACGAGGCGATCATCAACCGCATCAACGCGGATCTCGCCAACGATCTGGGCAACCTCGCCCAGCGCTCGCTCTCGATGATTGCGAAGAATTGTGAGGGCACGGTGCCCGATCCCGGCGCCTTCACGGAGGCCGACGAGCGCCTGCTCGCGGCCGCCGCCGCGCTGCCGGACAAGGCGCGGGGGCTGATGCAGAATCTGGCGCTCCACGCGATCCTGGCCGAGATCTGGGCTGTGGTCGGCGAGGCCAACCGCTATTTCGCCTCCGAGGAGCCGTGGAAGCTGCGAAAGAGCGATCCGGCGCGCATGAACACGGTGCTCTACGTCACGGTCGAGACCCTGCGCCGGGTCGGCCTGATGGTGCAGCCCTTCGTGCCGACGGCGGGCTCGGCTCTGCTCGATCTCCTCGCCGTGCCGGTGGATCGACGCAGCTTCGCCTTCACCGGCGAAGAGCACCGCCTGCGGGGCGGCACGCCGCTGCCCGCCCCGGCGCCGATTTTTCCGCGGTTCGAGAAGCCGGAGGCGATGGCCTGAGAGGGCCGTCCTCGCCCGCATCGCGCCCTCCTCCAATAAGATTCATCAAAAGCGACTATGCTGGTCGACAGCCACTGCCATCTCGACTTCCCGGACTTCGCGCAGGACATTCCCGGCGTGATCGCCCGCGCGGCACAGGCCGGCGTGACCCGCCTCCTCACGATCTCGACGCGGATTGCCAAGGCCGACAGCTACCGCGCGCTGGCCGAGGCGCACGCGGCGGTCTGGTACACGGTGGGCACCCACCCGCACGGCGCCGCCGAGGAGCCGGACGTGCCGGCCGAGACGATCGCCGCGCTCGCCGAGGCTCCGCGCTGCGTCGGCATCGGCGAGGCGGGGCTCGACTACCATTATGAGGACGCCGCGCCGGAGGCGGTGCAGGAGCGGGTGCTGCGCGCCCATATCGAGGCCGCGCGCCTCTCCGGGCTGCCGCTGGTGATCCATTCCCGTGATGCCGACGCCCATATGGAGGCGGTGCTCACCGACGAGATGGCGAGGGCGCCGTTCAAGGCGGTGCTGCACTGCTTCTCGTCCGGCGCCCGGCTGGCTGAGGTCGGGGTCGAACTCGGCCTGTCGGTTTCCTTCTCCGGCATCGTCACCTTCCGCCGGTCGGACGCGCTGCGCGACATCGCCCGCAGCGTGCCCCTCGACCGCATCCTGGTCGAGACCGACGCGCCGTTCCTCGCGCCCGAGCCGCACCGGGGCCGGCGCTGCGAGCCGGCCTACACCGCCGACACCGCGCGGGTGCTGGCCAAGGCGCTCGACCTGCCCTTCGAGGATTTTTCCGCGCGTACGACGGCCAACTTCTACCGGCTGTTCTCGAAGGCCGCGGCGATCGAGGGCGTCCGCGCATGATGAAAGGGGAGGGCGCATGCCGGTCTTGAGCCTGCGCATCCTCGGCTGCGGCTCGTCCGGCGGCGTGCCGCGGGTCGGCTACGGCTGGGGCGCCTGCGATCCGGCCGACCCGCGCAACCGCCGCCGCCGCTGCTCGCTGCTGGTCGAGCGGCGCCCAGGAAACGGGCAAGGAAACGAAGGGGAGGGGGCCACCACGGTGCTGGTCGACACCTCGCCGGACCTGCGCGAGCAACTCATCGATGCCGGCGTCACCCGCCTCGACGCCCTGCTCTACACCCATGCGCATGCCGACCACACCCACGGCATCGACGATGTCCGGCCCCTCGTCATCCACATGCACCGGCGCATCCCGGTCCATGCCGATCCCCTCACCCGCGCGATGCTGATCAAGCGCTTCGGCTACGCCTTCGAGACGCCTCCGGGCAGCCTCTACCCGCCGATCCTCGACCTGCACGAGATGCGGGCGGGCGAGCGCCTCGCCATCGAAGGCGCGGGTGGGCCGATCGAGGCGGAGGCCTTCCGCATGGAGCACGGCAACGAGATCGCCCACGGCTTCCGCTTCGGCCCCGCCGCCTACGCGCCGGACGTCAGCGTGATGCCCGAGGCGGCCAAGGCGCGCTTGCACGGTCTCGACCTGCTCATCATCGATGCCCTGCGCGAGACCCCTCACCCGTCGCACTATTCGGTCTCGGATGCACTGGCACTGATCGAGGAGGTGGCCCCGCGCCGGGCCATCCTGACCAACCTCCACACCGATCTCGACTACGCGACCTTGGCGAGGAAGCTGCCGGCGAACGTGGTGCCGGCCCATGACGGGCTGAGCGCGACCGTCGATCTCTGAGGGATCAGGCGCGAACGCCGCGCATCTCGGGCCGGAAGAACAGGCCGGCCTTGAGGCTGTCGCCGATGCGATGCGCCCGCTCGACGATCTCGGTCGCGATCTCCGGCTCGAAAACCTCTCGCGCCGTCTCCTCGAACAGGCCGAGCCAGCGCGCGAAATGCGCCGGCGCAATCCCTTCGATGCCGAGATGGCGGCCGAACGGGTTGCCCTTGTAGCGGCCGGTCTTCAGCAGCACCGAGGACCAGAAATCGCGGATCGTGGCGAGGTGGCGCGGCCAGGCCTCGTCCGGGATTTTTTCCGCGAAGACCGGCCCGATCAGCGGGTCGTGGCGCACCCGCGCGTAGAAGGCATCGAGGAAGGCGGCGAGCGTCGCCTCGGTCAGTTCGGTCTGCTTCATGGGACGGACCGGGAAGGCGGGGAGGGGGCTTTTCAAGCGAAACGACATCCCTGCCCCGGTCGGTTCCGGGGTCAGTTCCGGGCGAGCGAGGGCTGGATCAGGCCCGCACCGACGAGGATCTGGGCGGCGGCCGCCTTGGCGAGCTGGCGGTAGCCGGCATCGGTCATGTGCAGTCCGTCGGGGCCGATCATCTGGGCCGGGGTCATCAGCCCGTGCGTGACCCAGGACTGCATCAGGGCGCGGCGGCGGATCACCGGCACGCCGAGTTCGGCGGCGAGCGCGTGAAGCGCCTCGCCGTAGCGCTCGGCGCCCTCCACGCCCGTGAGCTTCTGGCACCATTGCTGGTCCATCAGCACCACGTCGGCACCCGTCGCCCGGATCGCCAGGATGCCCGCACGGGTCAGTTGGACGAAGCGCTCCAGCGGCACCCCGGCGAGCGGATCGTTGCTGCCGGTTTGCCAGACCACGAGATCCGGACGCTCGGTCAGCACGTCGCGCTCCAGGCGCCGCGCCATCGCCTCGGAGGTGTCGCCGCCCTTGCCGCGGTTGATCACGGTGATCGAGCGCGGGCTCGACGCGCCGATCTGGAGGCGCTCCTCGAGGTCACGCTCGAGCAGGGCAGGGTAGGCCATGGCCGGCGACGAGGCGCCCGCCCCTTCCGTCGATGAGGAGCCGAAGGCCACGATCCGCACCTCGCCGTCCCGTCCGAGCAGCGAAGCGAGCCGGACGAGCTTCGTCGGCAGGCGCTCGGCCGAGGCCGGCATCTGCGAGGCCGGGACCGAAGCGGAGATCGGCGGCGCATCGGGCTGCGCGCAGGCGCCGGACAGGCCGAGCGGGCCGGCGAGGGCGGTGGCGAGGATTAGTCCAGGAAGCGTGCGGAACGACATGGCGAAGCGTCTGACAGCCGGTTCTGTTTCCCGATCCTGCCGCTGGTGCCCGACGATTGTGACGATTGCGAGGGATCGGGTCCGCGTTCGCCGACACCAATCCCAACCGATCGGCATGCGGCCGATCTCATGCGGCCGATCTCATGGTGCGGGCGATATCGGCAGCCAGGGGCGGAAAACCGGGAAAATCCCGGGAAGTTATGGTTAATGGTTGCGGAAAGGCGGCCTGCAGGCGCCCTCAGGTTCCATAATATATCTTATGCGAACAGCTTGGACGCGGCTGGAGCAGGCGTTTGGCAACCGGATGACCGACGGTCGGCAGCGGCCGGATCGTTTCGTGGAAGCTCACGACGACGCGGAGCCGAATGCCTAGCGCTCGACCGGAAACGGTATGACTTCAGGCTCGCTGGAGGCGCCCTGCCCCGGTCGGCACCGTCCGACGCCGGTCCCGTCAAGCCGCGGCGGGCGCAGGCCCGGTGGCAAAGACGAGACGGACGACCGTGCCGCCCTCGTTGGCGTAGGACAGCGTGCCGTCGAGCTGCGCAGCCAGCCCCTGGACGATCCGGAAGCCGAGGCTGCGGCTCGCCGCCGGGTCGAAGCTCGCGGGAATCCCCGGCCCGTCGTCGGCGATGCTGAGCGCCGCCTGTCCTCCGTCGAGGGTTTCGAGCCGGATGGTGATGGTGCCGCGCCCGCTCCCCTGAAAGGCGTGCTTCAGGGCATTCGTCACCACTTCCACCACGAGCAGCGACAGGGTGGTGAGGCGGGCGAGGTCGAGGCGCACCGGCGGCACGTCGACGAGGCAGACGATGTTGCGCGCACCCGTGGCGCCGAGCAGGTCGGTGCAGAGCTCCTGGAGGTACGTGCCCACGGGCAGGTCGGCCAGGGCCGGGTCGTAGAGGCGGCGATGGATGCGCGCGATCGTCTCCAGCCGGGTCTGCGCCTCGTCGAAGACGCCGACCGCTTCCTGCGGGTTCTCGACGACCTTGCGTCGCTGCAGGGCGAGCAGGGCCGCCACGAACTGCATGTTGTTGGCGACCCGGTGCTGCAGCTCCTGGAACATGGTGCGCTGCTGCTCGTAGAGTTGCGCGCTGACCGCCCGCTCCGCGCTCAGGCGCTCGCCCGCGACACGCATCAGGTGGATGAGGGCGATGTCGACGGCGACGATGAAGGCGTAGAAGCCGAGCGCCAGCCCCGTCTGCGCATCAAGCCGGAAGGTGCCGGCCTCGCCGATGAAGAAGTACCACGCGGCGAGCCCCGAGAGCACCGCGCAGACGATCCCCGGCCGCAGGCCGAAGAAGAACGTCGTCAGGATCACCGCCGGGAAGAAGGTCAGGAACGGGAAGCCCGGCGGCAGCACGTCGTCTAGGGCATGGCGCAGGGCGACCGCGACCCCCGTCGCCCCCAGGGCGGCGGCGTCGCCGAGCCACGAGGGCGCGGGCGGCCGCCCAGCGGCTGGGGCGAGGGGAGACGACATTGCGATGGGAAAGATCCACGACGGTGATTCGAAGGAACTCTAACGGGTTTTGAGGCCCATTCTGTGTCCCGGTCACCGCGGTGCCGGTTTTTCGGTGCCGGTTTCTCCCGCCCGTCCTTGGATCGGCCGGGGATGACATCGCTTCCGGTCGCTTCCTTCGGTCCCGCCTCCCCTGTCACCAGCCCCGCGCGGGACGGGGCCGCGCCCTCACCTTCCCCGAGACCGTCCCT
This sequence comes from Methylorubrum sp. B1-46, assembly GCF_021117295.1. Taxonomy (NCBI): domain Bacteria; kingdom Pseudomonadati; phylum Pseudomonadota; class Alphaproteobacteria; order Hyphomicrobiales; family Methylobacteriaceae; genus Methylorubrum; species Methylorubrum sp. B1-46. The sequence continues at coordinate 4,583,951 of NZ_CP088247.1, read as the reverse complement.
GACTTTGCCCGCCTTCAGCCGGCCCTGGCTCGTGCCGCGCGCCGCCCGGCGATCTCGGCGATGAGGATGCCGCCGAGCACGAGGAGGAGCGCCAGCCCCTCGGCCCCGCCGAAAGGTTCCCCCGCCAGCAGCACGGCGAGCCCGGCGCCGAAGACCGGCACGAGGTTCACGAACAGCCCGGCCCGGTTCGGGCCGATCAGTTCGACGCCGCGAATGAAGGAGAGCTGCGCCAGCAGCGAGGGCCCGAGCGCGACGAAGGCGACGATGGCCCAAGCCGTTGCGGTCGTGGGCCAGATCGCGCGGCCGAGCGCCCATTCGGCGGCCAGCGGCGGCAGCGAGGTGAGGAAGGCGGCGAGCGCCAGCGCGGTGAAGAAGGCGAGGCCCGACACCGGAGGCCGCCCGGTCAGCGCCACGGTGTAGCCGGCATAGACGAGGCTTGCCGCGAGCATCAGCCCGTCGCCGCGATTGAGGCCGAGATGGGCCAGCACCGCGAGATCGCCGTGGGTGGTCGCCACCGCGACGCCCACCAGGGTGACGGCGGCGCCCAACACCTGCCCGGCCCGCACCGGCACGCGGCGCACGGCGAAGTTCAGCGCCATGACGAAGACGGGAACCGCCCCCTGGATCAGCGCGACGTTGACGGCGGTGGTGTAGGTGCCGGCGGCGTAGAACAGGCTCGCGAAGATGGTGAAGCCGAAGGCCCCCATCAGGAACAGGTAGGGCCAGCGCTGCATCAGCCGGTCACGGTCCGCCAGGATGGCCCGGCGCGCCACCACCGCCAGCACCGCGAAGGCGAAGGCCCAGCGCAGGGTGGTGAGCACCTGCGGCGAGACCTCGCCGACCGCCCACTTGCCGGCCACCGTGTTGCCCGCCCAGAGCAGGGTGGTCAGCGTCAGGATCGGGTAGGCCGCGGCGGAGGCGCGGGCGCCGGGAGTGCCTTGGGTCACGCAGGGAATCCGTGCTCGGGGCTCGTACCGGTCCGATGCCATGCCGCGCAGGACGCGGAATAGCCACGGAAGGGCACGGCAGCCATTCGGTGAAGGGATCATCCCTCCCCGCTGCCGGGTTCACCCTAAGGGCCATTGCTCGAAGCCGCTTGAGCGGCTTCGCGGCGCGAAGAGCGCTGCGCGGAGCAGGCCTCGGCTTTGGCCGAGGCGTCGATCGGAGCGAAAGCCTGAGCCCGCGGAGGCGGGCGCCGGTGATTGAGGCCAGCAACAAAAATCCAGGGTGATCGCTTTCAAGCGATCGCCCTGGGTTCACCCTTTCGTCGGCTTGACGTTCCCCCTCGCCTGCCCGACTCCTCCCGCCGCACCGGAGCCGAACCCCTGCCCGATTTCAGACCCTCGCGCCGCCACGCCGATCTCGGACCCGACTTCTTCGACGTCGTGGCGCCCGCCGATTTCCCCTCGGCGATCCTGCGCTACCGCAATCAGTCCTGGGCGCGCCGCGTCGGGCTCGACGCGCTGTCGGACGAGGCCTGGATCGCCCATTTCGCGCGGTTCACCCCCCTGCCCGGCTCGTTCGAGCACCCGCTGGCGCTGCGCTATCACGGCCACCAGTTCCGCTCCTACAATCCCGATCTCGGCGACGGGCGCGGCTTCCTGTTCGCGCAACTCCATGACCTCCATGATCGCCGGCTGCTCGATCTCGGCACCAAGGGCAGCGGAACGACACCCTGGTCGCGCGGGGCGGACGGTCGGCTCACCCTGAAGGGCGGCGTGCGCGAGGTGCTCGCCACCGCCATGCTGGAGGCGCTCGGCGTCGAGACCTCGAAATCCTTCAGCCTGATCGAGACCGGCGAGGCGCTGGAGCGAGGCGACGAGCCCTCTCCCACCCGTTCGGCTGTGCTGGTGCGGCTGTCGCACTCGCACCTGCGCATCGGCACCTTCCAGCGCTTCCTGTTCCTCGAACAGCCGGAGGCCATCGCCCACCTCGTCGATCACGTGGTCGAGACCTACTATCCCGGCATCCAAGAGGCCGAGACGGCCGAGCGCGCGGCCCAGTTCTTCGAGGCGATGGTCGCGCGGGTGGCGCGGATGGGGGCGCAGTGGATGGCCGCGGGCTTCGTCCATGGCGTGCTCAACACCGACAACATCAACGTCACCGGCGAGAGCTTCGATTACGGCCCCTGGCGCTTCGTGCCCGTGCACGATCCGGCTTTCACCGCCGCCTATTTCGACGAGTGGGGCCTCTACAGCTTCGGCCGCCAGCCCGAGGCCCTGTTCTGGAACCTGAGCCGGCTGGCCGATTGCCTGCTCGGCCTCGTCCCCAAGGAGCGGCTGGAGGCGGGACTCAAGAGCTTCGGCCCGGCACTTCAGGACGCCTTCGCCGAGACGATCCTGTTCCGGCTCGGGGTGACGCCCGCGCAGGGGGAGGGCGAGGGGGCGGTCCACCGGCTGGTCGGCGCCTTCTGGGCCTTTCTCGAAAAGAGTCGCGCTCCGTTCGAGCAGGTCTTCTTCGACTGGCGCGGCGGGCTGGCAAGCGAGCCTCGCGCCGCCCGGAGCCCGGCGGGCGAGCACTACGCCGGCGACGCCTTCCGCCCGGTCCATGCCGCGCTCCAGGCGATGCGGCCCTCTGCCAATGCCAACCTCGACCATCCCTATTTCGCCCGCGAAAACCCCTGCACGATGCTGATCGACGAGGTCGAGGCGCTCTGGGCGCCGATCGCGGAGGCCAACGACTGGTCGGCGTTCCACGCCAAGCTGGCCGCGATCGAGACCATGGCCGAGGCCACCGGCACGCGCCCCCTCCCCCCGGAGAGCTGAGAGGCGATGGGACAGCGCTTCGTTCTGCGGGGCCGCACCGCCCTCGTCACGGGAGCGGCGAGCGGGATCGGCGCGGCCTTGAGCCTCGCGCTGGCCGCGCGCGGCTGCGCCCTGGCGCTCGCCGACCGGGACGCAGAAGGCCTCGCCCGGACGGCGCAGGCCGCCCGCGCCGCCGGTGTCGCGGTGAGCGAACACGTGCTCGACCTGACCGACCGCGCGGCGCTGCTGGCCCTGCCGGAGGCGGTCCGGGCCCGTCACGGCGGGCTGCAGCTTCTCGTCAACAATGCCGGGGTGGCGCTCGGCGGGCGGTTCGAGGAGACCGACCCAGCCGATATCGACTGGCTGATGGACGTGAACCTGCACGCGGTGATGCGGCTGACCCATGCCTGCCTGCCGCTGCTGCGAGCCGAGCCCCAGGCGCAGATCGTCAACCTGTCGAGCCTGTTCGGCATCATTGCGCCGGCGGGGCAGGCGGCCTACGCGGCGAGCAAGTTCGCCGTGCGCGGCTTCACCGAGGCCCTGCGCCACGAATGCGAGGGGACCGGGCTCGGCGTTACCCTGGTGCATCCGGGCGGCGTCGCCACTGCCATCGCCCGCAACGCCCGCACGCCCCGCGCCAAGGATCCGCGCGAGGCCGCCGCGGGGCTCGCCGCCTTCGAGCGCCTGCTGATCCTGCGCCCGGAAACCGCGGCCGCGGCGATCCTGCGCGGGATCGAGACGCGGGCGCCCCGCGTGCTGATCGGCTCCGATGCCCGCCGCGCCGTGCTGATCCAGCGCCTGATGCCGGTGCGCTACTGGTCGCTGATCCGCCGCGCCCTTCGAGATACGTGAATTCGAGACGAACGAGTATGGCGAGCCTGCGCGCCCACATCTACGATCTCGCCATCCGCCTCGCGGTGAAGCGGCGGATCGGCCGGACTCTCGACGTCTACGCGATCCGCCGCGCCTTCGAGGGCGCCCGGTTCCCGGCGCCTGCCGGCGTCGCCTTCACGCCCGGCGTGGTCGGCGGCGTGCCCGGCGAGTGGGCGCAGGCCGAAGCGGCGGGCGGCGAGCGCCCCACCCTGCTCTACCTCCACGGCGGCGGCTTCATCGCCTGCTCGGCGCAGGTCTACCGTCCGGTCACCGGGCATTTCGCCAGGGCCGGCTTCCGGGTGTTCACCCCGGATTACCGGTTGGCGCCGGAGCACCCCTTCCCCGCCGCCGTCGAGGATTGCGCGGCCGTCTGGGCCGCGCTCGCGCCGGCCGGACCGGCAGTCGTGGCCGGGGATTCCGCGGGCGGCACCCTGGCGCTGACCACGATCATCGAGGCGCGCCGCCTCGGCCTGCACCCGCCCGCGGCCGCCGCCCTGTTCTCGCCGGCCACCGACCTGATCGGCCGCAGCGCCTCGTTCCGCACGAATGGACGGCGCGACGCGATGTTCCGCCCGGAATCTCTGATGCGGCTCGTGCCGGCCTACCTCGCCGGGGCCGATCCCGCCGACCCGCGCGCCTCGCCGATCGAGGCCGACTTTTCCGGCTTCCCGCCGCTCCTGATCCATGTCGGCGCCCGCGAGATCCTGCGCGACGATTCCTTGCGGCTCGCCGAGAAGGCGCGGGAAGCGGGCGTGCCGGTCGAACTCACCGTCTTCCCCGTGGTGGCGCATGCTTGGCAACTCGCCGAGAGCTTCCTGCCCGAGGCGCGCCGCTCCCTCGACGGGGCGGCAGCCTTCCTGCACCGTGCCCTCCGGGTGGACGCCCAGTCCGAGAAGGGGTCCGCCGCATGAGCGAGGCGCCCCTCGACTTTGTCATCGTCGGCGCCGGCTTCTCCGGGCTCGCCATGGCGATCCGCGCGCGGCAGGCCGGGTTCGACCGCCTCGTCGTGCTGGAAAAGGCCGCGGGCGTCGGCGGGACGTGGCGGGAGAACACCTATCCGGGGGCGGCCTGCGACGTGCCCTCGCAACTCTACTCCCTTTCCTTTGCCCCGAAATCCGACTGGAGCCGCCTGTTCGCGCCCCAGCCCGAGATTCAGAGCTATCTGGAGGGGCTCGTCGCCGCGCACGGCCTCGCGCCGCTCCTGCGGCTGGAGACCCGCGTCGAGCGCGCCGTCTTCGATGCGGCCGCGGGCCTGTGGCGGGTCGAGACCGACCGGGGCGACGTCTGCGCCCGCGTGCTGGTGGGCGCGATGGGCGCCCTGCACCACCCGGCCCTGCCCCGCCTGCCCGGCCTGGACAGCTTCGCCGGCACCGCCTTCCACTCCGCGGCCTGGGACCATGCCTGCGACCTGCGGGGCAAGCGCGTCGGCGTCATCGGCACGGGGGCGAGCGCGGTGCAGTTCGTGCCGGAAATCGTCGACCAGGTCGCCCACCTCACGCAGTTCCAGCGCTCGGCCCCCTGGATCCTGCCCCGCGGCGACCGCCCGGTCGGAGGCGGGCGCCGACGCCTGATGCGGCTCGCGCCCCTGCGCCGGCTCTACCGCGCCTCGCTGTTCTGGCGCCGGGAGGCCGCGGCGCTTCTCGGCTTCACCCGCGTCTCGACCATCACTGCACTCGCCGAAGCGGGAGCACGCCGGCACCTCGCCGCTTCGATCGCCGACCCGGACCTGCGCGAGCGGCTTACGCCCGATTACCGCCTCGGGTGCAAGCGTGTGCTCCTCTCCGACGACTATTACCCGGCCCTGGCCCGGCCCCATGCGAGCCTTGTCACCGCCCCGATCCGCGCGGTGCTGCCCCACGGCGTCGTCACCGCGGACGGAACCGAGCATCCGCTCGACGTGCTGATCTTCGCCACCGGCTTCTCTCCCGGCGGCAGCCTCCTGCGCACCGAGGTGATCGGGCGCGATGGCCTCAGCCTGCTCCAGGCCTGGAAGGGCGGGGCGGACGCCTTCCACGGGGTTTCGGTCGCGGGCTTTCCGAACTTCTTCCTGCTGCTCGGCCCCAATACCGGGCTCGGGCACAACTCGGTGCTCCTGATGGTCGAGGCCCAGGTCGCCCATGTCCTCGACGCGCTGGAGCGGCTGCGGGACCATCCCGGCGGCGTGCTGGAGGTGCGGCCCGAGGCGCAAGCGCGCTTCCGCGCCGAGGTCGATGCCCGGATGGAGGGCAGCATCTGGACCGAAGGCGGCTGCGGCAGCTGGTATCTCGACCGATCGGGGCGCAACCGCACGCTCTGGCCCGGCACCGTGAGTGATTACGTGCGCGGCACCGAGCGGATGCGGGCGGAGGATTACAGCCTCTTCGATCCACATCGGTCTGCGGATATCGGGCAACGCCCCTCTGCGGCATCAGCCCCAGGCTGAGCGCTTTCCGTCATCGCGAGGCGGAGCCGAAGCGATCCAGGACGCAACCACTCCGGATGAGGCGGCGGCCTGGATCGCTTCGCTGGCGCTCGCGATGACGGTGGCGCGGTGGCAAGCCTTACGCCGCCCGGTCCTGCTTGCGCTCGACCTCAAGCCTTATGCCCCGGCCGGCCAGACGGATCTCAGCGAGAAAGGCCAGGATCGCCAGGATGGTGCAGGCAAGCGCGAGGCCGAAGCAGGCGAGCAGAACCGAGGCCGCGGAGGCGTCCCTGAGCGCGCCGACGAACAGGGTCAGCACGGCCGCCCCCGTCATCACGCCGCCGAGGCTCGCCAGCACCACGGCGCCGTCGAGCAGGAGTGAGCGGCGGCGCAGGTAGGCGAGGCGCAGGGCCAGCGTCGCCCGCGCCTCCGCGTTCGCGCCGGGCAGGCTGGCCGAGAGCGCATCGACCTTGTCGGCGACGCGGCCCAGCCGGGTCGAGAACACGTTGAGCAGGGTCGCCAGCGCCGAGAGCAGGAAGGCGGGGGCGAGCGCCACCTGAATGATGTGGGCGATGCTCTCGGGGTCGGCCGCCTCGAAACCGGTCGGGAACATGCGGTCCGGCCCGTCTCAGCTGTTGCGGGCGCGGCGCCGCTCGCGAAAGATCAGGGCGAGGTTGCGCAGGTAGATGACGGTCGAGAGGCCCTGGCCGATGATGATCACCGGCTCCCGGCGCACGAAGCCGTAGACCAGGGTCATCAGCCCGCCGAGGATCGACAGGAACCAGAACGAGAGCGGCATCACGCTCTTGCCCGCCCGCTCGCTGGCGATCCATTGCAGGATGAAGCGCGAGCCGAACACGAGCTGCGCCCCGATGCCGAACACCAGCCAGAAATCGAAGCGGGTGACGAACACGTCGTAGAAATAGGCCGGGAGGTCCTCGGCGAGCTGGATCAGCATGGGGTCACCGGGTCTCGCTGTGCGGCAGGTCCTCGGGCACATCCTCGGCCCGCGGGGCCGGGCGCCGCCGCCGGATCAGCCACCACACCCCGGCCAGATCGAGGATGCCGACCCAGAGCCGGTCGAACATCCCGTAATTCGAGCGGCCGGTGAAGCGCGGCCGGTCCACCACGTCGCGGTGGACCACCCCGAACCCCTCGCGGGTGACGAGCGCCGGCATGAAGCGGTGGAGCGCGTCGAAATAGGGCAGCGCGAGGTAGACCTCGCGACGGAACACCTTGAGGCCGCAGCCGGTGTCGCGGGTGGCGTCCTTCAGGATCTTTCCGCGCACGCCGTTGGCGATCTTCGACTGGAATTGCTTCCAGGCCCCTTTTCGGCCGATCCGCTGACCCTGGGCGAGGCCGATGCTCGCGCCGCCCTGTTCGAGGGCGGCGAAGAGCACGGGGATGAAGGAGGGGTCGTTCTGGCCATCGCCGTCGAGGGTGGCAATGACGGGCGCACGGGCGCGCAGCACGCCGCTGCGCACCGCCCCGCTCTGGCCGCCGCTGCGGTCGTGGCGCACGACTCGGAGCCAGGGATGCTTGCCCCGCAGCCCCTGGAGCGTGGCCAGGGTCTCGTCCGTTGAGCCGTCATCGACGTAGATGACCTCGAACGGCGCAAGGTTGTGGCAGGCATGGCCGATCTCGGCCACCAGCGCCTCGATGTTGCCGGCCTCGTTCTTCACCGGCACCACCACGCTGAGGCGCGGCTCGGGATCGTTCGTCATGCTCATGGTGTGGCGCCCGGCAGCGCGGCGTAGGCGGAGACCCCGACCGGCTTGCCGCCGTTGATGTTGAAGCCCGTGACCCGGCCGGCGGGGCTCAGCGGGAGCCCGCCTTCCGCGGCGGCGAATTCGGCTGCGAACCGGTCCTCGACCAGCACGAGGCGGCAGCCGCCCTCTCGCAGGAAGGCGGCGGCCTCCGCGCCGGAATTCAGCATGGCCAGATCCGTGCCGATGGTGAAGACGAGGCTCGGCTCGCGGAGCCCCAGGCTCGCCACGCGCGGAGCCTCGCAGGGCAGGGCGTCGCGGATCGCGGCGAGACGCGGCGAGACCTTGAGACTCTGCAGCACCGGTTGGGTCAGGCCGAAGACGGCGGCCGACAGCACCACCGAGGCGGCGATGCCGAGGGCCAGAGCGCCCTCCCCGGCCCGTTGCCCCGCTCTTTGCCGGCCGCCTTGCGCGAAGACGGCCCAGGCGAGCGCCGCCAGGGCGCAGGCGGCGAGGAGCAGCGGCAGGGCGGCGAGCGGCAGCACGTGATCGAGGCGCCATGCGGCGAGGCTCAGGCCCAGCGTCAGCCCAACCGGGATCAGCACGACGAGACCCGCCACCCAGCGCGCGCCCGGACGGCGCGGGTCGAGCGCGCCGCGCGACAGCGCCAGCACGGTGAGGATCGCCACCGCCGGCATCAGCGGCAGGACGTAGTGCGGCAGCTTGGTCGGCACCGCCTCGAAGATCAGCCACATCGGCACGATCCAGGCCAGCAGCAGCGCCACTGCCTCCTCGCCCCGCCGCGCCCAAGCGAAGGGGATCGCCAGGGCGGCGAAGGCCGCGCCCGGCCAGAAGGTGGCGAAGAAGGCGAGTGCGTAGGCGCCAGGCGGGCCCCAATGCTTCTCGGCACCGGAGCCGACCTTGCCGAGCATGTCGCGCCCCACCGCCTCGCCGAAGAAGGCGCCGCCGCTCTTCCAGGCGATCGCCAGGAACCAGGGCGCCACCACGACCAGCGTGATGAGGAGCCCCAGCCGCGGCCGGAGGTCGAGGAGCCAGCGGGCGGAGCCCTCGCGTAAGGAGAGGACGAGGGCGGCGAGGCCGGCAAACAGCGGCACCATCGGCCCCTTCACGAGCACGCCGAGGGCGATCCCGAGCCAGAAGACGAGCGCCGTCCCGAGCGAGGCCGGACCGCGGCGGCGCTCCAGCTGGGCGCGGCCGAGCCAGGCGCGGGCGAGCGCGCCGAAGGCGGCGACCGAACAGGCGGTGAGCAGCGCGTCGGTCTTGGCCAGCCGCGCTTCGGCCGAGAGCATGATGCAGGCGGAAAACAGCGCCGCCGCCAGCAGCGCCCGGCGCCGGTCGAGCAGGGCGAGCGCCGCCCAGTAGGTCAGCAGGGTCGCCGCCAGCGCGCCGAGGAGGGAGGGGATGCGGTAGAGACCGATCTGCGTGCGCGCCCGCGGGACGCCGAGCGCCTCGCCGGCGGCCACAGCGGCGGCCTGTGCCCAGTAGATCCCGACCGGCTTCTTGTGGCGCGCCTCGGCCTGGAAGCGGATATCGACGAGGTCGCCCGTCTCCAGCATCTGCTTGGAGGCCTGGGCGAAGCGCGGCTCATCCCGGTCCATCGGCTGGAGCGAGGCGAAGCCCGGCAGGAAACTCGCGAGCCCGATGAGCAGAAGCAGAAGGCAGGCCCGGAGATGGCTCGCCGCCCCGAAGGACAGTACCCGATCCACGCGGTTCAGGAGGCCGGCCAGCAAGGCGGCCGGCGGCCGGATCCCCTCCGCCCGCGCCGACGCGGCCGGCGCGACGCCGAGATCGATCATGGGCGGCATCCGCCCCATCTCGCGCCCCATCTCGGTGCGGTCCGGCTCGGGTGGGGAGGAACGGGCATCGGCGGCTCGGGCGCGGATGAAAAAGGCCGGAGGACGGCCCGCGCCCCGGCCGGGCGCCGTGTCGATGATCCGCTTCGGATTGTCAAATGCGAGGGCCTGACGCGCCGCGGCGGCGGGCTCGCCCGCGAAAAGCAACGCAACCATGCACCGGGTGGGTAGCCGGACCGGGAGGGCGTCCCTATATCCCACTCATGGCAAACAACAGCGCAAATCCCTACACCCTCGAAATCGAAGCCTGCGAGCGCCCCGCTGGGCACTTCACCTGGGCCATCCGCCGGAACGGCAAGCTGTTTCAGCGCGCCGATCGGGTGCAGACCACGGAAGAGGCTGCCGAGCGCAGCGGGCTCGCCGCCCTGGAGAAGCTCCTCAGCGGCCGGGAGCGTTGATCGGCCCTTTTCGGCCGCTCTCGCCCTCCCCCTCTCGAACCTGATCCGACAAGGCTCCCGGGCATCTGCCCGCGGGGCCTTTTCTCTGTGGTTTCGCCTGTTCTCTGTCGTTTCGCCTGCGCAGCTCGGATAATCTCCTTCGAACAGGGAGGCGAGACCGATGACGCGTGCGACGATCTACGATCGGGATCTCGATCGAAACCCCGCCAATTATCAGCCGCTCACGCCGCTGACCTATCTCGACCGCGCCGCCCGCACCTTCCCGGATCAGGTCGCGGTGATTCACGGATCCCTGCGTCGTCCTTACGCCGAGCTCTACGCCCGCTGCCGCCGCCTCGCCGCGGCCCTGGCGGCACGCGGCATCGGCCGCGGCGACACCGTCGCCGTGCTGCTGGCCAACACGCCGGCGATGATCGAGTGCCACTACGGCGTGCCGATGACGGGGGCGGTGCTCAACACCCTCAACACGCGCCTCGACGCGGCGGCGCTCGCCTTCTGTCTCGACCACGGCGAGGCCAAGGTGTTCATCGTCGATCGCGAATTCGCGCGGATCGGCCGCGAGGCGCTCGACCGGGCCGGGGTCTCGCCCCTCGTCATCGACTACGACGATCCGGAATTCACCGGCGAGGGCGCGCCCCTCGGCGAGACCGGCTACGAGGCGCTCCTGGCCGAGGGCGATCCCGATTACGACTGGGCGATGCCGGGCGACGAGTGGGACGCGATCTCGCTGAATTACACCTCCGGCACCACGGGCGACCCGAAGGGCGTGGTCTATCACCACCGCGGCGCGGCCCTGCTCTCGCTCGGCAACGTCATCACCGCCGGGCTGCCGCAGCACGCGGTCTATCTCTGGACCTTGCCGATGTTTCACTGCAACGGCTGGTGCTTCCCGTGGACGCTCTCGATCGTGGCCGGCACCCATGTCTGCCTGCGCCAGGTGCGGGCGCCCGCGATGTACGCGGCGCTGGCCGAGCACGGCGTCACCCACCTGTCGGGCGCGCCGATCGTGATGTCGACGCTGCTCAACGCCCCCGACGCGCAGAAGCGTCCCCTCCCCCAGCGCGTCCACTTCCTCACCGCCGCCGCGCCGCCGCCCGAGGCGGTCCTCGCCGCCATGGGCGAGGCCGGCTTCGACGTCACCCACCTCTACGGCCTGACCGAGACCTACGGCCCGGCGGTCGTGAATGCGTGGCACGAGGATTGGGACGCGCTGGCCCCCGATGAGCGGGCGAAGAAGAAGGCGCGCCAAGGCGTGCGCTACCCCGTTCTGGAAGGGCTCGACGTGCGCGATCCCGAGACGATGGAGTCGCTGCCCGCCGACGGGACGAGCCTCGGCGAGGTGATGTTCCGCGGCAATGTGGTGATGCGCGGCTATCTGAAGAACCCGGCCTCGACGCAGGCCGCCTTCGCGGGCGGCTGGTTCCGCTCCGGCGATCTCGGGGTGAAGCATCCCGACGGCTACATTCAGTTGAAGGACCGTTCGAAGGACATCATCATCTCCGGCGGCGAGAACATCTCCTCGATCGAGGTCGAGGACGCGCTGTTCAAGCACCCCTCCGTCGCCGCCGCCGCCGTGGTGGCCAAGCCCGACGCGAAGTGGGGCGAGACCCCTTGCGCCTTCATCGAGCTGAAGGAGGGCCGGGAGGCGACCTCCGAGGAGTTGGTCGCGTGGTGCCGCGAGCGGCTCGCGCCCTACAAGTTGCCGCGCCACATCGTGTTCGGCGAGTTGCCGAAGACCTCGACGGGCAAGGTGCAGAAGTTCGTCTTGAGGGAGAAGGCGCGGGAGGAGTGATACGGCGTTCGCTTGATCGCTTCGATGCCGCTTTCCGTCATCCCGGGGCCGCACAGGGGAATCCGGAATCCATAGGAGCCGGCCGGCTTACCCCACCCCCAATTGCTGCGCGGCGCTCATGATCGCCGTCATGCGGTAGGGCTTCATCACCAGCACGCTCTCGCTCACCTGCCGGGGCTGCTCGCTGCTGTAGCCGGTCACGTAGATCACCGGCAGGGCCGGATGGAGCAGGCGGGCGCGTTCGGCGAGGTCCCAGCCGTCGAGTTGGCCCGGCAGGCGGATGTCGGTGAAGAGGAGATCGACCCGCTCGGCCCCCTGGAGCAGGCCATAGGCCTCCTCCGCGGTGCCCGCGCTGAGCACGGCAAAGCCGGCATCCTCGAACTCCATGGTCACGGCGTTGAGCAGCATCTCTTCGTCCTCGACGACGAGCACCGTCCGCTTGTCGATCATCCCTCGCCTCTCCCTCCCTCTCGCTGCCGTGACGGCCACCGCACCCCGTCGCGACGATGCTCTATTCCCTTGTTCGCGCATCGTCTTTTCCCGAAAGCCGGCGGCCACCTTTCGGGACGATGCTACAGCCCCTCGTTCGCGCATCGCCTTTTCCCGAAAACCGGCGGGCGCCTTTCAGGACGATGTTCTAGCCCGCGGCCACCACCGGTGGCATCAGCGGCGCGAAATCGGACTCGGCGCCCGGTGCTGGCCGCGTCGGTGCCGGACGGTTCGCAACCGACCCCTGTGCCGGGAAGGACAGGCGCACCGTCGTGCCGGGCCGGTCGCCGCGCACGAAGGTGGCGTTGCCGCCCGATTGCTGCGCGAAGCCGAACACCTGGCTGAGCCCCAGGCCCGTCCCCTGCCCCACCGGCTTCGTGGTGAAGAACGGCTCGAAGGCGTGGGCCTCGACCTCCGGCGTCATCCCGGTTCCGGTGTCTGACACTTCCACCGCAAGCCCCTCGCCCCCCGGCAGCAGCCGGGTGGCCAGCGTCAGGGTCCCACCCTCCGGCATCGCGTCGCGGGCGTTGACCGCGAGGTTGAGGATCGCGTTCTCGAACTGGTTGGGATCGACGTTCACCCGCGGCAGGTTCGGGGCGAGATCGGTCTCGAGCCGGATCCGCGAGCCGATCGTGCCGCCCAGGAACTCGGCGAAGGAGGCGATCTGGGCGTTGACGTCGGTGCTCACCGGCGAGAGCGGCTGGCGGCGGGCGAAGGCCAGCAGCTTGTGCGTCATCGTCGCCGCCCGCTCGGCGCCCTTCATCGCATCGCCCAGGCGCTTGCGCAGGGGACTCTCCTCGGGCAGGCCGCGCTCGACCCGGTCGAGGTTGAGCAGCACCACGTTGAGCAGGTTGTTGAAGTCGTGGGCCACGCCGCCGGTGAGCTGGCCGATCGCCTCCATCTTCTGGCTCTGGCGCAGCGCTTCCTCGGCGCGCTGGCGCTCGGCATTGGCGGCTTCCAAGGCGGCGAGCGCCGCGTCGCGCTCCCGGATGCGCGCCTCCAGCGCCTCGTTGGCCTGCCGGAGCTGAGTGGGAGACGGCAGCGTCAGCGCCTTCGGCATCAGGACCCAGAGCGCCACCGACGTGCCGATGGAGGCCAAGCCCGTCAGGAGCTTGACCGCAGCCTCCAGCCCGTAATCCGGCACCCAGAGCGTCCAGATTGCCATGAGATGCGTCGCGCCGCAGGCGGTGATGAACACCGCGAACGACCAGAAGATCCAGCCGAACACCACGTCCCGGCGGTGGGACACGAAGTAAGCCAGGCCGACGGGAATCGAGAAATAGGCGAAGGCGATCAGGCTGTCGGAGACGACGTGCGTCCAGATCAGCTCCGGGCGCCAGAGCAGACAGATGCCGTGGGGCGAAAGATTCTCGACCTCCCACAGCCGCCGCAGAAGTTCGAGCATCGCTTCGGCCCCGGCTCACCTGCACGCGATCCTACAGACCGCGCGCTCACATGCTCAACAGGAATCGGGTCCTCCGGCCAAGGCCGCCTCCCTGCCTGCAATTCTCTACGCGAGACGCCCTCGGCCCTCAAACGTTAAGCCTTGCTTAACCCTATTCATTCATCAAACGGGGTGGTTTTCGAGGGCGGGCGCGAGTGTCGGCGCAACGGGCTATCACGCAAGCTGAGGCGTCGCCGCGGGCCTTGCAGGACGCTCTGCAAGGGGCCCTGCAACGCGCCTTGCAGGGCGCTTTGCAAGAGGCCGCGCAAGGGGCCGCGCAGCAGGCTTCGAAGGATGCGTCCGACAGGCCCGCGGGCTTGGCGACGGACGCGGCCCCCGACGAGGCTCCGCCTCGGGTACAGGCCGCCGCGCCGCAGAGGCGTGTCAGCCTCGGCAGCCTGCTGACCGCCACGGCCCGGCGCCATCCCGACCGGATCGCGGTCGTCGATCCTGCCGACAAGCCGGATTGGAGCGACCGGCCTGCCATCACCTGGACCTACGCCGCCGCCGCCGAGATCGTCGAGCGCCTCGCCCGCGGCCTGCGCAGTTGGCGCCTGCCGCCGGGAAGCCGCATCGGCCTGTGCCTGCCGGGCTCGGCCGAGAGCGCGCTGGCGATCCTCGCCGTCGAGGCCGCCGGCCACGTCGCCTGCCTCCTGCCGGTCTCCTGGGACGAGGAGCGCCTGCTCGCCGCGGCGCAGAACGTGGCGCTGAGCGCGGTTCTGACCCAGGCCCGGCTCGGCTCCGCCGCACCCGCGCAACGCCTCTGCAATGTCGCCGCGCGCTATTTCGGCCTGCGCTACCTCGCTGCCTTCGGCCCCGACGTGCCGGACGGGGTGATCAACCTTGACCGGTTCGTTCTCGACGGCCCCGCCGGAGAGCCCACCGGACCGGCGCCCGAATCCGCCGGCCTCATCAGCTTCGTCGGAGGCGATCCCGAGCGGCCGGTCTACCGCAGCGGCGAATCGGTGGTGGCGGCCGCCGCCGCGCATCTCGTGGCGATGCGGGTCGCCCCCGCCGAGCGCATCCTCAGTCTGATCGCCCCGCACGACCTGCGCGGCCTCGCCACCGGGCTCGCCGCCGCCCTCGTGGCGGGCGCGAGCCTGGAAACGCTGCCGCTCTTCGACGGGGCAGCCTTCGCGGCGGCCCTGCGCCGGCCGGGGCCGACCCATCTGGTCGCTCCCGCCTTCCTCGAAAAGAACCTCGCCGGCCGCGACATGCCGGCGGATCTGCGCTCGGTCGCCCTAGTGCACCGGGCACCGACCCGCCTCCCCGGCCGCAGTCGCGCCGTGGGCCTGCCGCAGAGCCTGCGGCTCGACACGGTGGTCGATACGATCGTCTTCGACGAGACGGCACTGCTCTCCGGACGGCGCGGGACGGCGGGCGATCTCTCTCTCGTGCTCGGCAAGCCGGAGCGCCTCGCCCTCCCCGCCACGCTGATGGCGCTGCGGCACGAGCCGGACGGGCGCCTCGCCTTCCGCGGTCAAGCCTGCACCGTGAAGGCGCTGCAACGCGGCAATCCGCCGGACGCGCCGGACGGCGCTTGGCGGGAGACATCCTACGCGCCGGTGCTGTTCGCGGGCCTCGCGACCGCGATCGAGGCGGTCGAGACGTCTGAATCCGCCGATCTACCGGAGAATTTTGCGTCCGCGTAGTCCGGCCCGCCAACTGCGGCGCGCGCGGCATCCACGTCTTTATCGCGGCGAAGAAAAGATCAGCAATATCAACGAATAACCGCGAGAGCCACACACCGCGCCGCGCCTCGTCACGGCCTGTGCAGTGCAGTTCATCAGACCTTCAGCCAGACGATTCCATGTTGAATTGATCTGCATGGCCGGCGAACCAATCGTGGCCGTGCGGGTTATCCGGGGTGCCTCTTCACACGAGGCGCGACATGGGGTAACGCTGAAGCTTATGGGTGCGCTGCAACAAGTGCTCGTCGTAGACGATGGCCGCCGGGCCGTCGATCGCTCTCTTGCCGCCGACCTTGCCGGGCTCGGTTACGCGAGCGTGACCGCTTCGATCGAGGCGGCCGACGATGTTCTCGCCGTGATCGCTCGCCCCGCGGCGATCGTTCTCCAGCTCTCTTCCAGCCCGAACCCGCAGATTGCCGCCCTGGCCAACCGCCTGCGTGAGCAGATGCGCGTCGGCGGAATCCCGGTGATCGAGATGGACGACGCAGGTCCCCGCGCCGGCGCACCCGTCGATTTGAAGAGCCGAATCGGACCCTACGTGCTTAATGAGCCGGAGCTTTAGGGCTTTCCCTTAACGGGACAATGACGGGCGGGCCGAGGGGCCCGCCTTTTTCATTGGCGCGAGGGCGAGCGGGGCCCCGTGTCTCTCACAAAACGCCCGCGGCGCTATCCTCGCCGGAGGGAGAGCGGTCGGTGACCGAGGATCTTGTGAGGGGCCTACGCCGCCGCGACGATCTCGCTCTCACGGACGGCGCGTTCCGCCGAGCCCGAGCGGATCCGGTAGGATGGCTCCCCCGTCGGATCGTCGGGCATCAGACGGACGATCTCGCTGACCGCGGCGAAACCCAGTCGCTCGTCGAGAGGCGAGGATTGAGCGCGGCGAACGCGCTGGCCGAGCTTGAACTTGTGCATCATCGGTATCTCCTCGACGCGAGAGCTTCGCCCTGGATATCGGATCCAGGACCAGGCTCTCGGCCTTTGTTTTTGCACCATCTTTTTCCGAAAGCCGGCGATTCCCTTCCGGGATGATGCTCTTTCCGCCGGAGCGTCGAAGACGGCTTCGGGCGGAGGCGAGCCCCATCGGAGCAACGAACGAGCGCCGATCGTGGCCTGAGGCGGGGATCGAAATCGGCTCCGGCGCCGTGCCGAGGCAGGTTCCGCGCGCCGGACGGGTCCGGCTCGCGGCCACGGCTGCCGACAGGCGGTCAGCGCCGCAGTTTGATCTTGGCTTTGCGGGCGGCGTAGCGGGCGTCCCGCTCCTCTTTCTGCTTGGCCTGAGCGAGACGGGCGCGCTCGGCGGCTGCCTCGATCTCGGCAGCCTTGCGCGCAGCCTCCGCCTCGCGCTCCGCGGCGGCGATGGCGGCCAGCCGCTCGGCTTCGAGGCGCCGCTGCAGCTCACGCTCCTGAACCCGCTCTTCGCGAGCGGCGGCGATCGCGCGGCGCTCGGCGCCGCGCGCCACGACGGCCGGATCGTCCTGGGAGGGGCGGGCGCGAAAGCGGGCGAGCATGGCCTCCCGTGCGGAGGCGGAATCCTGGCGACGGTCGTCGAAGGAGTTTTGTTTGCTGAAGCTCACAGAGTGTCCTTGATCGTGCCGGGCTCGAGGAGCGAACCGCGGCCTAAAAAGCGCAAAGCCGCTCCGGACCGGAGCGGCTTCGACATGTCGGGTTCAGGCGCGGATTACGCGACCTGGAGCTGTCCCGCCGACTGCTTGCCGGAACGGCGGTCGGTTTCCATCTCGTAGGAGACCCGCTGGCCCTCGGTGAGGCCGCGCAGGCCGGCGCGCTCGACGGCGGAGATGTGGACGAAAACGTCCTTCGAGCCGTCCTCAGGCTGGATGAAGCCGAAGCCCTTCTGCTCGTTGAACCACTTGACGGTGCCGGTGCTCATAGAATGTCCTTGTCTCCGCAGGATACAGCTAGCGAGCCTCTGCGCCCTGCGGCACCGAGGCTGTGTCGTTCGACCGATAACGAAGGAAAATGAGAACCGCCCTGCGGAGGCGTTACGGCCCAGAAAATCCGGCCTCGCATCGATGAGAACTTATATGCAATTGGAATGGAGCTTTATCAAGGCGGTATTTTATTTTTCGTAGCGCAATAATTGTTGGCAGATCGCTTGAAACGACCTGCCTGCACCCGCGATTCTTCAATGCGTGGCGCGTGTTGAGGCGAAGATCTCCCTCGCCCCACCACGTCTTCACGCCGCCTTCGTCGCCCGCTTGGCGATGGTCACGAGGCCGCGCATGATCTGCGTCGTCTCCTTCAGGCGCTTGGGCACGGTGTCGAGTTCGCGGATGAACACGACGCTCATGTCGGGACGGACCTTGGCGAAGGAGCCCTGCTCCACGACCATGGCGGCGAGCCCCTGCGGGTTGGCGAAGGACTTTTCGCGGAAGTGGACCACGACGCCCTTCGGCCCGGCCTCGACTTTCTCGACATTGGCCTCGCGGCACAGGATCTTGATGGTCACGATCTTCAGGAGCTGCTCCACCTCCGGCGGGAGGGGCCCGAAGCGGTCGATCAGCTCGGCCCCAAAACTCTCCATCTCGGCGTCGTTCTCCAGCGTGGAGAGGCGGCGGTAGAGACCGAGTCGGACGGTGAGATCCTCGACGTAATCCTCCGGGATCGTCACGGGCGCGCCGAGCGCGATGGTCGGCGACCACGCCTCCTCCACCGGCTCCTCGATCCCGGCCTTGAGCGCGGTGACGGCGTCCTCTAGCATCTGCTGGTAGAGTTCGTAGCCCACTTCCTTGATGTGGCCGGACTGGGCGTCGCCAAGCAAATTGCCGGCACCGCGGATGTCGAGGTCGTGGGAGGCGAGCTGGAAGCCGGCGCCGAGCGTGTCGAGGCTCTGGAGCACCTTGAGCCGCTGCTCGGCCTGGGTGGTGAGCTGACGGTTGGCCGGCGTCGTGAACAGAGCATAGGCCCGCGCCTTGGAGCGTCCGACGCGCCCGCGGAGCTGGTAGAGCGCGGCCAGCCCGAACATGTCGGCCCGGTGCACGATCAGCGTGTTCGCGGTCGGGATGTCGAGGCCGGATTCGACGATGGTGGTCGAGAGCAGCACGTCGTACTTGCCCTCGTAGAACGCGGTCATCACGTCCTCGAGCTGGCCCGCTGCCATCTGGCCATGGGCGACCGCCACCGTCACCTCCGGCATCTCCTGATCTAGGAAGCGCTTGACCTCCGCCAGATCCTCGATGCGCGGCACCACGTAGAAGGCCTGTCCGCCACGGTAGCGCTCGCGCAGCAGTGCCTCGCGGATCAGAAGGGGATCGAACGGCGTCACGAAGGTGCGCACGGCCAGCCGATCCACCGGCGGCGTGGCGATGATCGAGAGTTCGCGCACGCCCGTCATGGCGAGCTGCAGCGTGCGCGGGATCGGGGTGGCCGAGAGCGTCAGCACGTGGACGTCCGCCTGGAGCGCCTTCAGCCGCTCCTTGTGGGCGACGCCGAAATGCTGCTCCTCATCGACGATGATGAGGCCGAGATCCTTGAAGGCGACGTTCTTGGCCAGCAACGCGTGGGTACCGACGACGATGTCGACCTTGCCTTCGGCCAGCCCCGCGCGGGTCTGGCGCTGATCGCCGGCCGAGACGAAGCGCGAGAGCTGCGCCACGTTGATCGGCAGACCTTTGAAGCGCTCGGCGAAGGTACGGTAGTGCTGGCGCGCGAGCAGGGTGGTGGGTACGACCACCGCGACTTGCTTGCCCGAGATCGCCGAAGCGAAGGCCGCGCGGAGCGCCACCTCGGTCTTGCCGAAGCCGACATCGCCGCAGACGAGGCGGTCCATCGGACGCCCGGCATTGAGGTCGTCGAGCACCGCGTCGATGGCGTTGGCCTGATCCTCGGTCTCCTGGAAGGCGAAGCGCGCGGCGAACTCTTCGTAGAGCCCCTCCGGGGCCTTGAGGCTGGGAGCGGGCTTCACGAAGCGCGCGGCGGCCACCTTGATGAGTTCGCCCGCCATCTCGAGGATGCGGCGCTTCATCTTGGCCTTGCGGGCCTGCCACGCCCCGCCGCCGAGGCGGTCCAGCGCGACCTCGGAATCCTCCGAGCCGTAGCGGGTCAGAAGCTCGATATTCTCCACCGGCAAGAGCAGCAGGCCGCCGGCATATTGCAGTTCCAGGCAGTCGTGCGGCGCACCGGCCGCGGTGATGGTCTTGAGGCCAACGAAGCGGCCGATGCCGTGATCGGCATGGACCACGAGGTCGCCGGGCTGGAGCGCCTGCACTTCCAGGATGATGTCCTGGGGCCGTTTGGACTTGCGCTTTTGGCGCACCAGCCGGTCACCGAGGATGTCGCCCTCGGCCACCACCGCCAGCTTGTCGAGGGTGAAGCCCGCCTCCAGGCCCCAGACCGCGACCGCCACGTCGGTGCCGCGCTTGAGCGCGTTCACGGCCGTGAAGGTGTTGATCTCGATCGGTTTTTTCAGGCCGTGATCGGTCAGCACGCCGCAGAGCCGGTCGCGGGAACCGTCGGACCAGGATCCAAGGATCACGTGATGCCCGGATGCTTGGAGGTCGCGGATATGCGCCACCGCGGCGTCGAACACGCTGGCCGCCTCGTCGGCCCGCTCGGGCGCGAAGTTGCGGCCGGCCCTGGCACCGCAATCGATCACCGCCCGCTCATCCGAATCCGGCTGGGCGAAGGGGGTGAGCCGCGCCACCGTGCCGGCCTCGACCTTACCCTTCCACTCGTTAGGGGTGAGGTAGAGCGCGCGGGGCGGCAGCGGCTTGTAGGGCGCCACACCCGATTGCGGGTTCTTCAGCGCCGCCTCGCGGGCCTGGAAATAATCCTGGATCAGCGAGAGCCGCTCGGACGCCGCTTCCTCGACCTGCGGGTCGAACAGCATCGGCACGTCGCCGAGATAATCGAACAGGGTGTCGAGGCCGTCGTAGAACAACGGCATCCAGTGCTCGAGGCCGGCATAGCGCCGCCCCTCACTCACCGTCTCGTAGAGCCGGTCGTCGCGGGTCGCCGCGCCGAAGCTCGTGAGATAACCCTGGCGGAAGCGCCGAATCGTCTCGGTGGTGAGCTGCACCTCGCTCATCGGCACGAGGTCCAGGGAGCGGAGCGAGCCCACCGTGCGCTGCGTCTCGGGATCGAAGGCGCGGATCGATTCGAGGGTGTCGCCGAAGAAGTCGAGGCGGATCGGGTTCGGCAGGCCCGGCGGCGAGAGATCGAGGATGCCGCCGCGCACGGCGTACTCGCCGGTATCCCGCACCGTGCCGGTGCGCAGGAAGCCGTTGGCCTCGACCCAGGCCACCACCTTGTCCATCGGCACCACGTTGCCGATCGCCGCCGAGAAGGTCTCGACCGCAACCCGGGCGCGGGGCGGCACCCGCTGCACCAGGGCGTTCACCGTGGTGCAGAGGATGCGCGGCTTCTCTTCCGACGAGCGCGAGCGGGTCAGCCGCGAGAGCGCGGTCATGCGCTGCGCGGCGATCGCGGCATTGGGCGAGACGCGGTCGTAGGGCTGGCAGTCCCAGGCCGGAAAACTCATCGCCTCGATCTCGGGAGCGACGAATTTCAGCGCGTTCTGGAAGGCGTTGGAGCGCCCGGAATCCCGCGCGACGTGGACCAGCACCGCCGGCCCCTCGAAGGTGCCCGACAGCGCCCGGGCGAGGTCGGCGGCCACCAGCGCGTCGAAGCCGTCGGGCACGGAGGCCAGCGTCGGGCTGTCGCCACGCTTGATCGCATCGAGCGCCTTGGTCAGCGGCGCCGATTTCGGCAGGGCGAAGCGGGCAATCTGCGGCTTCGAGGCGGGAGCGGGCGGCTTGGGCTGGGGCTTGGCCATCGATTCTTGGATAAAGAGGCAGTGAAGAACCCTCCCCCTCTGCGGGGGAGGGTGCCGCGCGGATGCGAGGCGGGAGAGGTGGCGACCTGTCCGGAAAGGGCGCTCCCCTCGCCCGACCCGCTTCGCGGGTCACCCTCTCCCGCAGAGGGGAGAGGGATTTGGTGCCGCGTTCGATGAAGCCGGCCTGCGCCGACGAGTTCAGTTATGGATCGGTGCGTCGTGCCGATGGAACGCCTTGAGCCGGCGATAGACGGCGGTGTCGTAATTCTCCGGCGTCGCGTCCTCGCCGGTGAGCCAGCGGAACAGGTCACGGTCGGGCACCTCGATCAGCGCCTCGAACTGCGTCAGTTCCTCCTCGGACAACGCGCCGATCTCGGCATCGGCGAAGCGGCCCATGATCAGATCCATCTCGCGGATGCCGCGGTGCCACGCGCGAAACAGCGTGCGGCGGCGGCGCGGGTCGAGGTCGGCGCTGGTGCGGGTGGTGCCGGACATGGGCTGTCCCCTGGTAATCCTGAACCCGCATGTAGAGGGGCGTGCGGCCGTGGGCAAACGGCGTCAGCGTATGGGGCGCCCCATCGCCCGAACCTGCGGCGAAACGTAACTCGCATCGTGCGCGAAGGATCGTGCGTGAAGGGCAGCGGCGCGCCCGTGCTCTGGGCGTCGAGCACGCGGGCGATGTCCGGCTTGTGCAGGGCGCCGGCATGGATCACCGCCTCGAAGACCCGCGCGATCGGTCCGGTTTCGGCCACCGAGCCGACCACCTGCGGCTCGGGGCCCGGCGCCCTATCGAACCTCGTGACGGCGTGGCCCGCCGCGCGCCGTGGCGGCGCGAGGAACCGGCCGAGCCATCAGGAAGAGCCTGCCAGCAGGACGCGCATGGCCGCTTCCTCTGGCAATCCGAGCGAGCGGAGGCAAAGACTGCCGCTCGGCTCACCGCCGCGCTCCGGGGGAGCATCGCCGGCGCGGTCTCGTGTGCCATCAATGCGGACGGCGAGAGCGCGCGTGGCCGAGCCGAGTCGCGGAGGATGGGATGAACTTGCCGACATGGATGCGCGCCGTCCTGACGCGGCTGCAGCGTCAAAACGCGGCGCGCGAGGTGCCCTGGTCCGGCCTGGACGACAGGGATCCGGCGTCGTGCCAAGTCGGCGTGGCCGTACCGGGCCCGCTCCTCGACCGCATCCAGCATGTGATCGAAGGCGTTCGAGACGGCAATCTGCAGCAGGTCGATCTCGAAGCCGCCGTCTCCGATCTCACCGCCCTTTCCCCCGCTGCCGTTCCGGCCGCCAGCGCCGCGGTGGCGGAATTGATCCTGCTCTCACGCCACGTTTCGGGAGACCTGCCCGCGTGGCGACACCGTGAGGCCGATCTGGCCCACCTCTGCGCGACGGCCGGTCTCGATCGCCTCTTCGTCTTCCATCCGGACGGGTACGTGCGCGAGGCCGCCCTGCGGATGCCGGGCGGCCCGGCCCGGACCGCCTTCGAGATCGCGGCGATCGCCTACCGGCTCAACGACTGGGCGCTTCCGGTCCGTCTCTCGGCGCGGAGCGCCGCCCTGCGCCTCTTCCCGGCCGCTGCGGCAGAGGCGGCGGCCGAAGCCCTACTCTTCCTTCTCGACCGGATGCCGGAATGGCAGCGCTGGCGGGCGGAACAGGAGGATAACGGGCGGGTCCTCGATGATCTGATGATGCGAACCGATGTCTGCGCGCGGCTCGCCGAGCGGCTGTGCACCGCCCGAACCGGCCGAATGGGGAAGCGGCTTCAGCGCGCCGCCCGATGGTCCGGCCTCGATCCCTTCCTGCCCGATCTGGCGCGCCATGCCGTCCTGCCCTCCGTCCGGGCCTGTGCCCTGCGCTTCCTGATCGAGGAGCGGGCGACATGGCCGGAGGGGTACCGGCGGGAATGGATCGACAAGTCCTATGGCCTCACTCGTCGCGTTCGCGTAATCGGGGAGCGCCGGTTCGTTCGGACCTCGGAATTGGAGACGTTGATCGCACAGGGCGCCCAGGACCGTTCCGCCGTCGTGCGGCGCGTGGCGGCCGACGGGCTGGCGGTGCATCGCGCGGCCCTCGGCGACCGGATGCACGCCCTGGTCGAACGACTGGCCGACGACACGAGCCCGTCCGTGCGCTGGCGGGCCGCCTTCATCCTGAAGGAACGCGCCGCCCGGTCATCGGGCACCTCAGTCCCCCAACCCACCCGCCGATGACCGACGACGCCCCGTCCTTACGCCCCAGCATCCTCGATCCGCTCTTCGCCCCCGCCCGCGGCCTGCCCGGCGTCGGGCCGAAGATCGCGCCGCTGATCGAGAAGCTGCTGGGCTCCGAGGAGCGGCCGGCCCGCGTCGCCGACCTGCTGTTCCACCTCCCCCAGAGCGGCGTCGCCCGCCCCCTCTGCGGCTCGATCCGCGACGCGCCGACGGGCGAACCCGTGACCCTCGGCGTCACCGTGGTGGCCCACCGTCCGCCGGCTCTCGGCAAGCGGGCCTTCCGGGTGCTGGTCGAGGACGGGACCGGCGACATCAGCCTCGTGTTCTTCGGCATGCCGCGCGGGCGCATCGAGAAGATGCTGCCAGTGGGCAGCCACCGCTACGTCTCCGGCCGGATCGACCTGTGGGACGGCACCCGGCAGATGGTGCATCCCTCGCGCATCCTCGACCAGGAGGGGCTGGCGAGCCTGCCCGCGGTCGAGCCGATCTACGGCGCGACCGAGGGGCTGACCTCACGGGTCATCAGCAAGATCGTCCACGGCGCGCTCGACCGGCTTCCCGTCCTGCCCGAGTGGCAGGACGCGTCCTATCTCGCCCGCAACCGCTTCCCGCCGTTTGCCGAGGCCCTGCGCATCGAGCATCGGCCGGAAGAGGCGCCCCCTCCCCCGGTCGAGGGACAGGCGCCGCCCGCGAGCCCCGCGCGCAAGCGCCTCGCCTATGACGAGCTGCTGGCCTCGCAGCTCGCGCTCGCCCTGGTGCGGGCCCGGCAGCGACGCAAGGCCGGCCGGGTCAATGCCGGCGACGGGCACCTGAAGGCACAGGTCGAGGCGGCGCTGCCCTTCGCACTCACCGGGGCGCAGGCGCGGGCGGTGGAGGAGATCCGCGCCGACATGGCCTCTGAGCGGCGGATGCTGCGCCTGCTCCAGGGCGATGTCGGCTCCGGCAAGACCGCCGTGGCGTTGCTCGCCATGGCCTCCGCTGTCGAGGCCGGGCGGCAGGCCGCCCTGATGGCCCCGACCGAGATCCTGGCGCGCCAGCATTACGAGCGGCTGGTGCCGCTCGCCGGCGCCATGCGTCTTCGCCTGCTGACCGGCCGCGATCGGGCCGCCGAGCGCCGGGCGACGCTGGCGGATCTGGCGGCGGGCGAGATCGACATCGTGGTCGGCACCCACGCCCTGTTCCAGGAATCGGTCGCCTTCCGCGATCTCGGCCTCGCCGTGGTGGACGAGCAGCACCGCTTCGGCGTGCACCAGCGCCTCGCGCTTGGCGCCAAGGGCGAGGCGGTGGACATCCTGGTGATGACCGCGACCCCGATCCCCCGCACCCTGGCGCTGACCTTCTTCGGCGACATGGACGTCTCGGTGCTCGACGAGAAGCCGGCCGGGCGCCAGCCGATCAAGACCATCACCGTGCCGGTGGAGCGCATCGACGAGGTGGTGGGCGGCCTGCACCGGGCGCTGGCGGCGGGCGACCGGGTCTACTGGATCTGCCCGCTGGTCGCCGAATCCGAGTACGTCGATCTCGCCGCGGCGGGCGAGCGGTTCGAGGATCTGAAGAAGCATTTCGGCGACGCGGTCGGCCTGATCCACGGCAAGATGCCGGGGCCGGAGAAGGACGCGGCGATGGAGGCGTTCGCAACGGGGCGCACCCGCGTGCTCGTCTCGACCACGGTGGTGGAGGTCGGCGTCGATGTGCCGGAGGCCACCATCATGGTGATCGAGCATGCCGAGCGCTTCGGGCTGGCCCAGCTCCACCAGCTCCGCGGCCGGGTCGGGCGCGGTTCGAAGGCCTCCTCCTGCCTGCTGCTCTACCGCGGCCCGCTCGGGCAGGTGGCCAAGGCGCGGCTGGAGATGATGCGCTCGAGCGAGGACGGCTTTCGCATCGCCGAGGAAGACCTGCGGCTGCGCGGCGAGGGCGAGGTGCTCGGCACCCGCCAGTCCGGCGCGGCCGCCTTCCGCCTTGCCCGGCTCGAGACCGACGGCGACCTGTTGGAGGCCGCCCGCGACGACGCGCGGCTGATCGTGGAGCGCGACCCGCGCCTCCAGAGCGAGCGCGGCCGGGCACTGAGGGTGCTGCTCTACCTGTTCGAGCGGGAAGCCGCGATCCGGCTGATCGGTGCGGGCTGAACGAAAACGTTCAGGTTTCCGTTCAGAATCCCCGGAATCTGAACGGCACGTTCAGGAACCCGGCATCGGCACGAAAGGGTGAACAGCTGCGGCAACGCTGCGCGATGCGACAGCGTTCGTCATGGAAAATCAGCAACTTAGCGCGTGATTTTGAGCCCGCACCCGAGGGCTCGTCCGGGCACAAATATCGAAGACACCTTGTATCTGCCCAAATTGCCGCTTAACTGGAGATGAACAAACGGCCTCGTAGACCGGGGTGCCACTGGAAAAAAGGAGGATCGCGATGTCGATCGCACCGTTCCAACGCCTGCCGGGTTCCTCCGAGAATTGGGGAGCCGACGCGCTTTCCGTCGAACCCTGGCTCATGCCGATCTCGGATCGCGCGGCGCGCGACGAGACCACGACGGACGCTCTGGCGAAGGCCGTGCGGCAATCCTCGCGCCGGCTCTGGATCGCGGCCAACGCGCTCTGCGCGGGTCTCGCCCTGCTGCTGACCGCCCAGATCGCGACCGACTGGTCCTCCTCGCCGGTCGCCCGCCCCGTGACCGGGCATCAGGTCGCCGACGCGACCCCGCCGACGCTGCCGGTCGAGAAGGCTTCGCTGCAACACTGAGGCGCAGCCGCGTCGCGGATCACATCTTTAGAGATCAGGGCGTGCCGGTTCCCGGCGCGTCTTTTCCGTCTCAGAGGCCGCCTCGCTCTCCCCCACTTGTGCCTGGCGCAGGGACGCGGCCATGGCATGGAAGCCCGCCCGCGGATCCTCCGGCTGGATCACGCCGGCCGACATCACGAGCTTGGCCGCCTCGTCCACGCTGATATTGATCTCCACGATCTCGGCCCGCGGCAGGTAGAAGAAGAATCCGGTGGTCGGGTTCGGCGCGCAGGGTAGGAACACGCCGACATAATCGTGCCGGCCACCCTCCTTGGCCTGGAGCGCACCCTGCACCTCGTTCGCGGCGGGGGCCGAGAGGAACACTACCGACCATGTCCCCTTGACCGGAAACTCCACGAGTCCGACGGTGCGGAACGAGGTGCCGTTGGCCGAGAACAGCGTCTCGAAGATCTGGCGCAGGCCGCGATAAAGGCCTGAGATGACGGGCGTGCGGGCGAGCAGCACCTCGCCGAACTCCACCACCGAGCGCCCGACGAGGTTGGCGGTGAGGAAGCCGAGCATCGTCACCGCCACGAAGGCGATGAGCAGGCCGAGACCCGGAATCGAGAACGGCAGATAGTGGTCGGGCAGGTAGCTCGCCGGCACCAGCGGCTTCACCCAGCCGTCGATCAGGGCGATGAACCACCACGTGATGTAGATCGTGATCGCGAGCGGACCTGCGACGATCACGCCGGTGAGGAAGTAGGTCCGCAGCCGGCCGCGGGCGCTGACGCGCGTCTTGGACGAGGCGGGTTCCGGAGCGTCCGGAATCGGCGAGAGGGTCGGCGCCACGCATGCACCTCGGGGAGGCGGAACGAGCGGGCGGACGGCGTCATCCCGACCTCCGGCTCTCCGGGCAGAGACGTAGCGGCTGCGCACCGACGGCTCAAGAGCGGCAGGCGCCGGCGGGCCGATTGAGTGGTGCGCGAGGCAACTTGATCGAGGGCCGCGCCCTCTTACCTCGAAGGGGCCCGCTGTGGCCAAGGTATACGAGTTTCAGGGAGAGGACGCGATGCACGTCACCATCGAGCAGGCGGAAAAGGCGATTGAGGCCGCGCGCGCCAAGGCGGTCGAACTCGGCACGCAGATGTGCATCGCCGTGGTCGATTCCGGCGGCAACCTGAAGGCCTTCCACCGCATGGACGGCGCCTGGGTCGGTTCGATCGACATCGCCCAGAAGAAGGCCAAGACCGCCGTGTTCTTCGGTATGAAGACCGGGCAGATCGGCTCGCTGTCGCAGCCGGGCGGCTCGCTCTACGGCATCGAGCACTCGAACCAGGGCCTGATCACCTTCCCCGGCGGCATCCCGATCGTCGATGCGGACGGAGAGATGTCGGGCGCCATCGGCGTCAGCGGCTCGTCGGTGGAGAACGACGACGCGGTGGCGCTCGCCGGCGCCAGCGCGATCGGCGACACTGAGTTGCCCGACCACCCCTGGCGCACCTGAGTTTTTTGAGAGGCGCATCGATCCGGAGGCCGAGTCGATGCGCCAAACGACAGTCCTCGGCGGCTCACTCCACCGTGACGGATTTGGCCAGATTGCGCGGCTGGTCGACGTCTTTCCCCATGAAGACGGCGGTGTGGTAGGCGATGAGCTGGATCGGCACCGCGTAGACGATCGGCGCGATCACCGGGTCCACGTCCGGCATGGTCAGCGTCGCCAGCGTGTCGAGTCCGGCCGCGGCCGCGCCCTTGGCGTCTCCGACAAGGATGATTCGGCCGCCGCGGGCGGCGACCTCCTGCATGTTCGAGACGGTCTTCTCGAAGATCGCGTCGTGGGGGGCGATCACGATCACCGGCACGCTCTCGTCGATCAGGGCGATCGGCCCATGCTTGAGTTCGCCCGCCGCGTAGCCTTCGGCGTGGATGTAGCTGATTTCCTTCAGCTTCAAGGCACCTTCGAGCGCCATCGGGTAGCTCGTGCCGCGCCCCAGATAGAGCACGTCGCGGGCTTTCGCGATCTCGCGGGCGAGCCCCTCGACCTCGGCTTCCATCTTGACCGCCTCGGCCATCAGGCCGGGGGCGGTGATGAGCGCATCGACGATGGCACGCTCGCGCTCCGCATCCAGCACGCCGCGGGCGCGCCCGGCGGCCAGCGCGAGGCAGAGCAGCACCGTGAGCTGGCAGGAGAAGGCCTTCGTGGAGGCCACCCCGATCTCGGGCCCGGCGAAGGTCGGCATCACCGCCGAGGATTCCCGCGCGATGGTCGAGGTCGGCACGTTGACCACCGCCAGGGTGTGCTGGCCTTGGGCCTTGGCGTAGCGCAGCGAGGCGAGCGTGTCGGCGGTCTCGCCCGATTGCGAGATCACCAGCGTCAGCCCATCCCGCTCCAGCGGCGGCTCGCGGTAGCGGGTCTCGGAGGCGACGTCGATCTCGACCGGCAGGCGCGCCACGGTCTCGAACCAGTATTTGGCGACGAGACCGGCATAGTAGGCGGTGCCGCAGGCGGTGATCGAGAGGCGCGAGAGCCGGGCGAAGTCGAAGGGCAGCGCCTCGGGCACGACGACCCGGCCGCGGGCCATGTCAATGTAGTGGGCTAGCGTGCGGCCGACGACTTCCGGCTGCTCGTGGATCTCCTTGGCCATGAAGTGGCGGTGATTGCCCTTGTCGACGAGGTAGGCCTGCGTCGCGATGCGCTGGCGCGGCCGGCGCACCGGGGCTTCGGTGATGTCCCGAATCTCGGCGCCGTCGCGGGTCAGGATCGCCCAGTCGCCCTCTTCGAGATAGGTGATCTCGTCGGTGAACGGCGCGAGCGCGAGCGCGTCCGAGCCGAGATAGGTCTCACCCTGCCCGTAGCCAATGGCGAGCGGCGCGCCGTGGCGGGCGCCGATCAGGAAGTTTTCCTCGCCCGCGAACAGGAAGGCCAGGGCGAAGGCACCGTGCAGGCGCGGCAGCGCCGCCTCGACCGCGGCCACCGGCCCGAGCCCCTGTCCCATCAGGTGGCTCACGAGTTGGGCCACCACCTCGGTGTCGGTCTCGCTCTCGAAGCGCGCGCCCGCCGCCACGAGTTCGGCCTTCAACTCGCGAAAATTCTCGATGATCCCGTTATGGACCACGGCCAGCCGCTCGGTGGCGTGCGGGTGAGCATTGGTCTCGTTCGGGCGTCCGTGCGTCGCCCAGCGGGTATGGCCGATGCCGATGTCGCCCGGCAGCGGCGTCTCGGCGAGCTTGCGCTGCAGGTTCGAGAGCTTGCCCTCGGCACGCCGCCGGTCGAGCCGGCCATGATCCAGGGTGGCGATGCCGGCCGAATCGTAGCCGCGATATTCGAGCCGTCGCAACGCCTCGACCAGTGCGTCCGCGACTGACTCACGCCCGACGATGCCGACGATTCCGCACATGGCCGATCCTGAAGACGCTCGATCAGAAATGCGCCGTTCCATCCCGTATGGGAGGCTCGCCCGGATCCGGCTCCCGCGATGCAGGAGCCCGACCTGAAGCGCGGCGCGGATGAAGGGGCTTGTACGGATCGCGGCGCCAGAAGGCCAGCACCTGCCACAAGAGCCCTCTGACCCGCCCGCTCAGCCCTCCCTGGCTTCTCGGGCAGCCTTGGCGGCCTTCAGCGACTGACGCAGGGTCTTGGCCGCTCCCTCGCGGGTGACCTGCCGCCCCCGCGCCACGGCGAGCGCGTCCGCCGGCACGTCGCGGGTGATGACCGAGCCGGCCCCGACCAACGCGCCCGCGCCGACGCTCACCGGCGCCACCAGCGCCGAGTTCGAGCCGATGAAGGCGCCCGCGCCGATGGTTGTGCGGTGCTTCGACACGCCGTCGTAATTGCAGGTGATGGTGCCCGCGCCGATATTGGCGCCCGCTCCGACCTCGGCGTCGCCGAGATAGGTCAGGTGCGAGGCCTTGGCGCCCGCGTGCAGGGTCGCGTTCTTGATCTCGACGAAGTTGCCGAGATGCACGCCCGCCCCCAGCACCGCGCCGCCGCGCAGGCGCACATGCGGGCCGATATCGGCCCCCTCCATCAGCCGAGCGTCGTGCAGGTGCGAGAAGGCGCGGATGGTGCAGCCGTCGCCGACGACGACGCCGGGGCCGAACACACTGTGGGGCTCGACGACGACGTCGCGTCCGAGAATCGTGTCGACGCTCAGGAACACCGTCTCGGGGGCGATCAGCGTCGCCCCGCCGAGCTGGGCCGCCCGGCGTAGGCGCGCCTGGATCGTGGCCTCGGCCTGGCTGAGCTGCACCCGGTCGTTGACCCCCTGCGCCTCCGCCTCGTCCACCGGCACGACCGCGACGGAGAGCCCATCGGCGACGGCGAGCGCCACCGCATCGGTGAGGTAGTATTCGCGGTTGGCGTTGTCGTTGCCGATCCGCTCCAGCAGAGAGAGGGCGTGCGCGCCCGAGAGCGCCATCAGCCCGGCATTCGACAGACACACGCGGCGCTCGTCTTCCGACGCATCCTTCTCCTCGCGGATCGCCAGGACGCGGCCGCCTTCCGTCAGAACGCGCCCGTAGCCGGTGGGGTCGGCGGCCTCAAAAGCCAGCACCGCCACCGCCGCGCCCTCGCGCAGGGGGGCGCGCAGGCGGGCATAGGTCTCGGCCGTGATCAGCGGCGTGTCGCCGAAGGCCACGATCACGTCCTGCCCCCCCTCCAGGGCCGCACGGGCGGCGAGGACCGCATGCGCGGTGCCGAGCCGCTCGGCCTGGGGGTGAACGCCGGCGCCGGGCGCCAGCCGCTCGATCTCGCGAGCGACGTCCTCGCGGCCCGGCTCGACCACCACTGCGAGGCGGGAGGCCCCTGCCTCCTGCACGGCGGCGAGCACGTGGCCGAGCATCGAGCGGTTGGCCAGCGCATGAAGCACCTTGGGCCGGTCGGAACGCATACGCGTGCCCTTGCCGGCCGCCAGCACGATCGCGGTGAAGCCGCTCTCCGCCCCCTTGTTCGCGCCTGCCGTCATCGAGATCCGCTTCCTGTCGTCTGGGCGTGCTTCCGGACGCCCACCCTCGCCAACAATGGCGGGAGCGACGCGAGAGACACTGAATCGACGGACCGTTTAACCGATCGTATGGCGAGCGCGAAGGGCAGGCATCACGGCGCCGGCACGAGCGAGCGAACGGCTCGGATGGAACGGGTCGCGACGCGAAGGTGACGAGCTGAGGGTCCTCACCACGGCAGACAGCGAATCCGCAGAAGATCGTCCACGCTCAGCCGGACGCCAAACGCCAGAGCACGCCAAGCCGGCATCGTTGCGAGGCCGAGTCCCACGGCCAGGGCGAGCCAGGGCCAAACCCGCCGCAGGCGATCGCTTCCCGGCCGCGAATGGCCGGCGTCCCGCCGCAGGTCGCCTTCCCCCGCCCGCCTCATCGCCGGAGCGCCGCAGGAGCCGCTTCGGCAGGCCCGCGCCCACGCCGCAGCAGCCAGAGGCCGCCGAGCAGCATGGCGAGGCCCCAGGCGAGGAAGCCGAGATCCCAGGCGAGCCAGTACGCCCGGTCCACCCGCTCGTTGACGTGGTGCACACCGAGCCAGTGGTGGTCGATCAGCCCTTCGACGAGGTTGAACAGCCCCCAGCCGACGAGCAGGCTGCCGGTCAGCGCCCGGTTCGACCAGCGCAGGTGCCGCCCCCGCGCCCGGCGCCACAGGACGAACAGCCCAATCACGACGAAGACGTAGGTCGCGCTGTGGAAGATGCCGTCCCACAACGTGTTGCGTTCGAGGTTCTCGATCGAGGTGATCGGGTACCAGGAACTGAGCATGTGGTGCCATTGCAGCACCTGATGCAGCACGATCCCGTCGAAGAAGCCGCCGAGACCGAGCCCGAACAGCACGCCCGCCGCGACCGGGAAGTCGGCACCCTCGGTCGGCACGGGAACGCCCGGTTGATCGCGCGTCGCCATCGCCGTCCGTCTCACGGCGAGCGGTAGGCGGAACCGTCCTCGGCCCGCGCCGGCGTCTCGACGTAGCGGCCCTGGTCCGGCACCGCGACGCGCTCGAAATCTTGGGCCAGCGCGTCGAGGCCGCGGCGCAGCTCCGGTCCCTGGAGGGGACGTCCGTGGCCGGTGATCGCCCGCTCGGGCCGGAGCGCGGCGAGGCTGCGCACGGAGCCGCCCGCCGCCGGCCAATCGAGCGTCAGATACATCGGCGGGCCGTGGATCTCCGGCTCCTGTGTGACGACGGCATAGGCCGATTCCTGCGCGGTGGTGACGAAGGCATCGCCCGCGATCAGGCTGCGATCGGCCTCGCGCCAGAACGAGACGTGGCCCGGCGCATGGCCCGGCGTGTGCAGCCAGCGCCAGCCCGGCATCGGCGGCACGCTGCCGTCGGCGGGCAGGCGTTGCAGGCGCGCGGACACGTCCACCGGCTTGGTGGGATAGAGCGGCGCGATGCGCGCCATCAATCCGCCGCCGACACTCGGATCCGGCGTCGGGTAAGAGGCGCTGCCGTCGAGATAGGGGTGTTCGAGGCCGTGGGCGTAGACGGGAACGTCCCACTCCTCCGCCAGATCCTCCAGCACGCCGACATGGTCGAAATGGCCGTGGGTCAGGACGATGGCCGCCGGCCGGGCGCCCTCGCCGAAGCGGGCGGCGGCGGCGTTGCGGATCGCCGCCTTCGAGCCCGGAATGCCGGCATCGACGAGGACCCAGTTGCGGTCCCCCGCGCCGGAGGCGCCGACGAACACGACGTTGGCCAGGACAAGGCGGCGATAGGCAAGATCGGGCGCGATTTCGTGGGTGCCGTCGTCGCGCTCGGCATCGGCCCGCGGGTCGTCGGCGCGGGCTTGGCGGCTGATCGGGATCTGCTGCGCCACAGCCTTCTCCTGTGCGAGGTGGGACGAGAATTCGGCCGGCGCTCCGGCCGTGCAGGATCGGTCCTCACGGGAAGGCCGGCGCGAAAGCTTTGTTCCCGGATCGCGACAGGACAGAAACGATCGCCGCCGAGTGTTTGTCAGAAACTTCGCGAGAACGCTGAGGTTGAAAGGCTATAGACTGACCAAGAAACCGGGCATTCGCCCAAGAAAACCAGCATTTGCAAATTCAGGCTGAATCGCCCTGAATTGCCACGCAAATGCTGCTCCCGTGCCGCTTCCCGTGTCCCTGTCACGCGGTTGCCGAGCGGCGGCTCCATGATGGGCCACCCTCGATTCCGATCCTCGATTCCGGGCCCGATGCCGTGAGCGATCCGACCTACCCTCCCCTCGATGTGCTCAAGCCCGTGGCCTTCGGCCTCTGGATCGTGGATAGCGGCCCGATCCACGCCGCCGGGCTGCCGTTGCCGGTGCGCATGACCGTGGTGCGGCTCTCCGATGGCAGCCTCTGGCTGCACTCGCCGACCCGTTACGAGGCGGGCCTGCACCGCGAGATCGAGGCGCTCGGGCCGATCCGCCACCTCGTCGCGCCCAACGTCGCGCACTGGACCTATCTGAAGGAATGGCAGCGCCATTGCCCGCAGGCCCTGACCTGGGCCGCCCCGAACCTGCGCCAGCGCCGGCAGGTCCGTCAGGCCGGCCTGCGGCTGGACCGGGATCTCGGCGAGGCGGCGCCGCCCGAATGGTCCGCCGATCTGACGCAGACCGTGGTGCCCGGCGGGCTCGGGTTCCGGGAGGTGGCGTTCTTCCACGCCGCCTCGGCGACGCTGATTCTGACCGACCTCGTGCTGAACCTGGAACCGGGCAAGCTGCCGCTCCTGCTGCGCCCGCTTCTGCGAATCGCCGGAGCGACCGCGCCCGACGGGCGCGCGCCGATCTATCTTCGGCTGGTGATCCGCCTGCACAAGCGCGCGGCGGCCCGTGCCGCCGCGAAGCTCGTCGCCCTGTCGCCGGAGCGCGTGGTGTTCAGCCACGGCGCTTGGTTCGACCGGAACGGCACGAACGAGTTGCGCCGCTCCCTCCGTTGGCTGCTCGACTGAGTCCTCCTCGACGATCGCTCAGGCGTTGCTCCGCCCGCGATGATTGGGATCGATCCCGCCTTCGGGTGTAGTCTCGTTCTCGACATCGCCCTCGACGGTGGAGTCACCCCGGATCGCCTCCGGATCCGTCCCGGTCATGCCCTTCGACTGGCCGATGCCCGGATTGCCCTTCAGGTCGGCATCGCTCGGCGTGTCCGTCTTCAGATGTTTCGACATGGACCTGTCGTCTCCCGGTGTCTCGGTTGGAGTCCGGGCAACCGGAGTGCATGGCCGGTGTTCCGGGGGCATCCTGACCCACCCCCGGCCGAAGATCGGCCCTGTCCACAAGGATTCTGCCGAGTCAGTCGGCCACGCGTCCCGCTTCACGGTGCCGGCCGCGCTCCGTCCTCCCGCTGCGCCCGGCGCAGGGCGTCGAGCAATTCGCCCTCGATGAGCAGGGCGGAGCCGTAATGGAACTCGATGTCGAAGGCGTGCCGGGAGTTCATCGAGAGCGAGGCGCTCTGCATGGCCACGAGCCGCCCGGCCTCATCGAACAGCCCCGAACCCGAGCCGCCATAGCCGTCGTTGCAATCGTGGCGGGCACGGCGGATGCCGCCCTCCGTCGGCGGATCGATCCGGCGGACCGTGCAGGTCTCCAGGCTGCTGTCGCCCCGGTAGTTCTGGTGACCGCCGGGAGCGACGAGGGTCACGGCAAGCGCGAGGTCGCCCGTGGGCAGGTCGGGAGCCGCCTCCGGCACCGGCTGGCGCGGGGCGTCGGCGGGCTGCGCGAGGCGCAGCAACGCCCAATCGTCGGTGATGTGGAGGCGTGTGGCGTTCGCGGCCACGCCGAGCCGCAGGCTGTCGGCGACGAAGTCGTAGTTGCGGCCGCCGATCTGAAAATAGCAATCGCCGACCGATCGCGTCGTCTCGAGCTGCCGGTTTCGGAAGTTGTGGGCGTTCAGCATCACGAGCGAGGCCGTGCCGATCAGCCACGCGGCCGCGGCCTTCTGCGGCACCCCGTCCGAGCGGCGGCACCACAGAACCCCGGCTCCCGGATAGCGGGCCCGGTCGCCGCCCGTCATGTCGCGGCGCCCGTCATGGGGGTAGAGCGCGGCGCTCCGGCCCCTCGCGAGATCGTGTGGAGCCACCGCGGAGGCCCGGTGCGTCGGATCGTCTCCCGCCGGGGCGCGGCTGCCTGCGATTGCTACCAGCGCGAGCACGCCCCCCATCGCCAGAACGCGCCGTGCGCGCCGCCCCTGCGCCATCGCCGAACGACCTCCCGCTGCACCGGGCCGCTTCGCGAGGACCCGTTGACGATAGTGGTGCGCCGGGCCTCGGCGGCGGTCAAGCCAACATGCCAAGAACCGGACACTGCCCCTTGGCAATTTTAGAATTACCTTATCGTCCCGGCAAGAAATGTCCGACCAGCTAAAGACATATCGTTCAATCGAAGCCTAGAAATTATAGGCGAAGGGACGCTAATAAGTCTTTTATAAGACCGCAGCGATCTAAGAATCCTCTTAGTTCCACGACGCGGCACTTCGAAGGACTTCGGAGCGAGCCCGGAACCTCAGAAAAACGTCTGAGAGATGCCGCGAGGCCGAAAGGCGAGGCGGTTCAGTGAGGAGACGCAGGATGAGCAGGTTTGTGACATCGGTCTCGGCCTTGGCGATGCTGGCGCTCGCGCCGGCCGCGCTGTCGAGCGCCGCATACGCCAACGACAAGCTGGTCGAGTTGTCGAAGAAAGACGAAAACTGGGTGATGCCCGGTAAGAACTACGACTCGGACAACTACAGCGAGTTGAAGCAGATCAACAAGAGCAACGTGAAGCAGCTTCGGCCGGCCTGGACGTTCTCCACCGGTCTGCTCAACGGCCACGAGGGCGCGCCGCTCGTCGTCGACGGCAAGATGTACATCCACACCTCGTTCCCGAACAACACCTTCGCGCTGGGTCTCGACGATCCGGGCACGATTCTGTGGCAGGACAAGCCGAAGCAGAACCCGGCCGCCCGCGCGGTGGCCTGCTGCGACCTCGTCAACCGCGGCCTTGCCTACTGGCCCGGCGACGGCAAGACCCCGGCGCTGATCCTCAAGACGCAGCTCGACGGCAACGTCGCCGCGCTCAACGCCGAGACGGGCGAGACGGTGTGGAAGGTCGAGAACTCCGACATCAAGGTCGGCTCGACGCTCACCATCGCCCCCTATGTCGTCAAGGACAAGGTGATCATCGGCTCCTCGGGCGCCGAGCTCGGCGTGCGCGGCTACCTCACCGCCTACGACGTCAAGACCGGCGAGCAGGTGTGGCGCGCCTATGCCACGGGTCCGGACAAGGACCTGCTGCTGGCCTCCGACTTCAACATCAAGAACCCCCATTACGGCCAGAAGAACCTCGGCACTGGCACCTGGGAGGGTGACGCCTGGAAGATCGGCGGCGGCACCAACTGGGGCTGGTACGCCTACGATCCGGGCACCAACCTGATCTACTTCGGCACCGGCAACCCGGCGCCGTGGAACGAGACCATGCGTCCGGGCGACAACAAGTGGACGATGACGATCTTCGGCCGCGACGCCGATACGGGTGAGGCCAAGTTCGGCTACCAGAAGACCCCGCACGACGAGTGGGATTACGCCGGCGTCAACGTCATGATGCTCTCCGAGCAGAAGGACAAGGACGGCAAGACCCGCAAGCTGCTGACCCACCCGGACCGCAACGGCATCGTCTACACGCTCGACCGCACCGACGGCTCGCTGGTCTCGGCCAACAAGCTCGACGACACGGTCAACGTGTTCAAGTCGGTCGACCTGAAGACCGGCCAGCCGGTGCGCGATCCGGAATACGGCACCCGGATGGACCACCTCGCCAAGGACATCTGCCCTTCGGCGATGGGCTACCACAACCAGGGTCACGACTCGTACGATCCGAAGCGTGAACTGTTCTTCATGGGCATCAACCACATCTGCATGGATTGGGAGCCCTTCATGCTTCCCTATCGTGCGGGTCAGTTCTTCGTCGGTGCGACGCTGAACATGTATCCGGGCCCGAAGGGCGACCGTCAGAACTACGAAGGTCTCGGCCAGATCAAGGCGTACAACGCGATCACCGGCGACTATAAGTGGGAGAAGATGGAGCGCTTCGCCGTGTGGGGCGGCACCATGGCCACCGCGGGCGACCTCGTCTTCTACGGCACGCTCGACGGCTACCTGAAGGCGCGTGACTCCGACAACGGCGACCTTCTCTGGAAGTTCAAGATCCCGTCCGGCGCCATCGGCTACCCGATGACCTACAGCCACAAGGGCACGCAGTACGTCGCCATCTACTACGGCGTCGGCGGCTGGCCGGGCGTGGGCCTCGTGTTCGACCTCGCCGACCCGACCGCCGGTCTCGGTGCGGTGGGCGCCTTCAAGAAGCTTGCCAACTACACCCAGATGGGCGGCGGCGTGATCGTCTTCTCGCTCGACGGCAAGGGTCCCTACGACGATCCGAACGTCGGCGAGTGGAAGTCGGCCGCCAAGTAAGGCCAAGCAATCGGCAGACGAGCCTCCCCTCCCCCTCGCGGGGGAGGGACAGGGCTGGGGTGGTGCGGGCCCTCAAAACGGTCCGCACCACCGCGCTCCACTCTCCGCAGGACGTTTCCTCGAACGTGCCGATGCCCCGGCACCGGCGACGATCTGCACGGGAGATGCGTGGTGGGCAGGCCCGGATCGTCCCGGCGGGACATCCGACGACGTGCCTGAGCCCCGCGCCAAGACGTCATAAGAATAATCCAGAGGAAACGAAGATGTCGCTCGTGAACGGACGTCGCCGAGCCGTCGCATCGGCCGTCGCCCTCGCGGCCTTGACCGGCCTGTGCGCCCCTGCCCTGGCGCAGGACAAGAAAGCCGCCGAGGCTGCCAAACCCGATGCCGGCACCTTGCGCATCTGCGCCGCCGAGCAGCCGCCGCTCTCGATGAAGGACGGCTCGGGCCTCGAGAACCGCATCGCCACCGCCGTCGCCGAAGCGATGGGCCGCAAGGCCCAGTTCGTCTGGCTGGGTAAGCCCGCGATCTACCTCGTGCGCGACGGGCTGGAGAAGAAGACCTGCGACGTGGTGGTCGGGCTCGATTCCGACGATCCCCGGGTGCTCACCAGCAAGCCGTACTACCGCTCCGGCTACGTCTTCCTCACCCGCGCCGACAAGGATCTCGACATCAAGTCCTGGTCCGACCCGCGCCTGAAGGAAGTCAGCCACATGGTGGTCGGCTTCGGCACGCCGGCCGAGGCGATGCTCAAGGACATCGGCCGCTACGAGGAGGACATGGCCTACCTCTACTCGCTGGTGAACTTCCGCGCGCCGCGGAACCAATACACGCAGATCGACCCGGCCCGGATGGTGAGCGAGGTCGCCACCGGCAAGGCCGAGGTCGGCGTGGCCTTCGGGCCCGACGTCGCCCGCTACGTGCGCGATTCCTCGACCAAGCTGCGCATGACCCCGGTGCCCGACGACACCACCCGCAGCGACGGCCAGAAGATGCCGCAGAGCTTCGACCAGTCGATGGGCGTGCGCAAGGACGACACCGCCCTGAAAGCGGAGATCGATGCCGCCCTGGAGAAGGCCAAGCCCAAGATCGAGGCGATCCTCAAGGAGGAGGGCGTGCCCGTGCTGCCCGTCTCGAATTGAGCCGCCGCGCGATCGCTTCCGTGATGAGGACCAAGACCAAGACAATGATGAACCGGACAAAGATCGGTACCGCCCTCCTCGGCTTCGCGCTCTTCGGCGGCGTTCTGGGCAGCCTTCCCGCCCTGGCCCAGCCGCAATCGGGCCCGCAATCGGGCGTGGTGTTCCGCAACACCGTGACCGGCGAGGCGCTGGACGTGACGCAGGGCAAGGAGGGCGGCCGCGACACGCCCGCCGTGAAGAAGTTCTTCGAGACCGGCGAGAACCTCTACATCGACGACAAGTCGTGCCTGCGCAACGGCGAGAGCCTCTACGCGACTTCGTGCTCGGGCTGCCACGGGCATCTTGCCGAGGGCAAGCTCGGACCAGGTCTCAACGACAATTACTGGACCTATCCGTCGAACACGACCGATGTCGGCCTGTTCGCGACGATCTTCGGCGGCGCCAACGGCATGATGGGCCCGCACAACGAGAATCTGACGCCCGACGAGATGCTGCAGACCATCGCCTGGATTCGCCACCTCTATACGGGGCCGAAGCAGGACGCGGTCTGGCTCAACGACGAGCAGAAGAAGGCCTACACGCCCTACAAGCAGGGCGAAGTCATCCCGAAGGACGCCAAGGGCCAGTGCAAGCCGCTGGAGGAGTGATCCGTTCGGGATTCGGGCCGGATCGACCGGCGCGATCGAGGGGGCGAGGACGCCGCTCGCCACATCCCACGAAAGCACGTCCCAAGAAGATCAGGCTCACCCAAGAGCACGTCTCAAGAAGTGGAGGAAACCATGAAGTCCACGCTCATCATCGCCGCCGCCGTCGCCCTGTCCGGCCTTGCCGCCCCGGCGCTCGCCTATGACGGCACCAAGTGCAAGGCGCCGGGCAATTGCTGGGAGCCGAAGCCCGGCTTCCCCGAGAAGATCGCCGGCTCCAAGTACGACCCCAAGCACGACCCCAAGGAGCTGAACAAGCAGGCCGATTCCATTAAGCAGATGGAAGAGCGCAACAAGAAGCGCGTCGAGAACTTCAAGAAGACCGGCAAGTTCGAGTACGACGTGAGCAAGATCTCGGCGAACTGATCCGCACCTCCACCCTCCCCCACGGAGATCGGGCCTGCCCGATATCCGCATTCCTGAGTGCTCAGCCGGGCAAGCCCGACGTGAGACGGGGGAGGGTGCCTGCGAAGCAGGCGGGAGAGGGGCCGGCTCCGAACTCTCCGGACGCGGCGCTCCCCTCTCCCGATCCTCGCTCACGCGAGGGCGTCTCAGTGTCTCTCCCCCCCGCTGCGCCGTCATTGCCAGAATGACGACGGTCAGAGACTGGGAGTTTTGTGAGGCACTCTAAACAAGAAACAAAGGCCAACCGCCGAATGAATACCCTGCGCCCCGGCGACGCCATGCTCACCGACTGGCGGGATGCGGCCGCGCGCTTCGAGCGCGAGGTCGGCAAGGTCGTCGTCGGCCAGGAGCGGGCGATCCGCCTGCTCACGATCGCGATCTTCGCCCGCGGCCACGTCATGCTCGAAGGCGATGTCGGCGTCGGCAAGACCACGCTGCTGCGCGCGGTGGCGCGGGCTCTCGGCGGCGCCTATGAGCGCGTCGAGGGCACCGTCGACATGATGCCCACCGACCTGATCTATCACACCTATCTCGGCGAGGACGGCCGCCCGCGGGTCGAACCGGGCCCGGTGCTGCGGCAGGCGGAAGACCTGTCGGTGTTCTTCTTCAACGAGATCAACCGCGCCCGGCCCCAGGTCCACGCGCTGCTCCTGCGCATCATGGCCGAGCGCAGCGTCACCGCCTTCAACCGCGAGTACCGCTTCCCCAACCTCCAGGTCTTCGCCGACCGCAACCGGGTCGAGCGCGAGGAGACCTTCGAGCTGCCGGCCGCCGCCCGCGACCGCTTCCTCATGGAGATCGGCATGGAGGCGCCGCGCGATGCTCAAGCCCGCCGCGACCTCGTCTTCGATCCCCGCTTCCACGACACCGACCGGCTGACCGGGGCGGTCGCGGCCGGCGTGCTCGACCATGACCGCATCGGCACCATCGCCAGCGCGATCCAGCACGCGATCTCGGCCGAGCCGGCGATCGAGACCTACGTCGTCGGCCTGTGGGAGGCGCTGGTGCGCCCCGGCCCCGCCGGCATCCGGCTGCCGGGCATCGACATGGACCGCCTGATCCAGGGCGGCGCCTCGCCCCGCGGCGTCGCCTTCCTCGTGCGCGCCGCCCGCGTCCGCGCTTGGCTGGAGGGCCGGGACTGGCTCGTGCCGGAGGATATCCGCGCCGTCTTCCCCGAGGTGATGGCCCACCGCGTCTTCCTCGAGCCCGTCTACGAGATGCGGCGCGCGCAGATCGTGCCCGACCTCATCCGCGCGGTGTTCGAGACGGTGCCCGCCCCGTGAGCGGCCCGGAGGACGGGGTCAGCGACACGGCCGACATCATCTACTGGCCGCGCTGGCGGCCCGGCGGACACCGGGTCGGCGCCCATCGCGGGCGCGATGCCGGCGGCCTCGGCACGTTCCGCGATCAGGTCAGCTTCTCACGCCTGCCGGATGCCCGCCGCATCGATCTGCGCGCGTCGCTCCGCGACCCGTTCGAGGGCGTGTTCGTGCGCCGCTTCGAGGCGCGCAGCCCGGTCGAGACCTATGCGCTCGTCGATCTCTCCGCCTCGATGCGCTTCCGCGGCCGGGCCGACCGGCGCGAACTGGCGCAGGCCTTCTGCGCCACGCTCGCCCGCTCGGCGACGCGGATCGGCGACGGCTTCGGCATGATCGCCTGCGACAACACCCTGCGCGACGAC
The DNA here is from genome assembly GCF_021117295.1 of Methylorubrum sp. B1-46. Lineage (NCBI taxonomy): Bacteria > Pseudomonadati > Pseudomonadota > Alphaproteobacteria > Hyphomicrobiales > Methylobacteriaceae > Methylorubrum > Methylorubrum sp. B1-46. The sequence goes on along the minus strand of NZ_CP088247.1, from coordinate 4,542,485 downwards.
CTCACCCTGCCCGCCACCCGCCACCGCGCCGCCGCCCAGGCTGCCGCCGCGCGCCTGGGCGAGGCGATCGGCGATGGACGCGGCGCCGAGGGCCTGCTGGAGGCCGCGCGCCGCCTCGCCGGGCGCCCGAAGCTGATCTTCCTCGTCTCCGATTTCCGCTGGCCGGAGGCGCTGATCGAGGCGGTCTTCTCGGCGCTGGCGCTGCACGACGTGACCCCGGTGCTGCTGGCCGATTCCGCAGAGGCCGAAGACCTGCCGGCCTGGGGCCTCGTGGAGCTCGATGACCTGGAGGGCGCCGGGCGCCGCCTCGTCTTCCTGCGCCCGTCCTTGCGCCGCCGCTGGATCGCCCGCGAGGCCGAGCGCGTCGAACGCTTGCGCCGGATCTGCACCCCCTTCGCCCGTCCGCCCTTCCGGCTCGCCGACCGCTTCGACGCGGAAGCCTTGAGCCGCCACCTGATGACGACGTGAGAGCGATGCGCGCGCTTGGTCTCGCCCTCCTCCTCGCGCTGGTGTCGCTGCCGGCCGCCGCCCAGGTGCGCGGCGTCGAGCTGCGCACGCCCCGCGCCTTCGGCTATTTCCAGGGCGATCTCGTGCAGGTCCAGGCCGAGATCCGCACCGATCCCGGTTTCACCCTGCAGCGCCCTTCCCTGCCGAAGCCCGGCCCGGTCACCTACTGGCTCGACCTGCGCGACGTGCGCACCGAAGAGAGCCGGGGGGCTGACGGCGCGCATGTGATCCGCCTGCGCCTGACCTATCAGGACTTCTACGTGGCGCTCGATGCCCGCACCCTCGAAGTGCCGGGCTTTCCCGTCACGGTCGAGAGTGCCGGCACGAACGGATCGACCACGGCGGTGGCGCAGGTGCCGACCTGGAAGATCGGCGTCTCGCCCCTTCGCGAGGTGCAGCCCGAGCGGCGCGACGACCCGGCCGAGTACCTCCGGCCCGACGGACGCACCCCGCGCCTCGATCCGCAGCCGGCCCTGGCCTCCGCCGCAGGTTTCCTCGCGCTCGCCGTCCTGGCGCTGGGGCTGCTCGCCTACGACCGGGCATGGTGGATTTTCGGACATCGCCGCGGCCGGCCCTTCGCGCAGGCGCTGAAAGCGCTTGGCCGGGCGAAACGGCAATCGCAGGGGGAAGCCCTGTACCGCGAGGCGCTGCTCGCCCTGCATCGCGGCCTCGACGCCACCGACGGGCGCCGGGTGCTCGCCGACGACCTGCCGGATTTCCTGGGGCGGCACCCGGCTTTCCAGGCTCAGGCGGAGGGCCTCCAAACGTTCTTCTCCGCCTCGCGGCTGGCCTTCTTCGGCCGGGACACCGCCGGGGCCGGCACGACGCTGCCCCTGCCCGAGGCCGAGACCCTGCTGCGCCGCCTCGGCGCGGTCGAGCGGAGCGCGTGACGCGGGTGACGGCGCTCCTCCCCTCCCTCGGCGTGGCCACGCCCTGGCTGCTCTGGCTCCTGCCGCTGGCGCTCCTGCCGCTGCTCCTGTCCGTCACCCGGCGCAGCGCGGTGTCCTCGGTCGCGGCGGCGCCCGAGGATCCCCTCTCCTCCGGCCTGCGGATCGCCCTGACCGCCGCCGGCATCCTGGCGGTCGGCGGCCTCGTCCTGGCACTGGCCGGGCCGTACCGCGCCGGCGAGCGGGTGACCCGCACCGGCATCGGCGCGCAAGTTTCGATGCTGATCGACCGCTCAGGCAGCATGAACGAGACGTTTGCCGGCCGGCAGCCCTCGGGGGCGGAGGAGTCGAAGGCCATGGCCTCCCGGCGCATCCTGCGCGACTTCGTCGGCGAGCGCGCCCACGACCAGTTCGCGGTGACGGCCTTCTCAACGGCGCCGATGCTCGTCGTGCCGATGACCGACCGGCACGACGCCGTGCGCGCGGCCATCGCCGCCATCGACCGGCCGGGTCTCGACTACACCAACGTCGCCCGCGGCCTCGGCATGGCGCTGTCGCAATTCGGCGCCGGCGCGCCGGGGGTGTCGCGCGCCCTGCTGTTGGTCTCGGACGGGGCGGCGGTGATCGATCCGCGCATCCAGGCGCAGTTGCGGGCCGAGTTCACTCGGGTGCAGCCGAACCTCTACTGGCTGTTCCTGCGCACCAAGGGCTCGCCCTCGATCCACGACAAGCCCGCGGGCGAGGACACGCCGCAGGCCGCGCCCGAGCGCCATCTCGACCTGTTCTTCAAGAGCCTCGGCGTGCCCTACCGCGCCTTCGAGGCCGAGGGCGCCGACGCGGTGGCGAATGCCGTGCGCCAGATCGAGGCGCTGGAGCGCGATCCCATTCCCTATACCGAGGAGCGTCCCCGCCGCGACCTCAGCGGCTGGGCCTACGGGATCGCCGCCCTCGGCCTGCTGCTCCTCGTCCTTGCCAAGCTCGCAGAGACGGATTTTGTCCGCACGCCCGCGCGGCTGTCGTCGAAGCGCCGCGCTGATCCGGCTCCGGCCACCGATGGGGCGGCCGCCGTGCCGAAAAGGGCCGCCGCATGATGCCCTCCGCTCTCGCCCCCGCGCATTCTCAATCCCCATCGCTGCGCACCCGGATCGGCGCAGGCGTGCGCCAAGTCTGGCGCAGCCTCCGCCCGATCCTGCTCGTGCTGCTGCCGATCCTGCTCGCTGCCGCCGCCGCCGCCCTCGCGCTCGCGGCGTGGCGGGACACGCGCACCAACGCGGCCATCGCCGAACTGGAAGCGGGGCGCGACATCGCCGTCCTGCCCGACGCGCCGGACGCGCTCCTCGTCGCGCGGGTCAAGTTCCTGGCCTTCCGCGACCGCCTGGGCGAGACCGAGCCGCTGCTGGAGACCCTCGACAACCGCAGATCCGGGGATGCGGCGGCGCGCGCCCGCTACATCGTCGCCAATGCCCGCATCCGCGAGGCCTTCCGGCTGATCGAGCGCAGCGAACTCGACAAGGCGGGCCCGCAGGTCACGCTCGCGCGTCAGGACTACCGCCGGGCGCTCCAGGCCCGGCCCGACTTCTGGGACGCGAAGTTCAACTTCGACGTCGCCTCGCGCCTGATCCGCGACTTCCCTGAGTTCGACCGCAAGTTCGGCGACGAGCTGAAGGCCGAGCCCAAGCAGATCTGGACCGACATCCCTGGTCAGCCCCGGGGTGGGCCATGAGTGTGTGGGCCGAGTTCCCCTTCGGAAAAAACCTGCGCGACCGCCGCTTCCAGGCGCTCGCCGCAGCCCTGCTGCTCGCAGGCCTGGCGATCGTCGTGCCGCCGCTGCCGCTCACCCGCTCGGGCGTGTCGGTGCTGGCGGTGGTCGACATCACCGGCAGCATGAACGTGCGCGACTATACGCGCGACGGGCGCCCGGCGAGCCGGCTCGACATCGCCAAGGCGGCCCTGCGCGATCTCCTGCCGGAACTGCCCTGCGGCTCGCGCCTGGCGCTCGCGCTCTTCACCGAGCGGCGCCCGTTCCTGCTGTTCGCGCCGATCGAGGTCTGCGCCGACTTCGCGCCGCTGGACGGGGCGATCGCCGCACTCGACTGGCGCATGGCCTGGGAGGGCGACAGCCGCGTCGCCGCGGGCCTGCACAGGGCCATCACCATGGCCGGCGAACTCGACACCGACCTCCTGTTCGTCACCGACGGCCAGGAGACGCCGCCCCTGCCCGCCAACGGCATCCCGCCCTTCGAGGGCAAGCCCGGCGCGGTGCGCGGCCTGATCGTCGGGGCGGGTGGCCACGCGCTCGCGCCGATCCCGAAATTCAACGATCGCGGCCGTGAGACCGGCTTCTACGCCGAGACCGACGTGCAGCAGGAGAACCGCTTCGGGCCGCCGCCCGCCGACGCGGAATCGCGCGAGGGCTACAACCCGCGCAACGCCCCCTTCGGTGGCGCCGCGGCGCGGGGCGAGGAGCATCTCTCCTCCGTGCGCGAGCCGCATCTGAAGGCGCTCGCCGCCCAGACCGGCCTCGCCTACGCCCATCTCGACGGGCCGGACAGCCTGCGCGCGCCGCTGCTTGCGGCGGCGACCCCGCGCCCCCTGCCCGGCCGGCTCGACCCGCGCCCCTTCCTCGGCGCGGCGGCGCTCGCGCTCGTGCTCGCCAGCTTCCTCGCGGGTGCGCGGCGCGCCCGCCTCACACCCTTCACCCCCAGCAGGATGTTATAATGCGTCTGTCCCTTCTCGTTCTTCCGCTCGCACTCGCCGCGACCGCCGCCCTCGCCCACGGCCCGACCCCGCAGAAAGTCTCCCAGTCGATCACGATCAAGGCGAGCCCGGACGCGGTGTGGAAGGTGGCGGGCGACTTCGCCGGCATCGGGAAGTGGCACCCGGCGATCGCGAAGGCGGAGGGCAGCGGCTCCAAGGAGAGCGGCACCCGCACCCTCACCTTCAAGAGCGGCGGCAAGATCGAGGAGAGCCTCGACGAGTACAAGGCGGACGCGCGCACCTATTCCTACCGGATGGGCGAGCCGGACCTGAAGGCGCTGCCGGTCTCGTCCTACTCCGCGACCCTCACCGTGAGCCCGGAGGGCGACGGCGCCAAGGTGGAGTGGATGGGCCGCTTCTACCGCGGCGATACCGGCAACGAGCCCCCAGAGAACCTCAGCGACGAGGCCGGCAAGGCGGCGATGAACACGTACTTTTCGGAAGGGCTGAAGGGCCTGAAGGCGGCCGTGGAGGGTGGCAAGGCCAAATGATCCGTCCCGCCCTCGCCGCGCTGCCCATCCTCCTGCTCGCCGGCCTGCCGGTGCGGGCCGCGACGGTCTACGTCGCGAGCCAGCAGGGAGCGCAGGTCACGCGCGTCGAGGCGGGCGCGGTCGCGGGCCACGCCACCGTCGCGGGCGCCCCCGCGACGGTGGCGGCGGGCGGCGGGCTCGTCTTCCTCAGCCATCCCGACGGGCAGGCGATCACGGTCGCCGACGGCGCCACGGGGGCGGTGCTGCGCCGCCTCCCCTACAAGGGCCAGGGCTTCGGCCTCGCGGCGTCGGCGGACGGCCGGACCCTGTTCGTCGCCGACTGGTCGGGCCACCGCGTCGATCGGCTCTCGGCCGCGGACGGCACCGTCGAAGCCTCCGCCGAGACCGGCCGCGACCCGGCGCACATCGCCCTCGACCGCGCGGGCCGGCTCTACGTCGCCGACCGGGAAAGCCACCAGGTCAGCGTGTTCGACGCCGCCCGGATGACGCGGATCGCGACGATCTCTGTGGGCACCGCGCCCTTCGCCCTGGCGCTGAGCCCGGACGGGCGCCGCCTCTATGTCGGCAACGTGCGCAGCAATGACCTCACCGTGATCGACACCGGAAGGCTCGAGGCGCTCGCCACCGTCCCGGCCGGCGCCATGCCCTACGGGCTCGCCGTGAGCCCGGACGGGGCGCGGGTGTTCGTGACCAACCAGCAGGCCGGCACGGTCACCGTGCTCGATGCGGGCACCCTCACGATCGCCGCGACGGTGGGTGTCGGCCGCTATCCCGAGGGCATCGTGATCGAGGGCGGCCGGGCCTATGTCGCGAACTGGTTCTCCGACAGCGTCTCCGTCCTCGATCTCGCCACGCTGAAGGAGGTGGACCGCCTCTCCGTCGCCGAGGGCCCGCGCAGCCTCGCCGTCGCTACCCCCGCACAGGACATCCCGCGATGAGATCGCCCGCGGCCCGTCTGATCGCCGGGCTCGCCGCCCTGCTCCTCCTCTCCGCCTGCGACCGCGGCGCCGAGACGTCCACCGAGACGGCGAGCGCGGCGCCAGACCGCGGCGACGACGGGGCGATCGTCGCCTCGACCGCGGAGGATCACCTGCCCGACTGGCTCTCGCCCACCGACGGCACGGATCCGGCGCGCTGGCTCGCGGGGCGCGAGGCGGGACACCCCTTGCCCGCGGACGCCGCCGCGGTCAGGGACTTGCGCGAATCCCTCGACCGGGCGCGCAGCGCCTTCGTGGAAGACAAGCGCATGATCGCCAACCGCACGGTGCAGCTCGGACAGATGCTGTCCGAGATCGGCAAGACCGAATCCTATCGCGGCCTGATCGACGGCCTCGGCGCGATCGCGGCTTTGCGCGGTCGCCACAAGAGTCTCTACGGCGAGATGTGCCAGCATTACTACAACACCCGCGCCCAGGGCGCCGACCACGCTACGGCCCTGGCCCGCCTCGAAGCCCGCGAGCGGCCTGAGGTCACCGCGCCGGAGCTGCCGCGTCAGCCGGGAGGGCAGCCGTGAGCAGCGGACGCGCCGCCGCCCTGCCCCGGACCGTGCCGGCCCGGCCGGAGACGCTCCTCGTCATCGACGACCACCCGATCGTGATGCAGGGCGTGCGCCGGCTGGCGGAAGCCGCGGGCGTGGGACGGGTCTACGAGGCCGCCGACATCGTCTCGGGCTACCGTCTGTTCCACCGGCACCGGCCGGCCCTCGTGGTGGCCGATCTGAGCTTTCGCGATGATGGGCTGTCCGGGCTGTCGCTGATCCGCCGCATCCGGGCGCTGGACCCCGCCGCACGCATCCTGGTCTTCAGCATGCATGCCGACCCGGTGCTCGTCTCCCGCGCCCTGGAGAGCGGTGCGCTCGGCTTCGTGCTCAAGGATGCCGGGTCGGACGCCTTCCTGGAGGCGCTCGACGCCGTCCATGCCGGGCGGGGCTACCTGCCGCACGCGCTCGCCACCGACGTGGCGATGCTGAACCGCAGCGCCCGCCCCGCCCCGCTCGCCACCTTGAGCGCGCGCGAGTTGCAGATCCTGTCGCTGCTGAGCCAGGGCAAATCCTACGACGCCATCGCCAGCGCCATGGCCGTGAGCTACCGCACGGTGATCAACGCCAGTTCCAGCATGCGCAAGAAGCTCGGCGTCGAGTCCCGCGCCGGGCTGGTCCAGATCGCGGTCAACCGGCGCCACGCACTGCTGTGAACCGGTCAGCCGTCACTCGGTGCGCCGCTCCGGCACGGGTTCAACGATCGAGGCCCGCGAGCGGGCATCGCCCGCGGGTGTGGCGAAGGGCAGCGTCAGCGCCGCCGCGACCAGCACGGCGGTGATCCAGCGCTTGGGCCGCTCGGGAGCGGAGGCCGCGAGGCTCGGACCGCCGAGCCGGGGCCGCGCGCCCTCCCCGCAGAGGGGTGCCGGACGCAGGAGCCCCCCTTCCGGCACCCGGTCGAGGTCGCGCTCGACCGCACCGAGCAGCGCGGCGGCCTCCCCGTCCAGGCTGTCCCAGTGACGGGTCAGGACGCCGCGCTCCGCCGGCTCGGACGCCGCGGCGTCCGGGCCGGTCTCCGTCGTCCGTTCCTCGGAATCCGTCCTGGCGCCGGTCATGGCGGGTGACGTCAGGCGCGGTGGTAGGCATCCTCGAGGCGGACGATGTCGTCCTCGCCGAGGTAGCTGCCGAGCTGGACCTCGATCAGCTCGACATCGTCGTTGCCGGGGTTTTCGAGGCGGTGGATCGCGCCGAGCGGGATGAAGATGTGCTCGCTCTCGCGGTAATCGGCGACCGTGTCGTCCACGGTGACCCGGGCGCAGCCGCGCACCACGACCCAGTGCTCGGCGCGGTGGCGGTGTTTCTGCAGCGAGAGCCGCCCGCCCGGCGCGACGGTGATCCGCTTGACCTGAAAACCGTCGGAGGCTTCCAGCACCCGGTAGCTGCCCCAGGGGCGGTGCGAGGAGGCGTGCCACTCGGCCTGGGGCCGGCCCTTGCTGCGCAGGATTTCGACCATCTTGCGTACGTCGCCGCAGCGGCTGCGGTCGGCTACCAGGATCGCGTCCTTCTCGGCCACGACCACGAGGTCGCGCACGCCGACGAGCGAGGTCACCATGCCCTCGGACGACACGAAGCAGCCCTCGCTGTCGAACAGTTCGGCCGCGCCGCGGCTGACATTGCCGAGGTCGTCGTGCTCGCTGATCGCCCAGAGCGCGTTCCAGTTGCCGACATCCGACCAGCCGCAGCGCATCCGCGCGACCGCGGCGCGGCTCGTCTTCTCCATCACCGCGAAGTCCAGCGAGGTCTTGGTCGTGCCGGCAAACCCCGCGGCATCGAGGGCGAGTGCCCCGCCCTCGTCGGCGGCGGCCTCTACCGCGAGGGCGGCGGCGGCGGCCGTCTCGGGATCAAATGCGGCATACTCGGCGCACAGGGTGTCGGCCCGCATCAGGAAATTGCCGGAATTCCACAGCCAGCGGTCCGAGAGGTAGCTGGCGGCGCGGGCCGCGTCCGGCTTCTCCGCGAAGGTGTGAACCGCGTGGCAGCGCGCCTCGACCCGCGCGCCGGGGCGGATCCAGCCGTACTCGGTGCTGGGGTGATCGGCCTCGATGCCGAAGGTGACGAGGCGCCCGGCCCGCGCCGCCGGCAGGGCGGAGGCCACCGCCCGGCGGAAGGCGCGCGGCTCGGTGACGATATGGTCGGAGGGGAGCACGAGCACCACCGCGTCCGGATCTTGCCGCGCGACCAGGGTGCAGGCGGCCAGGATCGCCGGGCCGGAATCGCGCCGCTCCGGCTCCAGCAGCAGGGTGACGGCGGCGTCGATGGCTGCCGCCTGCTTCTCGACCAGGCAGCGGTGATCGCGGTTCGCCACGACGATCGGCGGGGCGAAGAGCGGGCCCTGGAGCCGCAGCAGGGTCTGCTGGAAGGTCGAGTGCGGCCCGAGCAGAGGCACGAACTGCTTCGGCAGCGAGGTGCGGGAGGTGGGCCAGAGCCGCGTTCCCGAGCCGCCGCAGAGGATGACGGGCTGGATCCGTGCAGGCATCGACGGGCGTCCTTTTGTGCTGGGACTTGGAGGAGGGAATCGGAGGCGGGACTCGGAGAAAGGGATCAGGGGGTCTCGATCGAGCGGCGCAGGGCCGGCGTGGCCTGCGAGACGGGACCGGGCGCGGCCGCCCCGTCTCGGGTGGGGGGCGGCCCCTCGCCGGTTCCGGCCTTGGCGGGCGAGACCTGCACGACGTCGCCGGGCAGCAGCACCGAGGTGAGCGCGGCCTTGAAGGTCACCGCTCGGTCGCGCAGGGTCCGGGTGACCTCGATCGTCCAGCCGGTGGCCTCGCTGCCGCCGTCGGAGGCGGAGAGCCGCCGGGCGCGGCTCTCCAGGAGGTCGCGGGCGATGGGCAGGCTCGCCTCGGTCTCCAGGAGCTGCTGGCGGGTGGCCTGGAGGTCGGCCACGACCCGGCGCCGGTGGCCGTTCTCGGTGTCGCGCTGGCGCAGGGTGATCTCGCCGGTGGCGGTCCCGTTGCGGGCGAGGTCCGCGTCGATCCGGGCGAGTTCGGCCCGGACGCGGGCGTTCTCGCGCTGCCGGTCCACCATGATCGTCTGCAGGCCGTGGCCGTTATCGGTCAGCCGCGCGTAGTTGCGGACCTGGGCCTCGGTCAGTTTGACCTGCTCCTCGATGAGGGTCCGCTGCTGGCTCAGCGATGCCCGCTCGGTCTCGAGTCGCTCGATCTGTTGGCGCAGCAGGCCGACCTCGCTGCGCTCCGTCTCGCGCTGGAGCGAGAAGATCTCCTGCTCGCCGCGCAGGAGCGCGATGGCCTCGGGGCCGATCAGCTCGTCGGAGACGAAGCTCGTCCGCCCGTCCCGCTGCGCCTCCAGGCGCAGGAGGCGGGCGCGCTGGGCGAGCCGGGCGAGTTCGAGGCTGCGGAGCCGCTCGCGGGCGGTCAGCACCTCGGCCTTGAGCTCGGTGATCGAGCGGTCGCCGACCCGCCCGCCGCCGGCCAGAGCCACCGCGCCGAGCACGGTGAGGCCGTAGCGGTAGGTGTAGCTGCCGGGTGAGCGCACCTCGCCCAGCACGTAGACCGGCTTCATCTCGGAGAGCCGCAGGCTGACGGTGGCCGAGCGCAGGAAGCCGTCGTTGAGCCGGGTGCGGACCAGGCTCTCCGCCTGCTCCGGGCTCAGGCCCGCGACCCGGATGCGGCCGACCATCGGCAGGTTCAGGTCGCCCACCGCATCGACGACGTACTCGCCGGTGAGCTCCGTCTGGCCGAACACGACCATCGTCACCTTGTCGCCGCTCGACAGGAGCAGCGCGGCCTCGGCCGCAGGCTCCGGCAGCAGAGTCTCGGCCGCCATCGGCGCGCCGGTGGGCCAGAGCGCGAGCACCGCTCCGAGCAACGCCGCAAGCCATGCGCCGCAGCGACGCCCGTCGTTCCCAGACCGAAAAGTCCTGAAGTCGAGCATGCCTTCGCCTCTCGAGGCCGCGGTGCGGGCGTCCGGCGTCCCGGAGAATACCGGCTTCGGCGCCGGCCTTCGGTGCCTGCGCCGCCTCCGCCGTGCCCGGAAAAGGGCCAAGCCGTCGCGGCGCCCTGACTGAATGCCAGAGCCCCCACCCGTTTTGTCCTGGCTATTCGGGCCCTCCTCGGTTCGCGACCGGGTTAGTCCGACGGGGCCGGCACCGGCCCGCGGGCGCGGTTGGGAACGATGTCCGCGCCGATGGGCCGGCCGGAACGCGAAAGGGGCGGCGGCCGCCCGGTGGCGGTACGTCGCCTTCGCACCATGAGGCGCCTCGTCTTCCTCGAAACAGCAATGCCGGGCGCGGTCACCGTCTCCTAATCTGTCATCGAACGACAATGGGAGACGTCGAGCGATGAAGAAGCGTATTCTCGTGACAGGTGGGGCCGGATTTGTCGGCAGCCACCTGTGCGATCGACTGGTGGCGCAGGGGCACGACGTGCTCGCCGTCGACAATTTCTACACGGGAGACCGGTCGAACCTCGCAGGGCACCTGGGCAACCCGCGCTTCGAGGTCATGCGCCACGACGTGACCTTCCCGCTCTACGTCGAGGTGGACGAGATCTACAATCTCGCCTGCCCCGCCTCCCCGGTCCACTACCAGCGCGATCCGGTGCAGACGACGAAGACGAGCGTGCTCGGGGCGATCAACATGCTCGGGCTCGCCAAGCGGCTCGGCATCCCGATCCTCCAGGCCTCCACCAGCGAGATCTACGGCGATCCGGACGTGCATCCGCAGCCCGAAGACTATCGCGGCCTCGTCAGCGTCAGCGGCCCGCGCGCCTGCTACGACGAGGGCAAGCGCTGCGCCGAGACCCTGTTCTTCGACTACCAGCGCCGGCACCACGTGCCGATCCGGGTGGCGCGCATCTTCAACACCTACGGGCCGCGGATGAACCGCGACGACGGCCGGGTGGTGTCGAACTTCGTGGTGCAGGCGCTGCGGGGCGAGCCGATCACCCTCTACGGCGACGGCCGCCAGACCCGGGCCTTCTGCTTCGTCGACGATCTCGTCGAGGGGCTGATGCGCCTGATGAACGTCGAGGGCACGCTGGACGGCGCGGTCAATCTCGGCAACCCGACCGAGGTGACGATCGCCGAGATCGCCCAACGGATCATCGCGCTCACCGGCTCGCGCTCGGAGATCGTCTACCGCCCGCTGCCGCAGGACGATCCGCGCCAGCGCTGCCCCGACATCAGCCGGGCGAAGGCGATGCTGCACTGGAGCCCGAAGGTCGATCTCGACGAGGGTCTGATGAAGACCATCGCCTATTTCGAGACGCTGCTCTCGGCCTCCGCCTCGAGCGTGACCCCGTTCGAGCCGGCGCTGCCGGAACTCGCGAAGACCGGCTCATGAGCGCGCCGCTTCCCCGCGTTCCGATCCTGGGGGTGCCGGTCAGCGCGATCACCCTGGACGATGCGGTGGCGGCGGTCGAGGGTTGGATCCTCGGCCGCCAGCGCCACTACGTCTGCATCACCGGCGCCCACGGCGTCATCGAGTGCCAGACCGATCGCACCCTGCGGGCGATCCACGAGGGAGCCGGCCTCGTCACGCCGGACGGGATGCCGCTGGTCTTCATGGCGCGCCGGCTCGGCTTCCCGCGCACGCAAAGGGTCTACGGGCCCGACCTGATGCGCGCGCTCACAGCCCTGTCGGCGCGCAAGGGCTACCGGCAATACTACTTCGGAGGTGCCTCCGGTCTGCCCGAGCGGCTGGCCGCGCGCCTCACCGAGCAGTTCCCGGAACTGCCCGTCGCCGGCACCTTCTCGCCCCCCTTCCGCCCGACGACTCCGGAGGAGGACGCCGGCATCGTCGCTCGCATCAACGCGGCCAAGCCCGACATCCTGTGGGTGGGGCTCTCGACCCCGAAGCAGGAATACTGGATGGCGCGCCACCGCGAGCGGCTGGAGGTGCCGGTCATGGTCGGCGTCGGCGCGGCCTTCGACTTTCTCGCCGGCACCAAGCGGCAGGCGCCGGTCTGGATGCAGCGGCGCGGGCTCGAATGGGCCTTCCGCCTCGGCACCGAGCCGCGGCGGCTGGGGCGGCGCTACGGGCGGATCGTGCCGGAATTCATCCTGCGCGCCTCGGTCCAGCTCGCGAGCACGTCGCGGCCGGCACCGGCGCGGCCGCGGCGCTCCTTCTGAGTGTCTCTCACGAAACGCCCGCCGCCCGGCGGGAGCGCACCCGATGATCGGAAGCCCCGCCAGGCACTCCGAAGGGCTAGATGAGCGCGAAAGTATGATCGCCCATCGAGAAGATATGCTTAGTCGATCCACGAAATAAGAATCGAAGTGCCGAAGCAGAAAGGCGTCAAAACCATGTCGAAGAGCGCAGTTGTCACCGGGGCCGGCGGTTTCATTGGTGGACATCTGGTGACGTACTTGCGTCGCCACGGCTATCATGTCCGCGGCGTCGATATCAAATATCCCGATTTCGGCCCGAGCGACGCGGACGAGTTCATGCTCGCCGATCTGCGCTCCTTCGACGAGTGCCGCGAGGCGGTCAAAGGCGTCGACGAGGTCTACAACCTCGCCGCCGACATGGGCGGCATCGGCTACATCTCCGGCGCACACGCCTCGATCACCTTCAACAACACGATGATCAGCGCGCAGATGCTGAAGGCGGCCTTCGACGCGCGGGTCGAGCGGTTCCTGTTCTCGTCCTCGGCCTGCGTCTACCCGCAGCACCTCCAGGACGTGCCGAGCGTGATCCCGCTCAAGGAGGAGGACGCCTTCCCGGCCGCCCCCGAGGAGGGCTACGGCCTGGAGAAGCTCTACACGGAGAAGCTCTGCCAGTACTTCACCGAGGATTACGGCTTCCCGACCCGCTCCGTCCGCTTCCACAACGTCTACGGGCCCAACGGTACCTATGACGGCGGCAAGGAGAAGGCGCCGGCCGCGATCTGCCGCAAGGTCGCGCATACGCCCGACGGCGGCACGATCGAGATCTGGGGCGACGGCCAGCAGACCCGCTCGTTCATGTACGTGGACGACTGCGTCGAGGGCATCTACCGGATCATGCAGTCGGACCATCACGGGCCGCTCAACCTCGGCACGGACGAGCTCGTCAACATCAGCGGCCTCGTCGATCTCGTGGCCGACGTCGCCGGCAAGACGATCAACAAGTCGTTCGACCTGAGCAAGCCGCAGGGCGTGCGCGGGCGCAACAGCGACAACACCCGCCTGCGCGAGGTCCTGGGCTGGGAGCCGGGCATCCACCTGCGCGAGGGCCTGAAGCCCACCTACCGCTGGATCGAGGCGCAGATTCAGGAGGCGCAGCGGGAGGCGGACGCCGCCCCGAGGCAAGCCGCCGAGTAGGCCGCAGAGTAGGCCGGCCGACCGTCCCTCCCTCCCCGCAGGCAGTGCAGCGCGAGCGAATCCATGCCGGACGTCGATGTCGTCAACACCGGCCTCCTGCCGGCCGGGGGGCCGAGCTGGCAGGAGCGTGCGCAGGACCGGCTGCAGGAGCGGCTTCAGGAGCGTCTCGGCCCGGCCCGGCCCGGACGCTCCGAGGCGGCCGCCTGGGCCCGGCGCCTGACCGTCACCGGCGCCCTCATCGGCGGCGACGTCGCCGCCGTGCTGGCCGCCTGCGGGGCGAGCCTGGCCGTCATGGCCGCGGCCGGGGCCCTTCCCGGTCTCGCCCCGGCCCCGCTGATCGGCTGGTGCGCCCTGCAGATCGGCACCCTGGCCCTGTGCGGGCTCTACGAACCGATCGAGGCGGAGCCGATCGAGCGGCTGCGCCGCCGCGGTCTCGCCGCCGCCTTCGCGTTCGGCGCGGCCGTGCTGGTCGGCGGCGGGGCCTCGCCGTGGCTCTGGACCGCCGCCGGAATCGCCGCCCTCTTCTCGATTCCGCTCGGGCACTACGCGGAGGGGTTCGTGCGTGCGCGGCTCGTCCGACGGGGCGTGTGGGGGGCGGCGACCATCGTCTACGGCGAGGGCGCGGTGGAACTCGCCCGCAGCCTCGCCGCGCGGCCGGAACTCGGCCTGCGGCCGATCGGCATCGTCCGCGCCCCCGATCAAGCGGTCGAGCCGTTCCACGTCGAACCCTTTCGCGTCCAGCCCTTGCGCACCGTGCCGCCGGGGCCGGCCGAGGAGCCGGGGCGCGCGGCGGAGAATCTGTCGGAGCGCATGGCGGAGCTGCTGGCGGCGGCCGAGGTCGCGATCTGCACGCCGGGCGAGCGCGCCCCCGACCGCTTCGCCTGGCTGACCCGGCATCCGTTCCGGCAGGTCATCGTCGCCCACCACGCGCCGGAGGTGGAGACCGTGCGCCTCCAGACCCGGTGCCTCGGCTCGGTGGTCGGGCTCGTGGTGCGCCGGGCGATCTTCCTGCCGCACAACCTGCGCCTCAAGCGCGCCCTCGATCTTGCCGTGGCGCTGCCCGCGCTCCTCCTGTTCGGGCCGCTGATCGGCGTGCTGGCGCTGGCGGTGAAGCTCGCCGATCCGGGGCCTGCCTTCTACGTCCAGCCCCGCGTCGGGCGCGATGGCCGCACCATCCGCGTGTACAAGCTGCGCAGCATGTTCCGCGACGCGGAGGCGCGTCTGGCCGACCACCTCGCCGCCGACGAGGCCGCCCGGCACGAGTGGGAGCGGTTCTGCAAGCTGCGCGACGATCCGCGCGTCCTGCCCGGCATCGGCGGCTTCATCCGCCGCACCAGCCTCGACGAGCTGCCGCAACTGCTCAACGTGCTGCGCGGCGACATGAGCGTGGTCGGGCCGCGGCCCTTCCCGGCCTACCACACCGAGCGCTTCGGCCCGACCTTCCAGGCGCTGCGGGCGAGCGTGCCGCCGGGCCTGACCGGGCTGTGGCAGATCTCGGCCCGCAGCGACGGCGACCTCGCGGTCCAGGAGCAGCAGGACAGCTTCTACATCCGCAACTGGTCGATCTGGATCGACCTGTACATCCTCCTCGAAACGGTGCCGGCGGTGCTCACCGCCAAAGGTGCCCGCTGACGAGGGACCTTGCGGTCCCTCGCCCCCGCTCCCCGACACGCTCCCTTTCGACACCGATGCAGGCGTGACCCATGGACCCGTTCCACGAAGCCGACCCGCCCGGCGCTCGGCCCTCGCTCACCGCCCATTACGAGGCGGTCACCGGGCACGCCCTCGCGGTGCTGTGGCGCCGCAAGCTGATGATCGCCGCGATCGCCGGCCTGTCGGCGCTGGCGGCCGGGGCGGCCTCGCTCGCCCTGCCGCCGAGCTACGTCGCCGAGGTGCTGCTCCAGTTCGATTTCGGCCAGACCCAGGACGTGCGCGGGACCGGCAAGTCCGGCCCGCAGATCGCCCTGGAGCCGGCCTCGGTGGTGGAGAGCGAGGCGCGCATCATCCGCTCGTTCGCCATCGCGCAGGCGGTGGCGGGCCGGCTCGAGACCGAAGGGCCCAAAGCGGAGCACGCGGCCAAGGAGCCGCCGGCGGGATGGGTCGCCTCCCTGCGCCAGGCCCTCGAGACCCGAGTCCAGGCGGCTTTGCCCGCGCCTCCCGGCTCCCGCCAAGGGGAAACGACGCAGCAGGCGACCACGCAGCAGGAGACCGAGCGGGACGCCCGGGCGCAGGGGCTCCTGCGCGGGCTCACCGTCGGCAACGACGCCAAGGCCTATCTGATCACCATCGGATACCGCGACCGCGATCCGCGGCGGGCGGCCGAGACCGCCAACACCTTCGCCACCGAGTATCTCGCCCGTAAAATGCAGGCGGCCTCCCTCGCCACCGAGCGGGCGAGCCGGTGGTATGCCGAGCAGATCCAGGTCTCGCGCGGCGAACTCGCGCGGCTGGAAGGCGAGATCGATGCCTTCCGCAAGCGCACCGGCTTCGTCGAGTCGGTGCGCGAGGGCGTGGACCTGCGCGAGCAGCAATTGCGCGATGCCCTGACCGAACTCTCCAGCGCCTCGGCCAAGCGGCTGGCCGAAGAGGCACGGCTGCAGCGCGCCGGGGACGTGATGCGCTTCGGCGGCGTGCCGAACGCCGCCGACACGACGATCTCGCCGGTGATCCAGCAGATGCTGGCCGACGACAGCAAGCTGCGCCAGGAGCTGGAGCAGCTCACCGCGGTCTCCGGCGACAACCACCCGAGCGTGCTGCGGCTCAAGGCCTCGATCGCCGCGCTGCAGCAGCGGCTCCAGGCCCGCATGGCCGAGGTGCTGAAACTGGTCGAGGTCGATCTCGGCGCCGCCCGCGGGCTCGAAGCCTCGGCCGAGGCGCGGGTCGCGACCGTGCGCCGCTCGCTGATCGAGAGCAAGGCGCTCGAATCGAAGCTGCGCGCGTTGCAGGCCGATGCCACCGCCGCCCGCGACCGCCTGCGCGTCCTCGACGAGGGCTACCAGACCGCCAATGCGCTCAGCGAACTCAAGCCGGTGATGGCGCAGATGCTGGCGCCGGCCAAGGTGCCGACCCTGCCCACCGGCCCCGGCCTCGGCCTCGTGCTCGGCCTCGGCCTGTTTGCCGGCGCCGGGGCCGGCTCGGTGCTGGCGCTGGCGCTCGACCGCCGCGACCGCGGCTACCGCAGCCAGGGCGAGATGGAGGCCGAGACCGGCCTGCCCTGCCTCGCGCTGCTGCCGAGCCGGCCGGCGGGCGAGCATTCGGGCGAGCGCCTGGAGCAGGACCTCGTCTTCCGCGAGGCCGTGCGGGCGGCGGTGGCCGAGCTCGTCGCCGTGCGCGAACCGCTCAAGGTCGTCCTCGTCACCTCGGCGATGCCGGGCGAGGGCAAGTCCGTGGTCGCCCGCTCGGTAGCGCGCTCGCTCGCCGCCATGGGGCGCCGGGTGCTGATCCTCGACGGCTCGCCCCGCCGCGCCGCGATCGAGGATGCCCGCCTCGGCACGTCCGGCCCCGAGACGGAGGACGAGGAGGCGGAGGGCCGCATCTCGACCATCCGCCGCGTCTCCGGTCTCAAGGACGGGCACGACATCTACGCCGAGCCGACCTTCGGCATGCTCGTGCGGGAGGCGCGCGAGCGCTACGACGTGATCCTAGTCGAGGTGCCCCCGGTGCTGCTGCTCGGCGACGTGGCGCTCCTGCGCCAGCACGCCGACGCCGTGGTCCACGTCGTGGCCTGGCACGGCACCCAGAAGGCGGCGGTCACCGCGAGCCTCGCCTATATGCGCCGGCTCGGTCTGACGGTGGCCGGTCTCGTCCTGAACAAGGTCGACCTCAAGCGCCACCAGGGCCGGGCGGCGGACCGCGGCACGCTCTACCGCGACTTCTCGCATTACTACAGGAACAGCGCCTGATGGGCGCCCAGGCCGCAGCCGATTTGGGGGCGGCGATCCTCGTGAGCGCGGGGAGCTTCGCCTGCGCGGCCTGCGGCTCCCCCGCCGTCACCTGGCCGGCGGACCCGACCGCGGAAGCCGCGATCGCCTGCGGCGGCTGCGCCCGGCCGCTGGGCACGCTCGCCGCGTTCCGCGCCGGGATCGAGGGAATTCTGGCCGCCTGCCAGCCGCGCAGGGATGGCATGGAAAGCGGTCGGCACGAGATTTTCGAGGACAACCGCTGAACCGATCCCGTTCGATCCGCGGCCTCATACCAAATCCGGGGGATCCCTTCGGGATGGCGGATTTGGTCATCGCTCAAGCGCCGCGCGGGCTGGCTGATTCGATCCCTGCTTTGATCAAGCGGAGACTGGATCACTCCGTCATCGCAAGGCTCGGCCCGAGCGATCCAGCCTCGCGATGACGGGGCGCTGATCAGCGAACCCCCATGACATCCATCGCCAAGGCACCCATCGCCAAGGCACCCATCGCCAAGGCATCGATCGCCAAGGCATCGATCGGAAGTCTGATGAGCGGCCGCGTAGCGGCCTTCTCAGGACAAGGCGGAGGGCCGGGCCTCCCGCCTCTCCGAGGAACATCGCGATCAGACCAGCAGGAAATGGCCCGCGTTCAATTCGGCCTTGTCGGTGTCGGCGAGCCAGAGGGTGTCCGACCCTGAGCGGATCGCCACATCGTCACCGACATCCTGCGCCGCGGCCAGGACGGCACTGAGCGAGCCGAACATCGACCGGCTGATCTCGATCACGTCGTGAGCGGAGCCGCCGCTCTCGAAATCCTCGACCCAATCGGTGCCATTGCCGGCCTTGAACGCGAACCGGTCGGCCCCCGCCCCGCCCCACAGGTGATCGGTGCCGCTGCCGCCGTCGAGCCGGTCGTTGCCGGCCCCGCCATAGAGGTTGTCGTCGCCGGCGAGCCCGTTGAGCCCGTCATCGCCGCCCATCCCGTCGAGGTCGTCGGCCGCACTCGATCCGGTCATGGTCTCGGATGCGGCGGTGCCGTCGCGGTTGATGCCCGCGCCGGAGGGCGAGCCGCCGCCCGACGGTGACGCGCCGTTGCCGGTGACGATCCCGACGACGGTGCCGACCGTGCCCGCCACCCAGTCGAACACGTTCTGGAGCGGTACCATCGGCGTGGCCGACGGCGCCGCCGACACGTCGGCACCGGACGAGGACGGCCCCCAGGCGATGTTGTTGGCCACCGCCGGATCCGTATAGGTCGAGTCTTCGATCGACACGTTGTCGCCGCTCGCGTTCCAGATGACGGCGTTCGAGAGCGGGTCCCCCCGGCCCTGGTCTTCGGCGATGTTGTCGAAGGAGCGGGTGTCGATGAACGTGACGTCGTCGGAGTAGGACGAGAAGCCGCCATTGCCCATGTGGATCACGTCGACGTTCTGGACGTGGCCTCCTTGAGAATCACCCTCGAACATCACGCCGACGCCGCTCGGCGAGTTGTTGCCGTCGATCACGCCATTCGAAATCGTCACGTTCCGGCTGTCGATGATCGAGACGTTGTCCTCGACATGCGATCCGTTCGGATCGTTGGCGACGGCAAAATTCGTGAGGCTGCCGTCCGGCGACTGGAAGAACTGGACGAACTGGCCCGACGGGTAGAGCCCGTGGAAGTCGTGGCCCTCGATGTGGGAGAGCGTCGCGCCCGGCGACTGGCCGAGATAGATGCCGGTGCCGCTGTCGCGCAGCGTCACGTGCGAGGCGGTGAAGTCGGGTGAATTGACGACGCGGATGCCGGTGGCCTCGCCGGACAGGCCCTGATTGCCGTCGGGCGGATCGGAATTGACGATGAGGCTGTTCTCGACGCTGACGCCACTCGCATCCTCGACGACGATGCCGTGGCCGTCGGCGTGATGGATGGTGACGTTGCGGATGACGACGTCGTCGTGCTCGACCCGGATGGCGTCGCCGTCGGAAACCCAAAGATCCAGATTTTCGATGATCTGGCCGTCATGCGTGGTGCGGATGGGCGTCGTCCTGGTGGTCAATCCCGCGGGCATGCCTGCTCCATTTGTTAATATTTCAACAAAATCAATAACTATATGAATACAACCAGCGGATCGACCGGGCAAATCTGCAACGTCGGCAGTATGGACTAGATCATACGACCTATCGGCCCGAGGAAGTTATTCAACGTTAAGCTTTTACCACGAGCGTCCCGCCGCGATATTTTTCGCGGCGCACAATCGATGTGGCTGTACGGCCACGCTTCTTCGGCCCTAACAGATTCGAAGTCGCGTCGGCGCCGGCCGGGACCGCGGGAGATCCTGCGGTCCCGGCCGCCGAGCAGGCCTCTGAGCGGATGTCACGACGTGCCGGGCACCGATCCGTTCCCGGCCGAACGCGGACGACGCAGCGGCAGACAGGCTCAGACGAACAGGAAGTCGCCGGCCGAGAGCTGCCCCTTGTGGACGTCGGCGAGCCACAGCGTGTCGGCGCCCGAGGTGATGGCGACATCGGGGCCAACATCGTGGGCCGCGGACAGCAGGGCATTGAACGAGGCGAACATCGCCTTGCTCACCTCGATCACGTCCTGCGCAGGGCCGTTGAGCTGGAAGTCCTCGACCCAATCGGTGCCGTTGCCGACCTTGAACACGAAGTGGTCCGCACCGGCGCCGCCCCAGAGGTGGTCGGTGCCGCTGCCGCCGTCGAGCCGGTCGTTGCCGGCCCCGCCGTAGAGGCGGTCGTCACCGGCGAGCCCGTTGAGCGTGTCGTTGCCGCCCCGCCCGTCGAGATCGTCGGCGAAGCGCGAGCCGGTCATCGTCTCGGAGGCCGACGTTCCGTCGCGGTCGATGCCCGTGCCGGTCGGCGCCGGGCTGGCAGCAGGGGGCGTCGCAGAGGGCGTCGCAGGAGCCGCGGCCGTCGGGGCCGGGATCGGAGTCGGCGCCGGAGCCGGCGCGGTGCCCGTCGCCGAGCCGTCGAACACGTTGTGGATCGGCGTCATCGGCGTGGCCGATGGGGCCGCCGTGACGTCCGCGCCGGCCGAAGAGGTGCCCCAGACGATGTTGTTGGCCACACCCGGATCCGTGTAGGTCGAATCCTCGACCGTGACGTTGTGGCCGGTCATGTTCCAGATCAGCCCGTTCGACAGCGAGACGCCGCGGCCCTGATCGCCGGCATCGTTGTCGAAGGAGCGGGTGTCGACGAACGACACGTCGTCCGAATAGGACGAGAAGCCGCCATTGCTCATGTGGATCACGTCGACGTTCTGGACGTGGCCACCCTGGGAGTTGCCCTCGAACATCACGCCGGCCCCGCTCGGCGAGTTGTTGCCGTCGATCACGCCGTTGGCGATCGAGACGTTCCGGCTGTCGATGACCGAGACGTTGTCCTCGACATGCGAGTGACCCGGATCGTTGGTGACGGCGAAGTCCGACAGGCTGCCGTTCGGCGACTGGAAGAACTGGACGAGCTGTCCGCCGGGGAACGGCCCGTGGAAGTTGTGCCCCTCGATGTAGGACAGCTTCGCGCCCGGCGACTGGCCGAGATAGATGCCAGTGCCGCTGTCCTGCAGCGTCACGTGCGAGGCGGTGAAGTTCGCCGCGTTGACGACGCGGATGCCCGTGGTTTCCGCTTCTGTCTCGCCGCCGTTGCCGATGGGCGGATCGAGATTGACGATGAGGCTGTCCTGAACCGTGACGCCGCTGACGTCCTCGACGACGATGCCGTTGCCGTCGGCATGGTGGATGGTGACGTTACGGATGACGACATTCTTGTGATCGACGCGGATCGCGTCGCCGTCGGTGACCCAAAGATCCAGATTTTCGATAACCTGTCCGTCGTACGTCGTGCGGATGGGGGTGGTGCTATAGGTTTGGCCCGCAGGCATGCTTGCTCCTCGAGATGCGGTGATCGCAACGGAGCGGGTGCCTAACGAAGGTTAGTGGGCGGATCGATTGCGTAAATCTGCAACGTAACCCGTGAGGAGTACTCCCGACGGGGTATGGACGTGCGAAAACGGTTCAGCTTAATGCTGTTTTTGCGCGCGCCTGTGTCGGAAATTTTCTGACAGACGATGGCCTGTTGCCGAACGGTCACGCTTGGCTACTTGGCGGGTGTCCGCCGGTGACATACGGCTTCGATTTCCTCGCCGATCTTGCGAGGCGAAGCCGTGGCAATCCAGGGCCTCGCACGCTTCGGAGATGTCGGGACCGGGATCACTTCGGCGCCGCCTCGCGATGAAGCAGGGCGGCAGAAGCCGAAGCGATCACCCGGCCTCCGCATCAGATCGTCTGGTTGTAGGCCCCCACCTCGGGATGCTGGCGCAGCACCCCGTCGACCGCGGCGAACATCTCGTGCAGCCGTGCCTCCGAGACCGGGCTCTCGACCACAACCACGAGTTCGGGCTTGTTCGAGGAGGCCCGCACCAGCCCCCAGGTGCCGTCAGCGGTGGTAATCCGGATGCCGTTGACCGTCACCAGATCGGTGATCGCGTGCCCGCCCACCGGCTCGCCGGCCGCTTGGAGCGCCCGGAACCGCTCGGTCACCGCCTCGACCACGCCGTACTTCACCTCGTCGGCGCAGTGCGGCGACATGGTCGGCGAGCCCCAGGTCTTCGGCAGCGCCCGGTAGAGGTCGGCCATGGTCTGCCCCGGATTGCGGTCGAGCATCTCGATCACCGCAATCGCCGTGAGCAGGCCGTCGTCGTAGCCGCGGCCCACCGGCGCGTTGAAGAAGAAGTGGCCGGACTTCTCGAAGCCGGCCAGCGCCGAGAGTTCGTTGACGCGGCGCTTGATGTAGGAATGGCCCGTCTTCCAGTAATCGGTGCGCACGCCGCGGGCCTGCAATTCGGGATCGGCGGCGTAGAGGCCGGTCGACTTCACGTCGACCACGAAGGTCGCCTCGGGGTGCAGCTTCGACAGGTCGCGAGCCAGCATCACGCCGATCTTGTCGGCGAAGATCTCCTCGCCCTCGTCATCGACCACGCCGCAGCGGTCGCCGTCGCCGTCGAAGCCGAGGCCGACATCGGCGCCGGTCTCGCGCACCTTGTCGGCGATGGCGTGCAGCATCGCCATGTCCTCGGGATTGGGGTTGTAGCGCGGGAAGCTGTGATCCGGCTCGACATCGAGCGGGATCACCTCGACGCCGAGCCGCTCCAGCAGAGCGGGGGCGAAGGCGCCGGCGGTGCCGTTGCCGCAGGCGGCCACGACCTTGAGTTTTCGCGAGACGGGCTTGGCCCGCGCCACGAGATCGTCGAGATAGACCTGCGCGAAGTCCGAGACGAACTCGTAGGCGCCGCCGTCGCGGTACTGGAACGCGCCCGTGGTGACGATCTCCTTCAGGCGGCCCATCTCGTCGGGGCCGAAGGTCATCGGCCGCTCGGCGCCCATCTTCACGCCGGTCCAGCCGTTGTCGTTGTGCGAGGCGGTGACCATGGCTACGCAGGGGCAGTCGAGGGCGAACTGGCCGAAATAGGCCATCGGCGAGAGCGCGAGCCCGATATCCTTCACCCGCAGACCCGCCGCCTGCATCCCGGCGATCAGCGCGAGCTTGATCGCCGACGAGTAGCTGCGGAAGTCGTGGCCGGTGACGATGTCGGGGCGCACGCCGCGCTCATGGATCAGCGTGCCGAGCCCCAGCCCCAGTGCCTGGACGCCCATCAGGTTGATCTCCTGCGGGAACAGCCAGCGGGCGTCGTACTCGCGAAAGCCCGTCGGCTTGACCATCGGCCATTGCTCGAAGGCGAAGGTGTTCGGTTCGAGCTTCGGGACAGGCGTGGGAAAGGTCTTGGGGGACCGATCGGATGACATGGCAGACCTTTCGCGCGGGCGGTGACGCACGAGACCGCGTGCGCCGCCGGAAAAGAAGCTGAAGCCTGTTGCGGTTCTAGACCAAGAGAGCGTCCTGAGCCGAGGCGCCGTTGACCTTCCACACCTCGATCGCCGCCACGGTCGGGTTCTCCGCCGCGCCTTGCCAGAAGGCGAGATCGAGCGTCCCGTCGGTGACCGAGACCGTCCGCGTCAGGCTCGTCGCCGTCGCGCCCCCGGCAGCCGCGGCCCAGATGTCGTAGTTCGTGACCGTGGTGCCCTCGATGCCGATATTGAACTGGCGCTGGCCCGCCCCGCTGAGGCCGCCCGGATCGTCGGGCTGATTGTAGATCTCGGCGAAGTGCAGGATCACCTCGTAGGAGCCCGACGCCAGCGCGCTGCCGTCCGCGTTCTTGACGGCGTAGCCGAAACGCCCGTCATCGGTATCGGTGGTGGAGGCGCTCGCCCAGCCGAAGCGCTGGTTCTGGTAGAGCGCGTCGTCGGTGGTGCCGGCGATCGGATCGACGTCGGAATAGGTCGCGTTCCCGTCCTGGCCGGCGACGTAGAAGCGGTGCGGGGACGCCGCCGTGTCGGCCTCGAACAGGGTCCCGTCCGGACGGGTATAGGCGCTCCCGCCGGAATTGATCGCGAGGACGAGGGTGTCGCTCGCGGGTTCGGCGTCGATGGTGAAACCCTGTGAGGCGGCGGCGTTGGTGTTGAGGGAGGGGCTCGCGTCGGCGATCTCCCCGGCTTTCACCGTAGCGGTGTATGGCCCGTCGGCCCAGCCGCCCGCCGGCGCAGCGACGAGGTAGGTGGCGGTGGCCGAGGTCGCGCTCGTCGCCGCCTTTGATTGCAAGCTGATGGCCCCGACCACGCCTGCTCCCGTTACCGCGAGGTCGCTCGCACCAATGCTGGCGAGATCGATGCCCGAGGCATCGTTGTAGACCACCGACACACTCGCTTGACCCGCGGCGGAGGCGGGCGCCTCGACCTCGAAGGACCCGATGGTCGGCGCCGTCGCGTCGGCGCCGCCAGTCACCTGCCGCACGACGATGCCGCTGAGCTTGGCATTGTCGATGCCGTTGATGAATTGCAGGTCGAGCGTGCCATTGGCGCCTGCGATGACTGGACTCGAGACGAAGGTATAGGGCGTGTCGATGTTTCCCGATTGAGCCAGGATATCGAGGTCGTTCAGGATGGTCTGGCCTTCGAACGTGACGTCGAACACGCGCTGCCCAGGATTGCTCCACCAGAGCTCGGCGAACCGCAGCTCGACCGTGTAGGATTGGGTCATGCTGGCCACGGGGATCGCGTAGCTGAAGTTGCCGTAGCGCTCGGTCTGGTAGACGGTGTCGGCGAAGGCCGTCTGCAGGCCATTGCCACCGGTGCCATCGGTGAAGGCGCCGCCGCCGGTGAAGTACTGGTCGGCCGAGAAGCTGATCCCGCCCTGACTCACCGCACCGCCGCCGGCGTTGATCGCCGCGACGATCCCGATCGGGCTGCCGGGAGCGAAACCCGACAACTGGCTCGATACGGCGTTGGTGTTCCCGGCGGGACTCGCATCGGCAATCTCCCCGGCCTTCACGGTGGTGACGTATTGTCCATCGACCCATCCACCGGCTGGTGCGGCGACGAAATAGGTCGCGGTGGCCGAGGTGGCGCTCGTGGCGGCCTTCGATTGCAGCGTGATCTCCCCGATTGGACCATCACCGGTCATCGTGATGTCGCTCGGCCCGATGCTGTCGAGATTGATCCCCGAGGGGTCGTTGTAGATGACCGTGATGCTCGCGCTCGCGGTTGGGGTCGCTGGTCCCCGGATCACGAAGGGGCCGGCCACCGACGGCCCCGTCGTGTCGGTGTTGCCGCTTCCGTTCGCCTGTCGAACGATGATGCCGCTGAGCTTGGCGTTGTCGATGCCGTTGGCGAATTGCAGGTCCAGCGTGCCGTTGGCGCCCGCGGTGATCGGGCCGGAGACGTAGGTGTAGGGCGTGTTGAAGCTGCCGGTCTGGGCCAGGATGTCGAGGTCATTGAGGACGGTCTGGCCCTCCAGCGCGACGTCGAAGACGCGCTGGCCCGGATTGCTCCACCACAGCTCGCCGAAGCGCAGCTCGACCGTGTAGGCTTGGCTCGTGCTGGCCACGGGGATCGCGTAGCTGAAGTTGCCGTAGCGCTCGGTCTGGTAGACGGTGCCGGTGAAGGCCGATTGCAGGCCGTTGCCGCCGGTGCCGTCGAGGAAGGTGGCGCCGCCGGTGAAGTACTGGTCGGCCGAGAAGCTGATCCCGTCCTGGATCAGCGCCGAACCGCCGGCATTGATCGCCGCGACGATGCCGCCCGCGCTGCTGGTCTGGACCGAGAAGAGCTGCGAGGCGGCGAGGTTGGTGTTGGCCGCCGGGCTCGCATCCGCCACCTCGCCGGCCTTGACGGTCGCGGTGTACTGGCCGTTGGTCCAACCTCCCGTGGGGGCGGCGACGATGTAGGTGGCTGTGGCCGAGGTGGCGCTGGTGCTGGTCTTGGATTGCAGCGTGATCGCGCCGACCGCGCCGGGGCCCGTCACCGCGATGTCGGCCGCGGTGATGCTGGCGAGGTTGATGCCCGAGGCGTCGTTGTAGACCACGCTCACGCTGGCGCTGGCATCGCCCGCCACCGGCGCCTGGACCGTGAAGGGGCCCACCGTCGGCTTGGTGTTGTCGGTGCCGCCACCGCCACTGGCCTGCCGCACGACGATGCCGCTGAGCTTGGCGTTGTCGATGCCGTTGAGGAATTGAAGATCGAGCGTGCCGTTGGCGCCCGCCGTGATCGGACCCGAGACGTAGGTGTAGGGCGTGTTGAAGCTGCCCGTTTGCGCGAGGATGTCGAGGTCGTTGAGGATGGTCTGGCCTTCGAGCGAGACGTCGAACACGCGCTGGCCCGGATTGTTCCACCACAGCTCGCCGAAGCGCAGCTCGACCGTGTAGGCCTGGGTCGTGCTGGCGACCGGAATGGCGTAGCTGAAATTGCCGTAGCGCTCGGTCTGGTAGACGGTGTTGGCGAAGGCCGGCTGCAGGCCGTTGCCGCCGGCGACGTCGTTGAAGGTGGCGCCGCCGGTGAAATACTGATCGGCCGAGAAGCTGATCCCGTCCTGGGTCAGCGCCCCGCCGCCGGCATTGATCGCCGAGACCACCGGGTTCGTCGTGCCCGACTTCGCCGTCGTCGTGATGGTGATCCCGTCGAAATCCGCGGTGAACGGCGCGCCGTCGTTGGAGGTGGCCATCAGGCCGACCGCCATGCCGCTGGCCTTGCCGCCGACGGTGTAGTCGCCCTGGATCGCCTTCAGGAGCGCGCTGCCGCTCGGCACGGTCATGCTGGTGCCGGCGGTGAACGCGGCGTTTGCGTCGGTGGCGGAAGAAACCGCGCCGGTGCCGAAGCGCCAGAGGGGCGTGACCGTGTTGGTCTCGAGATTGACCGCGAGGCGCAGTTGCACCCAGCTCGCATTGGCAGCACTCAGGAGCGCGTTGTTGGTCACCGCCGCGGTCTGGGCGACGCCGAGATTCTCCATCGAGGTCTCGAAGATCGCGCTCGTGTATTTGCCGCCCGCGCTCTCACCGCGCCCGCCCAGCACCAGCTTGATGAAGTTGTCCTGGTCGCCCGTGCCGATCTGCAGGCCGGCCGAGGGGAAGCCGCCGTCGCTGGTGGCGTTGGGGATCCAGTTCGCCATCGTCAGGGTGACGTTGGCGGTGGCGACGCTGTCGTCAAACGTGACGCCGGCCTGGAGCGCGTCCTTGAGGGTGTTGTTGCCTTCCGTGAAGTCGCCCTCCTGCACGTTCTTCAACTGGATGACGCCGCCCGCACCGCCGGCGATGATGTTGGCGGAGGTGTAGAGGCCGCCGTCGAGGAACGGGTCGAGCCCGTTGATCATCGCGCCGGTGAGCCCGCTGCCGCCGAAGGTGCCGGGGATCGCGCCGGATTCGAAGTTGAAGACGACCGTTTCACCGCCCGAGATCACGTCGGTGCCGGCGGTGCCGTTGTCGGGGTCGAGGGCGAAGGGGTCGAGGGTGTTATTGATCCCGTCGCCGTCGAGGTCGAGGTTCTGCGGGTTGGTCGGCCCCGGCGTCAGGACCTTGATGTTGCCGTCGGCCAGCGTCGTGACCCAGACCGTGCCGGCGAACGGCTTGCCGTCGCCGACCGCGTCGATGCCCAGCGGCGCACCGCCGCCCATCGGCACGACCTGCTTGCCCGCCGCCACGATCTGGCCGGCGGCGCCCACCGTGGTGTCGACCCCGCCGGAGGCGTTGCGCGGGATGATGTGGAGATAGCCCGCGAGATCCGTGACGAGGATGGCGCCCTTGATGCTCGTGGTGCCGCCATCCGCCGTCGTCCACGTGGTCGAGGCGGTGTACTCGGCCAAGCCGTTGAGCGAGCCCTGGCCGGTATCGAGCGCCCCGTCGCTGATGCCGCCCTCGAAGAACACGCTCTCGCGCGGGTCGGCGGTGCCGGCCGGGATCACCGAGTCGAAGTCGGCGGGCAGGCCGGGATGGCCATGAGGGAGGAAGGTCGCGCCGTTGACGCCCGCCCCCGGCGTCAGGATCCAGCCGGCCTGGCCCCCCACCGCCCGCACGAGGTTCGGGTGGCCGCCGTAATAGCCTTCCCCGGTGATCTCGTGGAGCTGGTCGTAGTTGAGCCGCTTGGTGCCGCCGTCCTGATCGGGCGTGTTGAGCGGGATCTGGCTCTCGCTCGTGACGACGTTGCCGGCGGCGTCCGACGGGCGCCCGCCCCAGCCGTTATTGGCACCGTTGTCGTAGGTGAACATCTTGCCGTCGGAGGTCAGCAGCACGTCGTAGGCGTTGCGGTAGCCGGGCGAGTAGACCTGAACCGGGCTATCGGCGGTGATCTTGGCCATGTTGAACCCGTCGCGTCCGCCGAACGGGCCGCTGACGTCGGAGCCGTCGGGGTTCTCGTTGCCGGGCGTGCCGTCATTGGGCCGGTAGGGATCGTCGAGGGTCGGCAGGTCGTAGAGGTAGGGGTTGAGGCCGTTGGGGTCCTTCACCGTCATGGCATCGAGGGCCGTGAGATCGACCTTCAGTACGGCCGCCGCGTAGGCGAATTCGGGTAGCCCGGCGAAGTTGTTGGAGGGGGCGCCGGCATTGGTGTTGCCGCCCACCGCCACGTAGAGCGTCTTGCCGTCGGGCGAGAGCGCCATGCCGTTGGCGGAGTGGTTCTCCTCCGAACGGGGCAGGCCGCGCACGAGATCGACCTTCTTCCACGTATCGGTCGCGGTATCGAAGGTGAGACGGGAGATGATCGAGGAGTTGGTATCGAGATTCGTGTCCTCGCCGCCGTTGCCCGCGCCGATGCGGGGATCGCTCGACGTGACGTAGAGGACCGGGTTATCGGCGGTGCCGGTGACGAGGATGCCGGTGACCTGGCGCTCTTCGAGACCGAGGTTCAGCGTACCGTCGTCGTTGTGGTTCGGGATGTCGAGGATGAGGTCGATCGATTCCGTGGCGGTGACGACGTAGCCGTTGCCTTGCTGGGCGACCGTCAGGGCCTTGATGCTGCCGAACCGCTCGGCGACGTAGAGGCGTCCATCCGGTCCCCATTGCAGGGCCGAGGCCAGCCCCGAATACCCGGCAAGGGTCGACTGGGAAAACGTCACATCGGCCATGGTCATGCCCCCCGCATCCGGCTTGGCATCAAGCTCGGGGCCGACCGTATCCGCGCCCGATCCGGGCTTCATGCGCGCAGCGGTATTCCGCGGCGTTCTTCCGGGCTAGCGCGCCGTGAGCCGAAGGAGGGGCCGGTTCGGCGAAAGAGCACGCGCGGGAATTTGGGGGACGACGCCGTCCGACGCCGCGGCGACTCGGCGTACCGAAAGGATGAGGGGCGGGACCGACGTTCGGGTGATACCGCGGCCCCGGCCATCGCCGGTCTCGGCCCTCCGGCGGGCTCCGGCCCTGTCCGGCGCCGCCCCGGACCCGGACGTTCCGCGCTCAGATATAGTGGCGGTAGACGATGGAGTGGGCCGCCTCCTCGCCGTCGCGATCGCGATCGACGCTCGCAGTGCGGCCCTCCGCCAGACCGATCATCGAGACGAGCGCGAGCGGGATCACCTTCGGCAGGAAACGGGCGAGGTGACGTGCGGAGGATGCGAGGCCGCGCGCGGACCGAAACAGGATCGTCATGCGGAAGGTCTCCCTTCGCCGGCCGGCGCGCCACGATACCCGATCGGTGATGCCGCATTGTGTCGGAAATCGGCAGGACGCCGCGATGGAGCGGCCCGCCTGGATCCGGCGACCGCCCGTGATCAGGGCGTGGAGCGACGGCGGCCGAAAGCCCAGGTGCCGAAAGCCAGGGCTCCCACCGGAGCAACCAGGAGAGCGATCACGGACAGCATGCTCGACATGGATTGGGCCTCTCTCGCCGCAATGGGATCGGCTCCCGATCGTTCGTGATCCGCGGAGCCGTTGGGCCTGCCTAACATGAAATATCGTTCAGTCCACGGTCGAATTGATCACTATTCCGCAAGAATGCGGCCCGAGACGCCGCCCCGCGCGGCGGGGCTCATCCGGCCGGGGGTGGGCCCGTGCGTCCCGATCCGGCACAGAATGAACTGGCATTCCGCTCGCACCGGCGCCGCCGTGTCGTTCGCGGAAAGGCGTCATGTTTCCCAAACTGGTCGGGTCTCTCGCTCTCCTCGTGGCCGGATCCGTCCTCCTCCACAGTTGGGCGATGCCGCGCTGGGTGATCGCGACCCTGTGCGCCATCGGCACGGCCGCGACCGTTCTGCTCACCGCGCCCGCTCTGGAACGAACGATCGCTCCGGCCGCGACGACGCCGGACCGCGAGACGCCGAAGGGGCCCGCGCCGGTCTTCGAGGGAATCTGGGATCCGCTCGACCATCGGCAGGTTCTGAGCGGATCGTCCGGAACGGATCTCTAGAACCGTCGATCCCCGGTGTGTCGCGCTGTCGATCGACGAACCGGCATCCACCTCGTCGGAAAACGCTCCCGAACACCGTTCCGGGAGGCTGACCGCGAGACGTTTGGAAACCGATGCGCCCCCCCGGCCGGCACCGCCTTGCCGGCTCGTCCGACGGCCGCGTTTGCATCCCCCGCCGCCACGGCCGGCCGATGCATCGCCGCAACAGGCTGCCAAAAACATCGGTCAAGTAGAATGGTTGTGCGTAAGCGAATTCAAGAAATCAAGTATTTGTATTTATAACAGTTATAAAACATAGATCTTGCATGCATCATTCGCTCTTTGCCATACGCGGCGCACAGTTCGTTGTGTCCTCTTAGGTCGTTATAACCTAAGTTAAAAGCGTTTCGGAAAAGATGTTCGAAGATCGTGCCGCTTCCGCTCGGCCGGCTCCGCGTGCGGGCCGGATTTCTCGTTTGCTGGCTTCGACAATCCTGTCGGGAACGGCCCTGTGCGGCTTCGCGGGGGCGGGCAGCGCCCAGGAGGCGGGCAGCGCCATCGAGCTGTCCGAACTCAGCGTGATCGGACAGGGACGCGGCGCAACGCTCGGCGGCGCGCTCTACGGCCCCGGCGGGGCCCTGGGGGCGGTCCCGGGCTATGTCGCCAGCCGCAGCACCGTCGCGACCAAGACCGACACACCGATCCTGGAGACCGCCCAATCGATCTCCGTCGTCGGCCGCAAGCAGATCGAGGACCAGAACGCGCTCACCATCAATCAGGCGCTGCGCTACACACCGAGCGTCACCACGGAGCAGCGCGGCGGCGCCGGCTCGACCCGGCTCGAGCAGTTCTACATCCGCGGCTTCACCGCCCCGATCTTCCTCGACGGCCTGCCGCTGCCCGGCAGCCGCGACGCCTCGCCCACCATCGACCCCTACCGGTTGGAGCGGGTCGACATCATCAAGGGGCCGGCCTCGGTGCTCTACGGGCAATCGGGTCCGGGCGGCATCGTCAACCTCGTCTCCAAGGTGCCCCAGTTCGTCCGCCACGGCGAAATCTTCGTGCAGGGCGGCGGCTTCAGCGAGGTGCGCGGCGGCTTCGACGTCGGCGGCCCGGTCGGCGACGGCACGGGTGGCGTGGCCGACCAGTTCGCCTACCGGGTGGTGGGGCTGGGCTGGAAGGGCGACGGACCGGCGGTGACGACGCAGGTCGAGCGCTTCTTCATCAATCCGAGCCTGACCTGGCGGCCCGACGCCGACACGCAGTTGACCATCATCGGCAACTACCAGCGCGATCCGTTCTCCGGCTTCTACGGCGGCTTCCCGGCGGTCGGCACCGTGTTTGCCCGCAACTTCGGCAACGGCGCGTTCGGGCGCCTGCCGGTCGATTTCTACGACGGCGACCGCGGCATCGAGCGCTCAGACCGCACCCAGGCCTCGATCAGCTACCTGTTCGACCACCGCCTCAACGAGAACCTGCGCTTCCACTCCGCCGGCCGCTACCTGCGCACCGAGGGCGACTACCGCAGCGTCTACAGCGCCTTCAACGCGCAGAACGGCCCCTTCGCCAGCGGGCCTATCATCCCCCGTGCGGTGACCGGCTCCCAGGTCGGCATCGACGCCTGGACCATCGACAACAATTTCGTGGCCAATTTCGAGACCGGCCCGGTGGCGCACACGGCGCTCCTCGGCGTCGATCACCGCACCTTCCGCACCCGCACCCTGGGCGCGCCCTTCCCGGCGGCACCGGGCCTGAACGCGCTCAATCCGAACTACGACATGAACATCGCGTTCCCGGCCTTCACCACGGACGCGACCATCACCGCCGAGCAGACGGGCGTCTACTTCCAGGACCAGATCAAGTTCGACCGGCTCGTCCTGACGCTCGGCGGGCGCTACGACGTCGCCCGGCAGAGCGGCCCGACGCGCACACTCGCCACCGGCGCCCTGGCGATCCAGAACGTCCCGGCCGACGCCTTCACCGGGCGGGCCAGCCTGCTCTACCTATTCGACAACGGGATCGCGCCGTACGTCTCCTACAGCGAGGCGTTCGAGCCGATCGCCACGGGCCGCATCTTCGATCCGACCTTCGGGACGGTCGGGCGCATCCCGGACCCGGTCTCCAGCAACCAGTACGAGGCGGGCATCAAGTACCAGCCCCCCGGCACCGACATCCTGCTCACGGCCGCCGCCTTCGACATCCGCCGCTCCAACGCGACGCAGCCCGACCCGAACAACAGCGGCTTCGTGGTGCAGACCGGCGAGGTCGGCGTGCAGGGCATCGAGTTCGAGGCGCGGGCGAACATCAACGAGAACCTGACCCTGATCGGCGGCTTCTCGATCCTCGACATCAAGAACACCCGCGACATCACCAACACCACCAACGATCTCACCGGGCAGCCGGTGCCGCTGCTCGGCCGCAGCCCGGTGCTGGTGCCCGATTCCACCGCCTCACTCTTCGCCGACTATCGCTTCACCGACGGGCCGCTCCTCGGCCTCCAGGTCGGCGGCGGCGTGCGCTATCTCGGCCCGTCCTGGGGCGATCCGGCCAACACCTTCAAGGTGCCGGAGAGCGTGCTCGTGGACGCGGTGGCGAGCTACGACCTGAAATATCTCGACGCGACGCTCCAGGGCTTCCAGCTTCAGCTCAACGCTCAGAACCTGCTCGACGAACGCTACGTGACCGGGTGCTTCTCCTATTCGGGTTGCTATTACGGCCTGCCGCGCACGGTCTATGCAACCCTGCGGTACCGCTGGTAGGAGGCAGCGCATGGCGGCACAGGGCAGAACGACGGCGCTCGAGCGGGCCTCCGTGGCTGGCCGGGTCGTGCTGGCGGCGGGCGGCGGCTACGGTGTCGCGGCGCTCGCCACCGCGCTGCTGTCGCTGACCCTGCCGATGGCGCGCTCCGAGGCGGTGGCGAGCGCGACGCTCCTCAGCTTCGCCGTGATGGCGGCAATCGTCGTGCTGGTCTTCTCGACGCGCACCTTCCTGCGGGCGCTGCTCACCGTCGCCGGCACGGCTCTCGTGCTCGGCGTCCTCCTCTGGCTGGCGATGCGGGGATCCACGCCATGAAGGGAAGCTTCCGCCAGTCGATGGCGTGGCTGCACACGTGGTCCGGCCTGATCGTCGGCTGGGTGCTGTTCGCGATCTTCGTCACCGGCACCGCGAGTTACTACCGGCCGGACATCTCCCGCTGGATGCGCCCTGAACTCACGCAGGTCGAGCCGGTGGAGAACGCCGCTCTCGGCGCGGCGGCCGAGCGGGGGATCGCCTATCTCGGCCAGCACGCAGCCAAGGCGCGGACGTGGTTCATCGGCCTGCCGCAGCCGGACCGGCCGGTGCTCGACCTGTTCTGGCGCACGCGTCCCGGCGAGCCGCCGGGCCATGTCCTGCTCGATCCGCGGACGGGGACCGAATCCACCGTGCGCGAGACGCAGGGCGGCGACTTCCTCTACCGCTTCCATTTCGAGCTGCACATGCCGCCGCTCTGGGGGCGCTGGGTCGTCGGCCTCTGCGCGATGATCATGCTGGTGGCGCTGATCTCCGGCATCGTCACCCACAAGCGGATCTTTGCCGACTTCTTCACCTTCCGCCGCGACAAGGCGCCCCGGCGCAGTTGGCTCGACGCCCACAACGTCACCGGCGTGCTGGCGCTGCCGTTCCACCTGATGATCACCTATACCGGGATCGTCACGCTGGCGACCTTCTACATGCCCTGGGGCGTGACCGCCGCCTACAAGGGCAACGCCCAGACCTTCTTCACCGAGGCCGCCTGGATCACCACCCCGCGCGCGCCCGCCAAGCAGGCCGCCCCGCTGGCCCCGGTCGGGCCGATGGTGGAGCAGGCGCTCGCGTCCCGGCCGGAGCCGCTGGAGCGGCTGATGGTCGTCAATCCGGGCGACGCCAACGCCACCGTGGTCGCGGTGTTCGAGGAGCCGCACGGCCTCTCGCACGAGCACCCGCAGATCGCCTTCGACGGGGTGAGCGGCGCGATCCTGGAGGTGCGCGACGGCGGCCTCAAGCCCGCCGCCAAGACCTTCACGGTGATGACCGGCCTGCACGAGGGCCATTTCGCCGGCCCCCTGCTGCGGCTGCTGTTCTTCCTGTGCGGGATCATGGGCTGCGCCATGGTCGCGACCGGGGTCGTACTCTGGTCCCTGGCCCGCCTGCCGAAGGCCGGCGAGCACGCGTTCTTCGGCCTGCGGCTGGTCCAGGCGCTGAACGTCGGCAGCATCGCCGGCCTGCCGGCGGCGGTGGCCGTCTACTTCCTCGCCAACCGGCTCCTGCCCGTCGATCTCATCGGTCGCGAGGAATGGGAGATCCGCGCCTTCTTCGGCGCCTGGATCGTCGCGGCCCTGGTGCCGCTCGCCCGCCCGCAGCGCCGGGCATGGTGCGAGGGTCTGACCGCCGTCTCGGCGCTCTGCCTCGCGGTGATCGCCGCCGACATCCTGACGATCCCCGACCATCCCCTGCGGCTGGGAAGCGGCGAGGCGCTCTTCGCGTGGTTCGACGGCGCGATGCTGCTGCTCGCGGGCCTGTTCGCGCTGGCCGCCCGCAAGGTGCTGCGCTACGAGGCGCCCAAGCGAGATCGAGCCGCGAAACCGGCAGCGGCCGCGGCCCCCGCCCGCTTGGCCGCGCGGCGCCCGGAGCCAACCCACGCATGACGCCCCTCGTCCTCGCCGCGAATCTGGGCCTCAGCTTCGCCGCGCTCGCCGCCCTCTGCCTCAGCCTGAACCGGCACCATGCCGAGGTGTTCGACCGCAAGGCGGAGCGGACGGCGGTCTTACGCCTGCGCCTCTTCGGCTGGGGGGCGATCGCCCTCTCCTTCGTCGTT
Source organism: Methylorubrum sp. B1-46 (assembly GCF_021117295.1). Classification (NCBI taxonomy): domain Bacteria; kingdom Pseudomonadati; phylum Pseudomonadota; class Alphaproteobacteria; order Hyphomicrobiales; family Methylobacteriaceae; genus Methylorubrum; species Methylorubrum sp. B1-46. The sequence continues at coordinate 4,507,622 of NZ_CP088247.1, read as the reverse complement.
GCCGGGCTGTTCGAGGGTTGGGCCTTCGGCCCGGTGCAGTGGATCGGCGCACTGATCGGGGCGGCCGCGGCTCTGGTGCTGCTCCTGTCCTACCGGCCGCGCTTCGTCGCCCCCGCCGCGCTCGCCGCACTTGCCGCGGCAGCGCTGCCCTTGGCGTTCCTCGCCGCCTCGGCCTGATGCGTCCGCTGCCGCCGCCTCAGGCGCTCGCCCATGCGAGCCGCCTGCTTGCCGCGCACGGCTTTCGCGAGACCGCCCGCAACACGCGCGGCGACAGCCTCTACCTCGCCCGCGGCGAGGGGCCGGAGCGGCTGCGCCTGTCGAACCATGCTCGCACGCCGAAGCAGCGGCGGGTCCACCCCGAGGTGATGGCGAGCCTCGTGATCCGCGCGCCGAAGACGGAAGCGCAGGTCGCCGCCCTGGTGGAAGCCGCCCTGCGCGACTTCGCCGGCGGGCTCGCGCGGCGCGAATCCCGCCTCACAGCGCCGCGCTGACGCGGCGCATCCGGCGCCGCTCGGCGGGAATCTCGAACACGCCCGACCACAGCCCGACACGGCGGCCCCAGGCGTGCCGGTCCTGCGCCTCGTACGCCGCCGACGTGCTGCGGTCGGCGATGGCGTAGCCGTTGGCGACCATCCAGGCGGCGAGGTCGTCGCCCTCGCGCCGGCACACGGCCGTGAGGGTGCCCTCCGCGCCCGTGGCGCGCGGCTCGCAGGTCACGCTCTCCCCGCCGATCCGCGCCGCCAGGGCCTTGGCGGCGGCACGGCCGCAGGAATAGTCGCGCTCATGCCCGTCGGAACAGGTCTGGTCGAGGTCGGGCGCATCGATGCCGTAGAGCCGCAGGCGCCGGCCGCCGATCTCGATCGTGCTCCCGTCGATCACCGTGGCCGGGCCGCTCACGATCGCGGGCGTGGCCTCGCCCGCGCGGGCCGGGGCCACTTGGAATCCGGCCAGCAGGGCCAGAGCGGGAACGAGGAGCGCGGCGAGCAGGCGGCGGGCGCCCGGTTCATCCGGGGGACGATCCCCGTTGGATCTGGCCGGACTGGCGATGGTGCCGGCGAGGCAGGCGGCGTAGATCAGCAGGATGGTGGCGGTGAGCGACATCGGAACGGGTCTCGCGCAGAGAGTGGGGAGGGCGCGCCGGTCAGGGCCGCGCCGTCGATGCCGCTGTCTCGCAAACCCGATGGCGCGCGAGCCTGACGCCGCCTGTCAGCCTCGCGTCAGCCGGAGGCGGTCACACCCGACCCACGCCATGGTCCGTTCCCTGCTCCGCCCGCTCCTCGCTCTGGTCGCCCTCGCCCCGATCCTCGCCCCGATCCTCGCCCCTTGCCTCGGCGCCGTGCCGGCATGGGCCGACGACGACGGCGAGCGGGCGCGCCGCGCCCTGGAGCGGGGCGAGATCCGCCCCCTCGACGCGGTGCTCGCCGCCGCCCGCGCCGCCGTGCCGGGGGACGTGGTGGCGCTCGATCTCAAGCGCGACGACGGGCGCTGGCTCTACAAGCTGCGCATCCTCGGCACCGACGGGCGCCGCCGCGACGTGAAGATCGATGCCAGCTCCCTCAAGCTCCTGGACGTGGACGACGATGACTGAGACCGTGAGCGAGGCGGCATGCGCATCCTCGTCGTAGAGGACGAGCCGCGCATCGCGGCCGACATCCGCGAGGGCCTGGAGCGAGCCGGCTACGTCGCCGAGATCGTCGGCGACGGCGAGGCGGCGTGGTTCCGGGCGGAGACCGAGACCTACGACGCCATGGTGCTCGATCTCGGCCTGCCGCGCCTCGACGGCCTCGGCGTGCTGCGCCGCCTGCGCGGGGCCGACGTGGCGCTCCCGGTGCTGATCCTCACCGCCCGCGACGGCTGGCGCGAGCGGGTCGAGGGGATCGACGCGGGCGCCGACGACTATCTCGTCAAGCCGTTCCGGATGGAGGAGCTGGTGGCGCGGCTGCGCGCCATCCTGCGCCGCACCGCCGGCCACGCCTCGCCCGTGCTGCGGGCGGGCGCGGTCGAACTCGACACCCGCACCCGGACGGTCTCGGTGGCCGGCCGCGAGACCGACCTCACCGCCCTCGAATACCGCCTGCTGGCCTTCCTGCTGCATCGCCAGGGACAGGTGGTGGCGGCGGGCGAGCTGCTCGACCATCTCCACGGCAGCGACAGCGACCGCGAGGCCAACGCGCTCGAAGCCCTGCTGACCCGGCTGCGGCGCAAGCTCGGCCCCGGCATCATCGAGACCCGCCGCGGCCACGGCTACCTCGTACCGGCCGATCCGACGTGAACAGCGGCTCGCTGCGCCTGCGGCTCGGGCTCGCCGCCGCCGGGCTGATCGCCCTGGCGCTGGCGCTGGCGGGCGTGGGGCTGACGCTGATCTTCGACCGGGTCCTCGACGCCCGCACCGCCGATGGGCTCGACCGCACCGCCAAGCTGATCGCCGGACAGGTCGCCCTGGCACCGGACGGCGCCCTGACCCTGCCTCGCGAGCCGCCGGATTCGCGCTTCTCGGCGCCCTATGGCGGCCTCTACTGGCAGATCGACCGCGCGGGAGGCACTGCCCTGCGCTCGCGCTCGCTCTGGGACCGCAGCCTCGGCACCGTCCCCGACGCCGCGCAGGAACCGGCGGTCGGCGACCTGGCCGGGCCAGACGGCGGACGGCTGATCGCCGTGACCCGGCGCGTCTCGATTCCCGCCAACGGCACCGCCGTGGCGCTGGCCGTCACCGTCGCCGAGGACCGGCGCGATCTGGCCGAGAGCCGCGCCACTTTCCTGCGCCTGTTGGTGCCCTCGCTCGGCGCTCTGTTCGTGGCGCTGACGCTGGCCATGTCGCTGTTCGTGCGCCGGGCGCTGAGCCCCTTCCGCACGCTGCGGGCGGATCTCGCCGCGATCCATGCCGGAACGCGGGCGCGGCTGCCCGAGACCTTTCCGGAGGAGGTGCGCCCGCTGGTGGCCGATCTCAACCGCCTGCTCGACGCGCAGGAGCGCGACCTGGAGCGGGCCCGCACGGGTGCCGGCGACATGGCCCACGGCCTGAAGACCCCGCTCGCGGTGCTCGACGCGCTGGCCCGCCGCACGGAAGGCCGCGACCCCGCCCTGGCGGCGGAGATCGCCGAGCAGGCCCAGGCCATGGGCCGGCAGGTGGAGCGTACCCTCGCCCGGGCGCGGGCAAGCTCGGGAGGTTTGCGGCGCAAGGCCTGTCCGGTCGCGCCGGCGCTCGAAAAGATCGTCGGCGCCCTGAAGCGCCTCCCCGAGGGTGAGGCCCTGCGCTGGGAGATCGCGGTGGCCGACGGCCTCGCCTTCCCCGGCGACGAGGGCGACCTCACCGAGATCCTCGGCAACCTCCTCGACAACGCCCGAAAATGGGCCCACCGCCGCATCCGCGTCTCGGGGGGGGCGGAGGCCGGCGAAGGCCGTCTGGTGCTGGAGGATGACGGCCCCGGCATGAGCGAGGCGGCGATCGCCGGCATCGCCCGCGGCCGGCGCTGGGACGAGACCCGGCCGGGCACCGGCTTCGGCATCGCCATCGCTCGAGACCTCGCCGAGGGTGTCGGGGCGCGGATGGCCTTCGGTCGCTCCGAACTCGGCGGCCTGCGGGTGGAGGTGAACTGGCCGGTTGCGGCTTGAAGGGAGCGCGTCCGACCAAATCCGAGTGATCCCTTCGGGATGGCGGATTTGGACTTCGCTCAAGCGCCGCGCGGGCTGAGCGATACGGTTTCCGCTTTAATCAAGCGGAAACCGTATCAGGCCGCCTGCCCGAGCGCCCCGAGCAGGTCGGACCGGCCGTAGGGCTTCGGCAGGAAGCCCGCATCGGGGAGATCGCCCGGCCGAAGCCGGCCCGAGGTGACCACGAGGCGGATATGCGGCCAGCGCGCCCGCACCCGCGCGGCCAGCGTCAGCCCGTTCATCGAGCCCGGCATGTCGATATCGGTGAACAGCGCACCGAAGGCCTGCGCCTTCCCCTCCAGCAGTTGCAGGGCCGCATCGGCATCCGGTGCCTCGGCCACCGGCAAGCCGGCATCCTCGAGCATGTCCACGGCAACCATGCGCACGAAACTCTCATCCTCGACGACGAGGATGCGGGGCGCGGGGGACGGATGGGGCGGTTCGGAGGTGTGAGACATCGGCGGGGCGGGCAGGATCGGGTTGAGGAGAAGCGGTCTTCCCAAAAGAGCCCGCGCGGCGATTGGTTTCAGCGGAGCCGCAGAAGATTTCATGAAACATCGGCCATCATTCACGGCTCGCGGAGCGCGCCGGTATCCGGAAGCCCGCGTATTGCCACCCTCCGGCCTTTGGATTACGGGAGCCCGGAATCGGGTGATCGAGGCCCACCGTGACGCCGTCATCGACGCCCCTGGTCCTTCCCGTCGGCACCCTTGCCCGGCGCTCGTCCCCATCCTCCGAGCCCCTGCCGCAGCCTTCCGCCACGTCGATGGGCGCGGGCAGGAGAGCGGACGCAAGGCCCCCGGTATCCGCTGGGGAAGACACCGTCCTGGAGACCTGTTTTGGCGTCTGATCCTTTGACGTCCGTTCCTTCTGCGTCCGCCCCCTCGGCGCCCGGATCCGCGAGCCGGCCCACCGGCGCTCCCGCGCTGGCGAAGGTGGCCACCGGCATCGACGGGTTTGACGCCATCACTTTCGGCGGCCTGCCGAAAGGCCGGCCCTCGCTGGTCTGCGGCGCGGCCGGCTGCGGCAAGACGCTGTTCGCCACCACCTTCCTCGTCAACGGCGCGACCCGCTTCGACGAGCCCGGCGTGTTCATGAGCTTCGAGGAGCGCGCCGAGGATCTCGTCGCCAACGTCGCCTCGCTCGGCTACGACCTCGATCGCCTGGTGGACGAGGGCAAGCTCGCCATCGACCACGTCCGCGTCGAGCGCTCCGAGATCGAGGAGACCGGCGAGTACGACCTCGAAGGGCTGTTCATCCGCCTCGGCTTCGCGGTGGATTCGATCGGCGCCAAGCGCGTCGTGCTCGACACGATCGAGACGCTGTTCGCGGGCTTTTCCGACGAGACGGTGCTGCGCGCGGAGCTGCGCCGCCTGTTCGGCTGGATCAAGGACCGCGGCCTGACCGCCATCATCACCGGCGAGCGCGGCGACGGCCAGCTCACCCGCCAGGGGATGGAGGAATACGTCTCTGACTGCGTGGTGCTGCTCGACAACCGCGTCGAGGACCAGATCACGACGCGGCGCCTGCGCGTGGTCAAGTATCGCGGCTCGGCCCACGGCACCAACGAGTATCCGTTCCTGATCGATGCGGACGGCATCAGCGTCCTGCCGGTCACCTCGGCCGACCTCGACTACCGGATCGCCGAGGGCGTGATCTCCACCGGCATCCCCGGTCTCGACGCGATGCTCGAACCCGGCGGCTTCCACCGCGGCACCAGCATCCTGATCTCGGGTGAGGCCGGCACCGGCAAGACCATGATCTCGTCGAGCATGATCGACGCGGCCTGCGCGCGGGGTGAGCGCTGCATGGCCTTCGTGTTCGAGGAGAGCGGTCACCAGATCGCCCGCAACGCCCGCTCCATCGGCCTCGACCTCGCCCGCCACGTCGAATCCGGCCTGCTGCGGTTCGAGGCGGCGCGCCCGAGCCTCTACGGGCTGGAGATGCACCTGGCGCGCATGCACCGGGACATCGACCGGTTCGAGCCCAGCCTCGTGGTGATCGATCCGCTCTCGGCGCTGCGCGGCCCGCCGGCGGAGCTGCAGGCGACGATGCTGCGCATGATCGACATGCTGAAGAGCCGCGGCATCACCGCCGTCTTCACCAGCCTGCGCGAGGACGGCGAGATCGATCACGACAGCGCGATCGGCGTCTCCTCGCTGATGGATGCCTGGATCAAGCTCCTCAACGTGGAGGCCAACGGCGAGCGCTCACGCACGCTCTACGTCATCAAGGCCCGCGGCATGCGCCACTCGAACCAAGTGCGCGAGTTCGCGATGTCGGGCGAGGGCATCGCCCTGATCGACGCCTATATCGGCCCGGCAGGCGTGCTGACGGGCACCGCCCGCGTCGTGCAGGAGGCGGCGGAAGCCGCCGCCGCCCTGCGCCGCGAGCAGGAGAGCCACCGCCGGCGACGTGATGCAGAGCGGCGGCGCCAGTCCCTGGAACGCCAGATCGACGAACTCCGGGCCACCCTGGAAGCCGTGGAGGAGGAAGAGGCGGTGCTGGTGAGCGAGGACGAGATGCGCGAGGCGGTGCTGACGGGCGAGCGGCGCATTCTGGCCGCGCGACGGGGAGGCACGAAATGAGCGGGGCCGGACCGATGTGTGAGGACGGCGAGGGCGGTGCCGACGCCGCGATCGACGAGGGCCACTACCACCTGCGCCTCTACGTCGCCGGGCAAACCGCCAAGTCGCTGACGGCGATGGCCAACCTCAAGCGCTTCTGCGAGGAGCACCTCGCCGGCCACTACGACATCGAGGTCATCGACCTGATGAAGAACCCGCAGCTCGCCGCCGGCGACCAGATCCTGGCGATCCCGACCCTGGTGCGCCGCCTGCCCGCGCCGCTCAAGCGGATCATCGGCGACCTGTCCAACACCGAGAAAGTGCTGGTCGGCCTCGACATTCGTCCGAAGGCGGACGGGCTTTGAACGGCGGGGGCAGCATGGGCGGCGGGCGCACCCGGTTGCGCCTCTACGTCGCCGGCACCTCGCCGCGCTCGACCCGCAGCATCGAGAGCGTGCGCCGCCTGTGCGAGCGCCGGCTCGAGGGGGCGTGCGACCTCGAAGTGGTCGACCTCTACCAGCAACCGGCGCTCGCGGGCGCCGACGGCGTGGTCGCGGCCCCGACCCTGGTGCGGCTCTCCCCCCTCCCCGCCCGGCGCATCGCCGGCGACCTGAGCGACGAGCAGCGCGTCCTCGACGGCCTCGAGCTCGCCGCGCTCGCGCCGGCGGATCCGCGCGAGACCGTGAGCGGGGGTGCCGGTGAGCGCTGAGGCCCTGAGCGCTGAGGCCCTTGCCGAGGCGCAGGCGCGCATCCGCGAACTGGAGTCGCGGCTAGAGGAAGTCGAGGACACCCTCGCGGCGATCCGCCGGGGCGATTTCGACGCCATCGTGGTCGAGGGTCCGGCCGGCGAGCGGCTGGTCTACACCCTGGAGAATGCCGACCGGCCCTACCGCGTGCTGATCGAGCAGATCCAGGAGGGTGCCTTCACCCTCGGGCCCGACGGAACGCTGCTCTACTGCAACCGCCGGCTCGCCGAGACCCTGGGCACGCCGCAGGAGCGCCTGATCGGCCAGCCCTTCGCGCGCTTCGCCGCCGGGGGCCAGGACGCGGCGCTCACTGCCCTGATCGCCCAGGCGGCGCAGATGCCGGCCCGCGGCGAGATCGCCCTGTGCGACGAAGCGGGCATCGAGCGCCCGGCCTATCTCTCTCTGAGCCGCCTCGACGGCGACGGCGACACGCTGCTCCTGTGCGGCGTGGTCACCGACCTGACCGCCGAGCGGCTGCGCCTGCACGAACTCGCCGAGGCCAATGAGCGCCTGCGCGCCGAGGTGGCCGAGCGCGAGCGGATCGAGGACGCCCTGCGCCAGTCGCAGAAGATGGAGGCGGTGGGCCAGCTCACCGGGGGCGTCGCCCACGACTTCAACAACCTGCTCACCGTCATCAAGTCCTCGACCGACCTGCTCAAGCGCTCCGACCTCGCGGAAGAGCGCCGCCGCCGCTACGTCGACGCCATCTCCGACACAGTGGGGCGCGCCGCCAAGCTGACGGGCCAGCTCCTCGCCTTCGCCCGGCGCCAAGCCCTCAAGCCCGAGGTGTTCGATGCCGGCCGCGGCGTCGCAGCGGTAGCCGACATGGTCGGCACGCTCACCGGCGCGCGCATCCAGGTGAAGACCCTGATCGAGCCCTGTTTCGACGCGGCGGGCGAGCCCTATGCCTGCCTCGTGGAGGCCGATCCCAGCCAGTTCGATACCGCGCTCGTCAACATGGTCGTCAACGCCCGCGACGCCATGGACGGCGAGGGCACGCTCACCATCCGCGTCGGCCATGCCGGACAGATCCCGGCGCTGCGCACCCATCCAGCGGTGGCCGGCGACTTCGTCGCCGTGTCGATCTCCGACACCGGCACCGGCATCGCGCCCGCCGACCTGTCGCGGATCTTCGAACCGTTCTTCACCACAAAAGGCGTCGGCCAGGGCACCGGACTCGGCCTGTCCCAGGTGTTCGGCTTCGCCAAGCAATCGGGCGGCGACATCGCGGTGGAGAGCGTGCTGGGAGAGGGCACGACCTTCACCCTGTTCCTGCCCCGCGCCAAGCTCGCCCCGACCATGCCGGAAGCCGCCGACGAGCCCGAGCCGCTGGCGCCGGGCCACGGCACCTGCGTGCTGCTGGTCGAGGACAACCGCGAGGTCGGCGCCTTCGCCACGCAGGCGCTTGCCGAACTCGGCTACGGCACCGTCTGGGCGATGGATGCGGAGCAGGCGTTGGCCGAACTGGCCCGCACGCCGGAGCGCTTCGACGTGGTGTTCACCGATGTGGTGATGCCCGGCATGAACGGCGTCGAACTCGCCCGCACGATCCTGGGGCAGAGGCCGGGCATGCCGATCGTGCTCTCCTCCGGCTACAGCCACGTGCTAGCCGAGGACGGACGCCACGGTTTCCCGCTGCTGCACAAGCCCTATTCGGTGGAGGATCTCTCCCGCATTCTGCGCCGGGCGATCCAGCGGCGCGGCAGCCGGGCAAAGTGATTGTCCCTTTTCCCGCAGAGACTTGCATCGCGGGCAAGAAAAAAGGCTCGGATCGCTCCGAGCCTTGAAGGGAAAAGGCCATTGGGGGCTGAACTGGCCTTCGTGATCGGATAATGCGCGACGGCTCGACCGGTTCCGCAAGAAAGTTCAAAAAACTTCGGGCGAAGGGTTCGCGCTTCCGCGAGGTGCGGCGGCACGCGGCAGACCCTCGAAAAACATGGTCGGCAGGCTCCGGCGGATCGCGCCAGTCCGGAGGCCCGCGGAATGAACAGGGTGATACGCTGGCTGCTGCGGACGCTGGGTGGCGTCGCCGCGCTCTTGATCCTGAACGGAGCGATCCTGCTGGGGACGTGGATCGTCCTGCGCAACATGACCTTCACTGATCCGTTCGCCGAGCAGATTGCGGCCCATTATCGTCGCTCGATACCGGCGGAGATCGACATCACGTCGATGGTCGCCCAAGGATCGGATGCGACCCTGATCGACCTCATCATTCCGGTCAGACGGGAGGGCTGCGGCGGGGCTGCGTTTCAGCTCTCCGACGCGGCGGCCGCCCAGATCACGAAACAGGGTCTCGCGTTTCTCGGATCGGCCCGGATCGGGCGCGGCTACAAGAATAGCCCCGAGGAGTATTACGCGACCTATCAGCCCTGGCAGGAGACGCCCGTGCCGAGCACGTGGATGGGTGACGGCATTTGGGCGGCAGGGTTCGGATGTTTGAAGGACGATGCCCGTCACTTCGACGCCGACGCCGTCTACCGAGCCGTTCGTAAGCCGGGCGCCTACTTCACGACCGGGCCGGAGAAAGAGCTTCTGATCATCCCGCGCCTGCGCCTCGTGGTGCTCACCTACTTCGGATGATCGTTCGCGGAGCCGAGCAGCTCTGCCGCGGCAGGCGGTGAAGGCTCTAGCGCGGAGCCGCCGCCCGGCGCAGGCGGTCGTTGATCGCCTCGCCTAGCCCCGCCTCCGGCACCGGAACGACGGCGATAGTCGGCGCGCCGGAGGCGTCGAGCCGGCGCAGGGCCCCGAACAGCCGGGCAGCGGCCTCCGCCGGATCGCCGCGCTCGCTCAAGGATTCGGCCGCCACCGCTCGCTCCAGCCCAGCCGGGCGGAACGCGCCGAACAGCAGCACCGCCTCACCCGGTTCGATGCGGGCGGCGTCGAGCCGTACGCCGGCCCGCGGGGCGTAGTGCGAGGCGAGCAGGCCCGGCCCCACGGGCCGCGAGCCCGGATCGCCGGCCGCCTCCGGGTCAAAGCCGAGGACGGCGGCCAGAGCCTGCCGTGTCACCCCGCCGGGGCGCAGCAGCCGGGGTGCCCCGCCGAGGCAGGCGACCACGGAGGATTCGACCCCGACCGGGCATTCGCCACCATCGAGCACCGCCGCGATGCGCCCGTCGAGATCGCTCAGCACGTGCTCGGCGCTGGTGGGACTGACCCGTCCCGAGCGGTTGGCCGAGGGCGCCGCCAGCGGCCGCCCGACCCGCTCCAGCAGCGCGCGGGCGGCGGCATGGGCCGGCACGCGCAGCGCCACGGAGTCGAGCCCGGCACGCGCAAGATCGCAGACCGAGCCGCCGGGCGCCGCCGGCACCACCAGGGTCAGCGGCCCCGGCCAGAATGCTTCCGCGAGCCGAAGGGCGGCTTCGTCGAACACGCCCTCGGCCCGTGCGGCCTCGATCGTGGCGACATGGGCGATCAGCGGGTTGAAGCGCGGACGCCCCTTGGCCGCATAGATCGCGGCCACGGCCTCCGGATCGGTGGCATCGGCCCCGAGCCCGTAGACTGTCTCCGTCGGTAGGGCGACGAGGCGCCCCGCCCCGATCAGCGCGGCCGCCTGCGCGAGGCCGTCCGCGTCGGCGGCCAGGCGCAGCGTGGGGATGGTTGACGGTGGGGCGTCCATGTCGGAGTGGATGCGAGGAAGAATGGCCGGCCGTAGCCTCTCTGGCCGCAAGCCGTCAAACGGGATCGCCGCCCCCTTCAACGCGCGGCGGGAGGAGCGGTGAACCGGTCATGAGCTATCGCGCGCCCGTCGAGGAGATGGCCTTCACGCTCCGTCACGTCGCGGGGCTCGACGCCGTGCTGGCGCGCAGCGGAGCCGAGATCGGCCCGGACGACGCGCTCGCCATCCTCGAAGAGGCGGGCCGGTTCGCCGCCAACGTTATCGCCCCCTTGAACCGCGTCGGCGACCGCCACGGCACGCCGTTCTCGGACGGGACCGTCACCACCGCACCGGGCTGGGTGTCCGCCTACCGCGCCTTCGTCGAGGGCGGCTGGAACGGCGTGCTCGCCGCCCCCGACCATGGCGGCCAGGGCCTGCCGCACCTGATCGCCGCCGCCTGCACCGAGATGTGGAACGGCGCCAACCTCGCTTTCGGCCTCTGCCCGCTGCTCACCGCCGGCGGCATCGAGGCGCTGGCCGCCCACGGCTCCGACGACCTGAAGGGCCGCTATCTCGAAAAGCTCGTCTCGGGCGAGTGGACCGCGACCATGAACCTGACCGAGCCGCAGGCGGGTTCGGACCTCTCCGCTCTGCGCACGCGGGCCGAGCCCAACGGCGACGGCAGCTACCGGATCACGGGCGCCAAGATCTACATCACCTACGGCGAGCACGATCTTGCCGACAACATCGTCCACTTGGTGCTGGCCCGGCTGAAGGACGCGCCGGCCGGCACCCGCGGCATCTCGCTGTTTCTCGTGCCGAAGGTGCTGCCGGACGGGCGCCGCAACGACCTGCGATGTTCGGGCATCGAGCACAAGCTCGGCATCCACGCTTCGCCGACCTGCTCCATGGCCTTCGGTGACGCGGGCGGAGCCACCGGCTGGCTGATCGGCGAGGAGAACTGGGGGCTGGCCTGCATGTTCACGATGATGAACTCGGCCCGGCTCAATGTCGGGCTGCAGGGCGTCGGCGTGGCGGAAGCGGCCTATCAGAAGGCCCTCGACTATGCCCGCGAGCGCCGCCAGGGCCGGGCGCCGGGCGCGCCCGAGCCGGTCAGCGCCATCGTCGCGCATGCCGACATCCAGCGCATGCTTTTGACCATGAAAGCCTACACGGCGGCGGCGCGCGGCATTTGTTACCTCACCGCGCAAGCCCTCGACGCGGCGCACGGCCCCGAGGGCAAGGCGGCACATGACCGTGCCTCCCTGCTGACGCCGGTGGCCAAAGCCTTCTCCACCGACATCGCCAACGAGGTGACCTCGCTCGGCGTCCAGATCCATGGCGGCATGGGCTTCGTCGAGGAGACGGGTGCGGCCCAGCTCATGCGCGATGCCCGCATCCTCGGCATCTACGAGGGCACCAACGGTATCCAGGCGATCGATCTCGTCACCCGAAAGCTGCCGCTCGACGGCGGTGCCACGGTCGGTGCCCAGATCGCCGCGATGCGGCGGGTGGCGGAGGGCGTGCTGAAGGACGGCGCACCCGGCTTCGGCCTCACCGCGCCGCGGCTTCGCGAGGGCATCGGCAGCCTCGACCGGGCGACGAGCTTCCTGCTGAAGGCGCTCGCCTCGAACCGGCCGCAAGAGGCGCTGCCCGGCGCGACGGCGTATCTGCGCCTGTTCGGCCTCGTTCAGGGCGCGGCCTGCCTCGCGACCGCCGGGCTCGCCGCGAGCGCCGCGCTCAAAGCGGGCGAGACCGATCCGGCCCATGCCGCGCGCATCGCGCTCGCCCGCTTCTTCGCCGAGAACCTGCTGCCGGCGGCCGGCGGCCTGGAGCAGGCGATCCTGACCGGCGGCGACTTCGCCGACGATCCTGCCTTCGCGCTCGCGGGGTGAGCGCGGTTATCGCGCCGCGGCCGGCCCGTATCCGGCGAAGAAGACCCGGACGGCTTCCGCGACCCGGTGGGCGATCTCCGCCTCGCCGGGCGCCGCGCCGGCGTTGAACAGCAGGCGCGTCAGCATCCCGGCCTGGCAGAGCTGGAGGAAGTGCTTGGCGGCGAGGTCGGTGTCGTCGGCGGCGAGGCGCCCGGCCGCGACCTGCGCGTCGAGATAGGCCCTGAGCCGGCCGACGCCGCAGGCCGGGCCGGCCTCGTAGAAGGCCTGCCCGAACCGGGGAAACTTCTCGCAGGCGCCCATCACCATGCGGATGATCGAGACGTGCTCCGGCCGCGCCATCATCGCGAGATAGCTGGTGCCGAGCCGCGTCAGCACCGCGCGCACGTCCGGGTCGTCCTCGTCGAGCCGGAACAGGTTCTCGGCCAAGCCCGCCTTCGCCTCGGTGGTCAGGGCTTCGAACAGCGCCTCCTTGCTATCGAAGTAGACGTAGAGCGTGCCCTTCGAGACGTTGGCCGTCTTGGCGATCTCGCCCATGCTGGCCCCGTCGAAGCCGGACGCCATGAAGACCTGCCGCGCGCCCTCCAGAATCTGCCGGCGCTTCTCGCTCTCGCCCGAAGAGGACGCCTGAGAGGTTCCCTGCGGAGCCGCCTGCCCCCGATCCTGTGTCGCCGCGCTCGCCATCGCCTGAACCCGCTGACCCTGAATTGCCCGCATTGACCGAACCGTTCAGTCAGTGATAGCTAGCCTTCGAATGAGGGCGGCGTCAACTCGACCCGTTCAGTGACCGAACGGTTCGGTCAATACATGTCTGGGATGTCAGCCATGTCGCTTCGTGAGGATGCCGGCCGGTCCGAGGCTGCGCTCGAGACGGCCGAGGTGGAGCGGGCCGAGGCCGGCCGTTCCCCGGCCCTGCGCCCCGCCTCCATCACCGAGCCGGTGCCGCCCTCCCCCGCCAAGCCCCGGCGCCCGCTGCGGCGCGCGGTGCTGGGGCTCGTGCTCTGTGCGGCTCTCGGCGGGGGCGCCTATGCCGGCTGGGATTGGTGGACGGTCGGGCGCTTCTTCGTCAGCACCGACGACGCCTACGTCCAGGCGGACATCTCGGTGCTCGCCGCCAAGGTCTCGGGCTATCTCGCGGCGGTGCCGGTGGTGAACGGGCAGGCGGTCAAGCGCGGCGACGTGATCGCCCGGCTCGACGATGGCGATTACCGTCTCGCCCTGAAGGCGGCGCAAGACAAGCTCGCCACCCAGGAGAGCACCATCGCCCGGATCGGCCGGCAGGCCGAGGCCGCGCAGGCGCAGGTGCTGCAGAGTGCGGCGCAGATCGATGCCGCCAAGGCCGACGCGGTGCGGGCGAGCGCCGATTACGCCCGCGCCACGGGGATGCAGGCCGACTACGTCGCGAAATCCCGCCTGGATCAGGCGAAGGCCGACCGCGACCGCACCGAGGCGGCGGTGAAATCGGCCGAGGCGGCCCTCATTGCGGCACGCGCCAATGTCGAGGTGCTGCGGGCGCAGGGGCGCGAGGCGGAAAACCTCGCCGCGGAACTGCGCACGGCGGCCGACCGCGCGCAGCGCGACCTCGACTTCGCGGTGATCCGCGCGCCCTTCGACGGCGTCGTCGGCAACAAGGCAGTGGAGGCCGGCGCCTACGTCGCGCCGGGTTCGCGCATCGCCGCCCTGGTGCCGCTGCAGAGCGTGCGGGTCGATGCGAATTTCAAGGAGACGCAGCTCGGCCGGGTCCGGCCGGGGCAGGAGGTCCACATCCACGTGGACGCCTATCCCGACCGCGACATCGTCGGCACGGTGGAATCGCTCTCGCCCGCCTCCGGCTCGGTCTTCAGCCTGCTGCCGCCCGACAACGCCACCGGCAACTTCACCAAGATCGTCCAGCGCCTGCCGGTGCGCGTCCACGTGCCGGAGGCGGTCGCCCGCGAGGGCCTACTGCGGCCGGGCCTGTCCGTGGTGGTGCGGGTCGATACCCGCGCGGGCGCCGACGCGCCGGTGCAGAAGCTTGCTGCCCGGCGCTGAGACTCCAGCCGGTCAGAACCATTCGTCCCGCCCGCGACCTCATCCTGAGGTGCCGCAGCGAAGCGTAGGCCTCGAAGGATCCTCCAGATCCCACGCGATCCCTGGAAGATCCTTCGAGGCCCGCTACGCGGCCACCTCAGGATGAGGTCGCGGGTGGGACCAATCCCCGAACCGTCTTCCGAGGCGCCCCATGGCCGCCACCGCGACCCTCGCCGTAAACCCCGTCGCCGACCCGCCCATCGACCGCCGCCGCATGGTGGCGTTCCTGTGCATGGTGTTCGGGATGTTCATGGCGATCCTCGACATCCAGATCGTCTCGGCCTCGCTCAACGAGATCCAGGCCGGGCTCTCGGCCTCGGGCGATGAGATCCCCTGGGTGCAGACGAGCTATCTCATCGCCGAGGTCATCTCGATCCCGCTCTCGGGCACCCTGTCGCGGGTGCTCTCGACGCGGTGGATGTTCTCGATCTCGGCCGGCGGCTTCACGCTGATGAGCCTGATGTGCGCCACCTCCTCGTCGATCGGTGAGATGATCGTCTGGCGTGCCCTCCAAGGCTTCATCGGCGGCGGCATGATCCCGACCGTGTTCGCCGCGGCCTTCACGATCTTTCCGCCCTCCAAGCGCTCCATCGTCTCGCCGATGATCGGCCTCGTGGCGACGCTGGCGCCGACCATCGGCCCGACGATCGGCGGCTACCTCACCGACCTGTTCTCCTGGCACTGGCTGTTCCTGATCAACATCGTGCCAGGCATCTTCGTCACGATCTCGACCTTTCTCCTGGTCGATTTCGACCGGCCGAACTTCGATCTGCTGAAATCCTTCGACTGGGCCGGCCTCGCCTTCATGGCGGGCTTCCTCGGCTGCCTCGAATACGTGCTCGAAGAAGGCCCGAACCATGACTGGTTGCAGGACGAAGCGGTGTTCGTCTGCGCCATCGTCTGCGCCGTATCGGGCTTGGCCTTCTTCGCGCGCGTCTTCACCGCGCGCCAGCCGATCGTCGACCTGCGTGCCTTCTCCGACCGCAACTTCGCCGCCGGCTGCGCAGCGAGCTTCGTCCTCGGCATCGGCCTCTACGGGCTGACCTACCTCTATCCGGTCTATCTCGCCCGCGTGCGCGGCTACTCGGCGCTGCAGATCGGCGAGACGATGTTCGTCTCGGGGCTGTGCATGTTCGCCACCGCGCCGATTGCCGGAAAGCTCTCGGCGAAGCTCGACCCGCGGGCCATGATGGCGATCGGGTTTTCGGGTTTCGCCGTCGGCACCTGGATCGTCACCGGACTGACCAAGGACTGGGATTTTGACGAGCTGCTGTGGCCACAGGTGCTGCGCGGCTGCTCGCTGATGCTGTGCATGATCCCGATCAACAACATCGCGCTCGGTACCCTGCCGCCGGAGCGGATGAAGAACGCGTCCGGTCTGTTCAACCTCACACGCAATCTCGGCGGAGCGGTCGGACTCGCCCTCATCAACACGATCCTGAACGCCCGCTGGGACCTTCACCTCGTGCGTCTGCACGAGCGCTTCACCTGGGCCAACGGCGCGGCGCTGGAGCGGCTCGACGCCATGCGGCGCCAGTTCGAGGTATTCGGCGGCGACGCCAACGGCATGGCGCTGAAGGCGCTCAACAACACCGTGCGGATTCAAGGGCTGGTGATGGGCTTCGAGGACGTGTTCCTCGTCCTCACCGTGCTGTTCTTAGGCATGGCCTGCGCCACGCCGCTGATCCGCCGCCCGCGCGGGGCCGCGCCGGCGGGAGCGGGGCATTGAGGGCCCTCCTCACGCCGCCTTCGCCCCCGCGGCGCGGTCGGGGATGACGATGCGGAAGCGCGCGCCGCCCGCCGTCTCGTCGAGGCAGAGGGTGCCGCCGTTCAGGCGCACCAGTTCCGAGGCGATGGCGAGGCCCAACCCCGTGCCGCCGGCCCGGGTCGAGCCCTGGAAGGCGGCGAACAGGTTGGCCTTGGCCCGCTCGGGCACGCCGGGGCCGTTATCGGTCACGAGGACCGTGACGGAACCTGCACCGGGCGGTCCGACGCGGATGCCCTCGATCAGAACGGTGCCGTCCGCGGTCTTGGCCGCCGCATGGGCCTGGACCGCGTTGCGCACGAGGTTGGTCAGCGCCCGCAGAAGCTGCTCGGGATCGACGTCGATCTCCAGATCCGGCGCCGCGCGGGTCTCCACGCGGAGGTGGGCGGCCGGCATCAGGTCGGCGAGGTCGGTCAATTCCTCCAGAAGAGGGGCGAGCGCCACCATGCGCCGCTGCGGGTTCGGCTCCGTGGCGCGGCCGTAGGCCAGCGTCGCCTCGCAGAAGCGGATCGCCCGGTCCAGGGTCTCCACGAGGCGCGGCGCGACGCGCTGCACCAGCGGGTCGGAGACGCTTTCCAGGCGGTCGCCGAGAAGCTGGGCGGTGGTGAGCAGGTTGCGCAGCTCGTGGTTGATCTTGCTCACCGAGAGGCCGAGTTCGGCCAGCCGCCGCCGCTGGCGCAGCTCGCCGCCGAGCGCCACCTGCATCCGGGCGAGCGCGGTCTCCGCCTGCCCGATCTCGTCGGTGCGCGCCGAGCACGGGGCGATTCGATCGGTCCGCTCGGGGTCGTCGGCGAAGGCGGCGATGTCGCGGGCGAGCCGGACCACCGGCCGCACGATCGCCCGCTGAAGTACGAAGAAGACGAGCCCGGCCGCCAGCGCCGCGATGATGAGGCAGGCCACGAGCAGCCGGAGCGAGAAATCGGCCAGAGCCGCCCGCAGCGGGCCCTCGTCGAGCAGGACCTCGACCGCGTCGAACCCGTCCTGCCCCGGCCCGATCGCCCGGATCGGTGCCTCGGTAGGAAGGAACAGCGTGCGGAAGGCACCGCCGACCGAACCCGTCAGGCCGCGCTCGCGCAGATCGACCGTCTCGGCGACGGCGGTCGGCGCCGGCCCGTCGGTGAGGTAGCGCCACGTGTCGCCCACCCGCACGGCGATGGCGCGGGCGCCCACCCCCATCAGCAGGCGCCGGGCGGTCTCCTCGGGGACCTGCCCCTCGGGAGCGGCGTTCAGCACCAGGGCGGCCACCCGCGCCGCCGCGACCCGGTCGGACAGCCGCGAGAGCCGGTAGGTCGCCACCGCCGGAACGTAGATCAGGATCTCGGCCAGGACGACGAAGGCGACCGTCAGGAGGAACAGACGGCCCGACAGCCCCAGCCGCCCGAGCCAGGCGAGGGCGCGCGAACGCGACGGCGGCGGGCCGGCCGATGCCTCGATGTGCCAGGGCAGGGCGGCTTTTGCCGCCGGATCATTCTGAGCCACGTCCACCGGCTCTGATGGCCGGCCAGGAAACGGAAGGCGGGGCCGTTTCAAGCGTCACCCGTCGTTGTGTCGTCCAATCGCAATCCGAATGGTGCGCCTTTTGCCGGCCTCCCCAAGCCGCACAAGTTGTACGGCCGTCCGACGACGCGCGCTATTCGCTTGTGCGCAAGTCTTATGCGCGAAGCGTCCGCCGCTCAAGCCGTCGGCGCAGATAAACTGTCAAAAGAGCAAACCCTGCCAGAGCCGCCAGCGCCGCCACCATTCCGGGCGTCACCAGCGCGCGCAGATTGATGCCTTGCGAGCAATCCATTCCTCCCGCGGCGAGGCAGGCCGCCTTTGCCGCGTCGCGCGTGGACAACATGTCCTCGAGCCCGGCGCCGAGCCCGGCATAGATGAAGGCACCCGGCGTCAGCCCGAGCAGGGTGGCGAGCGCGAAGGTACGCAGCCGCACGCCGAAGGCCGCCGGGGCGATGTTGGTGATCCAGTAGGGAAAGATCGGCAGCAGCCGCAGGATCAGGATGTAGCCGAAGCCGTCGCGGCGGAAGCCCTCGGCGAAGCGCCCGACGCGGGGGCCGGCCTTGCGCCGGATCAGGTCGCCGGCGGCGTAGCGCCCGACCGAAAACACGATCGCCGCCCCCGTCGTCGACGAGCCGATGGCCATCAGGGCTCCGGTGACGGGGCCGAACAGCAGCCCGGCCAGCACCGTGAGCACCAGGGTGGCGGGCAGCGAGACCACGACCGAGCCGACATAGACGAGGCAGGCCAGCGCGATCGCCCGGACCCGGTCCTCGGCGATGAGCGACTGGAGCCAGACCCGCGACTCGGACAATTGATCGAGGTCGAGGATGCGGGCGCCGCCCGAGGCGAGGATGCCGACGGACAGCGCAGCGAGGACCAGAAGCGGGAGCCAGCGCAGCCAGGGCCGGCGCGCCCCCGATGTCTCGGGCCCGGCTTGCCGCTCACGCGATCCATCATCCGGCCGACCGCCCTCGCCGCCCCCTGGCGTCATCGACCTGCCTCCGCCGGACGGTGTTCGCGTGCTCGCAAACGGTTGCGCATCGTCCTTCTCCGGAAGCCGGCGACCAGCTTTCGAGGCGATGCTTTAGGCCGTTGGTTTTCCATCATCTTTTACCGAAAGCCGGTGACCACCTTTCGGGATGATGCTCTCGCCTTCAGCCCGGCTTGCGCATCCGCAGGATCTTGAAGAAGCCGCCGGGGAAGGTCGGCGCGAGACCGACGACTTCGACGCCGTTGCGCCGGGCCCAGGCCTCGATCCGAGTCGCCTTGAAGTCGGAGGACCAGCCGATCTTGGTGCAGAGCGGTGCAACGATCTCCTCGACCCGCGCCACCGGACCGTTCGACTGGCCGAAATGGTTGGCGAGCACGATGCCGCCGCCGGGGCGCACCACGCGCAGGAATTCGGAGAGCGCGGCCTCCGGGTTCGGCACCAGGGTGATGAGGAACTGCGCCACCACCGCGTCGAAGCTCGCATCGGCGTAGCCGAGGCGGCAGACATCCATGACCTGGAGACCCTTGACGTGGGTCAGCCCCTTGCGGCGGACTTTTCCGCGGGCGCGCTTGAGCATGTCCTCGGAGAGATCGACGCCGCAGACGAAGCTGTCGCGCGGATAGTAGCCGAGGGACAGGCCGGTGCCAACGCCGGCCTCCAGCACCCGCGGCCCGTGGGCGACCGCCGCCTCGACGGCGGCGCGGGCGGCGGGCTCGGTGAGCTTGTCGTAGACGACGTCGTAGACCGGTGCCCAACGGGCATAGGCCTTGCGCATCAAATCGGTGGTCGGCCCGGCCTCGGGCGCCCGCTCGCTCAGCATGTAAAAGTCACCCTTCCCTCTTTTCGGCCTCAAGCGCCGGCAGCCGCCTCCGCGGCTTTGGCTCTCGCCATTCCACTTCGCATCGCCTCTTCCCGAAAGCCGGCGACCACCTTTCGAGACGACGCGCGAGACGCCTCGGCGAGGCCGCTCCGCATGCGCTCTTCGCGCCTGACAAGCGGCACAATCGCTCGAAAAGCGATTGCAGGGTTTAGAAAAACCTGAATCCGCGCGGCGTGAAACACCACCATCAGGCCGCCTCGGCGGCGCCTGCCTGCAACGCGCCGATGCGCCGGATGGTGCCGCCGCCGAGCACCTGCGCGCGCGGGCCGTCATCGGCGTAGATCACGCAAGCCTGACCCGGCGAGACGCCGTCCTCGGGCGCGACCAGCTCGACCTCGGCACAGGCCTCGGCCGCGTTCCACGACAGGCGCGCGGGCCGCGGCTCGCGGGTCGAGCGGACGCGCACCGCCACGGGGCGCTCGGTGATGTCTTCCGGGATGCCGTCCCCGAGCCAGTTGAGGTCGGTGAGCCGAATGCGGCGGGTGGCGAGCGCCGCGCGCGGGCCGACCACGACGCGGGCGGTCTCAGGCTCCAGCCGTACCACGTAGAGCGGCTCGCCGACGGAGAGCTTGAGGCCGCGGCGCTGGCCCACGGTGTAGTGAATGATGCCCTCGTGCTCGCCGAGCCGGCGACCGTCGAGATCGACGATCTCGCCGGGCCGGGCCGCCTCGGGCCTCAGCTTGGCGATGATGTCGGCATAGCCGCCCTGCGGCACGAAGCAGATGTCCTGGCTGTCGGCCTTGTCGGCAACGGCGAGGCCGAGTTCGCGAGCGAGCGCGCGGGTCTCGTCCTTGGGCCGCTCGCCCAAGGGAAAGCGCAGGTAGGCGAGCTGCTCCGGCGTCGTGGCGTAGAGGAAGTAGCTCTGGTCGCGGCCCGGATCGAGGGCGCGGTAGAGCGCGCGCCCGCCCTCCGGCCGCGCCCGGCTCGCCACGTAATGGCCGGTCGCCAGCGCCTCGGCGCCGAGGTCGCGCGCCATCCCGAGCAGGTCGCGGAACTTGACCGAGCGGTTGCACTCGACGCAGGGAATCGGCGTCTCGCCCGAGAGGTAGCTCTCGGCGAAGCGGTCGATCACCGATTCGCGGAAGCGGTCCTCGTAGTCGAGGACGTAGTGCGGGATGCCGAGCGTGTCGGCCACCGCCCGCGCATCGTGGATGTCGCGGCCGGCGCAGCAGGCGCCCTTGCGGTGAGTCGCCGCGCCGTGATCGTAGAGCTGGAGCGTGACGCCGACGACGTCGTAGCCCTCGCGCTTCAACAGCCCGGCGACCACCGACGAATCGACGCCGCCCGACATGGCGACGACGACGCGCGTCTCGTGCGGGGGCTTCGGGAGATCCAGCGAGTTCATGGCCGGTGATGCGGGCCGGTTGCCGGCCATTGGCGGAGCCTTCGGGCATGCGCCGGCCGGCAGGGACCGGGCGCATCGTGCGGATGTCTATAGCGATCCCGATCCGGAGTTTCCAGGGATGGTGCGGATGAGAGCGGGCCGAGGGCTCGCGGCGCTCCCGCGCCGGGCCGGCAAATACTGCCGGGCGGACGGCAGATCCGGCCGGGCCGGAGGGCGGCGGCGCCTTCGCCTTCAAATTTTCCCGATCCATACCAGAGGCTTAGAGAAAACGCTCCGGTGGCGCGCCGTTTGCTGTGCCCTCCCGCGTCTTCGGCTCCGGAAGATTAAGGACGGCATCGTGGTTTCGCGCTCAGATCTGGCGGAGGTGTGGTTCAGGCAGGTCCCGCGGCCCGCCTCGTCCGCAGCGCGGGGGAGCGAGGGCACCCCACGCTTCAGTCTCGAGGCCGCGGAGCGGAAGCCTGCGGCTCCGGTCCGGCCCGCCGCCCGCCGCGACGAGACGGCGTCCGCCCGCAGCGATGCCGGCCGGGCGGACAAGATGACGGCGGCGAGGGCCGAGAGCGCCGCGGCTAAGGCTGCCAGGACCGAAGCCGCCAAGACCGAAGCCCTCAAGACCGAAGCCCTCAAGACCGAAGCCACCAGGACCAGAACCGCCAAGGCCGACGCAGCCGAGAGCGGGCGGGCCGGCGCATCGCCGGAAAACCGTGCGCAGTCGACCTCCGCCCGCAACAAGCCGCCTCCCTCCGTTCCTACGCGGGACGGCACGGATGCCGCCTCGGCGCGGGCACCGGGCGCCGCCGATTCCGCCTCGCAGGGGCCGGACAGCCCGGCCGAAGGCGAGACCATAAAAGGGGCGGCGCAGGAGGCGGCTGCCGAAGGCGTGGCTGCGCAAGAGGCGGGGGCCGTCGTCCTGTCCGAGGACGAGACGCGGGACGAGACCGATGCGGCGGCACCGGACGCCCTCGATCCCGCCGCCCTCCTCTCGCCGCCCCCAGCCCCCCCTCCCCCCATACCGGCGCGGCCCGCCGCGACGACGGATGGGGCGGCGGACGAGGGCCGTATCGGCGCGGGTGAACCCGTCGCGGGCGGGCCCGGCGAAGCGGCGGCAACCGGACAGGCCGCCAAAGCCGATGCGGCCGCGGCATCGGCCTCCGCCGCGGCGGGCACGGCCGGCTTCGAGACGGCACTCAACGGGACGCAGACCGCCTCGGCGCCCGCTCCGACCGGCGTTGCGGGCCCCCTCCCCCCACACGGCAGCAGCGGTCTCGGCGCCGCACAGGGAGCGCAGGCGGCCCAAGCCACGGACGCCGCGGCAGCAGCGGCTCCGCCCGCGACACCGCCGATTCCCCTGGGCGCCGTGCCGATGACGATCGGGCTGCGCTCGCTGTCGGGCATGAACCGCTTCGCGATCCGCCTCGACCCGGTCGAACTCGGCCGCATCGACGTGTCGCTCGATCTCGACAAGGCGGGCGGCAAGGCGCGGGCGCATCTCGTCGTGGATCGCCCCGAAACCCTCGCCCTGCTCCAGCGCGACGCGGGCTCGCTGCAGCAGGCGCTGGCGCAGGCCGGTTTCGACGTCGGCGCCGAGGCGGGCGGGATCGACCTGTCCCTTCGCGGCGAGACGGGATCCCAGGGCGGCCGGGACGGCGAATCCGCGCCCCGCGGCGGCTCCGACCGCGGACCGGGCGGACGGGACGACGGCCCCGCTTCCCTCCCCGCTCCCCTCGACCCCGCCTCCCTCCGGCGCCTGCGTGCCGTCAGCGGCCTCGACATCCGAATCTAAGGGAACGCCATGGCCTCCGGGATCACGAGCAGCACCAGCATCACCGCCACCGGTGCCGCCTCGACGACCGACACGAAGTCGATCGCGGGCAACTTCACGCAGTTCCTGACGCTGCTCACCACGCAGCTCAAGAACCAGAACCCGCTCGACCCGCTCGACACCAACCAGTTCACCCAGCAGCTCGTGCAGTTCGCCGGCGTCGAGCAGCAGCTCAAGACCAACGCCTCGCTCGATACGATTCTGACGAACTCCAAGGCCGCCTCGGCCTCCTCCGCCTCCGGCCTGATCGGCCGGACGATCACGGCGGACGGCGCCAGCACCGACCTCGCCGACGGCAAGGCGAACTGGACGCTGACCCCGGAACGGCCCGCCGCCAAGGCCGTCATCACGATCAAGGGCAGCGACGGCACCGTGGTGGCCACGAGGACCACGACGCTGAAGAGCGGCGCGCAATCCTTCGCATGGGACGGCACCGCGACCTCGGGGCTCGCGGCCAAGGACGGGCGCTACACGATCACCGTCGATGCCCTCGATACGACGGGCACGCGGGTCAACGTCGACACCAAGGTGACCGGCACCGTGGACGGCGTCGACCTCAGCGGCTCTGAACCGGTGCTGACGATCGGCTCGGCGCGCGTCCCGGCCTCGAGCGTCAAAACGCTTTCCGCGCCAGCATCTTGATGCATTGCAGCATCGAGGAAAGCGAAATTGTCCACATCCGTTAACAACGAACGAATCGCATTCGAACGGCCGACTTCAAGAACTTTTAAGCGGACGCAAGTAGCTTCCCTCTCGACAGGTCAGTCGAGTGTAGAGCGTATCATGACCGAAACACCCCGGCCCCGCGTGAAGTATGTGATTGGGCCCGACGGCAGCCCCCTGACGATCGCCGATCTTCCCCCCGTCACCACCCGCCGTTGGGTCATCCGCCGGAAGGCCGAGGTCGTCGCCGCCGTCCGCGGCGGCCTTCTCAGCCTGGAGGAGGCCTGCCAGCGCTACACGCTGACCACCGAGGAATTTCTGAGCTGGCAGTACTCCATCGACCAGCACGGTCTGGCCGGCCTGCGCACCACGCGCATCCAGCATTACCGCCACTGAGTTTTTAACACCATCGATCCGACCGTTGCGCATGCCTGTTCGCGCAACGCATGAGGAGCCGCCTCCGGAGCACCGGGGCGGCTCTCGTCGTTTCCGGTACCCTCGAGCGGATCGCGCCGGCCGCGACATCGTGAACGGGACAGTCCCGGCGTTAACGCCTCGCTAACCACGCACCGGGCAATTCTTGCCGGGCGGTCGCGCATCCCTCGCGGCCGCATCCGCTGTCCTCAGGCGTGCCGGCCCGTGAAACCCATCCTCGATCTGGTGACGAAGCTCGGGCCTGCGCGCATTGCCGCGATGGCGGCCGTGACGCTGACGCTGGTCGGCTTCTTCGCCTTCGTGATCCTGCGTGTCTCGCGGCCCGATATGGGCGTGCTGTTTTCCGACCTTTCGATGCAGGATTCGTCGGCCGTGATCCGCGAGCTCGATGCGCGCGGCATCATCTACGAGACCAAGGGCGACATGGGTCAGACCGTGCTCGCTCCCCGCGCCGACCTGGCCAAGCTGCGGATGGACTTCGCCGGCAAGGGCCTGCCGGCGCAAGGCGGCATCGGCTACGAGATCTTCGACAAGGGCGACGCCTTCTCCTCGACGAGCTTCGTCCAGAACGTGAACCATCTGCGGGCGATGGAGGGCGAGCTCGCCCGCTCGATCCGCGCCATCGGCCGGGTCCAGGCGGCGCGCGTCCACCTCGTCATCCCCGAGCGCCGCCTGTTCGAGCGCGACCGCGAGGCGCCCTCGGCCGCCATCGTCGTCAAGCTGATGGGCGATCTCGATCCGAGCCAGGTGCGGGCGATCCGGCATCTCGCGGCCTCCGCGGTCGAGGGTCTGAAGCCCGAGCGGGTCTCGATCGTCGACGAGCGCGGGCGGCTGCTGGCCGACGGCGCCCGCGGCGCGGAGAAGGACGGGGCCGGCGCCCTGGAGGAGCGGCAGACGGGCATCGAGCGGCGCATGCGCTCGCAGATCGAGGAGATCGTGGCCGGCATCGTCGGCCAGGGCCGCGCCCGGGTGCAGGTCACCGCCGAACTCGATCTCAACCGGGTCGAGAGCCGCTCGGAGAGCTTCGACCCCGAGAGCCGCGTGGTCCGTTCCACCCAGACCCGCTCCGAGAATTCGCTGACCGGCGGGACGGAAGGGCAGGCCAGCGTCGGCAACGAGCTGCCCGGCGCCAACCAGAACCAGGCCCAACCGCAGCAGAAGGATTCCTCGCAGAAGAACGAGGAAGTCACGAACTACGAGATCTCCCGCGTCACCAAGGTCGAGACCCTGGAGGGCGGCCGCCTCAAGCGGCTCTCGGTGGCGGTGCTGGTCGACGGCGTCT
Source organism: Methylorubrum sp. B1-46 (assembly GCF_021117295.1). Taxonomy (NCBI): domain Bacteria; kingdom Pseudomonadati; phylum Pseudomonadota; class Alphaproteobacteria; order Hyphomicrobiales; family Methylobacteriaceae; genus Methylorubrum; species Methylorubrum sp. B1-46. The sequence goes on along the minus strand of NZ_CP088247.1, from coordinate 4,482,424 downwards.
ACGCCCCCGGCGCCGACGGCAAGACCGCCTACCAGCCCCGCTCCGACGCCGAGATCGCGCGCATCACCGCGCTGGTGCGCACCGCGGTCGGCTACGACAAGGCCCGCGGCGATCAGGTCGAGGTGGTCAACCTGCGCTTCGCCGAGACGCCCACCGCTCCCGAATTCGCCGAACCGGGCCTGATCCAGTCGTTCCTGAGCCCGACCAAGGAGGACGTGATGCGCCTCGTCGAGCTCACGGTCCTGAGCCTGCTCACCCTGGTCGTGCTGATGGCGGTGGTGCGCCCGCTCCTGCGCCGCGTACTCGAAGCGGAGGCGCCGGTGGCCGCGCTGGCCGGCCCGGCCGGCGCGCTGGCGCTGGCCGGCGCGACGGGCGGCGAGGGTCCAGCCGAGCTCGCGGTGCGCGAGAACAGCACCAACCGGTTCCTCGAATCGGCGAAGATCAACGGCCAGATCCAGGCCGAGACGGTGGAGCGCGTGGTCGACATGGTGCGGGCGAGCCCGACCGAGACCGTCGAGGTGCTCCGCAACTGGATCCACGATTCCTGATGCGCGCCGAGACCAGCCATAGCCGGGAGAGAGGAGAGGTTTCGTGTCCGCGGGCGTGAACTTCAACGCTGCCATGGAGAGCCTCGATGCGTCGAAGGCCTTCTCCGAGATGCCGGGCCCGCAGCGCGCCGCCGCGCTGCTGCTGCTGCTCGGCGAGGAGGAGGGCGCGCCGATCTGGCAGCGCCTCGACGAGGACGAGATCAAGCTCGTCAGCCACGCCATGGTGCAGCTCGGCTCGCTCGAGGCCGCCACCGTCGAGCGGCTGATCGTCGATTTCGTCTCGCGCCTGTCCTCGGGCGGCGGCATCACCTCGAACTTCGAGCGCACCGAGTCGCTCCTGCTCAAGATCTTTCCCCCTGAGCAGGTCTCCTCGATCATGGCGGAGATCAAGGGCGCTTCCGGAAAGCGCGTCTGGGCGAGCCTCACCCAGATCGACCCCGAGATCCTCGCGAACTTCCTGCGCAACGAGTATCCGCAGACGGTGGCCGTCGTGCTCTCGAAGGTGCGGGCCGACTACGCCGCCAAGGTGCTCACGATCCTGCCGGAGGAGTTCGCCATCGACGTGCTCAACCGGATGCTGCGCATGGAGACCGTCCAGAAGGAGGCTCTGCGCCACATCGAGGAGACGCTGCGCACCGAATTCGTCTCGACCATCGCCCAGACCACGCGGCGCGATGCGCACGAACTCATGGCCGAGGTGTTCAACGCCTTCGACCGGCAGACCGAGACCCGCTTCCTCGCAGCGATCGATCAGGCCAACCGCGGCTCGGCCAAGAAGATCCGCCAGCTCATGTTCACCTTCGAGGATCTGCTGAAGCTCGATCCGGGCTCGGTCCAGACCCTGATGCGCAAGGTCGACAACGACACCCTGTGCCGGGCGCTGAAAGGGGCCGACGAGCGGGTGCGCGCCTTCTTCATGCGCCAGATGTCGACCCGCGCGGCCAAGAACCTCACCGACGAGATGGGCTCGATGGGGCCGATCCGCCTCAAGGAGGTCGATGAGGCGCAGGCCAAGATGACGGAACTCGCGAAAGAGCTGGCCGAGAAGGGCGAGATCATGATCGCCAAGAACGGCGGCGAGGAGGAGTTGGTCTATTGAGCGCGCGCGCCTCCCGCCCCTTCCTGTTCGATACCGATTTCGGCCGCCCGCGCGGGCCCTCCGCCGCCGACGCGGAGGCCGCCGCCCGGACCGAGGCCGAGCGCGCGGCGCTGGAGGCGGCGGCCTATGCCCGCGGCCTCCAGGACGGCCGGGCCGAGGCCGCCCTCCAGGAACAGGCCCGGCTCGCCGACGCCCTGACTCGGGTCGGCCTCGCCGCCGCCGGCCTCCTCAACCAGTCCGATGCCCGCGATTCCGAGCGCGAGGCGCAGGCCCTGGCCTTCGCGAACGCGCTCGCCCGCCGGATCGCGGGCGAGGCACTCGACGCGCGCCCGCTCGCGGCGGTGGAAGAGGCGGCCCGCTCCGCCCTGCGCCACCTGCGCGGCGTGCCCCACCTCGTCCTGCGGGTGAACGAGGCGCTGGTCGACGACGCGGAAACGCTGATGAAGCGTCTCTCCCGCGAGCACGGCTTCGAGGGCCGCCTCGTGGTGCTGGGCGAGCCCGACATGGCGCCGGGCGACGCCCGGCTCGAATGGGCCGATGGCGGCGTCGTGCGTGAGCGCGCCCGCATCGAGGCCGCCGTTGAATCCGCCCTCTCTCCCAACTTCGCCAGCACGGAGGCCTGAGCCCGATGTCGAGCGACGATTTCAGCCTGCCCCAGCTCAACGAGGGCGACATGCCCTACGACGAGGGCGGCCCCGGCTCCGTGCGCGACGCGCCGACGAGCCCGAAGAGCGCGGCGGACCTCGAACAGGTCTTCGACGTGCCGGTGGTGGTCTCGGCGGTGCTGGGCTCCTCGCGCATGCCGATCGGCGATCTGCTGCGGCTCGGCCCCGGCGCCGTGCTCGAACTCGACCGCAAGGTCGGCGAGGCCATCGACGTGTTCGTGAACAACCGCCTCGTCGCCCGCGGCGAGGTGGTGCTGGTCGATGAGCGCCTCGGCGTGACCATGACCGAGATCATCAAAAACGATCACTGATCCGTCGTCCCACCCGTACCCTCATCCTGAGGTGCCGCAGCGAAGCGAAGGCCTCGAAGGATCCTCCGGCAATCGCGCGGGATCTGGAGGATCCTTCGAGGCCCGCTGATGCGGGCACCTCAGGAAGAGGGCGCAGGTGGGAGACGCGATCGGACAGCAAACCTTTTCGGAGACACCACGCCATGCGGCTGCTCATCGTCGGACGGCTCTCGGGCGAACTCGTCACCGCCTCGAAGATCGCCATGAACCGGGGGGCCTCGGTCACCCACGCGGACGGGATCGACCAGGGGCTCGCGGCCCTGCGCGCCAAGGGCGGTGACCTCGTCATGGTCGATGTCGGCCTCGACATCCGCCGGATGGTGCAGGCGCTCTCCGACGAGCGCATCCGCACGCCGGTGGTGGCCTGCGGCATCGCCTCCGACGCCCGCGCCGCGGTGGCCGCGATCCAGGCCGGCGCCAAGGAGTACATCCCCCTCCCCCCCGATCCGGACATGATCGCGGCCGTCCTGGAGGCGGTGGCGGCGGATGCCCGCAGCTTCGTCTGGCGCGATCCGTCGATGGAGCGCGTGGTGCGGCTCGCCGAGCAGGTCGCCCGCTCGGAGGCTTCGGTGCTCATCACCGGCGAGAGCGGCACCGGCAAGGAGGTGCTCGCCCGCCACGTCCACGCCAAGTCGAACCGGGGAAACCGCCCGTTCGTCTCGGTCAATTGCGCGGCGATTCCCGATGCCCTGCTCGAATCCGAGCTGTTCGGCCACGAGAAGGGCGCCTTCACCGGCGCGATCGCCCGGCGCATCGGCCGGTTCGAGGAGGCCAACGGCGGCACGCTGCTCCTCGACGAGATCTCCGAGATGGACGTGCGGTTGCAATCCAAACTGCTGCGCGCGCTGCAGGAACGGGTGATCGACCGGGTCGGCGGCGGGGCCCCCGTCAAGGTCGATATCCGCGTGCTCGCCACCTCCAACCGCAACCTCTCCGAGGAGGTGAAGAAGGGCACGTTCCGCGAAGACCTGTTCTACCGCCTCAACGTCGTGCACCTGCGCCTGCCGCCCTTGCGCGAGCGGCTGGCCGACATCCTCGAACTCACCGCCCACTTCGCCCGTAAATATGCGGAGCTGAACGGCCTGCCGCTGCGGCCGCTGGCCCGCGAGGCGCAGGCGCTCGTCGCCCGCAACCCCTGGCCAGGCAACGTGCGCGAGTTGGAGAACACGATCCACCGCGCCGTGCTGCTGGCGCAGGGGCCCGAGATCGGCCCCGACGCGATCCTGAGCCCGGAGGGCGAGTCGCTGGCCGCGCCGGCCGCCGCCTCCGGCCCGGTCGAGCGGGCGGCGAGCGCGGCGGAAGCCGCCACCCGCGGTCTTGTCGGGCGCACCGTGGCGGAGGTCGAGCGCGACCTGATCCTCGACACCCTCGACCATTGCCTGGGCAACCGGACGCACGCCGCGAAGATCCTCGGCATCTCGATCCGGACCCTGCGCAACAAGCTCAACGAATATGTCGAGGCGGGCCTGCAGGTGGCCGAGCCCGGCGGGGTACGGGCGGTGGCGGCCTACGGCTGAGAGGGCCGGCGGGGCCGGAGGCTGCGGCGCGCACCTGCCACGCGCCCGCTCGCCTCACCGCTTCTTGGCGAACTGCGCCTCGTACTCGGCATTCTGCGCCGCGCGCGCCTGCTCGATCCGGCGCAGGGTGAGGAAGCGGACGATGTCGAACTCGACGTCGCGGATTGTCTCCTCGATCAGGTGGCGCTGGAGCAGGATGCGGGGATCGTCCGCGGCCAGGTTCTCGCGCTCCTGGAGCCGCTGCACCGCCTGCCGGACCACGGTGTAGACCTGCTCGCGCTCCTCCCGGCTCATGGAGGGGCTGACGGCGCGGGCGATGAGGTCGGTGAAATCCGCCATGGACGCTGTTTTAGAGAATGCCGTTCGATGAATGCCGCTGGCCCGCCGCTCAGAGCCGGTTGTCGTTGACCGCCGCGGCCACGAGCGAGACCGAACTCCACAGCACGGTGAAGCAGAACAGGGCCGCGAACAGGGTGTAGAACGGGGCCGGGTACTCCGAATAGGTCGGCAGAAGGGGCGGTACGAAGGTCGCCAGATAGATCTGCTGCTTGGCCGCCGCGATCCGGGCGCGGTCGAGGATCAACTGCATCGAGGCATTGAGCTTCTCCGCCACCGTCTGCTCGACCATCAGGCCCTCGTATTCGAGCAGCGCCTGGGTGAGGTTGTGCTCGGAATTCGAGACGAGGCCGTCGGTGGTGAGGCGGCTCTGCAGGTCCTTGATCTGGCCATCCAGGGCGCCGACGGTGGCCACGAGCACCTGGATGCCGCGGCTCTTTTCGTCGAGCTTGGAGTCGCGCAGGACGCGCAGGTCGTTCTCCGCCTTGATCTTGTCCTTGCGCAGGAGTTCGATCGTGGTCACGGCGGCCTCGGCCGACTTCACCGGGTCGATGATGCCCCAGCGGTTGCGGAACTCCTGGAGGGCGACCCGCGCCTGCTTGAGCCGCTCGGCGGTCTGCTCGACCTCCTTCTTCGCGTTGGTGATCATGTCCTCCTGGGCCCGGCGCGAGATGCCGTTGACCAGGGTCTCGGAGCGGGCGATCACCTCCTGCGAGATCGCGACCGCATCCTCGGGCTTGAAGGCGCGCACCTTGAGGTGGATCACGCCGGAGATCGCATCGATCTGCGGAATCACGTGCCGGCGCCAGTAGCGCACCAGCTTCTCGACCGGCTGGTTCTCGTCGTAGCGGGCCCAGAAATCGATCCCGTCTTCCGAAAACATCTTCGCGAGGCCGAGCTTGGCGTCGATGGCCTCCACCATCGGCCGGCTGCCGATGTAGTCGCGCAGGATGAAGCTGTCCTGGCTGTTGTGCTTCTGGATCAGGTCGGTGTGCAGGCCGAGTTCGGCGCTGGCCATCGGCTCGACGTTGCCGCGCACGGCGAACTGCGACTCGACGATGTATTGCGGCGAGGCGATCACGAAGACGTAGAGCCCGACCACCGCGGTCGGCAGCAGCGCGAACAGGGCGTAGCTGCGGAACAGACGCTTGACCATCCGCTCGGGCGGCCGCGCCTCCCGCGGCCGCAGGCCCGGCAGCCGGGTCCATTCGAGACCGCGCCGCGCCCGCTCGACCAGGGCCGCGCCGAGAGGCCGGCCCCGGCCGGGCGCGACCGGCTCGATCGTCTCGGCGTTGCGCCGCAGGTCCGGCACGGAGCGCCGGGCGAGTTCCATGAGCGACTGGACGCTCGGGCTCGGCCGGACTCGGGTCGCCTGCTTGACCTCGTCGTCGGAACTCATCGAATGGGGGTCCTCACGGATCCACGGCCGGAGCGCGCCCGCACGAAACGCCTCGCGCCCGCCCCCCGCGATACGCACGGGCAAGGCTTTTCGGCAAGCTCGGGCGGCATCCTGTCTAGAGGTTCAGGTCACGTTCTTTTCGGCCCTTTTTAAGGCGCGGCGATCCGCCGGGATTGCGCCTCGGGCGGGGGGGCTGCGATACCGCCCCGGACATCGGGATGCGGCCCGAATCGAGCGGGCCGGTCGGGAGGGCATGTGGGACGGCGGCAGGATCCGGGCGGGGCGGCCCGCGAGACCCAGGGCGAGGCGATCGGGGCCAAGGAAACCGGGACCAAGGCAACGGGGGCCAAGGAAACCGGGGCCAGGACGGCGAAGGCGGGCTTCTCGGACCTCGTGCTGGTCTGCCGCAAATGCGCCAAACGCCAGGGCGTGGCCCGCAAGCAGATCGGCCGTGCCGTCAAGCAGGCGCTCAAACAGGGTGCGCGTGGCGACGGCTCCGCGAAGCGTGCCGGCAAGGTCCGGCTCGGCAAGGTCCGGCTCGTGGAGACGGGCTGTCTCGGACCCTGCCCCAAGCGGATGCTGACGCTGGCCACGCCGGATTCCCTGGCCCGCCGCCGCGTCATCCTCGTCGATCCGGCGCTCGAAGACCTCGCCGCGGGGGCCCTCGTCCTCGCGCCCCTGTCGGCGCCGGTCGAAGCGCGTCCGGAGGTGCCGGCCGATGGAGCGGGGAATGGCTGAGTCACCCGCTCGCCGCGAGGAGCGGTGTCAGGAGCCCGGCGACCGGCGCCACGATCGGCGTCCGGCCGACCCCTCGCTGCCGCAGCGCCTCCTGCGCGGGCTGCTGCGCCGGTTGCCGCTCGTCGGCACCCTGGTCGGACTGGGGCTGGGCGTCTGGCTCGTCGCCACCAACGACCTCGCGGCGATCGGCACGGCCTTCGGGCGGATCGGTGCGGCGGGTCTTGCCGCCATCGTCGGGGTGCGGGTCGTCATCGTGCTCCTGTGCGGGCTCGCCTGGGCGAGCGTGCTGGCCGGCCTCCCGCCCTCCGGCCGCCCGCCCTCCGGCCGCCCCCGGACGGGCGCTCCGGCCGAGCCGCCCGTCGAGACCGGCGCCTTCGTGATCCTGCGCTTCGTGCGCGAGGGCGTGAACGTGCTGTTGCCGGTCGCCTCGGTCGGCGGCGAAGTCGTGGGCGGGCGCCTGCTGACCTTCTGGGGCGTCGCGGGCAGCCTCGCGGCGGCCTCGCTGCTCGCCGACATGCTGATCCAGGTCGCGACGCAGGTGGCCTTCACCGGGCTCGGCGCTGCCCTGCTCTGGCGGCTGCCGGGGGAGGCGGCCGCCGCACTCGCGTGGTGGACGACACAGGCCGCCGTCGTAGCGGTGGCAGCGGTCGCCGCCTTCTTCGCCCTGCAGACGCTCGGCGTGGCACGGGGCCTCGAGCGGCGCCTCGCCGGCCTCGGCCGCCGCTTCCTGCGCTCGGCGGCTCCGGAGGGGGCGAAGCCGGAGGGAGACGCGGCCGGCATCCTCTCGGTGCAGGAAGCTCTCGATGCGGTCTGGGCGCGGGGCCGGCGCGGGCGCATCGCCCAGTCGGTCGCCCTGCACGCCGTGGCCTGGGGCCTTGGGGCGGCCGAGATCTGGATCGTGCTCGCCTGCATCGGGGTCGAGGTGAGCCTGACCGAAGTTCTGGTGCTGGAATCGCTGTCCCAGGCGATCAAGTCGGCGGCCTTCGCGGTGCCGAGCGGGCTCGGCGTTCAGGAGGGCGGGTTCGTGGTGGTGGGCGCCCTGTTCGGGCTCGATGCGGGCACCGCCATCGCCCTGTCGCTCGCCAAGCGCGTGCCCGACGTGGTCCTCGGCCTGCCCTCGCTGATCGTCTGGCAGAGCCTGGAGGCGAAGCGGGCGCAGGTGCTGCCGCCGCGCTGAACCGGGGTTTCGAAAGGACAAGTCCTTTCGCGGGTCCAGGGCAGAGCGCTGGAGAAGCCGTGCCGATCAGCCCGCGCCCGAGACGAGCCACCCGCGCATCGCCTCGAACGTCGCGATGCCGGCGGCGAAGGCTGCATCGGCCTCCGCCTCCGGCAACCCATCCAGCCGCTCGCGGAAGGCCCGCCAGAGCGGCCCGGTCGCGCGGCCGCGGCCGGCATAATAGGCCAGCGGCACGCCCGCCCCGTGCAGACGGGCGACGTGGCGGCCGATGACGGCGCCGCCCAGCGTCGAACCTTCCAGCACGTAGAGCGCGCCGAGCGCCGCGCCCGGGCCGTCGAGCCGGGGCGCGGCGGGTGCGGGCAGGGTGTCGGGCGCCGGCCCGTCGAGGGCGTGCAGATCCGCGTCGAGGGAAGGGAGCCGCCGCCGGGGATCGAAGAAAGGCGCGTCGGCGAGCGCGATCCCGATCACCGGCTCGTAGGCGGCGTGGAAGCCGCGCAGGCGGATCAGCAGGTCGCGGTAGCCCGGCAGCGTCGCCACCCGCACCTCCCAGTCGAGGTCGCGCTCCAGCGCCTCATGGGCCGGAGCCGTGGCCTCCCGCAGGCGGGCATGCAGGCTGTCGCTCAAGGAGGGCTCAGGCGTAGACGGTGAAGCAGGCGCCGTCGGCGTTCTCGACGTCGAGGCGGGCGCCGATCTGGTCGAGCATGGCGCGGATCAGCTTCATGCCGAGCCCGGTGCCGCGCGCCTTGGCGTTCTCCCAGCCCGGCGGCATGCCCTCGCCGTCGTCGCAGACCTTGAGCCGGACCGCCGTCCCCTCGCCGCCCGCCACGGTGACGCTGACCCGCGCACCCTTGTCGGGTCGGCCGGCATATTTGAACGCGTTGGTGACGAGTTCGGTGGTGATCAGCGACAGCGCCACCGCGTGCCGGTAGGGCACCATCAGGCCGGGCTCTGCCGTCATCTCGACACTGTGCTCGTCGCCGGCCATGCCGGCGAGGTCGCTGCACAGGGTCTGGATGGTCTGGCCGAGATCGACCTGTTCCATGCTCTCGCCCTGATACAGGCTGTCATGGACGCGGGCGACGCTCATGACGCGGGCCGAGGTCTCGGAGAAGGCCTGCCGCGCCTCCGGGTCGGCGATCTGGCGGCGCTGCATGTGCAGGAAGGCCGTCACGATCTGGAGCGAGTTCTTGACCCGGTGGTCGATCTCGCGGGTGAGCAGGTCCTTCTGCTCCAGCAGGCGCTCCTTGTCGGCGAGCAGGCCCGTCAGTTCGTCGATCTTGCGACGCTGGCGCAGCACCACGCCGTCGACGGCGTCGGCGAGTTGGGCGGCGAGCGCCACCTTCCAGGTCGCCCAGGGTGTGGAATGCCCGCGCCGCTCCTCGATCCAGCGCTCGAACGAGCGTCGCGGCAGCACCGCCACCGGGCCGCTGCCGGGCAGAACGGGTTTGCGCGGGTCACCGCCCCAGGTCACGGTGCTCGGCACCTCCGGCTTGAGCCAGAACAGGAGGTGCTGGCGCGAGGTGCCGACGAAGGTCGCCAGAAGCCCGCTCGCGATCTCGGTATAGGCGGAGGCCGGCGCATGGTGCAGCACCAGCGTGTCGGTGACGAAGGTGATCTCGCCCGGCGCCAGACTCTCCCGCAGCCAGTCGGCGAGCGCGCGCATCTTCGCCGCTTCCGGTGTGGCGCCGACGAGGCAGACGGCCTCGTCCGAGACGATGCCCGCGCCGGTGGCGCCGAACAGGTCGAGCAGGGTCGGGTTGCCCTGGGTCAGGGAGGCGACGAAATCGTCGGAGCGGGTGAGCCCGCGCACGAGCCGGCCCTGCACGTCGAGATGACGCTGCCGCTCGCCCCAGAGCGCCTTGCCCTCGATCTCCTGCACCCGCATGGCGAAGCCGTCGGTGAGCACGGTGGCCGCGGCGCGAGTCTCCGGCGCGACGTAATGCGGCCGGCGGTGATGGCCGATCATCAGGCCCCAGAGCCGGTCCTCGACCATGATCGAGATCGACATCGAGCCGTCGACGCCGAGATTGCGCTGGTATTCGAGGTGGATCGGCGAGAGCGAGCGGTTCTGGGCGAAGGTGAGATCGATCGGCGCATTGCCGGCGGAACGGTCGGCGACGAGCGGCACCGGCACGCAGTCACGGTCAATCACGAAGCGGCTCTTGGCCTTGGTGTAGAGGGCGCGCGCCTGGGCCGGGATGTCGGAGGCGGGAAAGCGCAGGCCGATCAGCGGGCGCTGCCAGTCCGGCACCATGTCCTCGGCGATGGCCTCGCCGTTCCAATCCGCGTCGAAACGGTAGACCAGCACCGATTCGAAGCCGGTCATGGCGCGGATTTCGAGGGCGGCGATCTGCGCCGCCTCGGTCAGGGTCTCGGCGGCGCGCAGCCGCATCATGGCGAGTTCGGCGTCGAGCGGGCTTGCGGTGAGGAAGTCCTCGGGCCGCTCCGGTGCCAGTTCCAGCTCGACGATGATCCGGCCGAGATGGGCATGCGCCACGAGGTGGAAGCGCTCCTCCCGCGGCGGAAGCGTGAGCGTGCGGCGCAGGAGGCGTCCGTCGGTCAGGGTGTGGGCGGCCAGGCCGTCGCGGATCGCGGAGACGATCGCGCCCGGCAGCACCGCCTCCAGATTGAGGCCGCTCGGCGGAAACAGCTCGGGCGCCAGCACGTCGGCGGCGTTGGCGCTGAAGGCCAGGATCTCGAGCGTCGCGGCGTCGGCGGCGAGCATCACCGCATTCGGCTGGATCGAGCCCGGAATGTGGATCGGCTCGCGCTCGCACAGACTCGGATCGACCGGTTCGGCCCGGCTGCGCTGAGAGATCGCGGCGAAAACGGCCTCGCGCGAGGGGCCGGCGGCGATCTGCTCGAGGGGGCTGATCGTCAGCCACGTGCAGTTCGCCCCCGCTCGCAGGCCGATCCGCGCCCGCAACGGGGCCGGGATGCGGCCGAACACGAATTCGAAGGCTTGGCCCGCCACGGCCCGGCGCTGAGCGGCGAGGAAGCGGCCGTAAAAGCCGGGCACGTGCGCGCTCGGCACGAGATCGCGGAAGAAGTTGCGCCCGACCATCGCGTCGGGCGGCAAGCCGCACAAGCTTCCCGCGGCGCGATTGCAGGCGAGCACTTTTCCGGCGGCGTCGAGAGCGAGAATGCCCACGCCGATTTCATCCCGCTGCTCGGGGGTGAGCGCATCGAGATCGACCGGAAGGTCGATCGGACCACCATTCGGTCCCCTGGCGTGCATCTGCGACGGATCGACCATTACGGCAGCCGGTATGCCTTCCGCGCTCGGGTTAGGCAATGCCGAGGCGCCCGCAGACGTCCGTTTGAGATCCCCGAAACGTCGCACCAAGTGCCTGAGAAGCCCGCGCTTTGTCTGAATGCATACAGACGCCGCGACACAGTGCGTAGGCCGCGCAGAGCCACCGCGGCACGCGCGGCGGCGCCGCGCTCCGAAACGCTATGGTCGCAAAAGGCCGGCTCACCAACCTCACCGATCCGCGAGATCGGACAGGGCCGTCTCGAGCCCCTCCTCCAGGGTCGGATGGTAGAACGGCCGGTCGCGCAAGCGCCGGACATCGAGCCCGTCCTGCACCGCGTAGGCCAGCAGGTGGCCGAGATGCTCCACCTCCGGGCCGATCAGCTCGGCGGCGGCGAGGCGCCCGTCGGCCTCCGCATAGAGGCGGATGCCGCCCTGCGCCCGATCCATCACCTGGGCCCGGCCCTGGTCGCAGAAATCGGCGCCGCCGACGCGGTGGCCGGCCTCGGGGTCGAAGCCACCGCCGATCACGGCGATCTGCGGATCGCTGAACACCATGGCGAGCGCCACCCAGCGCTCCGGCCGCTCGGCTCCCTCGCTGCGGGCGAGCCGCGCCGCGTTGCGCCCGGCGATGCGACCCTGGCGGCTCGCCTCGTGCAGCACCGGGCGGTCCGCGTTGGCATCGCCCGCGATCAGGATTGGCGCGCCCTCGCAGAGCAGTGAGCGGGGATCGTGGACCGGGCCCCCCTTCTCGTTCAGGCGCAGGCCGGTGTGTTCCAGGCCGATGCCCGACACGTTCGGCGGGCGGCCCGCGGCGGCGAGCACCCGCTCGAACACCCTCTCGCCCTCGCCGCTCTCTCCGTTCCAGCCGAGGCGTGCGCCCTCCCCGTCCGTCGCGCCGCTCTCGACCTTGACGCCGAGATGCAGGTCGAAGGCCTCCGAAAAGATCGCGCGGGCGGCCCGCTTCAGGTCGGGATCGCCCAAGCCCCCGAGGCTGTCGCCGGGATCGAACACGCTGGTCGCCACGCCGAGCCGGGCCATGGCCTGCGCGAGCTCCAGGCCGACCGGGCCGGCTCCGAGCACGGCGAGCGAGGCGGGCAGATCCTCGATCTCGAACAGGGTATCGGTGGTGAGAACCCTGTCACCGAGCCCCCGCAACGGTTCGGGCACGCTCGGGCTGGAACCGGTCGCCAGCACCGCCGCCTTGAAGCGCAGGCGGATGTGGTCGTCGATGCGTAAGACGTCCGGCCCTTCGAACACGGCTCGGCCGGTCAGGCGCGTCTCGGCCGGCAATCGATCGAGCCCCGCGAACACGGAACCCACGAACCGGTCGCGCCAAGCTCGCATCCGGGCCAGCACCGCCGGGCCGTCGACCTGCACCGCGCCGACCCGGACGCCGAGCCGGTGCGCCGCACGGGCCTCGTGCGCAGCCTCGGCCGCGGTGATCAACAGCTTCGAGGGCATGCAGCCGACGCGGGCGCAGGTGGTGCCGCCTGGCCCCTGCTCGATCAGTACGGCGCGGGCGCCCGCATCGAGGGCGGCGCGATGGGCGGCGATGCCGGCGGTGCCGGCCCCGATCACCGCGACGTCGCAAGACATCTCCCGCATCGCTCAGGCCGCCATGGTAAGGACGGCGCCGCCATCGACCCGCAAGTTCTCGCCGGTGATGAAGCTCGCCTGCTCGGAGCAGAGGAAGGCCACCGCGGAGGCGACCTCCTCGACCCGGCCGCGGCGCTTGGCGACGATGCCGGGACGCTTCTCCTCCAAGAAGCTCTCGATCGCCGCATCGAACGAGACGCCGAGTTCCTTGGCCCGCTTCTCCATCATCGCGTCGGTCATCGGCGTGGCGACGAAGGCGGGCGCCACGGAGTTCACGAGCACACCGTCCGGTCCGTAGGCCTTGGAGAGGCCCTTGGTCAGGTTCATCAGACCGGCCTTGGCGGCGCAGTAGGGCAGCTCCTCGACATAGGGCTGGACCGCGTCCTCGGAGGTGAAGAACACGATCCGCCCCCATTTCTGCGCGCGCATCCCCGGGATGAAGGCGCGGGCGACGCGGACCGCCGCCATCAGGTCGGCCTGGATCGTGGACATCCAGCCCTCGTCGTCGATCTCCAGGAAATCGCCGGTGGCCCCGGTGACGCCGGCGGCGTTGACGAGGATGGTGGGGGTCTCGCCGAAGGCTTGATCGGCGAACGCGCGCAGCGTGCGCGCGCCGGCGTCGCTGGAGAGGTCAGCCTGGCACGCCTTCACGGCACCGAGGGCGGCGAGCCGTCCGGCCGCCTCCCCCAATTCCTTCTCCTTCAGATCGGAGAGGACGACCTTCACGCCCTCGCGCAGCAGGTACTCCGCGCTCGCGTAGCCCATGCCGGAATCGCCGCCGGTGATCACCGCGACGCGGCCGCTGATGCCGAGATCCATAGTTCGACCTTCTTCGTTGGCGGCGTCCGGTTCGACTGTTCCGTGTCGGCGCGGGCTACCCTTTGATAAATGCGCGGGCCAACGGAGGGCGTCGGGGATCGTTCCAGTCCGGCGCCGGGCTGCGGCGATCCGACCGCCGCCTCGGACGGGATGAGAGACGGCCCTCATCCGTGGCGGACGGCCTTTTGCGCGCAAAAACGCTTTGCACCGGCGGCGGCCCACGGCACCCTCCCGGCCTTGGCGGTGGTGAATCGAAGAGGGAGAGCAACGATGAGCGAGACCGAGGCGACGCAGCCGGGACCAGCCGTTCCTCCGAAGGGCGGCGTGGTCGCCTACCTCACGCTCGATGGCGCCCTGCGGGCGGCGGCGTTCTACCAAAAGGCCTTCGGTGCCGAGATCCTGGCCTCCGTGCCCCCGGACGAGCAAGGGCGGACCATGCACGTTCACCTGTCCGTGAACGGCACCTCGGTGATGCTGTCCGACGCCTTTCCCGAATACGGCCACCCGCTCAAGCCGCCGCAGGCCTTCAGCCTGCTCCTGCCGGTCGACGACATCGCGGCGTGGTGGGATCGGGCGGTGGCGGCGGGCGCCGAGGTGGTGACGCCCTACCAGGAGATGTTCTGGGGCGACGTCTACGGGCAGTTGCACGACCCGTTCGGCGTGATCTGGGCGATGAATCAGCCCAAGCGCACCGCCTGATCCGGTTCGGGAGACAGACCATGAGCGACGCCGACGATCCGCGCGACCTCGTCCTCACCCGCCTGATCCCGGCGCCGCGTCGGGCGCTGTGGCGGGCCTGGACCGAGCCGGAATTGCTGAAGACGTGGTTCGCGCCCAAACCCTACACGACACCGGTCGCCGAACTCGATGTGCGGCCGGGCGGGTCGAATCTCATCGTGATGCGCAGTCCCGAGGGGCAGGATCTGCCCAATCGGGGCGTCTACCTCGAGGTGGTGCCCGACGCACGCCTCGTCGTCACCGACGCCTACAGCACGGCTTGGGTACCCTCCGAGAAACTGTTCCTGACGGTGATTCTCACCTTCGCGGATGAAGCCGGCGGCACGCGCTACACCGCACGCGCCCGCCACTGGACGCTTGAAGACCGCGAGCGTCACGCGGCGATGGGTTTCGAGCAGGGCTGGGGAACGTGCGCGGACCAGCTCACCGAGGTGGTGAAGGGATTGGGCTGACGGCTTCCGGGAGCCCTCCCCCCTCCGGATGTCGGGCTCGCCCGATATCCGACTCTCTTGTCCAAGTCGGGCAAGCCCGACTTGGATGGGCGAAGGGCGCCCGCGGAGCGGGCGGGAGCGGGGCCGGCTCCGCACTTTCCGGACACGGCGCTCCCCTCACCCGACCCCTTCGGGGCCATCCTCTCCCGCAGAGGGGAGAGTGGTATTCGCGTGCGGCCTCGGATCAGGCCGTCTCGCCCAGGCACCACGCCAAAATCCCCTTCTGCGCGTGCAGACGGTTCTCGGCCTCGTCGAACACCACCGATTGCGGGCCGTCGATCACCTCCGCCGTAACCTCCTCGCCGCGATGGGCCGGCAGGCAGTGCATGAAGACCGCGTCCTTGGCGGCCGCCGCCATCAGCTTGGCATCGACCCGGTAGGGCGAGAGCAGGTTGTGGCGGAAATGCTCGTCGTCGTCGCCCATCGAGACCCAGCAATCGGTCACGACCGCATCCGCCCCCTCGACCGCCGCGTATGCGTCGGTGGTGGCGTTGACGCGCGCACCCTCGCGCTTGGCCCAATCGACGAGCGCCGGCGGCATCGCCAGCTCCCGCGGCGCGGCGACGTTGAGGGTGAAGTCGAAGCGGGCGGCGGCGTGGACCCAGCTCGCCAGCACGTTGTTGGCATCACCCGACCACGCGATGGTGCGGCCCTTGATCGGCCCGCGATGCTCCTCGAAGGTCAGCACGTCGGCCATGATCTGGCAGGGATGCGAGGCCTTGGTCAGCGCGTTGATGACCGGCACCTCGGCATGCTCGGCGAGCTCCATCACCAGGCCGTGGTCGAGGGTGCGGATCACGATCGCGTCGACGAAGCGCGACAGCACGCGGGCGGTGTCGGACACCGTCTCGCCGCGGCCGAGCTGCATCTCCTTGCCCGTCAGCATCAGGGTGTCGCCGCCGAGCTCGCGCATCGCCACGTCGAAGGAGACGCGGGTGCGGGTCGAGGGCCGGTCGAACACCATCGCCAGCATCTTGCCGGTGAGCGGTCGCTCCGCCGCACGCTGGCCCTTCACCCGCGCGCGCTTCATCGCGGCGGAGGTGTCGAGGACGCCGCGCAGGGTCTCGGCGGAGAAGTCCTTCAGGTCGAGGAAATGGCGGACATGCGGGCCGCTGCCGTTCAGGGTCGTGGTCATCTCAAATTCTTCGCTCGCGATGCTGCCCTCAGAGTGGCTCACGAAATGCCCAAGCACCGGCCATGCCCGATTCGGGGGCGACGGCGGGACGGGCATTTCGTGAGAGGCACTCAGGCGGCACCGCGTATCTGCGCCTCCAGATCGGTCGCCGCGGCCTCCAGCCGGGCCACGGCCTCATCCACCTCCGTCTCGCCGACAATCAGCGGCGGCAGGAGACGGATCACGTTGTCGCCGGCAGGGATCACCAGCAGGTGCCGCGCGCGCGCGGCCGCGACGAACTCGGTGTTCGGCAGGCTGAGCTTCAGGCCGCGCATCAGCCCCTGCCCGCGCATCTCGGCGAAGACATGGGGGTGGCGGTCGATCAGCCCGGCGAGCTTCTGCGTGAGCAACAGGCCGATGCGCTCGACATGGGCGAGGAAGCCTTCGCCCAGCACCACGTCGAGCACGGCGTTGCCCACCGCCATGGCGAGCGGGTTGCCGCCGAAGGTGGTGCCGTGGGTGCCGGCGACCATGCCGCGGGCGGCCTCGGCGGTCGCGAGGCAGACGCCGAGCGGGAAACCGCCGCCGATGCCCTTGGCCGCGCTCATGATGTCGGGGGTGATGCCCGACCACTCGTGCGCGAAGAACTTGCCCGTGCGCCCGACGCCGGTCTGCACCTCGTCCATGATGAGGAGCAGGCCGTGCGCGTCGCAGAGCGCGCGCAGGCGCCGCAGCGTCTCGCCGGGAATCACCCGCAGGCCGCCCTCCCCCTGGATCGGCTCGATCATCAGGGCGGCGGTCTCCGGGCCGATCGCGGCTTCCAGCGCGGCGAAGTCGCCGACCGGCACCTGATCGAAGCCCTCGACCTTCGGGCCGAAGCCCTCGATGTATTTCTGCTGGCCGCCCGCCGCGATCGTCGCGAGCGTGCGGCCGTGGAAGGCGCCCTCGAACGTGACGATGCGGTAGCGCTCCGGATGGCCGCCGGCCGCGTGGTACTTGCGCGCCATCTTGATGGCGGCCTCGTTGGCCTCGGCGCCGGAATTGGCGAAGAAGGCCACGTCGGCAAAGGTCGCGTCCACGAGCCGCCGGCCCAGGCGCTCCCCGCCGGGGATCTGGAACAGGTTCGAAGTGTGCCAGATTTTTTGCGCCTGCTCCGTCAGCGCCTCCACGAGGTGCGGATGGGCGTGGCCGAGCGCGTTGACGGCGATGCCGGCGCCGAAATCGAGGTAGCGGTCGCCGTCCTCGGCGACCAGCCATGCGCCCTCGCCTCGCTCGAACGCGATCGGGGCACGGGCATAGGTCGGCAGCAGGGCGGAGGTCACGCGGGTCCGTCTCCTCAGGCTCGATCCAGGGGGAAGTCGCCAAAAGAAAGTGCCGCCTCGGGGGACGGGCGGCACGCGCGCGATTACTATGGAAGCGACCGTGTCTGTCAATCGCGGCGGCGGGTTTGCCGGTCCCGATTCGACCGGAGGTGGTGCCGTGCGGCACCCCGCACGCGCGGTCAGGCCCGCTGCAGCCGGGCCGCCTCGGTCGGCGAGCGCCCGATCACCTTGCGGAAGGTGCGCCCCATCCGCCGCGCATCGGGAAAGCCCGCGCGCTTGGCCGCCTCGCCGAGGGAGACCGTCCCGGAGCGGATCAGCGATTGGGCCAGAGTCACGCGCTCGCGCAGGACATACTGATAGGGCGTGACGCCGAAGCTGCCCTTGAAGGCCCGTACGAAGTAGCCCTCGCTGAGGCCCGCCGCCTCCGCCATCTCCCGCAGGGACAGGGGCGCATCGATACGCGCGGCGACGAGGTCGCGCACCCGCCGCGCCTGCCGCGCGGTGAGGGCCGCATTCCGGCGCGGGCTGGACGGCGCCAGGGCACCGGAGACGCGCAGCACCGCCAGCGCCACGCTGTCCACGAGGAGCGCGTCGGCGGCGGTGTCGTGCCCGCCCGCCTCCTGCCCGAGGGCGGCGAGCAGGTGGAACACGCTCATCCGCTCCGAGAGGTCGTCCGTGAGCGTCGGGATCTCGGCCTGGGAGATCGGCGCCTCGATCATCCGCTCGACCGCCGCCGGCATGTAGGCGAGGTAGCGCCCGCGGCAGGGCCCGCTCCAGGCCGTGCTGCCGACAAAGCCGGGGCCGCGCAGCACGAAGGCGTCGGCGATCCGCTCCTCCGCACGCTCGTCCGGCATCGCGCCCCCGCGGAAGGTTAGCCGGGTCCGCCGGTCGCCGGGACGGTCCTCCGGGCCGGGATGCCAGGGATTTCGCCAAGTGTTGTGCGAAGTGCCCTGCCAGGTGCCGACGAGGAGCCCGTCCACGCGATGGGTGCTGTATCCCGCGGATTCGTAGGCGAAATCGAGAAAGGCGACGCCGTCGAGGCCGCTTGCCGGGATCTGGCCGAAGATCTGGTCGGGCGGGGCGGAGAGTTCGCCCTGCACGGAGGCGTTGACGAACGGGACGCTCATCGGCCGCTTCGCTCTCCCCGTCTCGGCCGCTTCGAGGCGGCGTGGTTCCCCCCGTATCGCGCGCCGCCGCCAGGGTCGGCGGCCGGACGGCGAACGGTCCTGCTTGCATCCGACTCGGCAGAACGACGCTTCGGCCGAACCTGTTCCTTCGCCGGCCAATCTGCGCCTCGCGGCGCGCAGGACCGTTGAGCCCTGCGGAAGCGGTGGGGTTGACCGCTTCCGCAGGGCGGACAGCCCCGATGGGGGCTGACCTCAGAGGCTGCCTGAGAGGTTACTTGCCGAGCACGCCGCCCAGGAGGCCGCCGACCGCGCCGAGCACGGTGTCGAGCGTGCCGCCGACGAGGCCGCCGACCTGATCGACCACGCCGGAGACGGCGCCGAGTTCCTGGCTGAGATCGAGTTCCACGCCGACGCCGAGAGACAGACCGCCGCCGACCTGATCCAGCTCCGCAGCGTTCAGCTCACGGATGGTGTCAATGTTCTGCTGCATATGCTCTCCTTAGTCCGTACGATATTGGAAGATCGTTCTGTATTTATGTCTTCCCGTGGAATAAGAGCGGCGTTGCTGCGCTGCTCTGCTGGATAAGGTACGGATATTAGTCCGGCAGGCAACCCGGTTTGCGCCGGCAGAGCGGAGCGGATGGAGGCGGAAACCGAGGAATGAACAAATCTTGCCCCTCGAAATCACCACCAACGGTCGTGAATACGTCGCCTCGGCTGCTCACAGGCAACCGCCTTGCTCCGTCCTACGCCTTTCGGCGGTGTTCCGGGACGTCCGCACGGGAGGCGCGACCGACCGGAGCTCGGGGGACAAAAATTGACCTGCCCCGCCGGTAATGGGCCGCCCCACGTGCCCGATGGAATAAAGCCCTGAAATGACTACGGATTACGACAAGCATGCGTCAGAATAACGCACCATGCCGCACTGTCGCAGGCTGGAGCGCAGGCCGAAGCGAGACTTCCCGGGAGGCCCGGCCGTGAACGCGCCGCTGTTCCGGCACGAGGTCGTCGAGGCGCGTCGGAGCGCCTGGCTCGGCGAGGCGCAGGTGGTGCAGCCGCTCTCCATTCGCATCGTGGTTGGCCTCTGCCTCGCCTTCGCCGTTCTGGTCGGCCTCTACGCTTGGCTCGGCAGCTACACCCGCCGAGTCCACGCGAACGGTCTGCTCGCGCCCGATATCGGGCTCATCACCGTGGCGAGTCCGCTCGCGGGGCGGGTCAGCGCGTCGGGGGTCAAGGAGGGCGACCGGGTCGAGCGCGGCCAGCTCCTCTTCACCATCGATCTCGACGCCGTCTCTGCGAGCGGGCCGACCCAGGAGCGGGTGATCGCCCAGCTCGGGCGCCAGCGCGAGAGCGTCGAGCGCCAGCGCGCCGCCCGCGCCGCCATGGCCGCGGCCGAGAAGGAGGGCTTGCGCGAGCAGATCGCCAACCTGGAGGCGCAGCGCGCCAAGATCGACGAGCAGCTCGCGCTTCAGGAGAAGCTGGTGCCGCCGCTGAAGGCGCGGGCCGACGAACTCGCCGACCTCGTGACCCGGGGCTTCGCCCGCGCGGCCGACTTCCAGAGCCAGAACTACCTCTACCTCCAGGCGACCTCGCAGCTCGCGCAGTTCCGCCAGGGTGGCCTGCAGGTCGAGGGCAAGCTGGGGGATCTCAAGGCCAAGCTCTCGACCTTCGACGAGACGCTGGCGCGCGATCTGGCCGAACTCGACCGCAGCGCGGCCCAGCTCGAACAGCAGCGGGCCGAGAGCGAGGCGCGCCGCGCCATCGAAGTGCGCGCGCCCGAGCGCGGCATCCTCACCTCGATCCGGGCGCAGGCCGGGCAGACGGTGGCGGCGGGGGCGAACCTGCTGACCCTGCTGCCGAGCGAGGGCCGGCTGCAGGCCAACCTGTTCGTCGATTCCTCGGCCATCGGCTTCATCGAACCGGGAGCGAGCGTGATGCTGCGCTACGCTGCCTTCCCGTTCCAGCGCTTCGGTCTGCACCGGGGCATCGTGACGGAGGTGACCCGCGCGCCGCTCGAAGGCGACGGCGCCGCGCAGCCCGAGGCAGTCCGCGACGCGGCCAGGAATGCGGGGAATGGGGGCGTCTACCGCATCATCGTGCGGCCGGACGCCGACAGCGTGAGCGCCTATGGCGAGCCGCGCCGGCTCGAGGCCGGGATGCGGGTCGAGGCCGATATCGCGCTGGAGAAGCGCCCGCTCTACCGCTGGCTCCTCGACCCCCTCTACCACGTCAAGCGCAGCGTCGATCTCGTCACGGAAGGAGGGGAGCGTTGAGTCTGCTGTCGGATCTTCAATTCGGTTTCCGGCGGCGCCTGCCGGTCGTGCTTCAGGCGGAAGCCGCCGAGTGCGGCATGGCCTGCCTCGCCATGGTGCTGGGCTACCACGGTCGCGGGGTCGATCTCGGAACCTTGCGCGCGCGCCACGCCCTCTCGCTCAAGGGCATGACGCTGCGAAATCTCATGGACCTGTCGGGCACGATGGGGCTCTCGACGCGGGCGCTCAGGGTGGAGTTGCCCGATCTCGGCCGGCTACGCCTGCCCTGCATCCTGCACTGGGGGCTCAACCACTTCGTCGTGCTGGCCAAAGTCGGGCGCCGAGAGATCGTGATCCACGATCCCGCCCGCGGGCGCCGCAGTCTGAGCCTTGCGGAAGCCTCGCGGGACTTCACCGGTGTGGCCCTGGAGGTGAGCCCGAACCAGAGCTTCGTGCGGGAGAAGGCGGTTCAGGGCCTTGCGCTGTCCGACCTGTTCCGCGGCATGGCCGGCATCCGCTCGGCGATGACGCAGATCCTGGTGCTGTCGCTCGGGATCGAGCTCGTCGCGATCCTGATGCCGATCGCCTCGCAGATCGTCATCGACGAGGTGATCGTGAACGGCGACCTCGACCTTCTTCTCGTCGTCGCCCTCGGGCTGGCCTTGCTTCTGGTGCTGCAACTGGGCCTCGGCGTCGCCCGAAGCTGGGCGATCATGCTCACCGGCACCAAGCTGAATTACCAGTGGTCGGGATCGCTGTTCGACCACCTCTCGCGGCTGCCGCTCGACTATTTTCAGAAGCGGCATGTCGGCGACGTGATCTCTCGCTTCGGCACGCTCGCCACGATCCAGAAGGGCATCACCACCGATCTCGTCCAGGCGCTCCTCGACGGGCTGATGTCGGTCGGCATGCTGATCATGCTGTTCCTCTATGGCGGCTGGCTCGCCCTGGTGGCGCTCGCCGCCACCGCCCTCAACGCCGCCATGCGCATCGCCGCCTACAAGGCCTACCGCGAGGGTACCGAGGAGGCGATCGTCGCGGAGGCGCGCCAGCAGAGCCACTTCATCGAGACCGTGCGCGGCATGGCGAGCGTCAAGCTCCTGAACCTGCGCGAGCGCCGCCGCGGCACGTGGATGAACCAGTTCGTCCAGGCGCTGAACGCCCGGCTGCGGCTGCAGCGGCTCGACCTCGTGTTCGGGCGCGGCAACGAGTTCCTGTTCGGCGCCGACCGGCTGATCCTGCTGGTGCTGGGCGCCCGCGCCGTGATCGACCAATCGATGACGCTCGGCATGCTGGTGGCGTTTCTGGCCTATCGCGACCAGTTCTCGACGCGCATCGGCAACCTGATCCAGTCGGGCTTCCAGCTGCGGATGCTCAACGTGCAGACCGACCGGCTCTCGGACATCGTCATGACCGAGCCCGAGGAGGCCGCCGCCCCCATGCCTGCCGCGGTGGCGCCGGTGGCCGCGCCGGCCCTCCTCCCCGCTGGGGAGCGTCCGCCGGGGCGCGGGGCGGGTCTGCGCGCCGCCGGCCTGTCCCTGCGCTACGGCGCCGACGAGCCCTGGGTGTTCCGCAACCTCGGCCTGGAGGTGGCGCCGGGCGAAAGCCTCGCCATCACCGGCCCTTCGGGCTGCGGCAAGAGTTCGGTGATGAAGATCCTGATGGGTCTGCTGCCGCCCACTGAGGGCGCGGTGCTGGTCGACGGGCGCGATATCCGCG
This sequence comes from Methylorubrum sp. B1-46, assembly GCF_021117295.1. NCBI lineage: Bacteria > Pseudomonadati > Pseudomonadota > Alphaproteobacteria > Hyphomicrobiales > Methylobacteriaceae > Methylorubrum > Methylorubrum sp. B1-46. The sequence continues at coordinate 4,460,161 of NZ_CP088247.1, read as the reverse complement.
CCGGGGGGCTCGCGGCCTACCGCGCCCGCATCGCCGGAGTCATGCAGGATGACGGGCTGTTCGCCGGCTCGATCGCCGAGAACATCGCCTGTTTCGACGAGCGGCCCGATCTTGGCTGGATCCGCGAATGCGCCGCCCGCGCGGCCATCCTCGACGACATCGCCCGCACGCCGATGGGCTTCGAGACCCTGGTAGGCGACATGGGCTCGACGCTGTCCGGCGGCCAGCGCCAGCGGGTGATCCTGGCCCGCGCCCTCTACCGGCGCCCGGAGATCCTGTTCCTCGACGAGGCGACGAGCGCGCTCGACGAGCCGACCGAGGCGGTCATCGCCGCCGCACTCCGCGACCTGAAGATGACGCGGGTCATCGTCGCCCACCGCCCGGCCACCGTGGCCCATGCCGACCGGCGCTACGACTTTTCGGCCGACGCGCCGCGGGTCGAGCCGCAGGCGGCGGAGACCGCCGGCTGAAGGGGCCCTCCCCCTTGCGGAGCGCCCCGCGCCCGTGCTCAGAGCCCCGCAGCATCATGCGGGAGACGGCGATGAACTCGGTCAAGGAACGTCTGGAAGCGCTCGGCCTGAAACTGCCGAAGGCGGCGGCGCCGGTCGCGAACTACGTGCCGTATGTCCGCACCGGCAACCTCGTCGTCATCTCCGGCCAGATCTGCTTCGGGCCGGACGGCACGCTCGATCCCGCCCACAAGGGCAAGCTCGGCGCCGAGGTCTCGGCCGAGCAGGGGATCGCGGCGGCCCGGCTCTGCGGGCTCAACGTGCTGGCCCAGCTCCAGGCGGCGGTGGGCGATCTCGACCACGGCGTCGTGCAATGCGTGCGCCTCGGCGGCTTCATCAACGCCGTGCCGAGCTTCGCCGGCCTCGCCCCGATCATGAACGGCGCCTCGGACCTGATGGTCGAAATTTTGGGCGATCGCGGCCGTCATGCCCGCGCGACGGTGGGCGTGGCCGAACTGCCCCTCGACGCGGCGGTCGAAGTCGAGGCGATGTTCGAGGTCGCGTGAGCGAGACCCTGGATCGGGCGCCGGACTGGCTTACCGCCCGTCCGATCGCCCATCGCGGCCTGCACGACCGCGCGAACAGCATCCCCGAGAACACCCTGGCCGCGGCCGAGGCGGCGGTCGCGGGCGGCTACGCCATCGAGTGCGACGTGCAGCTCAGCGCCGACGGCGAGGCGATGGTGTTCCACGACGAGGCGCTGAGGCGCCTCACCGCGGCCTCCGAGCGGGTGGAAGCCCGTATGGCCGCCGACCTCGGCCGGCTGAGCGTGGCCGGGACGGAGGAGCGCATCCCGACCCTGACGGAATTCCTGGCGCGGGTCGCGGGCCGCGTGCCCGTGGTCGTCGAGATCAAGTCCCGCTTCGACGGCGACCGGCGCCTGACCCGCCGCACCGCCGAAATCGTCGCAGGCCTCGACGCGCCGGTGGCGCTGAAATCCTTCGATCCCGGCATCGTCGCCACGCTCGCCGAGATCGCGCCGGACCGGCCCCGCGGCATCGTCGCCGAGGCGAGCCAGGACGATCCGCATTACGCCCTGCTGGCGCCCTCGGTGCGGGCCGAGTTGTCGGGCCTGCTCCACCTGCATGTGAGCCGGCCGCACTTCCTGTCCTGGCGCGTCGGCGACCTGCCGGGCCCCGTCCCCTATCTCTGCCGCCGGCTCGGGCAGATGCCGGTGATGACCTGGACGGTCCGCACCGAGGCGCAGCGGGCGCTGGCCCAGGAGCACGCCGATCAGATGGTCTTCGAAGGCTTCCGCCCGTAACGGGTTTCGAAAGGACAAGTCCTCTCGCGGGTGCAGGGCAGAGCCCTGCTTCATGCTCAGGCCGCGCGAACCGTGTCGAGGAACCGTGAGACCTCCGCCGAGAGATGCTCGGACTGGCGCGACAGCTCGGTCGCCGAGGCCAGCACCTGGGCGGCCGCCGCGCCGGTCTCCTCGGCCGCGCCCGCCACGCCGGCGATGGTGCGGGTGACGGATTCCGTCCCGCCCGCCGCCTGGGCGACGTTGCGCACGATCTCCTGGGTCGCCGCCCCCTGCTCCTCGACCGCCGCGGCGATGCCGGTGGCCACGCCGCTGATCTCGCGGATGCGCCCGGCAATGCTGTCGATGGCGCCGACCGCCTGCCCCGTCGCGCCCTGGATGCGCCCGATCTGCGCGGTGATCTCTTCCGTGGCCCGTGCGGTCTGGTTGGCGAGTTCCTTCACCTCCGCCGCGACGACGGCGAAGCCGCGGCCCGCCTCGCCGGCGCGCGCCGCCTCGATCGTGGCGTTCAGCGCGAGCAAGTTGGTCTGGCCGGCGATGGTCGAGATCATCGCCACCACGTCGCCGATCCGCGCGGCGGCCTCGGAGAGATCGCGCACGAGCGCCGCCGTCTGGCCGGCCTCGGCGACGGCCGCCTGCGCCAGGGAAGCCGAGCCGTCGACCTGCCGGCCGATCTCCTGCACCGAGGCGCCGAGCTCCTCGGCCGCCGCAGCCACCGTGCCGACATTGGAGGCGGCCTCCTCGGCGGAGGCGGCCACCGTACCGGACTGGCCGGCGGTCTGGCTGGCATTGGCGGTCAATTGCTGCGCGGTGGCCTGCAACTCGGTCGCGGCGGCGGTCACGCCGTTGACGATGCCGCCGACCGCGCGCTGGAAATCGTCGGCGAGCGCGCGGGCGGCGGCCCGGCGCTGCGCCTCGGCGCCGGCGCGGGCGGCCTGCGTCTCAGCCTCTAGGGCGCGGGTGCGGATCAGGTTGTCCTTGAACACCTGCACCGCCGCGGCCATGGCGCCGATCTCGTCGCCGCGCCCGCGCCCCGGCACGGCGACCCCGGCATCGCCGCCCGCGAGCGCGCCCATCGCCCCAGTCATCCGCGTGATCGGCCGCGAGATCCCGAACCAGCCGAACAGGGCGGCGGCAAGCGCCGAGAGCAGGGTGACGGCCATGGCGATCCAGGCGGTCGTGGCGGCGGAGGCCGCGCTGCCGACGGCGCCCTCGACGCTGTGCTTGGCGCCCCGCTTGTTGAGGGCGAGGTTCTCCTGCAGCGTCTTGGTCGCGGCCTGGGCGAGGCCCAGGGCCTCGGGCCCGGTGAGGAGGGCGAGCGCCTCGCTCTGGCGCCCCTCCCGCATCAGGGCGACGATCGCCTCGATGCGCCCCGTATAGGTCGCCCAGGTCGCGGAGAAGCGCTCGTACAGCGCCCGCTCCTCGGGAGAGGCGATCATCGGCTCGTAGGCCCGCCGCAGGGCGTCGAGGGCGGCCTGGCTCGCGCGCACGCTCTTCTCGTTCTCCTCGCGCAAAGCGGCGGTCGGCGAGGCGGCGACGTAGCGGTAGGTCTTCACCCGCTCGTCCCGGGTCGCGGTGCTGATGTCACCGAGCAATCCCACCGAAGGCAGCCAATTGTCGGCGATGTCGCGGACTTCGTGGTCGATGGCCGAAAGTTTGACGATGCTGAGACCGCCCTGAACCGCAGCAACCACGGCCAAGAGGCTGAACGAGCCCGCCAGGGCCACCTTGAGGGAGACGCGCATGCTGGATCCGGTAGGGTATGGAAACGCTCGGTTCCGCCACCCTGCCCCGGAATACTTAAGGTTCTCTCGATTTCTGCAAGAAAATGCACATCCCCACGCCATCGAGCGCCGCCCCACCGGAGGCGCGGTGGCGCAGCCGGCCGGCCGCGAACACCCGCCGCCAGGGGAGGCGGAGGGCGGATCGCGGATCGCCGGCTACCGGCGGCCCTCCGGCCGCTCCGATGAACTCGCCTTCTCTGTCGTCGCCTCGGGCTGGCCCAGAAACTCGGCCAAGTAGCCCTTCCACAGGCTCGCGAAGCGCAGCGACTGGTGGCCGTGGGTTTCGGGCGAGGTCGGCACCAGCACGAAGCGGCCGTCCTTCACCCGCGCCATCGCCGCGTTCATCACGTCGAGCTGCGGCGGGTTCAGCTCGTCGTCGGCGAAATTCACCGCGAGCACCTTGGCGGCGATCTTTTCGAGGTCCGGCGAGGGGTCGTAATCGTAGGAGGAATCGAACCAATACAGCCAGTCGTTGGCGTCGGCCTTGTTCTCGTAGCCGGCGATCATCTTGTCGTAGGCCTTGTCGGCCGCCGCGCGGGTCGGCGCCTGCTTCTGCAGGCCGAGCACGCTCTCGGTCATGATGTTGAAGATCGGCAGGATGCGCTCGAAGTTGCGCGGCTGCTCGGTGTACGCGCCGCCCTTCCAGCCGGGATCGGTGCGGATGCCCTCGATCAGGAGGCGCCGCCACAGGGCGTTGCGCCCGCTCACCGGGATCGGCTGGCTCGCCACCGCCATCAGCAGGTCCATGCTGCCGGGATAGCGCTCACCCCACATCCAGGCCTGCATCCCGCCCATGGAGGTGCCGAGCACGAGGCGCAGGTGCTTGACCCCGAGCGCTTCGGTCACGACCCGGTGCTGGCCCTCCACGACGTCACCGTAGCCGTAGCGGGGGAAGCGCGCCTTGAGACCGTCGGAGGGCTTCGAGGAGCCGCCGCGGCCGAGCCCGTCGGGCAGGATCACGTACCAGCGCCGCGCATCGAGCGGCGCCCCCTCGCCGAACAGCTCCGGCCCGAGGGTGGGGATCAGGAAGCTCTTTCCGGTGCCGGTGGTGCCGTGCAGGACGAGCACGGCGTTGTCGATCTCGCCGTCGGCGCCGCGATGCGGCGTGCCCAGGGTGGTGTAGTGCAGCTTGACCCGATCCAGGCTCTCGCCGCTGGCGAATTTGAAGTTCTCGGCGACGAAATCGCCCTCCTGCTGACCCGGATAGGCGACGGCCGGCGCGGCGAGGGCCGGGGCCGGCGCGAGGCCGGCGGCGAGCGGGGTCAGCGCCAGCGCCGTGACCAAGAGAACCGCGCGAAGCGAAGGTATCCGCGCACCCATCAAGCGTTCTCCTCGACCCATCCGAACGAGCGTTCCACCGCTCTTCCCCATCCGGTGAAGAGTGCCCGGCGCTCCTCCACCTCGATACGCGGATGCCAGCGTTTGTCCACGGCCCAGTTATCGCGAAGATCTTCGAGTGTTTTCCAAAAACCGGTGGCCAATCCCGCGGCGTAGGCGGCTCCCAGCGCCGTCGTCTCCGACACCTTCGGGCGCAGGGTCGGCCGGTCGAGGATGTCGGCCTGGAACTGCATCAGCAGGTCGTTGACGGTCATGCCGCCGTCGCAGCGCAGTTCGGCGATCGGACAGCCGGAATCGCGCTCCATCGCCTCCAGCACCTCGCGGGTCTGGTAGGCGGTGGCCTCCAGGCAGGCGCGGGCGATGTGGCCCTTGTTGGCGTAGCGGGTCAGGCCGATAATGAGGCCGCGGGCATCGTCCCGCCAATGCGGGGCGTAGAGCCCAGAAAACGCCGGCACCACGTAGACGCCGCCATTGTCCTCGACGCTGCGGGCGAGCCCCTCGATCTCGCCCGAGGCGCCGATCAGCCCGAGATTGTCGCGCAGCCACTGCACCAGGGCGCCGGTGATGGCGATGGAGCCCTCCAGCGCGTAGGCCGGCGGGTGGCCGTCGATCCTGTAGGCCACGGTGGTGACGAGGCCGGCGGTGGAGGCGACGGGCTCAGGGCCGGTGTTCATCAGCGCGAAGCAGCCGGTGCCGTAGGTGTTCTTGGCCTCGCCCGCCGAGAAGCAGGTCTGCCCGAACAGGGCCGCCTGCTGATCGCCGAGAATGCCGCCGACCGGCACGCCGGGGAACGGCGCGCGCGTCTCGCCGCAGACCCCGCCCGAGGAGACGATGGTCGGCAGCACCGCCCGCGGGATGCGGAACACGCCAAGCATGGCGTCATCCCACTCCAGCGACTCCAGCGACATCAATTGCGTGCGGCTGGCATTGGTCACGTCGGTGACGTGCAGGCCGCCGTCCGGGCCGCCGGTAAGGTTCCAGACGAGCCAGGAATCGATCGTGCCGAACAGGGCGGTACCGTCCTCGGCGAGCGCCCGCGCGCCCTCGACATGGTCGAGCAGCCACGCGAGCTTGGAGGCCGAGAAGTAGCTCGCCAGCGGCAGGCCGGTGACGGCGCGGAAGCGGTCGCGCCCGCCGTCGCGGGCAAGCGCGGCGACGTGCCGGTCGGTGCGGGTGTCCTGCCAAACGAGGGCGTGGTGCAGCGGCTCGCCGGTGCGGCGGTCCCACAGGAGCGCCGTCTCGCGCTGGTTGGTGATGCCGATGGCGGCGAGATCCCGCGGCTCCAGCCCGGCCCGGGCCAGGCCCTCGCGCATCACCGCGTGAGTATTGCGCCAGATCTCGCGCGGGTCGTGCTCAACCCAGCCGGGACGGGGAAAGATCTGCTCGTGCTCGCGCTGGGCCTGCGCCAGGATGGTGCCCCGGCGGTCGAACACGATGAAGCGCGTGCTCGTGGTGCCCTGGTCGATCGCCCCGACCGCGTCCGGCATGGCCACTCTCCCGGCGTTCCTCGCGTCCGGGATTCTTCGTGTCCCGGCGCGAGGTCGATCCTACACGAGCCGGCGCGCGCCGGAACCGGTCGTACCAAATCCGGCTGATCCCTTCGGGATGGCGGATTTGGACTTCGCTCAAGCGCCGCGCGGGCTTGCTGATCCGATCCCCGCTTGAAGCAAGCGGAGACCGTATCAGCCGGCTTGTCGGTCCCCTTGCGCGCGCTCCAATTGGGCCGGGGTGTCCTTCGCCCCCATCTGGCGGGCCATGTCGGCAGCGCTCATCCCCGAGGCGTCGCGCTTGGCCGGATCGGCCCCGTGGGCGAGCAGCAGATCGACGATGTCCGTGCGGTCGAACATCGCCGCCACCATCAGCGCGGTGCGAGTGCCGTCGCCGGCCCCATCGACCTGCGCGCCGTGCTCCAAGAGCAGCCGCACGATCTCGGAATCGCCCTTGAACGCGGCACCGGCGAGCGGGGTCTGGCCGCGGTCGTTGGCGAGTTCGGGATCGCCCCCGGCCTCCAGGATGACCTGGGTCGCCGCCGCCTGCCCGTTATAGGCGGCGAGCATCAGCAGGCTGTCGCCCTTGTCGTTGCGCAGGTTGGCCGGCAGTCCCTGGCCGAACAACTCGGCCAGTTCCTCCGCATGGCCCATCCGGGCGTACTGGAAGACGCGGGCGGCGAAGGCGAGGGTCTCGTCGTCGAGGGCGGGGGGCGCGGCGTTCGGATCGGCCTGCATCGGGATCTTTTCGAGGCTTCGTGGCGGGATCGGCTCCTTGCATGTGGCGTTTGCGCGGGCTTCGTCCAGCCTGAAGGGCTCAGGCGGCCTGCGGCACCGCGGGCGGGTTCAAACCCCCGTATCGCCGGTCGCGGGCGGAAAAGTCCGCCACCGCGGCGGCGAGGTCGGCGGCGCCGAAATCGGGCCACATCCGCTCGGTGAAGTGCAGTTCCGCGTAAGCCGCCTCCCAGAGCAGGAAGTCGGAGAGCCGCTTCTCGCCGCCCGTCCGGATCAGAAGATCGACATCCCCGTCCGCCCCCAGGGCCTCGCTCAGGCCGTCGCGGCTTAGGCCCTCCGTCCCGAGCCGGGCGGCGGCAGCGAGGATCGCGTCGCGCGAGGAGTAATCGACGGCGATGCGCAGGTGCAGCCGGTCACTCGCGGCGGTCGCGGCCTCGGCCCGCTCGATCGCCTCAGGGATGCCAGCCGGCAGGCGGTCGCGGCGGCCGATCACCGACAGCCGGGTGCCGCTGCGGGCTAGCCGGTCGGTCTCGCCGCGCAGATAGGCCCGCAACAGGCGCATCAGCCCGCCGACCTCCTCGGCCGGTCGGCGCCAGTTGTCGCTGGAGAAGGCGTAGAGCGTCAGCGTGCCGATGCCGAGGGCGGGGGCGGCCTCCGCTACCCGCTGGATCGTCTTGACGCCGGCCCGGTGGCCCGCGCTCCGGGGCAGGCCGCGGGCGCTCGCCCAGCGGCCGTTGCCGTCCATGATGATCGCCGCGTGCAGACCGGATCTGCGATCGAGAGGGCTTTGCATCGTAAAGTCTCCGGGCAGCCTTCGGGACGGGTGGAAGAGGCGGCGTTCGACGGGATTGTGCGAGAAGGGACGTCAGACCGGTTCGGCGAGGCCGGAACGGTCATGGCCCGTCGGCCGGTCTTCGGTCGACGGGGATCGGCCAGCTGCGTTTTGTGGCCTGCCGGCGGCGCTTTGTGGCCTGCCGGCGGCTTGAGCCGCGTCGCGCACCACCTGCTCCAGCACCCCGAGATAGTCGAGGAAGCGGGTGCGCCCGGAGGGCGTCAGGCGGCAGAGAGTCTGCGGCCGGTTCTGGTCGTAGCCCTTCTCCAGGCTGACGAGGTCGGCCTCCTGCAGCACGGCGAGGTGGCGGCTGAGATTGCCGTCGGTGAGCCCGCACAGGCGTTTCAGATCGGGGAAGGCGAGGCCGCGGGGATGCGAGACCAGGGAGGTCAGCACCGAGAGCCGCGCCCGCTCGTGGATGATCCGGTCGAGCCCCTCATAGGAGAAGCGGGCGTCGGAGCGATCAGAGGTCGGCATCGGCGTCTCCGTCGGCGGATCCGTCAGCTTGGCCCGAATGGCGGTGGATGATGGCGGCGAGGAGCCCCTGGCCCACCGCGAAGGGCACGCCCATCAGCCAGGGTGAGAGGTGGCGCGTCTCGCTGGTGAGCGCCAGGACGGTGAGGCCGGCGAGCAGGTACCACGCGCCCGCCAGCGGCACGGTGCGGGGCAGGATGCGGGCGGAGGCGAACAGGCCGAGCCCGACCAACACCTGCCACAGGCCCGGCAGCATCCAGAGCTGGTCCGGCGCGAAGCGGGCGAAGACGAGCCCCAGACACAGCCCGGCTCCGCCCGCGGGCAAAAACCCTTCGATGGCGTTGAACACCATCGCGTCGGCGAGCCCCGAATGGACCCGGCGCGAGCGGCGCACCGCCTCGAACCCGATCAGGGCGCAGGCGGTGACGGCGGCGGCGATCCAGAGCCCGAAGAAGACGACCGGCCGCGCGGTCGGATCGTCGAGCAGCCAGTCCTGGGCGCCCGCGACGACGAGGGCGAGAACGCCGGTCGCGGCCAGCGTCGCCGCGCCGAGGCCGCGGAACGCCGTATCCCGTGCGATCTGCATCCGGATCGCGACGATGTCGGCCAGGGCCTTGTCGAGGTCGCCGTGGGTGTCACGCATGGGGGTCGCCTTCCGGCATCGGGGCGCGCTTTGCATTGCAAAGTACACGCGGACGCAGAGCCGTCAAGCCGCATTCGTCCGGACGAACGAGACGCAGCCGTGACGGCCTGCAAACCGGGACAATCTTGGTCCATTCGGACTCTTCCGGAGACCGCCCGGCGGGCCCATATTGCCGCCATGCCCGCACCCAAGACTCCGCGCGTGAGCCCGGCCCAAGCGCCCGCCAAGGCGACGGCCAAAACACCGGCCAAGGCGACCTCGAAGACGGCGGCGAAGGCCGACAAGCCCGCGCTGATGCCGCTCGACGAGCATCTCGCCGCGCTGCTCAACCCGGCCCTCAACCGCAATCGCCCGAAAGCGGTCGAGCCGGTGCCCCAGCCCGAGCCTGCCCGGAAGGGGCGCGGCCGGAAGACCGAGGCAGGCGAGGCGAAAGCGTATAAAAAAATCGCGCAGGACGGCTTCGCCGAGGCGCCGCAGGCGGGCTTCGCCATCGGCGATGCGGCCGACGTCGATCCGCGTCTGGCCCAGGCGCTCGGCCTCGTTCCGCCCGATGACGGCCCGGCGCCCGAAGCTGGGCCCGAGGCGGACGCGCCCTCGCTCGCGACAGAGGGCGTCTCGGCCACGGTCGAAGCGCTGGAACGGCTGCTCACCGAAGGCAATCCGCTGTTCAAGAACGGCGAGGCCTGGGTGCCGCACCGGCCCGAGCGGCCGGCCAAGTCGGAGGGCGGCTACAAGTTCACGCTGAAATCCGAATTCACGCCGGCCGGCGACCAGCCCAGGGCCATTGCCGAACTGGTGGCAGGCGTCAAAACCGCCGAGCGCGATCAGGTGCTGCTCGGCGTCACGGGTTCGGGAAAGACCTTCACGATGGCCAAGGTCATCGAGGAGACGCAGCGCCCGGCCCTGATCCTGGCGCCGAACAAGACGCTCGCCGCGCAGCTCTACGGCGAGTTCAAGAGCTTCTTTCCCGACAACGCGGTCGAGTATTTCGTCTCGTACTACGACTACTACCAGCCCGAGGCCTACGTGCCGCGGTCCGACACGTTCATCGAGAAGGAATCCTCGATCAACGAGCAGATCGACCGGATGCGCCACTCGGCGACCCGCGCCCTGCTGGAGCGGGACGACGTCATCATCGTCGCCTCGGTGTCGTGCATCTACGGTATCGGTTCGGTCGAGACCTACACGGCGATGTCATTCACCGTCTCGCTCGGCGAGCGGATCGAGCAGCGCCAGCTCATCGCCGACCTCGTGGCACTGCAGTACAAGCGCATCCAGTCGGACTTCGCCCGCGGCACGTTCCGCGTGCGCGGCGATGTGATCGAACTCTGGCCGGCCCACTTGGAGGATCGCGGCTGGCGCATCGGCCTGTTCGGCGACGAGGTGGAATCGATCGTCGAGTTCGACCCGCTGACCGGCAAGAAGCTCAACGAGCTGAAGTTCGTCAAAGTCTACGCGAACTCGCACTACGTCACGCCGCGCCCCACCCTCCAGCAGGCGATCAAGGGCATCAAGACCGAGCTGAAGCAGCGCGTCGAGGAGCTGACCCGGATGGGGCGCCTGATCGAGGCGCAGAGGCTGGAGCAGCGCTGCACCTTCGACATCGAGATGATCGAGGCGACGGGGGCCTGCAACGGCATCGAGAATTACTCGCGCTACCTGACGGGGCGTAAGCCTGGCGAGCCGCCGCCGACCCTGTTCGAGTACCTGCCCGACAACGCCCTCGTCTTCACCGACGAGAGCCACGTCACCGTGCCGCAGATCGGCGGCATGTATCGCGGCGACTTCCGCCGCAAGGCGACGCTGGCCGAGTACGGCTTCCGCCTGCCCTCCTGCCTCGACAATCGCCCCTTGCGGTTCGAGGAATGGGACGCGATGCGCCCGCAATCGATCCACGTCTCGGCCACCCCGGCCAAGTGGGAGATGGAGCGCACGGCCGGCGTCTTCGCCGAGCAGGTGATCCGCCCCACCGGCCTCGTCGATCCGGTGATCGAGATCCGCCCCGCCCGCTCCCAGGTGGACGATCTTTTGGGCGAAGTCCGCGCGGTGGCTCAGGCGGGTTATCGCACGCTCGTCACCACGCTCACCAAGCGCATGGCCGAGGATCTGACCGAGTACCTGCACGAGAACTCGGTGCGGGTGCGCTACATGCACTCCGACATCGACACCCTGGAGCGGATCGAGATTATTCGCGACTTGAGGTTGGGTGCCTTCGATGTTCTCATCGGCATCAACCTCTTGCGCGAGGGCCTCGACATCCCCGAATGCGCGCTGGTGGCCATCCTCGATGCCGACAAGGAAGGGTTTCTGCGCTCCGAGACCTCCCTGATCCAGACCATCGGCCGCGCGGCGCGCAACGCGGATGCCCGCTGCATCCTCTACGCGGACAACATCACCGGCTCGATGGAGCGGGCGATGGCCGAGACCGAGCGCCGCCGCACCAAGCAGCTCGCCTACAACGAAGAGCACGGCATCACGCCGCAATCGGTCAAGCGTGGCATCAGCGACATCCTCGAGAGCGTGTACGAGCGCGACCATGTCCGCGTCGACACGGGGCTCGCTAAGGACGCGATCACCGTCGGCCACAACCTCAAGGCCGTCATGGCCGATCTCGAGAAGCGGATGCGTGCGGCCGCCGCCGATCTCGACTTCGAGGAGGCGGCGCGGCTGCGCGACGAGCTCAAGCGTCTCCAGGCGACCGAGCTGATGGTCTCCGACGATCCGATGGCGCGGCAGAGCGATGTGGAGCGCGAGGCCGGACGCTACGGGCAGAAGGGCAGCCGGATCGCGAAGCCGACCCTCGACAATATGGGGCCGGGCACCGACCGCGAATTGCCGGCCGGGGCCGTTCCCTGGCAGGAGCGGCCGAAGGCGCGCTCGACGCAAGGGTTGGGCGGCCAGAAACCGCGCTACAAGGGCGGCGGCGGGCGCAAGCGCGGCTGAGGCCGCCGCGCCGAGCCTCGAAGAGCGAAGCATTCGATCACGGAACCTTGGCCATCGGTCGGGATTGGCCTTTCAGATCCCTGCAACCGCCGGGCGATCTCGCCGTCGGCCCGGCCGGCGGCGAGAAGCGTCGAAAGGAGCCGACCAATGCGATCCTCCTCCCTCAACCGGGCTGCTCTGGGCGCCCTCTTCGGCAGCCTGATCCTGTCCACGTCAGCTCTGGCACAGAGCGTGGCCAACCCCAACGACCAGCCCACCGCCGGCACCCTGCCCTCCGGCACCGACACGGTGCGCGGCAACGCCCGATCCGCCGAGCGGCCGACCGGCGAGGTCTCGGCCCCGAGCGCGATCCGCTCCTCGACCTCGGTGATGCCCGAGGGCCGGAGCAGCGGGAAGAGCGTGCGCACCAATCCGACCGATCACCTCTCGAAGCCGTTTCGGACAAGCTACGAGAACTGATCCGCAACCCCATCCCGAGGCTCGCCGTTGGACCGGCAGGGCCGCCTGAGCGCGCTCAGCCGAAGGGGAGACCGGTTCGGCGTGAGAGCGCGCTTCCAGACCCTCTGGATGCGGCGTGAACCGGCGGGAGGAAACAGATGGGGCTGCTCGATCAGGTCATCGGCGGAGTCGTCGGACAGGTTCTGGGGGGCGGACGCGGCGGGGCGCTGGCCTCGCCGGTGGTCAAGGCGTTGCTCATGCTGTTGCTCGCCAAGGGCGCGAGCGGCGGCCTCGGCGACATCTTCGGGCGGGGGCGGGACGAGGGCGGCGGCTCTCCTCTGCCGAGCCCGGGCGCCGACGACGGTGATTTCGGCGGGTTCAACCAGGGCCGGCGCAGCGGTCCGCCCACGCGCGGCGACGAGGCCGGCGGCGATTTCAGCGACCTCGCGGGCATGCTCGACGGCCCCGGCGACGGCGCGTCCGGCAGCCGCTCGCCCGGCGGGGGGCCCTATGCGGGGCTCGACCGGGAGCCGCAGGACGGGGGCGGTCCTGCCGCGGGCGGGCTCGACGGCCTGATCCAGAGCTTCGAGCGCAGTGGGCTGGGCGACGTGATCGGCTCGTGGATCGGCCAAGGCCCCAACCGCGAGATCGCGCCGAACCGCCTCGCCGAGGCCCTGGGTCCCGGCACCGTCGACAGCCTCAGCCGCGAGACCGGCTTGCCGCGCGAGGATCTGCTGGCGCAACTGGCGCAGGCCCTGCCCGGCGTGATCGACGCCCTGACGCCCCAGGGCCGGGCGCCCAGCCGCGAGGAACGCGGCGGCTGGTGAATGACGGAGGGGATCGGCGATGGCCTACGAGCTGCACTACTGGCCGATGATCCCCGGTCGCGGCGAGTTCGTGCGGCTGGCCCTCGAAGCGGCCGGGGCGGATTACGTCGATGTCGCCCGCCTGCCGGAAGAGGCGGGCGGCGGCATCGCGGCGATGATGGACCGGCTGGAGGACGAGCCGCTCCGCCCGCCCTTCGCGCCGCCCTTCCTCAAGGACGGCGACCGCGTGATCGGGCAGACCGCGGCGATCCTGCTCTATCTCGGGCCGCGCCTCGGCCTCGTCGGTGCGGACGAGGCCGACCGGATCTGGACGCACCAGATCCAGCTCACGATCGCCGACATGGTCGCGGAGGCCCACGACACCCATCACCCGGTGGGCGTCGGCCTGTACTACGAGGACCAGAAGCCGGAGGCGCGCCGCCGCGCCGAGGACTTTTGCAAGCACCGCATCCCGAAATTCCTGGCTTGGTTCGAGCAGGTGCTCGCCGGCAACCCGGCCGGGCCGGAGTCCTTGGTCGGTGGTGCGGTCAGCTACGCCGACACCTCGCTGTTCCAGCTCGTGGAGGGCTTGCGCTACGCATTCCCGAAAGCTGCGGCGCTGGCGCAGACGCCGCAGGTCGCCGCCCACGCGGAGCGGATCGGAGCGCTGCCGCGCATCGCGGCCTACCGCGTCAGCGATCGGTGCCTCCCCTTCAACGAGGACGGCATCTTCCGGCACTATCCGGAGCTCGATTTCGGCTGATCATCGAGGCTCACGGCGTCACCTGTGACAAAGCCGTGAAAGCTGTCTTCCGGTTAAACGGTCGCGCTTGTGCCGCCCGGCGGCGTGTTACATGTGCGGCGTGAGCATCAGCGAGAGCCTCCCCACCATCGGCGAACCGAGCGCGGCACCGGCGCGCTTTCGGATCGCGGAGCCGTTGCGGACGGCACAGGACGCCCTCGCCCGGGCGCAGGACACCGCCGGGATCGGCGTGTTCTCCCTCGACCTGCGCGCGGGCCTCCTGCATCCGAGCCCCGCCTTCTGCCGCCTGCACGGCCTGGAGCTGCGCGAGGCCTATCCCCTCGCCGCGCTGATCGAGCGGCTCGGGGTAGAGGCGGCCGCGATCCCCTCGGGCGATGCGCCGGCGGGAGAGGCGGTCTACCGCATCCGCGATCCGCTGAGCGGCCTGCCGCGCTGGATCGCCCGCACCGTTGAGATCGAGCGCGATGGGGACGGCGTGCCTGTGCGGCTCGCGGGCGTGACCCGGGACGTGACCGAGCAGCACGCCCAGCGCACGGCGCTGGCCGAGAGCGAGCAGCATTACCGCACGCTGTTCGAGCAGATGGACGAGGGCTACTGCGTCATCGAGTTCATCGACGGTCCGCACGGCCCCTTGAGCGACTACGTCCACGTCACCGCCAACCGCGCCTACGCCCAGCATGCCGGCATCGAGAACGTGGCGGGCAAGCGCCTGCGCGAGATCGTGGGCGAGGAGGCCGAGGGCTGGCTCGCGCTCTACGGCGATGTCCTGCGCACCGGCCGGCCGATCCGCTTCCAGCGCGAGCTGGTCGCCACCGGGCGCTACCTCGAACTCGCCGCCTTCCGCATCGAGCCGCCCGCGCGCCGGCAGGTCGCGGTGCTGTTCCAAGACATCACCGCCCGGCGGCGCGTGGAGCACCTGCTCCATTCCAAGGCCGCCGATCTGGAGGCGGAGGTGGTGGCGCAACGGCGCGACCGCGACCGCGTCTGGACGCTCTCGCCGGTGCTCAAGGTCGTCGCCTCCCCCGACGGACGGATCGGGGCGGTGAATCCCTCGTGGAGCCGCACCCTCGGCTGGCCGCCGGCTGAGACGGTGGGCCGCTGCGTGCCCGATTTCTTCGCCCCCGAGGAGCGCCCGGCGGCCGAGGCGGCGCTGGAGCGGCTCGCGGCCGAGGCGGCGCTGGAGCGGCTCGCGGCCGGCGCCTCCACCGACCTCGAACTGACCTGCCTGACCCGGGACGGCGGCACCCGCCGGGTGCTCTGGACCATCGTGCCCGCCGACGGCCTGCTCTACGGCTTCGGCCGCGACATCACCGAGCAGCGCCAAGCGGAGGAGGCGCTGCGCCAGTCGCAGAAACTGGAGGCGGTGGGCCAGCTCACCGGCGGCGTCGCCCACGACTTCAACAACCTGCTCACCATCATCCGCTCCTCGGTGGAGTTCCTGCGCCGGCCCGACCTCGCGCCCGAGCGCAAGCGCCGCTACCTCGACGCCGTCTCCGACACCGTGGACCGGGCGGCGAAGCTGACGGGCCAGCTCCTCGCCTTCGCCCGGCGGCAGGCGCTCAAGCCCGAGACCTTCGATGTCGGCGAGCGGCTGCGCAGCATCTCGGAGATGCTCGATTCGGTGACCGGCGCGCGCATCCGCGTGGTCACCGACCTGCCCGGCGCCCCCTGCTACGTGCGGGCCGACGCGAGCCAGTTCGAGACGGCGCTCGTGAACATGGCGGTGAACGCCCGCGATGCCATGGACGGCGAGGGCCGCCTGACGCTCCGCCTCGACGGCGGCGCACCGATGCCGCCGATCCGCGGCCATGCCGGCGCGGCCGGACCCTTCGTCGCGGTCTCGGTCGTGGACACCGGCACCGGCATCGCCAGCACCGATCTCGCCCGCATCTTCGAGCCGTTCTTCACCACCAAGGAGGTCGGACGGGGTACCGGGCTCGGCCTGTCCCAGGTGATCGGCTTCGCCAAGCAGTCGGGCGGGGACGTGGACGTGCGCAGCCGCGCGGGCGAGGGCACCACCTTCACCCTCTACCTGCCCGAGGTCAGCGCCCCGCCGCCGGCTTCTCCCCCCGCCGGACCGGGGCCGGAATCGGCCACCGAGGCGCATCTGCGCATCCTCGTGGTCGAGGACAATGTCGAGGTCGGCCGCTTCTGCACCCAGATCCTGGAGGAACTCGGCCACCAGCCGGTCTGGGCCGAGAACGCCGAGGCCGCCCTGGTCGCGCTGGAGCGGGCCGAGACGCCGTTCGAGGCGGTCTTTTCCGACGTGGTGATGCCCGGCATGGGCGGCATCGCGCTCGCCCGCATCCTGCGCGAGCGGCACCCGGACCTGCCGGTGGTCCTCACCTCCGGCTACAGCCACGTCCTGGCCCAGGACGACGCGCACGGGTTCGAGCTGTTGAGGAAACCGTATTCGGCGCAGGAATTGGGGCGGGTGCTCAAGGAGATGGCGGGGCGGCGGATGAAGCGGGAAACAGCACCGACCTGAGTTGGACCCCAATCCGCTTGACTATAGGACGGGCCGCTTCCGACCCTTTGTGACTCGCGGGATTTCCGCTTCAGAGCATCCCACCGCGCCGGTTCTGGGCCGAGCATCCCCTCGTCCACGGCGCAGCCGAGCCCCTCGGCGATCGGGCTGTTGAGGCGGTGTCAGGTGTTGTCCCCCGGCCAGCGACACGGCGAAGCCGTCACCCTTCGCCCCCGCCGAGACCGCCTCCCCGGCGACGATGCTCTATCCTCTTGTATTTGCATCCCCTTTTTCCGAAAGCCGGCGGCCACCTTTCGGGAGGGATGCTCTAGCCCGCGAGCTGCGCGCGGGCCGCCGCGATCATCGCCAGAGGATTCTCACCGTCCTGCGCGAAGAAGCCGTGCGAGACCGCAGGCCCCGAACGCAAGAAGGCCCACCTTCCGGCGGGCCTTCTGCCTGTTCGAACGTGCCCGGCCACCGGCCGGGCAAAACGTTGTCAGGAAACAAAGAACAACTACTGACCGGCGGGCTTGTTCGCCGCGGGCGGGTTGGTCGGGGCCGTGGTCTGGCCGGCGGCCGGCGGAGTGGCGGGCGGCGTCGCCGGGGCGGTGGTCGTGGTGCTGGCCGGAGGCGTGGTCGTGCCGGTGGTATCCTTCTTCTCGTCCTTGCAGGCCGCGAGGCCGAGGGCGACGAGGCCGAGGACGGGAAGCAGCTTGATGGCGCGCATAGGTTCCTCCGTGTCGTTGGACCCTTCGAGCACCGCCGCGGACGGACGGCACCGGAAGAGCGGAAACGGGCTTTGCCGTGTTGTGGCAAAGCTGAGAACGCATTTCGGCGCCGAACCGTTCAACATTCCCGTGCCGGCCACCCCGAAGAACGGTGGAAGACCGGACTTTTTCAGGACAAAAAGGCGGGATGAAATCTCCGGCGCCGACGTGCAGACCTTTCCGGACCGGCAGGTCTCACCGGGTCGGCAGAACTTGGCAGGTCTCGCAGAAGAAGGTCGAGCGCCCGCCCTGCACGATCCGGCCGATCCGCCCGGTGCAGCCCTTCGTCGGGCAGGCATGGCCGACCCGGTCGTAGACGCGGAACCCGTGCTGGAAGGCGCCGCGCTCCCCGTCCGGCCGGGCGTAGTCGCGTAAGGTCGAGCCGCCGGCCGCCACCGCCTCGGTCAGCACCGCCTTGATCTCCCGGACGAGCTTTTTCGCCTTCGGCGTCGGCGAGCCGTCCGGCTTGGCCAGCGCGCCGGCCGGAAGGGCCGGGTGGAGGCCCGAGCGGTGCAGCGCCTCGCAGACATAGATGTTGCCCAGGCCCGCGATCAGGCGCTGGTCGAGCAGCGCTGCCTTCAACGGCGTGATCTTTCTCGCGAACAGGTGGGCGAGCCAAGCAGCGTCGAGGGCGTCGGAGAGCGGCTCGACACCCATGCCGGCGAAGTGGCGGCAGGTATCGAGATCGCGCGTCGCCACGAGGTCCATGAAGCCGAAGCGGCGGGTGTCGTTGTAGGTCACCGTGGCGCCGTTGGCGAAAGCCATCACCACGTGGTCGTGCTTGGGCTGGCCCAGGGTCCCTTCGA
Source organism: Methylorubrum sp. B1-46 (assembly GCF_021117295.1). NCBI lineage: Bacteria > Pseudomonadati > Pseudomonadota > Alphaproteobacteria > Hyphomicrobiales > Methylobacteriaceae > Methylorubrum > Methylorubrum sp. B1-46. The sequence goes on along the minus strand of NZ_CP088247.1, from coordinate 4,442,108 downwards.
GGTAGAAGTCACCCGGCGAGAGGTTCGAGCCGTCGGGCATCCGCACGTCGAAGCGCCCGCTCATGCCGAGATGCAGGATCAGGCTCTCGCCGGAATCGAGATGCGCGGTGAGGTATTTGGCCCGGCGCGCGAGGTCGCGCACGGTAGTGCCCTCCAGCCGCTCGGCGAAGCGCTCGGGGAAGGGGAAGCGCAGGTTCGGCCGGCGCAGGATGACGCGGGAGAAGCGCGCGCCGACCATCGCGGGCGCGAGGCCCCGGCGCACGGTCTCGACTTCGGGCAGTTCGGGCATGGTCGCGAGAAAGAAGCGGCAGGGGAAAAAGAGCTGTAGCGCCCTCCCCGCCCCCGGCGCGAGCGCCGCCGTGCGGCCACGGTGTCGCGTCCCCCGCCACGCGGCGCGGAACCGGGACGGAACCCTTCGGAACTCTTGGCCCTGCAAACGGCTTGCTCCCGGCCAAGGTCCTTTCGCGGCGCTCCCCTCGCGGGCTCCGGCCCCGGCGAGAGCCCGCGTCGGCCGGTCGTCGGAGTCTTTACGGCATGAGCGCCCACCCCTACCGGTTCGGGATCGAGGAAGAGTATTTCCTCGCCGATGCCGAGACCCGTGGCACCCCGCGCCGCTCGGTCAAGCCGTTCCATCAGGCGGCTGGCGAGCGGCTGCCGGAGATCGGGCGCGAGCTGCTGCAATGTCAGGTCGAGGTCTGCACCCCGCCCTCGACTGCCTTCCCGGCCGCCCGCGCGTCGCTGATGCGGCAGCGGCAGGCGCTTGCGGAATTGGGGGCCGAGCACGGGCTCCTCGTCTTCGCCGCCGGCACCCACCCCATCGCCGACTGGGCGCGGCAATTGCCGACCAAGGGCGACCGCTACCGCGGCATCCTGCGCGACGTGGGGCTGGCCGGGCGGCGCAGCCTGATCTGCGGCATGCACGTCCATGTCGAGGTCTCCGACCCCGACCGGCGCGTGCCCCTGATGGATCGGCTGCTGCCGTTCCAGCCGCTGCTGTTCGCGCTGTCGGCCTCCTCGCCGTTCTGGCAGGGCAAGCCGACGGGGCTCGCCGCATACCGTCTCAGCGCTTTCGGCGAGTTGCCCCGCACCGGCCTGCCCGACCTGATGGGCGATGCCGAAGCCTACGCGCGCTACGTGCGGATCATGACCAATGCCGGCTCGATCCAGGATGCGAGCTTTTTGTGGTGGTCCTTACGGCCCTCGATCAAGTTCCCGACACTCGAACTGCGCATCGCCGATTCTTGCACCCGGCTTTCCGACGCCATCGTGGTGGCGGCACTGTTCCGTTGCCTCGTGCGGTTGGTCGAGCGCCGGCCCGACATCAATGCGGGGCTCACCGGCGTGTCGCGGGCGATTGCGGCGGAGAATCTCTGGCGGGCCCAGCGCAGTGGGATCGAGGCCGAGCTGATCGACGAGGCCTCGGAACAGGCGTTCCCGTTCGAAGCCGCCCTCGACACGCTGCTCTCGCTGATCGCCGAGGACGCCGAGGCGCTCGGCTGCACCGAAGAGGTCGCCGACGCCCGCCGCATCCTGCGCGAGGGCACCAGCGCCGACCGGCAGATCGCCGCCTTCGAGGCCACCCGCGGCGGCGACACCAGCAACCGCCAAGCCCTCGACGCGGTGGTCGACTGGCTCGCCGAGACGACGCGGGCCGGGTGAGCCGGGAGAGCTGAGGCTTTAGCCGAACAGCCCGGCGAGGTTCACGAGGCTCAAGCCCGCGATCAGCAGCCCGACCACGACCATCAGCGCCCGCGCCGGGATCACCCGAACCAGAAGCGCGGCGATCGGTGCCGCGAACAGCCCGCCGACGACGAGGCCGGCGATGGTGGTCCAGTGGGTCAGCCCGCCGAGCAGGCTGAAGGAGAGGCCGCTCGCCAGCGCGATGAAGAACTCCGCCGCGTTGACCGTGCCGATGGAGGTGCGCGGATCCTGCCCGCCGCCGACCAGTGTCGTCGTCACCACCGGCCCCCACCCGCCGCCGCCGACCGCGTCGACGAAGCCGCCGCCGAGCGCCAGCGGCACCACCGCGCGCGGCGGCTCGCGTCGGGTCTTCAGGGTGCGGAACGCCTTCGACAGGACGTAGAGACCCATCACCAGCAGGTAGACCGAGACGAACGGCTTGATGGTCTCGCCATCGACCGATGTGAGGAGATACGCGCCCGCCACCGCGCCGATCGCGCCGGGGATCAGCAGGCGCCGGAACAACGCCCCGTTCACGTTGCCGAGCCGCCAGTGCGACAGGCCGGAGAAGGCGGTGGTGAAGATCTCGGCGACATGCACCGAGGCCGAGGCCGCCGCCGGCGGCACCCCGGTGGAGAGCAGGAAGGTCGTCGAAGTGATGCCGTAGGCCATGCCGAGGGCGCCATCGACGGTCTGCGCCGCGAGCCCGACCGCGACGGCGGTCCAGAAGCCGCGGCTCGCCAGCCCCTCGCTCACCGCCTGGACCGTGCCCCCGCCCGCGCCACCGGCGAGAAGGGTCCAAACCGCCGCGATCACGACGAGCGTGGCGAGGGCGGCGAGCGCCAGGAAGGCGAGCGTGCGCGGCTCACCGAACTTCGTCGGCCGCGCGGCGGCGGAGGACGATCCGGCCATCGAAAAGCGATCCATGCGAGAGGAGGCCGAAAACTAAGACCTCGCTCCCGGCGAGCAAGGGTTCGGCATCCCAATGATTGGCCCCTAAAGAGAGCGAATCCCTCCGCGATCGGTTCCTGGGAGGACGATGTTTTCTTTGTCCCCCGCGCCCAGGCAGAGACGGGACGAAACCGTTTCCTCGAGCCGATTCTCAGCCCTTGTCGAACGGGTTCTTGGACGTGCGCAGGGACAGCCGGATCGGCGTACCGGGCAGGTCGAAGGCCTCACGCAGGCCGTTGACGAGATAGCGCGTGTAGGATTTCGGCAGGGCGTCGAGCTGGTTGCCGAACAGGGCGAAATGCGGCGGGCGGCTCTTCACCTGGGTGGCGTAGCGGATCTTGATGCGCCGGCCGGAGACCGCGGGCGGCGGATTGCGCTGGAGCGCGTCGGTGAGCCACGCGTTGATCCGCGCCGTCGAGACGCGCCGGCTCCACACTTCGGAGGCATCGACCACCGCCTGCATCAGCTTGTCGATGCCCTCGCCGGCGAGCCCTGAGAGCGGCACCACCGAGACGCCGCGGACCTGCGGCAGCAGGCGGGTGCAATCCTCGCGCAGGGACTTCAGCAGCCCCGGCTGGTCGGCGACGAGATCCCACTTGTTGAGGCCGATCACCAAGGCGCGCCCCTCGCTCTCGACGAGATCGACGATGGTGAGATCCTGCTTCTCGAAGGGAATCGTCGCGTCGAGGAGCACGACCACGACCTCGGCGAAGCGCACGGCGCGCAGGCCATCGGAGACCGCGAGCTTTTCCAGCTTGTCGTCGATGCGGGCGCGGCGGCGCATGCCGGCGGTGTCGTGCAGCTTGATCCGGCGCCCGCGCCACTCCCAATCCAGCGAGATCGAATCGCGGGTGATGCCGGCCTCGGGTCCGACCAGCAGGCGGTCCTCGCCGATCATCCGGTTGATCAGGGTGGACTTGCCCGCGTTCGGCCGCCCGACGATGGCGACGCGCAGGCCCTTGCCGCCCTCTTCGTCCTCCTCCTCGTCGTCCGGCTCGGGCAGAACCTCGCGCAGGGCATCCTGGAGCGAGCCCAGACCTTCGCCGTGCTCGGCGGAGAAGGGGATCGGGTCACCGAGCCCCAGCGAGAACGCGTCGTAGGCACCCGCCATCCCGGCCCCGCCCTCGGCCTTGTTGGCGATGAGAATGACGGGGCAGCCGGAGCGGCGCACCAGTTCGGCGAAGGGCCGGTCGGACGGCAGGACGCCGGCGCGGGCATCGATCACGAACAGAACTGCGTCGGCCTCGAGGATCGCGGCCTCGGTCTGGGCGCGCATGCGGCCGAGCAGCGAATCGGCATCCGCCTCCTCGAGGCCGGCGGTGTCGATGACGCGGAAGGCGACGTCGCCGATGAAGCCCTCGCCCTCGCGGCGGTCGCGGGTCACGCCAGGGCGGTCGTCGACGAGCGCGAGCTTGCGCCCGACCAGCCGGTTGAACAGGGTCGACTTGCCGACATTCGGGCGTCCGACGATCGCGACGGTCGGCAGATCCATGGGACAGTACAGTCTCGTCAGGCGCGCGGGACGGACAAGCCCGACGCGCGATATTCGATGAACGCATCGTCTTTTCAGACAAGCCGGAGGCCAGCTTTCGGGACGATGCTTGAGAAGATAAGCGGTTCCGGCCGCGCCGTCAGCGGGTGATCGGCGGCGGCGCGGCGTTCTCGGGCTTGGCCTCGGTCACGATGACGGGACCGCCGGCCACCAGCGCCGCGTAGACGTCAACCCGCTGGCGCAGGCCCTGGGGCGTCTCGGCATCGGCGCTGATCTGGTCGAACCAGCGGCCGGCGCCCTCGATGTCGCCACGCTTGAGCGCGGCCAGGCCGAGCATCTCGCGGGCGGTGTGGCGGTAGGCGTTGGTCGGGGCGGCAAGCCCCTGGAGGCTCGCCAGGGCCGCGTTCGGATCGGGCCCGTCGAGGCGCAGCAGGGCCGCGCGCAGGCGGGCGAGGTCGCGCAGGGAATCGCCGATACCGGTATCGGCGGCGAGCTTGTCATAGGCTTCCGCTCCGGCAGCCGCGTCGCGCTTGGCCGCGTCGGCGGCGAGGCGGAAGCGGGCGAGCAGGGCGTAGCCGCCCGGCGCGTCGGTGCGGATCGCGGCGAAGTCGCGGTCCGCCTCCTCGGTCTTGCCGTCCTTGGCGAGGCGGCTGGCGAGATCGTAGCGCTCGGAAGCCGCCTCGGCGCGGGTGCGCTCGGCATGGCGCCAATAATTGTAGCCGCCGACACCGGCCACGAGGAGGATCGCCCCGGAGATGATCAGCGCGTTGTAGCGCTTCCAGATCCTGGCGATCTGGTCGCGGCGATAATCCTCGTCGACCTCGCGAATGAACTCGTTGTTCTCGGCCATCTTCGAAAAAATCCGGGCGCCCCTCGCGGAAGCGCACTCGCCTCGCCTGTCTTGTCGGGGCGCCTAGCACAGCGCCTCCGCTTTGGCGAATGAGGGCTCAGCCCGTCAGGCCCATCGCGCGGAGAGAAAGCCAGAGGCAACGGAGGCGGCCACCGGCGCTTGAGGCCGAAATGAAACCGGGGCGATTACTTCGAGCAATTGCCCTGTCAGGCCTGTCCCGGCCAGGCGGCGACGCCGATGAGGAGCGGGTGCAGGTACTTGCCGAACACGAACCACGCCACGACGCCGACCACCACGGCGATGGCGTCGTTGCGCCAGCCGGCCGGGACGGCCTGCCCGCCATGCTGCTGCGCCACCTGCCCCGCCGTGAGCGTCCGGCGCTTGGCGCTGATGCGGGCGGCCACCGCCCAGGCGAGGAAGGAGCCGAACAGCAGGATCGAGCCGAGATCGCCGTTGGCCAGGAGGTGGGCGGTCGCCCAGATCTTCACGGCGAGCAGCATCGGGTGCTTGAGCCGGGCGCGGATGTGGCCCGGCAGGTAGGTCGCGGCCAGGCTGATGAAGGCGAACAGAGTGAGCAGCACCGCCAGATGCCGGGTCCAGAGCGGCGGCGACCAGACCGGGATCAGGCCCTCCTGCCGGTAGAGCCCGTAGCCGTAAACGGTCAGGATCAGGCCCGCCGCCGAGAGCAGGGTGTAGCCGAGCTTGAACCGGCCCTCGCCGATGCGGCCGATCACCTCCGCGCGCTTGGACCGGGCCATGGAGAAGGCGTGCGTGCCGAGGAACAGCACGAGGCCAAGGATCATCACCAGCATGGGGCAGCCTGTGGACGGCGCTCGCTCCGGCGGATGCGGACAAGCTCCCTGTAACGGTTCAAAACGCAATCCTTGCGGGATGTCCAGATCGTCCCGTCTGCTCGGCCGTTTCCTTGGCCGCCCCCTCGCCGTGACGCTCGCGCTCGCCTGCGGCGGCGTGCCGCCGGTCCGTGCCGCTCCGGAGCCGCCGCTCTCGGCGCTCACCCTGACGGGGCCGGAGCGGACGATCTTTTCCGCCACCCGCGACGCCTGCGATGGCGCCGACGTGCCCGACGCCCCTGCCCGCGCCTTCCGCGACGCTTCGGGCGGAATCGCGCTCTACGGCCTGCACTACCGCAACCGGGCCCTGCGCGGCCCCGATCTCGACCACCTCAAGATCGATTGCCGCGTGGTGCTCGATTCCGGGGAGAAGCCCGATCCGGCGCTCTACGACGACCGCTCGTGGATCACCGCCACTTGGACCGAGGACGGCACGAGCGTCGCCGCCCTCCTCCACCACGAGTATCAGGCCAACGAGCACGAGGACCGCTGCCGCTCGAAGGTCTATATGGAGTGTTGGTACAACACGGTCACGGCGGCCTTCTCCCGCGACGGGGGCATGAGCTTCACCCGAATGACACCGCCCGCGGTGGTGGCGGGCGCACCCTTCCGGCAGGAGGAGGGCCAGGGCCGGCACCGGGGCTTCTTCAACCCCTCCAACATCGTCAGTGAGGGGCGCTTCCGCTACTTCTTCGCCTCGACCACGGGTTGGGACCGCCCAGGCAGCGATCAGGAGGCGGGCGTCTGCCTGTTTCGCACCGAGCGGCCGGAGGACCCGGCGAGCTGGCGCGCCTGGACCGGCACCGGCTTCACCGCCGCCTTCCCCGACCCCTACCGCAAGCCGGTGAAGCTCGCCGACACCTGCAAGCCGGTCGCGCCGTTTCCCGCCCCTGTCGGTGCGGTGGTGCGGCACCGCGGCTCGGGAGCCTGGATCGCCGTGTTCATGGCGGCCAAGGGCGGCGTCTTTCCGGAATCGGGCTTCTACTGGAGCACCTCGCGCGACCTGCTGAGCTGGGACGGGCCGCGGCTGCTGCTGGCCGGCGCCACGCTCTACGACGATCCCTGCCAAGCGAAGGGACGGCTGATCGCCTACCCGTCCCTGCTCGATCCGGGGGCGCAGGGCCGCAATTTCGACGATGTCGGCGAGGGCGCGCTTCTCACCTTCGCGACCCTGCGCCTTGAGGGCTGCACCATCACCTCCGACCGCGACCTCGTGCGGCGGCCGGTGGCGATCAAGGTGTGGCCGTGAGGCGCATATCGATCACAGGCATCCCGCCCACGACCTCATCCTGAGGTGCCCGCGTCGGCGGGCCTCGAAGGATCCTCCGTTTCCGCGCGCCTTCTGGACGACCCTTTGAGGCCGACGCGTCGCGTCGGCACCTCAGGATGCGGCGGTGGATGGGATCGGCCCTTCCGTGATCGGGACGGGGACCGACCCGTGGGTTCGCGCGTGCGGCGCTCACCCGAGCCCGAGCGCCGCCTTCTCCTCGAGATAGGCCGCGTGCACCGCCTCCTTGCCGTAGGCGCGCTCGAGCCGGCGCACGGTGAAGTGGGCGCGGCCCATGGACTGGAAGTGGTCCATGAAGGCGGCGTTGACGGCGGCGCCCCCGAGCGCCCCGATCACCGGTACGGCCTGCGCCGCGACCTTCTGCGAGACGACGAGACCGAAGCGCGCGGCGATCTGCGCGGTGAGCCGCACCAGCGGCGGCGCGCCGGCATCGAGCAGCGAGCGGTGGGCGGCGTAGCGGGCGGCTTCCGACATGGTCTTGGCCAGCGCCGCACGCACCGCGAAATAGCCACTGTCGGCGACCGAGGCCTCGGCGCCGGCACGACCGCCCAGCGCGAAGACCTGAACGCAGGCGAGCGCGGTCTCGGGATCGCTCAGATCCTCGCCCTCCTGCCGCGCGATCTCGGCGATCGAGCGCAGCATGATCGTCGTGGAGACCGGCAGTTCCACCGCCAGCGTCGCGAGGCCGAGCACGCCGCCGACGGCGCCGGTCACCGCGGCGAGCGCCTTATGGCGGGTATCGCTCGATCCGAGCAGGCGGCTCAGGCGCCCGCCGGCTTCCGTCTCGACGCGTTCCAGCGCGGTGCCGGCGGGCTTCACGTCCTTGTCCGGCAGGGTCGCGAGCGCCACCCGCAGGGCCGTTCGCATCGCGCCTTCCGTGGCGCTGGCCACCGTTTCGGTGATGGGCGCCGGCAAGGCGCGGCCGATCATGTCGAGGGGCGCGCCCGCCGCCGCCGAGAGCCGGGCGGCAAGGCCCGGCTTCTCCAGCACCGCCACGGCCCGGCGCAGGGCCAGACGGTCGGCCTCCGACAGCGGGGGCGAGGGGGGCGCCTCCACCGGAACCGGCAGGGTCTCGCCGACGAGGGTCAAGTCGCTCACGGTTCGTATCCCAGCATCGCACCTCAGTGGCGTCGGACACAGCAAGCGCGGGGCCGCGCGCTTGGTTCCGTTTTCGGAAGACCGGGCCGGGGTCACACCTTCATCGCGACCGCCTCCGCTTCGGGAGCGGGTTCGGGCACGGGCTCCTCCCGCCCCTCGCGCAGGATCATCAGGACGATGCAGAGCAGCGCCACGGGAATGCCGATCGCGGCGGACGCCGCGAAGAAGGCCGGATAGCCCATCGCGTCGACCATGAATCCGGAAAAGCCCCCGACGAACTTGCCGGGCAGGGCATAGAGCGAGGAGAGCAGGGCGTATTGCGTCGCCACGAAGGCGGGCGAGGTCAGGCTCGACATGTAGGCGATGAGCGCGGTGCCCGCGAAGTTGCCGGCGAAGTTGTCGATCGAGATGCTGAGCACGAACAGCGACAGCGGCGCCCGCTCGGGGATCCAGGGGATGAGCGTGCCCCCCGCCCCGCTATTGGCCTGGAGCAGCAGCATCAGGTCTCCCGTGTCGACGCCGCCGTTGGCGACCCAGAAAAAGGGCATCGCCGCCCGCTCCGGCCCGCTCAGCGCGAGCCAAGTGAACATCAGGTTCGAGGCGGCACCGATGATGCCGCCGATGAGCAGCGTCCAGTTCATGCCGAGGCGGATGACGGAGAGCCCGCCGACGAAGGCGCCCAGGATGCCGACGATGACGCCGTAGACCTTGGTGACGTTGGCGATCTCGGTCAGCGTGAACGCCTTCTCGATGTAGAAGGGCTGGGCCATCACGCCCGAGATGATGTCGGGCAGGCGGTAGAACATGATCAGGGCCAGGATCAGGATCAGCCGGGCCCCCTTGCGGCGCACGAGGTCGGAGAACGGATCGACCACGGCCACGCGCAGGGTCGTGGCGAGCGAGCGCCGCTCGCCCGGCACCGTCACCGGGTCCTGGCGCGGGGCGAGCAGGGCGGCGACGAGCCCAACCAGCATCAGCGCCGCCATCGCCCCGTAGGCGAGGCTCCAGCCGGCGCCTTGCGCGATGTAGAGCGCGCCGGCCCCGGCGAAGGCGCGGGCGATGGCGTAGCCGAGCTGGTAGGCGGCGAGCATCACGCCCTGCCGCTCCGTCGGGGCCGCGTCGATGCGCCAGGAATCGACCACGATGTCCTGCGTCGCCGAGGCGAAGGCGGTCAGCAGCGCGCAGATCACCATGAAGCTCAAGGAGGCCGCCGGATCGCCCTGGCTCATGCCGATGAGGCCGAGAGCGACCGCGATCTGCGCCGCCACCATCCAGGCGCGGCGGCGGCCGAGCCAGCGCGCCAGGACCGGCAGGTCGAAGCGGTCGATCACCGGCGCCCACAGGAACTTCAGCGAGTAGGCGAAGGAGACGTAGGAGAGCAGGCCGATGCTGGTGCGCTGGATGCCGGCGGTGGCGAGCCAGGCCGAGAGCGTGGAGAACACGAGCAGGATCGGAAGGCCGCAGGCGAAGCCGAGGGCCAGCATCAGGGCGACGCGGCGATCCTCGGTGATGTCCCGCAGGCGAAACTTGCGGGGTTGCGCCGTCTGGGCCGCTGCTTGCGCCGCCATCGCGTGGAACTCCCTGGAGCCTTCACCCGGAGGCGGGTGCGGGGTTTCGTGGATCCGAGACTTCGTGGATCCGAGATTTCGCGGAGCCGGGACGCGGCGAGCGGCCGGTCGCCCGGACGCAGGCGCGTCGTTCGCTCGCGCATCTGCGATACGACTCCGCGGAAAACATGGCGGCCTTGCGCCCGCCAGCTCCCCGTGTGCCTCCCTTGCAGGACAAGCGCGGCTTCGGAATCCCGGGCCCCTTATGGACGAACATGGTTGACGCAAGTGTAACCCCAGCGCCGACGCGCGGCCGGGGTGCCGCGGGCTCGACGGCTCGGCCTGCGTGCTTGGTCTGCGTGCTTGGCCGCACGGAACGGGGACGGGCCGGGCTCGTTTGAGTCGCGGGGCCGGACGCTGCGGAATGCGCCTGGAGACTCCGGTTCATGTGCCGCACTCCATCGCGGCGTGCCTCTGTTGGCGTTCGAGATGACGGGTTTTCCCAAAGGAGCGAGCTTGCCCGCGGGCGTCACGGTGGACGTGTTCGCGGCGGCCTTCGAGGCGAGCCCGACACCCATGGTCGTCACCGATCCGGGGCAGGGCGACAATCCCGTCGTGTGGGCCAATGCCGCCTTCCTGGCGCTCACCGGCTACGACCGCGAGGAGATCTACGGCCACAATTGCCGCCTGCTGCAGGGCCCCCTCACCGACGCGGGCGTGCTCGAAAGGATGCGCAGAGCGCTCTCCGCCGGCCGGCCGTTCGAGGGCGAATTGCTCAACTACCGCAAGGACGGAACCCCGTTCTGGAACGGCATGACGATCAACCCGGTCCGCAACGCGGCGGGCAAGGTGGTGTTCTTCTTCTCGGCCCAGGCCGACATGACCGACAAGCACCGCCTGGAACTGGCCATGCGCGACGCCAACGACGCGCTGGAGCGCGAGGTGAACGAGCGCACCGCCGACCTGCGCTCGGCGCTCGAACAGAAGACGGCGCTGCTCCACGAGGTCGACCACCGGGTCAAGAACAACCTTCAGGTCATCTCCTCGCTGATGCTGCTGAAGGCGCGGCGCACGCCCGAGGGCGAGGCCCGCGACGCGCTCCAGGCCATGGCCGACCGGATCAGCGCCCTCTCCACCGCCCACCGGATGCTCTACTCCGAGGGCGACGTCTCCCGCTTCGATTTCAAGGACTTCACCGCCGACCTGATTGCCGACCTCGCCGCCGGCCTCGACGAGGATCGCACCCGGATCGAGACGAAGATCGAGGCCCTGGCGCTCTCCGCCGCCATGGCCGCGCCGCTGGCGCTGCTGATCCACGAATTGACGACGAACGCCCTGCACCACGCCTTCCCGGAGGAGCGCCGCGGCCGGGTCGCCATCGAGGCGCGCCGCTGCGAGGCGGGGATGCGCCTCGTCATCGAGGACGATGGCATCGGCATGGGCACGGCCTCTCCCAACCCCGCCGGCTTCGGCCGCACCCTCGTCGAGATGGTGGTGCGCCAGTTGCGCGGAACCCTCGAATGGTCGGATGCCCGGCCCGGCACCCGGATCGCGATCACGATCCCGCTCACCGGGGCCGACGCGCTGTGAAGGCTTCGTCAGCCCGTCGGCCGGGCCGGTTCCACCGCCATCGGCACCCCGATCGGCCGGTTCCGCCTCCGGCGAACGCGATCTTGACCGATCCGGCGGAGACCGTCGGATCGGGGAGACGAGCGAGTTCGGGAGAGCCGCGATGGCCGAGGTGAGGGAGGCGCCCCTGCGCATCCTCGTCGTCGAGGACGAGGTGTTGATCGCCCTCGAACTGGAATGTCTTCTGGAAGATCTCGGCCATGTCAGCGTCGGCGTGGCGGGCTGCTCGGCGGATGCCATCGCGCTCGGCCGCAGCGCCCGACCGGACGTGGCACTCGTGGACATCCACCTCGTCGACGGCCCGACCGGCGTGGAGGTGGCCCGCGCCTTGGCGGGCGACCCGCGGATCACGGTGGTGTTCATGACCGCCAACGCCAAGCGCATCCCGCCGGACTTCGCCGGTGCGCTCGGCGTCATCGCCAAGCCCTATTCCGAGCGCGCCGTGGTGGGCGTCCTCGACTACGTCGCCCAGCGCCGGGCTGGACAGACGCCCGCGGTCGCGACGCTCGACGGCTTCCATCCCGCCCCGGACGCGGGCGGAGCCCCTTGAACCGCCCTTGACGGCGGCTCGGCCGCCGTCAGGCCGTCGGGACGTTGCGCTCCAACTCGTCGAGCCACGCGCGGGCGCTGGCATCCGACGGCGCGCGCCAGTCGCCGCGAGGCGAGAGGGAGCCGCCGGCCGACACCTTCGGGCCATTGGGCAGCGCCGAGCGCTTGAACTGGCTGAAGCGGAAAAAGCGGTCGAGAAAAACACCGAGCCAGCGCCGGATCTCGACCAAGTCGTAGGCGACGCGCTTGGCCTGCGGAAAGTCCGGCGGCCAGTCGCCGCGTCGCGCATCGCCCCAGGCGTGCAACGCGAGGAAGGCGATCTTCGAGGGCCGGAAGCCGTGGCGCAGGGTGAACCAGAGATTGAAGTCCTGCAAGGCATAGGGGCCGATCCTGGCCTCCGTGCTCTGCGGCCCCTCGCCTTCCGAGGCGGGCACGAGCTCGGGCGAGATCTCGGTGTCGAGCACCGCCTGAAGCGTCCGGTTCTCCTCGGCGCCCAACTGGCCGGAGGAGATCACCCAGCGGATCAGGTGCTGGATCAGGGTCTTGGGCACGCCGGCATTGACGCCGTAATGGCTCATCTGGTCGCCGACGCCGTAGGTGCTCCAGCCGAGCGCCAGCTCCGAGAGGTCGCCGGTGCCGATGACGATGCCGCCGTGCTGGTTGGCGAGCCGGAACAGATAGTCGGTGCGAAGCCCCGCCTGCACGTTCTCGAAGGTGACGTCGTAGACCGCCTCGCCCCGCCCGAACGGGTGGCCCATATCGCTCAGCATCTGCCGGGCGGCGGGGCGGATGTCGATCTCCTCCGAGGTGGTGCCGAGCGCCCGCATCAGGGCGTGGGCGTTGGTCTTGGTCTCGTCGGAGGTGGCGAAGCCCGGCAGGGTGTAGGCCAGGATGTTTTTCCGCGGCAGGCCGAGGCGATCGAAGGCTTTTGCCACGACGATCAGCGCGTGGGTCGAGTCGAGGCCGCCGGAGACCCCGATCACCGCCCGCTTGGTGCCGGTCGCGGCAAGACGCTGAGCGAGGCCGGCGACCTGAATGTTGTAGGCCTCGTAGCAATCCTGCGCGAGGCGCGCCGGATCGGCGGGCACGAAGGGGAAGCGCTCGACCCGTCGCTCCAGGCCGAGATCGCCCTGCGGCGGATCGAGGCGGAAGGACACCGTGCGCCAGGGCCGGAGGCTCTGGGTGCGGGCATTGTCGTCGAAGCTGCCGGCCTGGAGCCGCTCCGCGGCGATCAGGTCGAGATCGATATCGGCGAGCGTCACCACCGGCCCTTCGGGGAAGCGCGCGCCTTCGGCCAGCCGCACGCCGTTCTCGTCGATGCTGGTCTGCCCGTCCCAGGACAGGTCGGTGGTGGATTCGCCGGTTCCGGCCGCGGCGTAGACGTAGGCGCACAGGCCGCGCATCGAGGCGGCGCGGGTGAGCAGTGCGCGGGAATCGGCGCGGCCCACGGTGATCGGGCTGCCCGAGGGGTTGGCGATCACCGTGGCGCCAGCCAGCACCGCCTCCATCCCCGGCGTCTGCGGCACCCAGAGATCCTCGCAGACCTCAATGGCGAGGCGGAAGCCCGGCAGGTCCTCGGCGGAAAAGATCAGGTCGGTGCCGAACGGCGCTTCGAGTCCGGCCAGACGGATCGTCTCGGCCATGATTCCGGCGCCCGAGGCGAAGTGGCGCTTCTCGTAGAATTCCCGGTAGTTCGGCAAATAGATCTTCGGCACCACGCCCAGGAGCCGCCCGCCGCGGATCGCCACCGCGCAATTGTAGAGCCGGTTACGCCAGCGCAGGGGCGCGCCGACGACGAGGAGCGGCGTCAGCCCGGCGCTCTCTGCAACCAGCCGCGCAACCCCGGCTTCGACCGCGTCGAGCAGGGTCGCCTGCAGCAGCAGATCCTCGATGGCGTAGGAGGAGACGCAGAGTTCGGGGAAGACCGCGAGCGCCGCCCCGGCCCCGTGCGCCTGCCGCGCGAGGCACACGATATCCTCGACATTGGCCGCCGGATCGCCCGGATGGCTGCGCCCGGTGCAGGCCGCCACACGGGCGAAGCCGTGCCGGTAGAGCGAGCGGAAGTCTTTGGGGCTCACGGGTTCTTGGCTCAGAGTCGTCACCGGGTCTCGAAGCTCACCTGATATGGCAGGATCCCCTGCCAAGTGTCTCGCGGGTCGTCGTTTCTCAAGCCCAACGTACGGCAAGGCCACGCCTCAGGCCTGCTCTCGCACCGGATCTCGAAACATCGCCGCAAAGCGCCAACCGCGCTCGATGATAGTCGGTTCGCGTTCCGCTTGCACCGGCGGCCTGGGACGATGCGGCGAAGGGGAGGGCAAGCGTTCGTTAACGACGATCCGCCTAGCTTGGGGCTCGAACCGCTCCGCAGGAGCCGGACCTTGTTTCGAGTCATCTCACAGATCATGCGCGCATCGGGACGGCCTCCCCATTCCCATCGTGATCCGTCGCGGCCGAGCCGCGGCGGCGACCGCCTGGACCGGTCGATCGGCGGCATCGCCCATCGGCTGATGAGCCTGCGCTCCAACCTCGCCCGGCGCATCGCCGGCGCGCCCCCGGCCCCGCCGCGGGCGCTCCCGCAGGCGCTGCCGCATCCGGCCCTGCCGCAGCCCGGCACCGACGGGTTCGACGCGGGCAGCGTGCCGAGCTGGCTGGTGCCGCCGGGAACGATGCTCGGCCGTACGCCGGCCGGGCAGGAGCCTTGGGCTGCCGCGGCGGAGGAGGGGCTGTTCGAGATGCCCGCCCCGGTTCACCCGGGCCAGGCCCTCTCCTACGACGGCGGCTCGGAGATGCCGTTCGAGAGCCGCATCGATCCCCGCGCCTCCGGTCCCGGCGTCCTGGTGCGCACGCCGCGCCGCCCGGCGGCGATCGCCCCGGAGGCCGGCATCGTCCCGGTGCCGCCCCCCCTCGCCGCCGCCCTCCCCGCTTCTCCGGGCGGGTCCTACGGCGTGCCGCAGGCGCCTTTGCCCGAGGCGGTGCGCTTCACCCGCACCCCCGACACCGTACTGATGGAGCGCCGTCGCCAGGCGCTGGAGGCCGAGCGCGAGGCGCAGGCCCGCGCCCAGGCCCTGCTCGACGCCCAGGCCGCCGCCGAGGCCGCGGCCTTGGAGGCGCAGCGCGCCCGCGAAGCGGCGGAGCGCGAGGCGGCCGAGCGCGCGGCGCAGTTCGCCGCCGAGGAGGCCGAAGCGGCCCGTCTGCGCGCGGAGCAGGCCGTCTCGGAGGTGCCGAGCTGGCGCCGTCCGTTCGTGCCCCCGCCGGGCGTGAGCTTCTTCCGCACCCCCGACCGCCGGCCGAAGCCCGTCGTCCAGATGCAAGGGGCCGGACACGCGGCCGCCGCACCGCAGGCCGTGCCGGCCCCGGCCGAGGCGCCGTGCCTTGAAGCCGCCGTGCCGGAGAGCCTGCCGGTTGCCGCCCCCGTCGCGGCGGAAGCGGTGGAGGCGGTCGCCTCGTTCGCTTCGCTCTACGCGCCCTTCATCCCGCCGGTTCCGGCCGAGCCGTCCGACTGGTCGGACGTGCCAGATTGGTCGGCCCTGCACGGCTGGTTCGGCCCGGCCGAGACGATGGTCGAGGTCGCCGAGTCGGTCGCGCCTGCCGTCCCGCGTCCGGTCCCGAACGCCATGGCCGCCCGCGCCGCGATCCGCCCGGTCCGTCCGGCTGCCGGGGCCGTGCCGCAGGCTGCCCCCGATGCCCCGCCGCAAGCCGTGGCGCCCGCTCCCGCCGCCGTCGCAGCGCCTGCGCCCTTCACCGCACAGCCTTTCGCGGCACAGCCGGCATCGATGCAGGTTCCGACGCCGTTTCTGGCGCCGGCGCCGATGCAGGCGGCACCGCAGGCCCCCTCCCCTGCCTCGCAGGCGGTGGCACCGCTGACGATCCCGGCCCGTCCGGTCCTGCTCCGCACCAAGCCCGGCGCCGAAACCGAACCGTCCGAGGAGCCGGTCATCGAGACCGTGCAGGAGGAGGCTCTGGAGATCCTCGAAGAGGCCGTCTCGGAGACCGCCGACGCGTTCGAGGAGGAAGCCGCCCCACCCGTGGCCGCCGCCGAGCCCGAGAACCGTCCGCGGGCGTTCCTGCCCGAGCGTCCGACGCTGATCCCCGCCGGCCGCCATCTCGAAGCGTCGTTCGTCGGCAATGCCGATTACGAGCTGCCCTCCCTCGAACTGCTCGCCGAACCGCCGCTGCCCGACGGCGAGGAGGTCGATGCGGACGAGCTGGAGCAGAACGCTCTCAACCTCCAGCAGACCGTGCAGGACTTTGGCGTGCGCGGCGACATCCTGGCGGTCCGCCCCGGCCCGGTCGTCACCCTCTACGAACTGGAGCCGGCGCCCGGCACCAAGTCGAGCCGCGTCATCGGCCTGTCGGACGACATCGCCCGCTCGATGTCCGCCGTCTCCGCCCGCGTCGCCGTCGTCCCCGGCCGCAACGTGATCGGCATCGAGCTGCCGAACCCGGTGCGCGAGACCGTGTACCTGCGCGAGCTGCTGGCCTCGGTCGATTTCGTCGAGACCAAGCACAAGCTGGCGCTGTGCCTCGGCAAGAACATCGGCGGCGAGCCGATCATCGCGGATCTGGCCCGCATGCCTCACCTCTTGGTCGCCGGCACCACCGGCTCGGGCAAGTCGGTGGCCATCAACACCATGATCCTTTCGCTGCTCTACCGCCTGAAGCCGGAAGAGTGCCGCCTGATCATGGTCGATCCCAAGATGCTGGAACTGTCGGTCTATGACGGCATCCCGCACCTGCTCTCCCCCGTCGTCATCGATCCGAAGAAGGCGGTCATCGCCCTCAAATGGGCGGTGCGCGAGATGGAGGAGCGCTACAAGAAGATGTCCAAGATCAGCGTGCGCAACATCGACGGGTACAATGCCCGGATGAAGGAGGCGCGCGAGCGGGGCGAGGTCATCACCCGCACGGTCCAGACCGGCTTCGACCGCACCACCGGCGAGGCGGTGTTCGAAGAGCAGGAGATGGACCTCTCGGCCCTGCCCTACATCGTGATCGTGGTCGACGAGATGGCCGACCTGATGATGGTGGCGGGCAAGGACATCGAGGGCGCGATCCAGCGTCTCGCCCAGATGGCACGCGCGGCGGGCATCCACCTGATCATGGCGACGCAGCGGCCGAGCGTGGACGTCATCACCGGCACGATCAAGGCGAACTTCCCGACCCGGATCTCCTTCCAAGTGACGAGCAAGATCGATAGCCGCACGATCCTGGGCGAGATGGGCGCGGAGCAGCTGCTGGGCCAGGGCGACATGCTGTTCATGGCCGGCGGCGGGCGCACGACGCGCGTGCAC
Source organism: Methylorubrum sp. B1-46 (assembly GCF_021117295.1). Lineage (NCBI taxonomy): Bacteria > Pseudomonadati > Pseudomonadota > Alphaproteobacteria > Hyphomicrobiales > Methylobacteriaceae > Methylorubrum > Methylorubrum sp. B1-46. The sequence continues at coordinate 4,424,882 of NZ_CP088247.1, read as the reverse complement.
GGGCCGTTCTGCTCGGATTCGGAAGTCGAGACGGTGGTTGCCCACCTCAAGGCTCAGGGGCGGCCCTCCTATCTGGAGGCGGTCACCGCCGATGACGGCTCCTCCGACCAGCCGGAGAAGCCGGCCAAGGGCGCGCGCGCCGCGGCGAAAGCCGAGAAGGACGACTTCGCCGAGGCCGAGGAGTCCGACGCCCCGGTCTTCGACATCGGCGCCTTCGCGGCGACCGCGGGCGCGGAAGGCGGCGAACTCTACGAGCAGGCCATCGCCGTGGTCCTGCGCGACCGCAAGGCTTCGACGAGCTACATCCAGCGCCGTCTCCAGATCGGCTACAACCGCGCCGCCTCGATCATGGAGCGGATGGAGATCGAGGGGATCGTCGGGCCGGCCAACCACGCCGGCAAGCGCGAGATCCTGGTCGAGGGCCTCGCGGGCGCCCCGTCCGGCGGCTACGACGACGAGTGACCCTCAAGATCCGGCCCCCGTCGCATATTCGCCACAGGGGCCGGCTCTACCGGCGAACACGACTTCCGGACGCGCCGCAGCCGCGCGTCCGCACCGGGACGGCAAAAGCCCCGCGCGCCCGCAAGCTTTCGGAGATGCCCACACGATGACTGGCCGACGCCTCCGCCCCGCCGCCGGTCCGCTGCTCGTGGTCGCCGCGCTGGCGCTCCAGCCGCTTCCGGCGAACGCCCAGGTCTCCTCCTTCCTCGACGGCCTGTTCGGCCGCAAGGAGGAGCCGGCCCCGCCCCCGGCCGCTGCGCCCGAACCGGACGCCGCTCCGGCCCCGGCCAAGAAGGCGGCACAGAAGCCCGGCAAAGGGACGGACAAGGCGGCCGAGAAGCCTGCGGAAAAACCCGCCGAGAAGACCGGCAGCCTGAAGGCGGCGACCAAGCCCGGCGCTCCGGCGACGCCGGCCGCGAAGTCCGGCACCCAGGTTGCGGCGGTGGGCGCCCCCAATCTCGGTGCCTCGCTGCAGGACGCCGACCCGGCGACCGTGGTCGCGGCGGCCAACGCCTATTTCAACGGCTTCCAGACCCTGACCGGCTCGTTCATCCAGATCGGCGCCGACGGGCGCCGCATCGGCGGCAAGCTCACGCTCGCTAAGCCCGGACGCCTGCGCTTCGAGTACGATCAGCCCTCCCCGCTCGAAGTGATCGCCGACGGCACCTCGGTCGCCGTGCGTGATCGCAAGCTCAACACCCAGGATCTCTACTTCATCTCGCAGACGCCGCTGAAATTCCTGCTGCGCGAAAAAATCGACCTCGCCCGCGACCTGACGGTGAGCGAGGTCACCAACGATCCGGGCGGCGTCCGGATCGGGCTGGAAGACCGCTCGACGCTCGGCGGCACGTCGAAGATCCAGCTCTACTTCGACGCCGAGATGAAGACCCTGTCGCAGTGGCGGATCACCGATCCGCAGGGCTACCTCACCACGGTGCAGCTCTCCAACCTGCAGAAGGGCAAGGCGGTCGACGGATCGCTGTTCTTTATCAATTACGGCCGCGCCGAGGACAAGGCGATGCAGCAGCAGATCAACGGGCGCAATCCCTGATCCGCGAGGCGCGTCCGGGGAAAGCAACATGAGTTGCTTTCGATCCCCGATCCCAGAAATCGACCGCCATATCCTATGTTGTAATCGCCAAAATTCTTGGAGCAACATCAACAATACGCTGTGTCGAACGCGCGCTTTAAGCATCCGTTGAGAGGAGGCCGGGCCAATAGGCGGGCCGCCCACGAAGGGCGGCCTTCACGGGACGCTGTCCGGCCGCATGTCCGCTTTGATGTCCGCCCTCGCCGCTCCGTCGCCTCCGACCTCCCTCCCGTTCGAGGCGGCGCTCGCCGAGATGGCCGCCCCCCTTCTCCTGCTCGACGCGGGCGGCACCGTTCTTTTTGCCAATGCCCGCGCGGCAGCCCTGCTCTCCTGCGCCGAACCGCTCGGCCTGTCCCTCTCCGCCCTGCTGGCGCCGTCCGGGGCCGCGGAGCCCGAGGCTGAGCCCATTCTCGACGCGCTTCTCGACGCCCTGCGCGCGGGCCGCCCGATCCGGGCGCCCCTGACGCTGACCGGCGAACGCCGTGTCGAGGCGGCGCTGGCGCCGCTCTCCGTCGGCGGCTTCGCCCTCACCTTCGAGGACGTGACCGAGCAGCTCCGCGGCGCGGCGCTCGCCCGGCAGGAGCCGCTGACCGGCCTGTGCAATCGCGTCGGCCTGCGCGACCGCCTCGATGCGGCGCTGGCCGACGCGGGCCGGACCGGCGCGCCGCTCGCGGTGCTGATGCTCGACCTCGACCGGTTCAAGGCGGTCAACGACACCCTCGGCCACCCGGTCGGCGACGCGCTCCTGTGCAAGGTCGCCGAGCGCCTGCGCAAGGCCACCCGCAGCGCGGACGTGGTGGCGCGGCTCGGCGGCGACGAATTCGCCATCCTTCAAGTCGGCCCTCTCCCCGGCGCCGAGCAGCCGCAGGCCTCCGAGGCTCTGGCCCGCCGCCTCGTCGATCTGGTCGGGCGCACCTACGTCGTCGACGGCCACATGCTCAATGTCGGCGTCAGCGTCGGCGTCGCGCTGGCCCCCGCCGACGGGAGCGACGCCGACGCGCTCCTGAAGCACGCCGACCTCGCGCTCTACCGGGCCAAGGCCGAGGGCCGGGGCACCTACCGCTTCTTCGAGCCGGCGATGAACGCGCAGATGCAGGCGCGCCGCAGCCTGGAGATCGACCTGCGCCGGGCCCTCGCCCTCAAGCAGTTCGACCTCGCCTTCCAGCCGCAGATCCAGTTGGAAACGGGCCAGGTGACCGGCTTCGAGGCGCTGCTGCGCTGGAACCATCCCGAGCGCGGCCCGGTCTCGCCGGCCCTGTTCATCCCGCTGGCCGAGGAGATCGGCATCATCGTCGGCATCGGCGAGTGGGCGCTGCGCGCCGCCTGCCGCGAGGCGGCGTCCTGGGCGCAGCCCGCCTCGATCGCCGTGAACCTCTCCCCCGTGCAGTTCCGCGGCGGCAAGCTGGTCGAGACGGTGATGAACGTGCTGGCCCAGACCGGCCTCGACCCGACCCGGCTGGAGCTGGAGATCACCGAAGGCGCCCTCTTGGAGAACACCGACAGCGTGCTCGACGTGCTCAACGGCCTGCGCGCGCTCGGCGTGAGGATCTCGATGGACGATTTCGGCACCGGCTACTCGTCCCTGAGCTACCTGCAGAAATTCCCCTTCGACAAGATCAAGATCGACCAGTCCTTCGTGCGCGGCATGGAGGGCAATGCCGAGTGCGGGGCGATCGTGCGGGCGATTGCCCGGCTCGGCGCCAGCCTCGGCATGCGCACCACCGCCGAGGGCGTCGAGACCGCCTCGCAGCTCGACGCCATCCGCGCCGAGGGCTGCACCGAGGTCCAGGGCTACCTGACGGGGCGCCCGATGCCGGCGGCCCAGGCCGCCGCGCTGCTGTCGCCCGCCGTCGCCCACGCCTGATCCAAGAATCCCGATCCAAGAATCCCGATCCAAGAATTCTGACCCGAGAATCCTGACCCAGGAGCCCCCGATGAGCCCGAACGCGTCGAACAACGATCTGCGCCGCCTCGTCTACTACAGCCGCAACCGGGTCGCCGGCGCACCGGCGGCGATGCATGAGACGATCCGCGGCATCCTCGCGGCGAGCCGCACCAACAATGCCCGCGTCGGCGTGACCGGGGCCCTGATGTTCAATGCCGGCTGCTTCGCCCAGGTGCTGGAAGGGCCGGGCGAGGCGGTCGAGACCACCTTCGAGCGCATCCAGCAGGACGAGCGCCACGGCGAGGTTTCGCTGCTGGCCTTCGAAGCCGTGGAGACGCGGCTCTTCACCGACTGGTCGATGGCCTTCGTCGGCGCCTCGCAGGCCGATGCGGCGCGCTACGGCGACATGGCGGGCGAGAGCGGCTTCGACCTCTCCAAGATGACGGGCGACAAGCTGTGCGCCGTGCTGCACGGCCTCGCCCTGGAGGAGGAAACCGCCGCGGCGTGACGGTTTTACGGGGCGCGCGGGTTGGGCTAACGGGGCGGCATTCCTCGCCCCGCTTCTCAGGCTTGTCCGTTGCGCCTCACCGTCACGACCTGGAACATCAATTCGGTGCGCCTGCGCATCGAGTCCGTACTGCGCTTCTTAGCGGAGGCGCAGCCCGACGTGCTCTGCCTGCAGGAGACCAAGTGCCCCGACGAGCTGTTCCCGCTCAAGGCGTTCAAGGGGTCGGGCTACGAGCACATCGTCTTCGCCGGACAGAAGGGCTATAACGGCGTCGCGATCATCTCGCGCTTTCCCCTCCTCACCCGCGACGTGATGCGCTTCTGCGAGCGGGCGGATGCGCGCCATATCTCGGCCGTGCTCGGGCCCGAGGCGGGGCCTGCGGCGGGGATCGTGCTGCATGATTTCTACGTGCCGGCAGGCGGCGACGTGCCCCACCGCGACCTCAACCCGAAATTTGCGCACAAGCTCGACTTCCTGTCCGAGCTGCGGGCCTGGGGTGGGCGCCGCGTCGCCGGCCCGGCGATCCTGGTGGGCGACCTCAACGTCGCGCCGCTGGAGCACGACGTCTGGTCGCACAAGCAGCTCCTCGACGTGGTGAGCCACACCCCCGTCGAGACCGAGGCGCTGGAGACCCTGCGGGGCGAGGCCGGCTGGATCGACGCGGCCCGGCTCCTCACCCCGGAGCCGGAGAAGATCTACACGTGGTGGAGCTACCGCTCGCCGAACTGGGAACTCGCCAACAAGGGCCGGCGCCTCGACCATGCCTGGGTCTCGCCCGACCTCGCCGGCACGGTGCGTCGGGTCGAGGTGTTTCGTGCGGCGCGCGGCTGGGACAAGCCCTCCGACCATGTCCCGGTCACGCTGGCGCTGGAACTGTAGCCGGGAACGCGGGCGCCCCTCCGGGCATTGGAACTCCAACTTTAGTCTTCAGACACGGAGTCCCACCGGATGCGCTCGATCCTGCGCCAGATCCTCGTCGTCTTCCTCCTGCCCAAGGCCATCTCGTACCTGCGTCGCCGCTACGGCGGCGGCCGCGCCGCGGGCCATCACCGCTCGTACTGAGTTTCGGGTTTCCAAAGGGATCATCCCTTTGGCGGGGCGCCGGGGCAGAGCCCCGGCCTCCCTTCAACCAGGGCTCCGCCCTCGACCCGCGAAAGGACATGTCCTTTCGAAACCTGGGTTTTGACCAACCCGTCGGCGGCCGTAACCGAACCAGATCGCCAGCCCGAGGCCGAGCCAGGCCAGCAGGCGCAGCCAGGTGTCGCCGGGCAGGCTCGCCATCAGGGCGAGGCAGGCGAGGATGCCCGCGACCGGCACGATCGCGCCACCCGGCACCCGGAAGGGCCGCGCCAAGTCCGGCTCCGTGCGGCGCAGGATCAGCACGCTGGCGCAGACGAGGATGAACGCGAACAGCGTGCCGATGCTGACGAGTTCGCCGAGGATGCCGATCGGCACCAGCGCCGCCACGAGTGCGGTGGCCAGTCCGATCACCGCTTGCGCGACGAACGGCGTCCGGCTTCGCGGGCCGATGCGCGAGAACGCGTCCGGCAGCATGCGATCGCGGGCCATGGCGTAGCAGATGCGCGCCTGCCCATAGAGTGCGGTGAGCGCCGCCGTGGTGAGCCCGATCAGCGCGCCGAGCTTGATCGCCGCCAAGAAGCCGGTCAGCCCCGTCACCGCCATCGCTTTCGCGATCGGGTCGGCCACGTCGAGCTCGCGATAGGGCACGAGGCCGGTGAGCACGGCGGCCACAGCCACGTAGAGGGCGGCGGTGACGACGAGCGAGCCGAGCAGGCCCACCGGCGCGTCCCGCTGCGGATTGCGGGTCTCGCCCGCCGCCGTCGAGATCGTCTCGAAGCCGACATAGGCGAAGAACACCACCCCGGCCCCGCGGAAAACCCCGCTCCAGCCGAAGGCGCCGAACGTACCTTCGTTGGCCGGCACCAGCGGCTGCCACAACTCGGACCGGACATGAAGGGCGCCGATCCCGAGGAAGGCGAGGATGATCACGGCCTTCAGCGCCACCAGCACGGCGTTGGTGCGCGCCGCGCCGCGGGTGTCGCGCATCAGCAGCGCGGTGAGCGCCAGCACGACGAGAGCCGCCGGCCCGTTGACGAGCCCGCCCTCCCCCGGCGCCGCGGCGAGCCATGCCGGTAGCCGCAGGCCGGCATCGGCCAGGAGGCTCTGGGCGTAGCCCGACCAGCCGACGGCGATGGTCGCGGCGGCCATCGCAAATTCCAGCACGAGGTCCCAGCCGATGATCCAGGCCGGCAGCGCGCCGAGCGTCGCGTAGGTGTAGGAATAAGTCGAGCCGGCGACAGGCATCATCGCGGCAAGCTCCGCGTAGCAGAGCGCCACCAGCCCGCTCGCCACCGCCCCGAGCACGAAGGAGAGCATCAGACCGGGCCCGGCGAAGTTCGCCGCCGCCGTGCCGGTGAGCACGAAGATCCCCGCCCCGACCGTCGCGCCGACACCGATGCAGACGAGACTGAAGGCGGAGAGGTTTTTGGCCAGGGTCGGCCCGCCCGAATCGGACTCGCTGACAAGGAGGGCGGCCAGGGGCTTACGGGTGCCGAGAGGAGGAGGCATGCGTCTCACTGCCTTGAGCGGATCGCGTCCGGCAACGCGAAAATCGCGCCGGTCGCGCGGCGCTCCGAAGCGGATGGCACGCGAGCGCGGGGCGGCACTGGCACTTCCCGCGGTTTCGTGTATGGTCCGCGCCGCCTCGACCCGGCTGACGGGCGGGGCTTGTGCCGCTTGCGGCTGACCGTGCTGGACGACATCCCGGCACCGGCCCGACCGCGAGCTTCAAGGCGCCCTGCCCTTCGGGCGGCGCCTCCGACCCAAACCGCATCTGAAAGGCCTGCGATGTCGATCACGGCAGAGCGCAAGACCGCGCTCATCAAGGAATACGCCAAGGGCAACAAGGACACCGGCTCGCCGGAGGTCCAGATCGCCATCCTCACCGAGCGGATCACCAACCTGACCGCCCACTTCAAGACCCACGGCAAGGACAACCACTCCCGCCGCGGCCTCCTGAAGCTGGTGTCGCAGCGCCGCTCGCTGCTCGACTACCTGAAGCGCAAGGAAGAGGCGCGCTACCGCACCCTCATCGAGCGCCTCGGCATCCGCCGCTAAGGCAACCGGCGCGGTCCTTCGGGGCCGCGTTTTCATAAGCAGCTCTCAGCCGAAGGGGAGACCGGTTCGGCGTCAAGAGAGAGCGGCAGACCAACAAGGACCGTTCGGGCATGGGGCCCGGCCGGTCCAATCCGGGCGGCTTGAAGGCGCAGGGCGCCAGGGCAGGATCGCGAGACGCTTCTCCGGCGAAGCGTCTCGCCGTCTTGCCTCTGGCGGCGCCGGGCTCAGCCCACCGCATGTTCGAAGGCAAGAGACATATGTTCGACGTACAACGTGAAGAGCTGATCTGGGGCGACCGCAAGCTGGTCCTCGAGACCGGCAAGACCGCCCGTCAGGCGGACGGCGCCGTGGTCGCCACTTATGGCGAGACCACCGTGCTGGCCACCGTGGTCGCGGCCAAGGAGCCCAAGGCCGGCATCGACTTCATGCCGCTGACCGTGAACTACCAGGAGCGCGCCTACGCCGCCGGCCGCATCCCGGGCGGCTACTTCAAGCGCGAGGGCCGTCCCTCCGAGAAGGAGACCCTGGTCTCCCGCCTGATCGACCGTCCGATCCGCCCGCTCTTCGTCGAGGGCTGGCGCAACGACACCCAGGTCGTCGTCACCGTCCTCTCCCACGATCTCGAGAACGATCCCGATATCGTCTCGATGGTGGCGGCCTCGGCCGCGCTCACGCTCTCCGGCGTGCCGTTCATGGGCCCGATCGGCGCCGCCCGCGTCGGCTACCTCAACGGCGGCTACAAGCTGAACCCGCTGGTGACCGAAATCGCCGAGTCGACCCTCGACCTCGTCGTCGCCGGCACCCAGGACGCGGTGCTGATGGTCGAGTCCGAGGCCAAGGAGCTCTCCGAGGACGTGATGCTCGGGGCCGTGATGTTCGGCCACAAGCACTTCCAGCCGGTGATCGAGGCGATCATCCGCCTGGCCGAGAAGGCCGCCAAGGAGCCGCGCGACTTCTCCCCGCCGGAGAACGCCGACGTCGAGAAGGCCGTCCTCGACATCTGCGAGTCGGAGCTGCGCGACGCCTACAAGATCACGGTCAAGCAGGACCGCTACAAGGCCGTCGACGCGGTGAAGGCGAAGGTGGTTGCCGCCCTCTGCCCAGCCGAGGGTGAGCAGAAGTTCTCCCCTGAGAAGGTCAAGGCCGCCTTCAAGGAGGCACAATCGAAGGTGGTCCGCTGGAACATCCTCGACACCGGCTCGCGCATCGACGGCCGCGACGTGAAGACCGTCCGCCCGATCGTGTCGGAAGTCGGCGTGCTGCCGCGCGCCCACGGCTCGTCGCTGTTCACCCGCGGCGAGACCCAGGCGCTGGTCGTGGCCACGCTCGGCACCGGCGAGGACGAACAGTTCATCGACGCGCTCGAAGGGACGTACAAGGAGCGCTTCCTGCTCCACTACAACTTCCCTCCCTACTCCGTCGGTGAGACCGGCCGCATGGGCTCGCCCGGCCGCCGCGAGATCGGCCACGGCAAGCTCGCCTGGCGCGCGATCCGGCCCGTGCTGCCGCCGGCCCACGAGTTCCCGTACACGATCCGCGTGGTCTCCGAGATCACCGAGTCGAACGGCTCCTCCTCGATGGCCTCCGTCTGCGGCGGCTCGCTGTCGCTGATGGATGCGGGCGTGCCCCTGCGCCGTCCGGTGGCCGGCATCGCCATGGGCCTGATCCTGGAAGGCGAGCGCTTCGCGGTGCTCTCCGACATCCTCGGCGACGAGGACCATCTCGGCGACATGGACTTCAAGGTGGCCGGCACGGACGAGGGCATCACCTCGCTCCAGATGGACATCAAGATCGCCGGCATCACCGAGGAGATCATGCGCGTCGCCCTGGCCCAGGCCAAGGACGGCCGCGCCCACATCCTCGGCGAGATGGCCAACGCGCTGACCGCGGCCCGTCCCGAGCTCGGCGAGTACGCGCCGCGCATCGAGACGATGCAGATCCCCACCGACAAGATCCGCGACGTGATCGGCACCGGTGGCAAGATCATCCGCGAGATCGTCGAGAAGACCGGCGCCAAGATCAACATCGAGGATACCGGCGTCGTGAAGATCGCCTCCTCCGACGGCAAGGCGATCAAGGCGGCCTATAACTGGATCCGCTCCATCGTCGCCGAGCCCGAAGCCGGCACGATCTACGACGGCACGATCGTCAAGATCATGGAGTTCGGCGCCTTCGTGAACTTCTTCGGCGCTAAGGATGGCCTCGTGCACATCTCCGAGCTGGCCGCCCAGCGCGTCGCCAAGGTCGGCGACGTCGTGAAGGAGGGCCAGAAGGTCAAGGTGAAGTTCCTCGGCGCCGACGAGCGCGGCAAGATCCGCTTGTCGATGAAGGTCGTCGATCAGGAGACCGGCGAGGACATCACCGAGAAGCTGAAGGCCGAGCGCGCGGAGCGCGGCGAGCCGGAGCGCGAGGAGCGCAGCGACCGGGGTGACCGTGGCGACCGCGGCCCCCGCCGCGACCGCGGCGAGCGCCGCCGGGAATCCTCGGGCGAGTAAGCCCGCCCTCACTTCTCCATCGAGCGTTTGAAGAGCGCGGCCCCTCTGGGGGCCGCGCTCTTTGCTTGTGTCGCGGGCGGTTCGCACGGCATCACGCTTGCACGACCAGCTTGCGCAAAAGACCAAGCTCCCTTGCCTGATTTCCATAAGATATTGCCATAGCTGACATAATTCTAATTTTCCTGATCTGGGTCGGATTATGGCCAAGCCTTCCCCGTCTATTCTAATAAAATAAGGGGGAGACTTATGAAAAACGCTCGCAAGGGCGGCGCTCTGCTGCGCCCGATGCTGCTCGGCTCCGCTGCCTGCACAAGCATCGCTGCGGCTTCAATCCAGTCCGCACAGGCACAAGTCACGGAAATCAACACCGGCCTGCCGACGGCTCAAGCCGTGCATCCGCTCGCCGCATCCCCCTCGGTCGGCGGCGTCACTCTCGACATGATCAGCGTCGCCGGCTCCGGGCTCGGGCGCGGCCTCGTCGTCGACAGCTCGGGATCGCAGGTGGGCTATGTCGCCAAGCGCCTGCGCTCCTCGACCAAGACCGACACGCCGCTGATCGACACGCCGCAGGCGATCTCGGTGGTGACGGAAGCGCAGATCCGCGATCAGAACGTGCAGAGCATCGGCGAGGCGCTGCGCTACGTCCCCGGCGTCGCCATCGCCCAGGGCGAGGGCCACCGCGACGAGCTCCTGATCCGCGGCCAGCGCACGACGGCCGACTTTTTCGTCAACGGCATCCGCGACGACGCGCGCTACTACCGCGACCTCTACAACACCCAGCGCATCGAGGTGCTGAAGGGACCGAACGCGATGATCTTCGGCCGCGGCGGCGGCGGCGGCGTGGTCAACCGCGTCCTCAAGGAAGCCGACGGTGTGCCGATCCGCGAGGTGCTGGTGCAGGGCGGCCAGTTCTGGAACAAGCGCATGGCGGTCGATCTCGGCGACCGCGTCTCCGACACCGCCTTCTTCCGCCTCAACGGCGTGTTCGAGGACACCGGCACCTACCGGGACTTCATCGACGTTCGCCGCTACGGCGTGAACCCGACGATGACCTTCCTGCTCGGGCCGCAGACGACGCTGCGCCTCTCCTACGAGTACTTCTCCGACAACCGCATCGCCGACCGCGGCATCCCCTCACAGTTCGGGCGCCCCTGGCGCTATCGCGAGAACACCCGCACGCTGTTCGGCGCGCCCTTCATCTCGAACGGCTTCGTCGATGCCCATATCGGCACCGCACAGTTGGACCATGTCTTCGAGAGCGGCGTCGTGATGCGCAGCCAATCGCGCATCGCCGACTACGCGAAGTATCATCAGAACGCCTACCCCAACAGTCCGGTCAATGCCGACGAGACCGCGTTCACGATGCGCGGCTACGGCAGCCAGACCGACCGCACGAATTATTTCAACCAGACCGACTTCACCTACAAGTTCACGACCGGTCCTCTCGCCCACACCGTGGTGGCCGGCCTGGAATTCGGCTTCCAGGAGGGGATCGACTTCCGGCGCGACTTCATCTGGAACGCGAACGGCACCCGCAATCTCCCGGTCAATCCCTTCGCGCCGACCACGACCGAGGGGGCGACCCTGCGCAACCTCGCTTCGGGTCGCAACAACACCTACCGGCTCGGCGTGTTCTCCGCCTTCGCCCAAGACCAGATCGAGATCGACGAGCATCTGCAGTTCATCGTCGGCGCCCGCTTCGACCGCTTCGACTTCCAGTCGCGCGACCGTCGCCCCGACGCCGCGACCGGCCTCCCGGCCCAACCGAACGCCCGCATCGACAATCTCGTCTCGCCACGGGTCGGCGTGGTGGTGAAGCCGCTGGCGAATCTCGCCTTCTACGGCAGCTATTCGGTCTCCTTCCTGCCGAGCGCGGGCGATCAGTTCCGGGTGCTGGACCCGACCACCGCTTTGTCCGCGCCGGAGCGGTTCGAGAACGCCGAGATCGGCGTGAAATACGAGATCACGCCGGCTCTGATCCTCACCGCCGCTTTGTTCAACCTCGATCGCGACAACCAGCCGATCCCGTCCTCCACCGAAGCCGGCTTCTCCGCCGGCCCGGGCAAGACGAACACGAAGGGCTCCGAGATCGGGATGACCGGCTACGCCACCGATTGGTGGCAGATCTCCGGCGGCTACGCCTATACCGAGGCGCGCATCGTCGCCGACCTCGATGACGACGGCGACGTGATCCGGGCCGGCAACCTTGTCGGCGGCGTTCCGCTCAACACCTTCAGCCTGTGGAACAAATTCGACATCGGCGACCGCTTCTCCGTCGGCGTGGGCTACCTCTATCAGGACGCCAGCTTCGCCTCGTCCGACAACTCGGTGCGGCTGCCGAGCTTCTCGCGCTTCGATGCCGGCGTCTTCTACCAGTTCAGCGAGAGCGTGCGCGCTCAGGTCAATATCGAGAACCTGTTCGACCGGCGCTACGTCATCTCCGCGCACAACAACAACAACATCCTGCCCGGCGCACCCCGGACCGTACGCTTCCAGCTCATCGCGCGGTTCTGAGCGCAGGGGCTCGAGGCGCGTGCGAGGCTTCCTCGCATGCGCCCACCCTCTCGATCCGAAAGCCGGTGACCACCGTTCGGAACGATGCTCGATCCTTTTGTTCCCGCATCGTCTCTTTCCGAAAGCCGGTGGCCACCTTTCGGGACGATGCTCTAACACCGGGGCGACGCCCGCCGCGCGGGTGCCTCGCCCCGGAGCCCCTATGTCCGACGATCTCGTCTTCTACACCAACCCGATGTCCCGCGGCCGGATCGTCCGCTGGATGCTGGAGGAGGTCGGTGCCCCCTACCGCACCGAGATCCTCGGCTACGGCCCCTCCATGAAGGCGCCGCCCTACCGGGCGATCAATCCGATGGGGAAGGTTCCCGCCCTGCGCCACGGCGAGACGGTGGTGACCGAGTGCCCCGCGATCCTCGCCTATCTCGCCGACGCCTTCCCGCAGGCCGGGCTTGCCCCCGCGCCGGACCATCGCAACCGCGGCCCCTATTACCGCTGGCTGTTCTTCTGCGCCGGCCCGCTTGAGGCGGCGGTGACGAACGGCGTGCTCAAGGTGAGCGTCCCCGACGACCCGCGGATCCAGGGCATGGTCGGCTACGGCAGCCTGGAGACGGCCCTCGACACGCTCGAAGGCGCCGTCTCCGGAGTGGAATTCGTGGCGGGCGACCGCTTCAGCGCCGCCGACCTCTACGTCGCCTCGCATCTCGGCTGGGGCATGCAGTTCGGCACGATCCCGAAGCGCCCGGCCTTCGAGGCCTATGCCGGGCGCCATCTCGCGCGGCCCGCCTCTGTGCGGGCGCGAGAGATCGATGACGGGCTGCTCGCACAGGCCGGAAGCGCCGCGTAGCCGCCTCTCCACGGAACGGCACCGCCTGCCCCGCGTTCGCCCCGCGACACTGCACGGGCATCAAGAAGGAGTGCGTTGACCGTGAACGAGATGATCGAGGACATTTTCTCCGGCGAGACGAACCTGAGCATGACCGAGCGGGCGGTCTCCGTCGCGCTCGGTCTCGGCATCGCCGCCGCCGCGGCCCAGCCCCGGCCGAACAAGCTCCTGAGCCTCGCCGCCCTGGTGGTCGGCGTCGGGCTGGCCGTGCGCGGCGCCACCGGCCACTGCGCCGTCAAGGCGGTCACTGCGGGCGGCGGGCGCGACCTCACCGCCTGATCGCCGGCGCAGGAGGCCTCGTTCCTCGGCGATCTCGGACGATCGCCGAGGGATCGGGCCCAAAGTCAGCAAGCACAAAGAGAAAGGGGCGCCCCTCGCGGGGCGCCCCTTTTGCTGTCGGACGATGGTGCCGGTTCGTCAGAGCGAGCGGCTGCTGGTGCGGCCGGCGATGAAGCCGTAAATCGCGAGCACGACGCAGGCACCGACGATCGAACCGATGAAGCGGGCGCCCTCGTTGGGTCCGTACCAGCCGACGGCCTGACCGATGAAAGTTGCAACGAAAGCGCCGACGATGCCGAGGATCGTCGTCATGATGAAGCCCGCGGGCTCCTTGTCACCGGGCATGATGAACTTGGCGATGACGCCGGCCACGAAGCCGATGATGATGGTCCAGAGAATTTCCATTTGGCTCCAACCCCGAAAAGCGTCTTCGACCTGAAGATCTGGCCGGAAGACTTGGCCGTATTCGTGGGACAAACGCGCGAACAACGATGGCGGTTGCCTCGGGACATGCGGGGCCTTCAAAAAATCCGACCCCGGCGTGCCGGCGCGGTCTTCGGGGCCGCTCGCGCCGCCGAAAGCCCCTTTACGGAGAACCGTTCGCGGCGGCAGAAGGGTCCGCCTCTATCACGAACCGAGACCGGCAATCCCATCATGACCATCGAACGCTACGAGACCGGCCCGCGCATGTCCCAGGCGGTTGCCCATGGCGACCTCGTGTATCTCGCCGGCCAAGTCGCCGCCGACGTGGTCGGCACCGGCGTCACCGCCCAGACGCAGCAGATCCTGGAGCAGATCGACCGGCTGCTGATGGCGGCGGGCAGCGACAAGTCCCGCATCCTTTCGGCGACGATCTACCTCGCCGACATCGCCGGCTTCGCCGAGATGAACGCCGCCTGGGACGCCTGGGTCGACCGGGAGAACCCGCCCGCCCGCGCCACCGTGGAAGCCCGGCTCGTCGCACCGGAATACCGGGTCGAGATCGCCGTCACCGCCGCGCGAGGCAAATCGTGATCCGGCGGCGTCTGCTCGGAGGGCTCGCCGCCCTCCCCCTTCTTCTGGCAGCCGCCGCCGGCGCGGGCGCCGAGGAGCGGGTCGTCAACATCTACAACTGGTCGGATTATATCGACCCGAAGGTGCTCGACGACTTCACGCGTGAGACGGGGATCAAGGTCGTCTACGACACCTACGACAACAACGAGATCCTCGAAACGAAGCTTCTCGCCGGCAAGTCCGGCTACGACGTCGTCGTGCCCTCGGGCCCCTACCTGCAACGCCTGATCAAGGCCGGGATCTTCCTGCCCCTCGACAAGGCGAAGATCCCGAACCTCAAGAACGCTTGGCCGGAGATCTCGAACCGGCTCCAGGCCTACGATCCCGGCAACACCTACGCCGTCGATTACATGTGGGGCACCACCGGCATCGGCGTGAACGTGGCAGCCGTGCGTGAGCGACTCGGTGCGAACGCGCCGCTCAACAGCTGGAGCCTCGTGCTCAATCCGGGCTTCATGGCGAAGCTCAAGGATTGCGGTGTCATGCTCCTCGATTCCCCCGAGGATCTGATCCCCTCGATCCTGCCCTTCTACGGCTACAAGTCCGATTCGAAGCGCTGGGACGACATCACGGCTGTCACCGACGCGCTCTACAAGGTCCGCGGCTCGGTGAGGAAGTTCCACTCATCGGAGTACGTCAACGGACTCGCCAACGGCGATGTCTGCCTCGCGGTCGGCTATTCCGGCGACGTGATGCAGGCGAAGAAGCGTGCCGAGGAATCGAAGAACGGCGTCGAGGTCGCCTACTTCATCCCGAAGGAGGGCGCGCTGATGTGGTTCGATGCCTTCGCGATCCCGAAAGACGCCGCTCACCCGGCCGAGGCTCACGCCTTCATCGACTACATGATGCGTCCCGAGGTGGCGGCGGCCAACACCAACTTCGTCGCCTACGCCAACGGCAACCTCGCCTCGCAGAAATTCGTGAAGCCGGAGATCCGCAACAATCCCGGCATCTACCCGGACGATGCGACCATGCAGCGGCTCTCGGTCAACACCGCCTGGAACGACTCGACCCAGCGCTTCGTGACGCGCGCCTGGACGCGGGTGCGCACGGGGCGCTGACCCCCCTCGCAGCCTCAGCCTGAGGATCCCCAAGAGGTGATCCCTTTGACGGGGCGCCGGAGCGGCGCTCTAACTGAACGAAAAAGGCCCCGGCTCGTAAGAGCCGGGGCCTTTTTCATGGCTGATCCCAGAAAGGGGCTGCCGATTACTCGGCCGCGGCCGGGGGCAGCTCGCTGAGTTCGGCGGCGTTGGCCGCGTTCTCGGCGGAGCGCTGCTGCAGGATCAGGCTGTCGCGGCGGCGCGCGATGGAGCGAATATCCGCCGCGAGCGAGCCGGTGCCGGCCGGGATGAGCGAGCCGACGATGACGTTCTCCTTGAGCCCTTCCAGGGTGTCGACCTTGCCGTTGACGGCCGCTTCCGTGAGGACGCGAGTCGTCTCCTGGAACGAGGCCGCCGAGATGAACGACTTCGTCTGCAAGCTCGCCTTGGTGATGCCGAGCAGGACCGGAACGCCCTGGATCGGCTTCTTGCCCTCCGCGAGAAGCTTCTCGTTGTACTCGGCCAGCTCCGTCCGGTCGATCTGGTCGCCCGTCAGGATGTCGGAATCGCCGCCATCGGTGATTTCCACCTTCTGCAGCATCTGCCGGACGATGACCTCGATGTGCTTGTCGTTGATCGACACGCCCTGGAGCCGGTAGACCTCCTGGATCTCGTTGACGAGGTAGGCAGCCAGCTCCTCCACGCCCTTGATCGCCAGGATGTCGTGCGGCGCCGGGTTGCCGTCGACGATGTAGTCGCCGAGTTCCACCACGTCCCCGTCCTGCAAGTGGATGTGCTTGCCCTTCGGGATCAGGTACTCGACCGCCTCGGAACCGTCATGCGGCGTCAGCGTCAGGCGCCGCTTGTTCTTGTAGTCGCGGCCGAAGGCGATGGAGCCCGACTTCTCGGCGATGATCGCCGCGTCCTTCGGACGACGCGCCTCGAACAGCTCCGCCACCCGCGGCAGACCGCCGGTGATGTCGCGGGTCTTGGCCGATTCCGCCGCCACGCGGGCCAGCACGTCGCCGGCCTTGATCTTCGCGCCCGGATCGAGGCCGATGATGGCATCGACGGGGAGGAAGTAGCGGGCATCCGAGCCGCGCGGCAGCTTCACCGGCTTGCCGTCCTGATCCAGGACGACCATCGCCGGCTTCAGGTCGGAGGTGCGGGACGAACCGCGCCAGTCGATGACAACGCGCTTGGCGATGCCGGTCGACTCGTCGGTGGTCTCGGTGATGGACTGGCCATCGTAGAGATCCTCGTAGCCGACGATGCCGTCCACCTCGGCGACGATCGGACGGGTGTAGGGATCCCACTCGGCGATCCGCTGCCCGCGCTTGATCGTGTCGCCCTCGTCCACGCGCACCTTGGCGCCGTATTGCAGACGGTGGACCGCCCGCTCGGCCCCGTCCGGCCCGATGATCACCACCGCAACCGAACGACCGGTGGCGATGAGGTCGCCGTCCGAGTTCTTGGCCAGCGACCGGTTGCGGATCGTGACCGTGCCCTCGAAGCTCGACTCGATGAAGGACGTGTCCGAGATCTGCGCCGCACCGCCGATGTGGAAGGTGCGCATGGTGAGCTGGGTGCCCGGCTCGCCGATCGACTGCGCCGCGATGACGCCGACGGCCTCGCCCATGTTGACGGGCGTGCCGCGGGCGAGGTCGCGCCCGTAGCAGGTGGCGCAGACGCCGCTCTTGGTCTGGCAGACCAGCACCGAGCGGATCTTCACCTCCTGGATGCCGGCGGCGTTGATCGCCGGCAGGTGACGCTCCTCGATCGTCTCACCGCTCTTGATGATGACGCTGCCGTCCTGCGCCACCAGATCCTCGGCCGCGGCGCGGCCCAGGATGCGGATGGCGAGCGGGGCGACGACCTGGCCGGCATCGATGATGGCGCGCATCTTGATGCCGTTGGTGGTGCCGCAATCCGTCTCGCGGATGACGGCATCCTGCGCCACGTCGACGAGGCGGCGGGTGAGATAGCCCGAGTTCGCGGTCTTCAGCGCCGTGTCCGCGAGGCCCTTACGGGCGCCGTGAGTGGAGTTGAAGTACTCGAGAACGTCGAGACCTTCCTTGAAGTTCGAGATGATCGGCGTCTCGATGATCTCGCCCGACGGCTTACTCATCAGACCGCGCATGGCGGCGAGCTGGCGCATCTGCTCACGCGAGCCGCGGGCGCCGGAATTCGCCATCATGTAGACGGAGTTGAGCTGCTTGTCGCGGCCGTTCTCGTCCTTCTGGACCGACGAGATCTGGGTCATCATCTCGTCCGCGAGGCGGGTCGAGCACTTGCCCCAGGCATCGACGACCTTGTTGTACTTCTCGCCCTGCGTGATCAGGCCGTCCTGATACTGCTGCTCGAATTCCTTCACGAGCGCGCGGGTGTCGTCGACGATTGACCACTTGTTCGACGGCACGACCATGTCGTCCTTGCCGAACGAGATGCCGGCCTTGAACGCGTGGCTGAAGCCGAGCGCCATGATGCGGTCGCAGAAGATCACCGACTCCTTCTGACCGCAATGGCGGTAGACGGTGTCGATCATCGCCGAGATCTCCTTCTTGGTCATCAGCTTGTTGACGACGTCGAAGGGCACCTTCGGGTGCAGCGGCAGCACACCGGACAGGATCACGCGGCCCGGAGTGGTGTCGTAGATCCGGGACACGGGCTCACCGTCGGGGCCGAGGCCGCGCCAGCGCCACTTGATCTTCGAGTGCAGCGACACGGACTTGGCCGCGAGCGCGTGCTCGAGCTGACCGATATCGCCGAACACGCCCTGCATCGGGTTGTTCTTGTCATCGGCCTTGTGCTCGCCGACCGCGCCGTCGGCGACGATCGAGAGATAGTAGAGGCCGAGAACGATGTCCTGCGACGGCACGATGATCGGCTGACCGTTGGCCGGGTGCAGGATGTTGTTGGTCGACATCATCAGGACGCGCGCTTCCAGCTGAGCCTCAAGGCTCAGGGGGACGTGCACGGCCATCTGGTCGCCGTCGAAGTCGGCGTTGAATGCGGCGCAGACCAGCGGGTGCAGCTGGATCGCCTTGCCCTCGATCAGCTTCGGCTCGAAGGCCTGGATGCCCAGCCGGTGCAGCGTCGGCGCGCGGTTCAGCATCACCGGGTGTTCGCGGATCACCTCATCGAGGATGTCCCAAACTTCGGGCTTCTCCTTCTCGACGAGCTTCTTGGCCTGCTTGACGGTGGCCGAGAATCCCTTGGCGTCGAGGCGCGCGTAGATGAACGGCTTGAACAGCTCCAGCGCCATCTTCTTCGGCAGACCGCACTGGTGCAGCTTCAGTTCGGGGCCGACCACGATGACCGAGCGGCCCGAGTAGTCGACGCGCTTGCCGAGCAGGTTCTGGCGGAAGCGGCCCTGCTTGCCCTTCAGCATGTCGGCGAGCGACTTCAGCGGGCGCTTGTTGGCGCCCGTGATGACACGGCCGCGGCGGCCGTTGTCGAACAGTGCATCGACCGCCTCCTGAAGCATGCGCTTCTCGTTGCGGATGATGATGTCCGGCGCGCGCAGCTCGATCAGTCGCTTCAGGCGGTTGTTGCGGTTGATGACGCGGCGATAGAGGTCGTTGAGATCCGACGTAGCGAAGCGGCCGCCGTCCAGCGGGACCAGCGGGCGCAGGTCCGGCGGGATGACGGGCACGACCGTCAGGATCATCCACTCGGGCTTGTTGCCCGAGAGCTGGAACGCCTCGATGATCTTGAGGCGCTTCATCAGCTTCTTCGGCTTCAGCTCGGAGGTCGTCGTCGCGATCTCCTCCTTGAGCGAGGTCGCGATGCCTTCGAGGTCGAGTTCCTGGAGGATGCGCCGGATCGCCTCGGCGCCGATCATCGCCGTGAACGAATCCTCGCCGTACTCCTCCTGCGCGCGCAGGTACTCCTCCTCCGACAGGAGCTGACGCTCCTTGAGGGGGGTGAGGCCCGGCTCGATGACGACGTAGGATTCGAAGTACAGGATCCGCTCAAGGTCCTTGAGCGCCATGTCGAGCAGCAGGCCGATACGGCTCGGCAGCGACTTCAGGAACCAGATGTGGGCGACGGGGGCGGCCAGCTCGATATGGCCCATGCGGTCGCGACGGACGCGCGCGAGGGTGACCTCGACGCCGCACTTCTCGCAGATGACGCCCTTGTACTTCATGCGCTTGTACTTGCCGCACAAGCACTCGTAATCCTTGATCGGCCCGAAGATGCGCGCGCAGAACAGGCCGTCGCGCTCAGGCTTGAAGGTACGGTAGTTGATCGTCTCCGGCTTCTTGATCTCGCCGTAGGACCACGAGAGGATCTTTTCCGGCGACGAGATCGAGATCTTGATCTGGTCGAAGCTCTGCGGCTGGGCCTGCTGATTGAAAAGGTTCATGACCTCTTGGTTCATGATCCGCTCCTTGCTCGCCGGCTGCCCCGCGCCTGGGCCGTCCCGGCTTGATCCTCATGGCGCCGCGCTCGTCCGGAGCGCCGCTGGCCGTCGTCTCTCGGAAGGCCCCGCCCCTTCCCGCTCGACCGCGGCGGCGCCTCGTGGGAGGCGCCGCCGCGGGAGGTGAACCCGGTCGTTACTCGGCGGCGTCGGCCGGCGGCTCGATCTGGTCGTTGGCCGCCTGCTGCTGCTTGGAGTTGGTCAGCTCGACGTTGAGGCCGAGCGAACGCATCTCCTTGACGAGCACGTTGAAGGATTCGGGGATGCCGGCCTCGAAGGTGTCGTCGCCGCGGACGATCGCCTCGTAGACCTTGGTGCGGCCGGCCACGTCGTCCGACTTCACCGTCAGCATCTCCTGCAGCGTGTAGGCCGCGCCATAGGCCTCCAGCGCCCAGACCTCCATCTCACCGAAGCGCTGGCCGCCGAACTGCGCCTTGCCGCCCAGCGGCTGCTGGGTGACGAGCGAGTACGGACCGATCGAGCGCGCGTGGATCTTGTCGTCCACGAGGTGGTGCAGCTTCAGCATGTAGATGTAGCCCATGGTGACCTTGCGGTCGAAGGGCTCGCCGGTGCGCCCGTCGTAGAGCGTCGACTGCGCCGAGCGGTCGAGCCCGGCCATCTCCAGCATCGTCTCGATGTCGGCTTCCTTGGCACCGTTGAACACCGGGGTGGCCATCGGCACGCCGCGGCGGACGTTGTTGCCAGCCTCCGCCAGATCCTCGTCCGACAGGCCTTCCAGCTCGGCAGGGGAGTAGATCGCCTTCATCTCCTCCTTCAGCGGTCCGATGTCCTGCGTCTTCAGATAGGCATCGACCGCCTTCGAGACCTTGCGACCCAAGCCCGCAGCCGCCCAGCCGAGGTGGGTCTCGAGGATCTGACCGACATTCATGCGCGAGGGCACGCCGAGCGGGTTGAGCACGATGTCGGCATGCGTGCCGTCCTCGAGGAACGGCATGTCCTCGATCGGCACGATGCGCGACACGACACCCTTGTTGCCGTGGCGGCCGGCCATCTTGTCGCCGGGCTGGATCTTGCGCTTCACCGCCACGAAGACCTTGACCATCTTCATGACGCCGGGGGGCAGCTCGTCGCCGCGCTGAAGCTTCTCGACCTTGTCGAGGAAGCGCTGCTCAAGGCGCTTCTTCGACTCGTCGTACTGCTTCTGCATCGCCTCGATCTCCGTCATCAGACGGTCGTCGACGACGGCGAACTGCCACCATTGCGAGCGGGGATACTCGCTGATGCCCTCGCGGGTCAGCGTCGTGTCCTTGCGGAAGCCCTTCGGGCCGGCGATCGGCGACTGGCCGATCAGCACCTCGGCGAGACGCGCGTAGGTGTTGCGGTCGAGGATGGTCTGCTCGTCGTCGCGGTCCTTGGCGAGACGCTCGATCTCCTCGCGCTCGATGGCTTGCGCGCGCTCGTCCTTGTCGACGCCGTGGCGGTTGAACACCCGGACCTCGACGATCGTGCCCGTGACACCGGGGGGCACGCGCAGGGACGTGTCGCGCACGTCGGAAGCCTTCTCGCCGAAGATGGCGCGGAGCAGCTTCTCCTCCGGCGTCATCGGGCTCTCGCCCTTCGGCGTGATCTTGCCGACGAGGATGTCGCCGGCATGCACCTCGGCGCCGATATAGACGATGCCGGCCTCGTCGAGGTTCTTGAGCGCCTCTTCCGAGACGTTCGGGATGTCGCGGGTGATTTCTTCCGGACCCAGCTTGGTGTCGCGGGCCATCACCTCGAATTCCTCGATGTGGATCGAGGTGAACACGTCATCCTTCACGATCCGCTCGGAGAGCAGGATCGAGTCCTCGAAGTTGTAGCCGTTCCACGGCATGAACGCGACGAGCACGTTGCGGCCGAGCGCGAGCTCGCCGAACTCGGTGGACGGTCCGTCGGCGATGATCTCGCCCTTCTTCACCGGCTCGCCGACGCGCACCAGCGGCTTCTGCGTGATGCAGGTCGACTGGTTCGAGCGCTGGAATTTCTGAAGGCGGTAGATGTCCACGCCGGGCTTGGTCGGGTCGGTCTCCTCCGTCGCACGGATGACGATACGGGTGGCGTCCACCTGATCGACGATGCCGGAGCGCCGCGCCGCGATGGCGGCGCCGGAATCGCGGGCGACCACGGCCTCCATGCCCGTGCCGACGAAGGGCGCGTCGGCGCGAACCAGCGGCACCGCCTGGCGCTGCATGTTCGAGCCCATCAGCGCGCGGTTGGCGTCGTCGTTCTCGAGGAACGGGATCAGCGCCGCGGCGACCGAGACGAGCTGCTTCGGGGACACGTCCATGAGATCGACGCGGTCGGGGGCGACCACGATGACCTCACCCGCGCGGCGGCAGACCACGAGGTCGTCCGTCAGCTTGCGGCCCTCGTCCATGCCGGCATTGGCCTGGGCGACGTAGTACTTCGCCTCCTCCATGGCGGAGAGGTAGGCGACCTCGTCGGTCACCACGCCGTCCTTCACCCGACGGAACGGTGTCTCGATGAAGCCGTACTTGTTCACGCGGGCAAAGGTCGCCAGCGAGTTGATGAGGCCGATATTGGGGCCTTCCGGCGTCTCGATCGGGCAGATGCGGCCATAGTGCGTCGGGTGCACGTCGCGCACCTCGAAGCCGGCGCGCTCGCGGGTCAGACCGCCCGGGCCGAGCGCCGAGAGGCGGCGCTTGTGCGTCACTTCCGAGAGCGGGTTGGTCTGGTCCATGAACTGCGAGAGCTGCGACGAGCCGAAGAACTCGCGCACGGCCGCGGCGGCCGGCTTCGCGTTGATGAGATCCTGCGGCATCACCGTATCGATATCGACCGAGGACATGCGCTCCTTGATGGCGCGCTCCATCCGCAGGAGGCCCAGACGGTACTGGTTCTCCATCAGCTCGCCGACAGAGCGGACGCGGCGGTTGCCGAGGTGGTCGATGTCGTCGATCTCGCCCTTGCCGTCGCGCAGGTCCACGAGCGCCTTGACCACCGCGAGCATGTCCTCGCGGCGCAGCGTGCGCACGGTGTCGGCGGCGTCGAGGTCGAGGCGCATGTTCATCTTCACGCGGCCGACCGCGGAGAGGTCGTAGCGCTCGGCGTCGAAGAACAGCGAGTGGAACATCGCCTCGGCGGTGTCGAGCGTCGGCGGCTCGCCGGGACGCATGACGCGGTAGATGTCGAACAGCGCGCCCTCGCGGCCAGAATTCTTGTCCACGGCCAGGGTGTTGCGGATGTAGGGGCCCACATTGACGTGGTCGATGTCGAGCACCGGGATCTCGGTGACGCCGACCTCGTCGAGAAGCTTCAGGAGCTTCTCGGAGATCTCGTCGCCGGCCTCGGCCCAGATCTCACCGGTCTTCGCGTTGACCAGATCCTCGGCGATGTACTGGCCGACGAGATCCTCATCGGTGGCCTTGAGGAACTTGGTACCCTTCTCGCCGATGAGGCGCGCGTTGCGGGCGTTGAGCTTCTTGCCGGCCTCCAGCACCACCTCGCCGGAATCGGCGTCGATGAGGTCGACGGACGCCTTGAAGCCCTTCAGACGCTCGGCGTCGAACGGCACGCGCCAGTCCGCCCCGTCCCGCTCGTAGGAGACACGGTTGTAGAAGGTCGAGAGGATTTCCTCGCCGTCGAGGCCGAGCGCGAACAGCAGCGAGGTGACCGGCAGCTTGCGCTTGCGGTCGATGCGCACGTGCACGATGTCCTTGGCGTCGAACTCGACGTCGAGCCAGGAGCCCCGGTAGGGGATGATGCGGGCGGCAAACAGCAGCTTGCCGGACGAGTGCGTCTTGCCCTTGTCGTGGTCGAAGAACACGCCGGGCGAGCGGTGCATCTGCGAGACGATGACGCGCTCGGTGCCGTTGACGATGAAGGTGCCGTTATCCGTCATGAGCGGCATGTCGCCCATGTAGACATCCTGCTCCTTGATGTCCTTAACCGACTTGGCGCCGGTATCCGGGTCCACATCGAACACGATCAGGCGCAGCGTCACCTTGAGCGGAGCTGCGAAGGTGATGCCGCGCTGGCGGCACTCGTCGACGTCGTATTTCGGCTGCTCGAAGGTGTAGCGCACGAATTCGAGGAGCGCCGTCGAGGCGAAATCGGAGATCGGGAAGACCGACTTGAAGACGCTCTGCAGGCCCTCGTCGGCGCGCCCGCCTTCCGGCTCGTCCACCATCAGGAACTGGTCGTAGGACGCCTTTTGAACCTCGATGAGGTTCGGCATCTCGGCGACTTCCCGGATCTTCCCGAAGAACTTGCGAATGCGCTTGCGACCGACCAGCGTATTGGCCATGAGACCTCGCTCCACCACCTCAGCGTAGGGTGCCCGGGGAAGGCGAAACACCTCCCGTCACCGGACCAAGAAGGGCCGCCCCGCCGGACGATCAGCCCACCCGAACCGAATTCG
Organism: Methylorubrum sp. B1-46; assembly: GCF_021117295.1. NCBI lineage: Bacteria > Pseudomonadati > Pseudomonadota > Alphaproteobacteria > Hyphomicrobiales > Methylobacteriaceae > Methylorubrum > Methylorubrum sp. B1-46. Next base: position 4,400,692 of record NZ_CP088247.1, on the reverse strand, counting down.
TCTTCTGTTCGCCGCGCATTCCCACTTCCGGGGAACGACGGCCGCCCGAAGCGGCGTTAGCCCGCGAGCCGGAGCCCGCGGGCGTGAAGGCCGGCACACCCCTTAAGCGGAGTGCGCCGGATGCGATGGGCCGGATCGGCCCATCGACGGATTACTTGAGCTCGACCTTGGCGCCGGCCTTCTCGAGCTGGGCCTTGAGCTTCTCGGCCTCGTCCTTGGCCACCGACTCCTTGACCGGCTTCGGGGCGCCCTCGACGAGGTCCTTGGCTTCCTTGAGGCCGAGGCCGGTGATCGCGCGGACCTCCTTGATGACCTCGATCTTCTTGTCGCCGGCCGAGGCCAGGACAACGGTGAACTCGGTCTGCTCCTCGGCAGCCGAGGCAGCGGCGCCACCGCCGGCGGCCGGGCCGGCAACGGCGACGGCAGCAGCGGCCGAGACGCCCCACTTCTCTTCGAGGAGCTTGGCGAGCTCGGCGGCCTCGAGAACGGTCAGCGAGGAGAGGTCGTCGACGATCTTGGCGAGATCAGCCATGTGAATGTCCTTTGCGTATATCGGTTTGAACGGATGGTTTCGCTAGGGGCGAACGGCTCAGGCCGCTTCGTCCTTCTTGGCATAGGCCCCGAACACGCGGGCGAGCTTGGCCGCCGGCGCGTTGACGACCTGGGCAACCTTGGTCGCGGGAGCCTGGATGAGGCCCACGAGCTTGGCGCGCAGTTCGTCGAGGGACGGGAGCGTGGCGAGTGCCTTCACGCCGTCCGGGTTCAGGGCAGTCGTTCCCATGGCGCCGCCAAGAATCACGAGCTTGTCGTTCGTCTTGGCGAATTCCACCGCAACCTTGGCGGCCGCGACCGGATCGCTCGAATAGGCGAGCAGGGTCGGGCCCTTCAGGAGGGGCTTGATGGAGGCGACGTCCGTGCCATCGAGAGCGATGCTGGCGAGCCGGTTCTTGGCGACCTTCACGGTGGCACCGGCCTGCTTCATCTGCGAGCGCAGCTTCTGCATGTCGGCGACCGTGAGGCCCTTGTAGTGGGCCACGACGACGACGGCGTTCGTGGTGAACACGCCGTTGAGCGTCGAGACGAGATCAGCTTTAGCTGTCCGGTCCACTGTGCTCTCTCCGGTTGGCGGAACCTGAGGCAGGTCCGCCGGTTGCACTTGCCGCCCGGAACGGAACTCGGCTGAGAAGCCGGAACCGTCGCCCGGGCGACGTCTCACGGCCCTGTCCCCTTGAAGCGCCGTGAGGCCCCCGCGGGTGAGATTGGTTCAAACCGATACCTCCCCCCGGTGCCTGCCGGCCCCGAAGCGAGGTGTGAAAAATTCGGTCTTCCCCGTCTGTGCAGGCTGTCGCCGATTAAGCCGGTCGCCCGGCGCCTGCAGTCTCGGACAGGACATAGCCGGAAATGGCGCTCGGAGCGGCTGCCCCAAGTCCTTTCCGGCCATCACCACCCGGTCGCCCGGGCGGCATCTCGAATGGAAACCGACCGATCGGCCGATCCCTTCCAATGGGTGAATTCGTGGAGCGCGGTCTATAGCGGCGTGCAAGCTCCCTGCCAAGTCCCGCGACGCGACTTTTCCGTCGCAGGCAAGGGGGAAGCAAGGGGAAAGGCACCGGCGGAGGGGCGGAAGACGGGAAGGTCCGCTTTGGCCCGGCCTTAACCCGGCATTGACTCTGCGCCCGCCCTTCCCGCCGGGGGGCACGTCTCATGTGTGCCAGCGCATCCCGAACCGCGCCGCAGCGGCCTTACACCGCAGCGCACAAAAGCGGGGATGGTTCGGGCGATGGCCTCGAAGGTGTTGTTGGCTCTGGTGGTGCTCGTCTTCGTCCTGGACGGTCACCTGCCTGGGATGCGCGAGCTGCGCAACCCGGATGCCGAGGGCGGCAAGGGCACGGGCCGCGCCTCGCTTCTGTCGAAGCGGTCCGAGGCCTGAACCCCGGACCGGCCGCCTCCGCCCTCCTCCGCGCGAGGTCGCTCGGAGTCAGTAGTTAATCTGAAGTTGCCCGCGGAACAGGTCGCCCTCGGCCCGTCCGAAGCGGCCGATATTGGCCTCGCGGCGCTTCATGCTGGCATAGGCCAGGGTGAGCTCGACCGACTTGATCGGCTGGAACTCGACGCCGAGTTCGAGTTCGTCGGTATCGAGGCGCGGCGCATTCGTCGCCACCTTCCAGCCGCCGTCATAGGTCTGCCAGCGGATGTAGGGCATGAACGGCCCCACGGGCGAGTGATCGACCCTCATCATCGCCTGGACGTAACCGCCCTGGAGCGGCTTGGTCAGGATGGTGCGGGCGACCGGATCGTATTCGGGACCGCGGCCCCAGTTCCACTCGGCCTGGAGGCCGAAGGGCTGCGGGTACAGGATCGCGTGCAAGCCGACGCGCTCGTCGTCGTAGGTGTTGCCCAGGGCCGTCGAGGCGCCGAAAGTGGCCTCGGGCCGGAAGCGGTTGCGGTAGGCCGAGCCGCCGACTTCCAGCACCTGCCCGCGGAAGGCCTCGCCGAGGCCGTCGAGTTCGAACGGCCAAGTCACCATCATCGCCGTCATCAGATCGTTGTTGACCTCGATCCGGTTGATGGTCTGGCCGTTATAGATGCCGACGCCGAAGGCACCGTAATTGCCGAACAGCTTCTGGCCGCCCTTGGCCAGACGGTCCCAGATGCGCTGCACGTGCCAGGGCGTGTAGTAGAAGGAGATGCCGATATCGCGCTCGCCGGGCACGGCGCTGTTGATCGCGTCGGAGCGGTCGAGCGTCAGGCGGTTCTGCGACGATTGCAGGTTCTCCCAGCCGTAGGGCACCTTCTGCTGGCCGAAGCGCAGGCGGGTGCGGCGCTCGTCGTCGAGGAACACGTCGGCAAAGGCGTCGCGCAGTTGGGTGTAGTGCTGGCGCCCCTCGCTGCCGGCCTGGTTCGAGACGTTCACCGCGAAGTCGGGCTGCAGGTAGATGAACACCCGCTCGTGGATGTCGCCCTGCAGGACCAGGCGCACCCGGCGGAAGGTGAAGTTGTTGCGGTCGGTGATGCCGCTGTCGTGGACGGAGCGCAGCCGCGCGCGGCCGGCCGGGGCGGTGTCGTCGCCGGACAGGAACTCGTTGCCGCGCAACTGCGTGTAGCCGCGCAGGGACAGGCGCTCGAACCAGGTCTTGGGCCGCGCCACGCGCCCGGGATCGTCCGCGAGCAATTGCGGCGCGGGCGGCACCAGCGCGTCGTACCACGTGTCCGGCTCGTCGAGGGCGAAGCGGTGCGGCACCGGGCCGGACGCGGCCGGCTGCGCCACCGCGGATTCGATCGGACGGCCGGCGGCCGGGACGGTGCCGGCATCGGTGGTGCGGACACCGGCGGGCCGCACGGCGACCGGGGCCGCACGCCGCCCCCCCCTTCCCTCAGCCTGCGCCTGCGCCTGCGCCTTGATCATCGCCTTGAGCTCATTGATCTGGCGCTGCAACTCCGCGACCGTCTGAGCCTGGGCCCGAACGGAGGGGAGCACCAGGGCGCCCGAGAGGAGCAGTGCAGTCAGAAGACGTTGTTTCATCGCTCGAATTCCCCTCGCGCCCCAGGCCGGCGATGACGCGTGCCGTGTTGTGCCGGGACGTTCGCAGCCACGGGCTGCGGATCAGCGGGAGCAGGATGACTTCGGGTGCCGCCGGAACGACGTTCGACCGGATACCGGCCGGCGAACTTGTTCGGTGGCTCAGTCGTTTAGCGACCCGATGAGCCTTGCTTCCGCGATGCGGCGATAGCATCGCCGCAAAGTCATTGGAAGCAAATCAAGGTATTTACTGAGGACTAAACCAGCTCATTATTGCATTAACGCGTTACCGCATAACTTAATCCGCACGATCTTGAAGTTTATTTCGTCATAAAAGTGACGCCTGAAGATGCTTTATTGATCGCTTTGATCAAGGCTCATTCTTGTTGTTCGGGGACACGGTCGGCCTGTCGGACCCGGAAAATCCTGTCCCCCACACGGCCGCGACCCGGTCCGGGGCCTCCGGACGGCGCTGAGTCCCATGCACCTGCCGCATGCCGCCACCGCCAATTCGCGCTCGGTCGCCCGGTGTGTCCGCACGGCCGCACCGACCGGGCGGAGCCGCCGGATTTGCCGAAGCACGATGTCACGTCAAAGAGAGGAGCAGGGGGGACGCCAAAGCGCGGCGCTGTGCTAGATTGGGAGCCATGCGATGCCCCCTCCCCATCTCGTCCCGCCGGCGCATCCTGTGCGTCTTCCCCGCCTACACGCCGTCCTTCGGCACGTTCTCCCATGCCTACCCACTGATGGGCGGGGTGAAGGCATTCATGCCGCCCCAGGGGCTCCTGGTGATCGCGGCCTACATGCCCGAGACCTGGGAGTGCCGGTTCATCGATGAGAACATCCGGCCGGCCTCGCCCCAGGATTTCGCCTGGGCCGACGCGGTGTTCGTGTCGGGCATGCACATCCAGGAAGGCCAGATCCACGACATCGGCCGGCGGGCGCACGAGGCCGGCAAGGTCGCGGTGCTCGGCGGCCCCTCGGTCTCGGGCGCGCCGGAGAAATACCCGGATTTCGACTATCTCCATGTCGGCGAGATTGGCGACGCCACCGACCGGCTGATCGAGATCCTCGACCGCGACCTGTCGCGGCCGGCGGCTCAGGTCGTGCTCGACACCAAGGACCGGCTGGCGCTGGCCGACTTTCCGGCGCCGGCCTACGAGGCGGTGCCGCTCAAGCGCTACCTGATCGGCTCGCTGCAATTCTCGTCGGGCTGCCCCTATCGCTGCGAGTTCTGCGACATCCCGCAGCTTTATGGCCGCCAGCCTCGGCTGAAGAGCCCGGAGCAGATGTGCGCCGAGCTCGACGCGATCATCAGCCAGCCGGGCCACCCGGCGGTGGTGTACTTCGTCGATGACAACTTCATCGCCAACCGCAAGGCGACCCGCGAGATGCTGCCGCATCTCGTCGCGTGGCAGAAGAAGAACGACTACCCGCTCCAGTTTGCCTGCGAGGCGACGCTGAACATGGCCAAGCAGCCCGAGATCCTCGAGCTGATGCGGCAGGCCAACTTCATGACGGTGTTCGTCGGCATCGAGACCCCGGAGGCCGACGCGCTCAAGGGCATCGACAAGACCCACAACGCCGCCGTGCCGATGTACGAGGCGATCGAGACGCTCAATTCCTACGGGCTCGAGGTGACCTCGGGCATCATCCTCGGGCTCGATTCCGATACCGACACCTCCGAGCAGAACCTGATCGACTTCATCGACCGCTCCGCCATCCCGGTGCTGACGATCAACCTGCTCCAGGCGTTGCCGAAGACGCCGCTCTGGGACCGGCTGGAGCGCGAGGGCCGGCTGCTGCACGATGCCAGCCTCGAATCGAACGTGCTGTTCAAGCGTCCCCACGACACGGTGGTGAATTCCTGGCGCCGGGCCATCGCCCACGCCTACGCCCCCGAGCACCTGTTCGAGCGCTTCAAGCATCAGTGCGACGTGACCTACGGCAACCGCATCGTCACGCCGACGAAGGGCAAGCTGACGAAGACCAACCTGCGCCGCGGCCTGATCCTCGGCTTCAACATCATCACCCGTGTCGGCCTCTTCTCCGACTACCGCCGGCCGTTCTGGCGGGCGGCGGGCCACGCGCTGAAGCGCGGGCAGATCGAGGCGGTGTTCAACATGGGCTTCGTCGCCCACCACCTGATCCGCTTCACCCGCGAGGCGCTGCGGGGCGAGCACAACGCCTCGTTCTACGCCGCCAAGGCGGCCGAGGCCGAGGCGCAGCGCCAGCGCAGCTGGTGGGAGAATGCCCGCCGCCGCATCGCACCGGAGCGCGAGGCGGCCTGACCCGGCCGGGATTCGCAGAGGACCGGACGCCGGAGACGGGCGGACGGACCTCCGCCCGTCGCGCCCTCAGGCGTAGGCCTTGGCCGGCGGCTCGGCGAACAGGGAGCGCAGCCGCGCCCGCTCCAGATCCGGGGAGCCCGAGATCGGCGCCATCATCGGTCCGGTCATCGGCGTCGGCCGGGCGAACAGGTAGCCCTGCATCTGATCGCAGCCGAGTTCGCGCAGCACGGCGAGCTGCTCCTGCGTCTCCACCCCCTCGACCGTGACCTGAAGGCCGAGATTGTGCCCGAGATGGGTGATCGCGCGCACGATCGTCAGGGAGTCCGCGTGCTGCCCGAGACGGCGCACGAAGGACTGGTCGACCTTGATCTTGTCGAACTTGAACCGCTGCAGGTAGCTCAGGGACGAGTAGCCCGTTCCGAAATCGTCGAGCGCGAGGCGCACGCCGAGGGTGCGCAAGGCGGTCAGCACCTCCACCGCCATCGCCGCGTCCTGGATGAACACCCCCTCGGTGATCTCCAGCACCAGCCGTCCCGGCGGGAGTCCGTGGCGGCCGAGCACCGCCGCCACGCCGGCCGCGAAGCCCGGCTGGCGGAACTGCTTGGGCGAGACGTTGACCGAGACCCGCCAGGGATGCGCCCATGCGACCGCCGTGGCGCAGGCGGTATCGAGCACCCAGGCGCCGATCCGCCCGATCTGGTCGGTCTGCTCGGCGAGCGGGATGAACTCGACCGGGGGCACGCAGCCGCGCTCCGGATGGTGCCAGCGGATCAGCGCCTCGAAGGTCTCGATCTCGCCGGTGCGGCCATTGACGATCGGCTGGTAGTAGAGTTGCAGTTCGCCACGCGGGATCGCGCCGCTGAGCTCGTGCTCGATCCGGCGGCGCGCCTGGAGCTGCTCGTCCATCGCCGCCTCGAAGAAGCGCACCGTGCCGCGCCCCTCGTCCTTGACCCGGTACAGGGCGGTGTCGGCGGCGCGCTTCAGGCTGTCGGCCGTGCTGCCGTCGCTGGGATAGAGGGCGATGCCCGCCGAGGCGCCGATCTCGACGCGCAGGGCTTCGCTCCGGTTCTCGCCCTCGATCTGGAACGGGCGGCCGAGCGCCGCGACCAGCCGCTCCGCCGTCTCGGCGACCTGCGCGAGGGTGCGGGTATGGGCCAGGACGACCACGAATTCGTCGCCGCCGATCCGGGCGAGCGTGTCGGTCGGGCGCAGCTCGGCCAGCATCCGCTTGGCCGCCTGCACCAGCAGGGCGTCGCCCGCGGCGTGGCCGTGGAAGTCGTTGACGGGCTTGAAGCGGTCGAGGTCGAGATAGACCAGCGCCACACTCGTCCCGTTCTCGGCCGCATTCTCCAGGGCCAGCCCGAGACGCTCCTCGAGAAGGGTGCGGTTGGGCAGGTCGGTCAGGGCGTCGTGCAGGGCAAGGTGGCGGATGCGCGCCTCGTCGCGGCGGCGCTGGCTGAGATCGCGCAGGGCCACCGCGGTCGCCGGCCGGCCGAGATACTCGATCGGGCGGCAGGAGAGCTCCACCGGCACCAGGGTGCCGCTCGCCGTGCGGATCTCGAATTCCTCCGGCCGCAGATCCTCCGGGCGGCAGCGGCTGCGCCGCATCACCGCCGGCGCGTCGGCCTCGCTGAACAGGTCCAGCACCGGGCGGCCGACGATCTCCCCCGCCGTGGTCTCGAACAGGCGCAGGCCCGCCTGGTTGATCTCCACCACCCGGCCGCCGCGGTGGATCAGCAGCACCTCGTGGGCGAGGTTGCCGAGCAGGCGCATGCGGCTCAGTTCGTCCATGCGGCGGCGCATGAGATGGCGCTGCATCAGCAGGGCCGCGAGGCCGGCGGCGAGGACGATGAGGCTCACGAGCCCCACCACGAGGCCGAGCTGCGTCGAGCCCAGCGCGGAACCGCCGTCCTCCTGCGGGGCGACGGGTGCGACGGTGAGCGCCGTCATGCCGGTGAAGTGCAGGCCGCAGATCGCCAGCGCCAGCCAGACCGTCACCTCGATCCGGCGGCCGGGGCCGGTGAGGTCGCCGGCCCGGGCGAGGGCGATCATCGCCAGGGTGGCGCAGAGGCCGAGCGAGCCGAAGACATAGGCCCCCTCGAACACGAGCAGGTTGCTCGCCGCCATCGCGCCCACACCCGCGTAGTGCATCCCCGCAATGGCCGCCGCCAGCGCCAGGCCGGCCGCGGCCAGCCCGAGCGGGTCGTGACGTGTGCGAGCCCAGATCAGGAGGGCGACGAAGGCTCCGGCCACCGCGATCGCGATCGAGACCGCCGTGGGCAGGAGATCGTAGGCCGCCTGCTCGCCGGGCAGGAAGGCGAGCATCGCGACGAAGTGGAGCGACCAGACGCTGCAGCCGAACACCGCCGCCGCCGCGGTCAGCCAGGGGAAGAGGAGCCTGCGCTCGGCCTGCACGGCCTCGGCCATCAGGATCACGGTCGAGAAGCAGCCGAGCATGCAGATGCCCGCCGAGATCGCGACAAGGCCGAGATCGTGCTGTTGCACGACGCAGGCGACGATTTTGAGCATGATGAATGGAGAGCCCGACGACCTACAGCGGGCTTAGGCTTCGTCTCTTAAGGCGCCGTTGCTGCGCTTCTTCTTAGTCTTCTCATTCACGTGATCGTTAATATCTCAAACAAACCTAAGTTATGTTTTGCAGCTGTTCTGATCTTTTGTATTCTTGAACACAATTTCTGCGCTACGATATGCCCGGAAAGTCAATTTCGGGGCGATTTCTGAAATCGCCAAGCCCTGAGCGCAGTTCGACGAAGTGGTTAGCGGTTCATTTCAAGGATGCGCGTCAAAATGCCGGCCAAGGGACGCCAGCCTGATGCCATCAGGCCGGGTACGCCTCAGCGTGCTTCACAAAACTCCCGGTCCCCGACCGTTGTCACTCTGGCCATGACGGCGCGGCGGGAGTTTCATAAGAGACACTCAGCGCGAACACCCGGCAGGTCGCCCGCCGGACCTTGACGGTGCGGCCATCCCTGTCTATCGGCGCATCATCATGACGGGCATCCTCCTCTCCGGGTCGTATCGCGCGCCGCTCCCCTAAGCGGCCCTGGACTCGTCATGTCTTCAGCCGCTGCGTCGTCGGCGGCTTGAGGATCGTGGAAAAGCATCCCGCAACGGACCGCCGGCCTCGCTCTATCCCGAGGTCACACCGTGTCTGCCCTGCATCCTCTGCTTCCTCCCCTCGCCCACCGCCAGTCGGTGGGTCTCGTCGGCTTCGGCGCCTTCGGCCGCCTGATCGCCCGCCACCTCGCGCCGCACGCCGCGCTGAGGATCCACGACCCGTACCTGCCAGCCGGGACGCTCGCGGCGCATCTCGCCGCAGATGCGGGACCGGAGGCGATCGCGGCCGACCTTCCGAGCGTGGCGGCCTGCCCCGTGGTGATCCTCGCCACGCCGGTGGCGAGCCTCGCCGAGGCGGCACGCGCGCTGGCCCCGCATCTGCGGCCGGGCACGCTGGTGGTCGATGTCGGCTCGGTGAAGATGGGACCCGCCGCGATCCTGCAGGAGGAATTGCCGGCCGATGTCGAGATCCTCGCGACCCATCCGCTGTTCGGGCCGCAAAGCGCGAGAGTTGGCGCAAGGGACGGCGCAGGAGACGGCATCCGGGGCCTGAAGGTCGCCGTCTGCCCGATCCGCGGACGGTGCGGCTTGCGGGCGGCCGCCTTCCTGCGGCGCGTGCTCGGCCTCGACGTCATCGTGACGACGCCGGAGGCGCATGACCGGGCGATGGCCTCGGTTCAGGGGCTGACCCACCTCATCGCCAAGGTGCTGGTGGCGATGGAGCCGCTGCCGACGCGGATGACCACGCGCAGCTTCGACCTGCTGATGCAGGCGGTCGGCATGGTGCGGCACGACGCACCGGACGTGTTCCACGCCATCGAGCGCGCCAATCCGTACGCGGCGCCGGTGCGGCAGCGCTTCTTCGCCCTGGCCGGCCAGCTCGACGCCGAACTGGCCAGGCAGGCGGTTCACGCGGAACCGGCGCGGCTCGCCTCTTGAGAATCGATACGCCCCGCGCAGGAGCCCGTTGCAGGTCCGGCGCGGGGCGTGTCGCGGCCGATCAGGCGATCAGTACTTGCGCACCAGCGGCGTCGGGGCGACGGCGGCGGGCGTGTCCCACTGATAGCGGAAGCCGACCGACACGACGTCGGCGCTGACGTCGGTGGACGCCGCGAGCGGGATGTTGCCGATGTTGTAGTCGCGGCCCGGACCCGCCAGGAGAAGCCCGCGGTCGAAGAAGGCGTGCGCGTAGCTGGCCGTCAGCAGCACCTTCTCGCTCCAGCGATAGCTGCCGCCGATCGAGACGACGTAACGGTCGCTGTCGGGCAGGCGCGCCGAGCGGTTCGTGAAGTCGATCGGCACGTTGTCGTAGCCGAAGCCGGCCCGCAGGGTCAGGTTCGGCGACCAGTCGTACTCGGCGCCGATCGAGTAGAAGAACGAGTCCTTGAAGTTGAGCGGCAGGTGATTCACCGTCACGCCGAGCGCCTTCGAGACGATGCCGACATCGCCGAGCCTCGACCAGTTGTCCCACTCGAAGCCGAGCTGGATCCGGGTGACCGGGTTGATCGCCTGGGTCAGGCCGACGCTGACCTTCTCGGGCGTGTTGAGGTTCGCCCGCACCTGCCCCAGGGCGATGGCCTGACGCGGGTCGGGGAAGCCGATCGAGCCCTCGATGTCGTGATGGACCGAGGAGCGGTAGCCGACGCCGATCGACGTCCCGGCGGCGGGGGTGACCAGGACACCGGCGGTGAAGCCCACGCCCCAGGACTCGCCCTTGATGAAGCCCGACGGATAGAAACCCGGGAAGACGCCGGGGACCGGCACGGCCGCGCGCAGGGTCAGGCGGAAATATTCGATGTTCGGCCCCGCGGCGACGGAGAGCCAGTCGTTGACCTTGAAGCCGACCACCGGGTTGAAGGCCAGCGAGAAGATCCGCGAGGAGCGGGCATAGGCCGAGCCGGCCCAATCCTGGCGCGGCTTGGTGACGAGGCCGTAGGGCGCCCCGGTCTGGATGCCGACCCAGAGCCGGTCGGTGAGCTGGTAGGAGGTCGCGCCCGAGGGCACTACGGCGCCCTGCCCGACCTCGCCGGAGGAGCCGAAGGGCAGCAGGCCCGGCGCGGTGCCCACCGTCGGCGTGATCTCACCCGACAGATTGATGAAGCTGAGGCTCTGCTCGCTGGCAAAGCCCGGCCGCATGGTCACCGTCGCCGGGTTCCAGAAGATCGACGAGACGCCCGCCCCGCCCGAGGCCGCGCCCGCGAACACGACGCCCAAGCCTTGTGCGCTCTGCTCGCGCAAGCCGAAGGCACCGGCCTGCCCCGCTGTCGTGCCCGCCATTGAGGCGGCCGCGACAGCTCCCGCGAGCCCGAGCGCGCGGATCGTCCCCCCCGTCATTCTTATTCTCCGAAGCGTCTTTTTGCAGACCCAAGTCCCATCCGTGATGGAAGAGGATCGCGCGCATCCGGTCCAGAGGAAGAAATCCGAAAATTGAATTATCGATCAAATGAGGAGTTTATGTCACGGAACCGAGGCGCCCCTGCGCCTGTATGAACCGCACGACCGACAGGCGCGGCCTTGAGGGCGCCGCTTGCACCCAGGATCGGTCGCGGCCATGGTCTCGCCGCCGATGGGCGAGCCTCGATCAGGACGGAGTCGCCGACGATGAAGTTGATCCGACACGGAGCGAGCGGTGAGGAGAGGCCCGGCCTCGTGGACGCGAAGGGGGGCTTGCGCGACCTGTCGGGAACCCTGCGCGACATCGCCGGACCGGGCCTCTCGCGGGAATCGCTCGACCGGCTCGCGCGGATCGATCCGACGAGTCTGCCGCTGCTGCCGCCCGGCACCCGCCTCGGCCCCTGCGTCGGCGGCACCCGCAACTTCGTGGCGATCGGCCTGAACTACGCCGACCACGCCGCCGAGACGGGCGCGGCGATCCCCTCCGAGCCCATCGTCTTCAACAAGGCGCCCTCCTGCATCGTCGGCCCCAACGACACGGTGATCCTGCCCAAGGCCTCGGCCAAGACCGACTGGGAGGTGGAGCTCGCCGTGGTGATCGGTGCCCGCGCCTCTTACGTCCACGCCAACGAGGCCCTGCGCTACGTGGCGGGCGTGTGCATCTGCAACGACCTGTCCGAGCGCGAATTCCAGATGGAGCGCGGCGGCACCTGGACCAAGGGCAAGGGCTGCCCGACCTTCGGCCCGCTCGGCCCCTGGCTCGTCACCCTCGACGAGATCCCGGACCTGAAGAACCTCTCGATGAGCCTCGACCTCAACGGGAAGCGGATGCAGACGGGCTCGACGGCGACGATGATCTTCGATGTCGCCCAGCTCGTGGCCTACGTCTCGCACTTCATGATGCTGGAGCCCGGCGACGTCATCACCACCGGCACCCCGCCCGGCGTCGGCCTCGGCATGAAGCCGCCGCGCTATCTCCGGAGCGACGACGAGATGGTGCTGCGCATCGACGGCCTCGGCGAGCAGCGCCAGCGGGTGGTCGCCTTCGACGACTGGACCGCCAAGGTCGCCGCCGGCGAGCCGACGAACTGACAGCCGGACGAAGATGACCGCATCCCCGCAGGACCGGCCCGGCCCGGTCGTCTTCCTCGGCGGCGGCCCCGGCCTCGACGTCGCCTACGCCGCGGATCCGCTGCGGCGCGCGGGTTTTGCGCGGGACTGGGCCTTCTTCGAGCAGCCCGGATGCGGCGGCGGGTCGGAACCCGTCACCGCGGACAGCGTGCTCGACGCCGCTGCCCGCTTCGTGACCGAGCGCGCGGGGGAGGGGCCGGTGACCCTCGTCGCCCATTCCTGGGGGGCGTGGCTTGCGCTCGCCCTGCTCGATCGCCTGCCACCGGACAGGTTCGCCCGTGCCGTGCTGCTCCACCCGGCCCCGCCGACCCGCGCCGGGCTCGACGCGGGCGTGGCCGCCCTATTCGCCCGGCTCTCGCCCGAAGCGATGGGCCGGGCGGCGCCGCTGATGGCACGCACCGATCCGGAGGCCGGCAGCTCCGTGATGGCGATCCTTTTGCCGGCCTATTGCGGCCGGGAGAGCGATCTGCCGGCGCTCGACCTCGCTCTGGTCCCGCCGGTCTATCACGGCGTCTCGATGAGCCTCGGCGACTACGACCAGCGCGGGATCGTGGCAGCGCAGGCGGACCGCCTCACCCTCGTCTTCGGCGAGGCCGACGTGTTTTCGCACGATCTCTACGCGGCTCACGGCGGCGACCTGACGGGCTTCGATGTCGCCACCTTGCCCGGCGGCCATTTCGGCTTCCTCGAGGATGTGAGCGGCCTCGAAGCCATCCTGCGCCGGCGGGGCGTGATCTAGCCTCACGCCATGGCGCTCTCCTCCCTGCCGCTGCCGGACCGGCCCTCGGTCGCCGTGCTGCCCTTCGCCGATCCCGAGGGCGATTTCGATACCCAGGCGCTCGCCGACGGCCTGTCGGAGCATGTCACGGACGCGCTGGCCTGCACGCCCGGCCTGTTCGTGAGCGCGCGCAACTCCGCCTTCACCTTCAAGGGCCGCGCCGTTCCCCCGGATGAGGCGGCCGGTCGGCTCGGCGTTGCGCATATCCTCACGGGAACCCTGTCGCGGGCGGGCACGCGCCTGCGGGGCGAGGCCCGGCTGCACCGCATGGCGACCGAGCGGCCGGTCTGGACCCAGGAACTCGACGCGGACGAGGGGGCCCTCCACGCCCTGCGCAGCCGCATCGTCGCCGGCGCGGTGGCGGCGATGGCGCCCGGCCTCGCCCATGACGCCGGGCCGGAGCGGGCAGGGCCGCCGCTCGATGTCGGCGTCTACGCGCCGTTCCTGTCCGCCTACTCGAACCACGCCATGCCGAGCGCCGAGAGCGTGCGCCTGCGCATCGCCTCGATCGAGGCGGTGCGCCGCCTCGTGCCGGAGCATCCCCTGCCCTACGCGCTGCTGGCGCAGTGCTACACCAACCTCGTGGTGCAGGGCTGGAGCGCGGATGCGGCGGCCGATTGTGCGGAGGGCGCGCGGCTCGCCCGCCTCGCCCTGGAGCGGGACGCCGGCGACCCGGCGGTGCTGATGATGGCGGGCCACACCCTGGCCTTCCTGGCGCAGGACTACGACACGGCGCTCGGCCTGCTCGACCGCTCGCTGGCCCTCAACCCGAACAGCGCCGCCGCCTACGAGCGCAGCGGCTGGGTGCGCTGCTACGTCGGCGAGCCGGATTGGGCCGCCGCCCATTTCCGGGCGGCCAAGCGGCAGAGCCCGCTCGACCCCACCACCTTCCGCTTCGATTCCGGCCTCGGACTCGCCCTGTGCATGGCCGGCGCGCACGAGGAGGCGCTGCTCTGGCTCGACCGCGCGATGGCGGAGGACCCGACCTGGACCAGCACCCACCGCGTCCGCGCCGCAAGCCTCGCCTGGCTCGGCCGGCAGGCGGAGGCCCACGCTGCCGCCGTCCGCTTCATGGAACTGGAGCCGAGCTACCGGATCGCCCGCGCCATGCGCCTCTACCGACCGTCGGCCGGGAAGGAGCGGTTCGTCGAGGGGATGCGGCGGGCCGGCGTCCCGTTCGATTAGCCAGGCTTGATTTTTTCCCCGCCTTCCCTCTCAAAGAAGCGCATGAGCGATACCGTGGTCTCCCTCGCCTCCTCCTCGGCACCCGACGCCGCGATCCGGCACGATTGGACGCTCGCCGAGATCCAGGCGATCCACGACATGCCGCTGCTCGATCTCGTCCATCGGGCGGGCGTCGTGCATCGGGCGCATAACGATCCTGCCGACATCCAGCGGGCGGCGCTCCTGTCGATCAAGACCGGCGGCTGCCCTGAGGATTGCGCCTATTGCCCGCAATCGGCGCATCACAAGGGCGCGAACCTCCCCCGCGAACGGCTGATGCCGGTCGAGGCCGTGCTGAAGGAGGCCGCTGCCGCCAAGGCCAACGGCGCGCACCGCTTCTGCATGGGTGCGGCGTGGCGCAAACCCAAGGACGGGCCGGACTTCGACGCGGTGCTGGAGATGGTGCGCGGCGTGCGCGGGCTCGGCATGGAGGCCTGCGTCACCCTCGGCATGCTGACCCAATCCCAGGCGCAGCGCCTCGCGGAAGCGGGCCTCACCTCCTACAACCACAACCTCGACACGGGCCCGGACTTCTACGGCGACATCATTTCGACCCGCACCTACGATGACCGGCTCCAGACCCTGGAACATGTGCGGCAGGCCGGCATCGGCGTCTGCTGCGGCGGCATCGTCGGCATGGGCGAGCGGGTGCGCGACCGGGCCGAGATGCTCTTGGTGCTCGCCAACCACGCCCCTCACCCGGAGAGCGTGCCGATCAACGCGCTGGTCGCCGTCGAGGGCACGCCGCTGGAAGACCGCCCGCCGATCGATCCGCTCGACCTCGTGCGGATGTGCGCCACCGCCCGCATCGTCATGCCCAAGGCCCGCGTGCGCCTCAGCGCCGGGCGCAAGAGCCTGACGCGCGAGGCGCAGATCCTCTGCTTCCTGGCCGGGGCCAACTCGATCTTCTACGGCGAGCGCCTGCTCACCACCGCCAACAACGAGGCCGATGCCGACGCCGAGCTGCTGCGCGACATCGGCGTGCCGGTGCCCGAGGTGACGCTGGCCGCCGCGGAGTAGGCTGGAGGGGCCGCAAGCCCCTCTACCTTGACTTCACCCGCCTCCCGTGAATGGTGCCGGCTCACTCAAAAGAGCCCGCCATGCACCGTTACCGTTCCCATACCTGTGGGGCGCTCCGCCCGTCCGATGTCGGGCAGACCGTCCGCCTGTCCGGCTGGTGCCACCGCATTCGCGACCACGGTGGCGTGCTCTTCATCGACCTGCGCGACCATTACGGCCTGACGCAGTGCGTGATCGATTCCGACTCGCCCGCCTTCAAGGCGGCCGAGACCGCGCGCTCCGAGTGGGTGATCCGCATCGACGGCCGGGTGCGCACCCGGCCCGCGGGCACCGAGAACGCCGAGCTGCCGACCGGCGCGGTCGAGGTCTATATCGACGACCTCGAAGTGCTGGGCCCCGCGGGCGAGCTGCCGCTGCCCGTCTTCGGCGACCAGGAATACCCGGAGGAGACCCGGCTCAAGTACCGCTTCCTCGATCTGCGCCGGGAGAAGCTGCACGCCAACATCATGAAGCGCGGCGCGATCGTGGATTCGCTCCGCCGCCGCATGCGCGAGGGCGGGTTCTTCGAGTTCCAGACGCCGATCCTGACCGCCTCCTCGCCGGAGGGCGCGCGCGACTACCTCGTGCCGTCCCGCGTGCACCCCGGAAAGTTCTACGCGCTGCCGCAGGCGCCGCAGCAGTTCAAGCAGCTGACGATGATCGCGGGCTTCGACCGCTACTTCCAGATCGCGCCCTGCTTCCGCGATGAGGACGCCCGCGCCGACCGCAGCCCGGGCGAGTTCTACCAGCTCGACATCGAGATGAGCTTCGTCACGCAAGAAGACGTGTTCCAGGCGGTGGAACCCGTGCTGCGCGGCGTGTTCGAGGAGTTCGCCGGCGGCAAGCGCGTGACGAAGGAGTTCCCGCGCATCACCTACGCCGACGCGATGCTGAAATACGGCGTCGACAAGCCGGACCTGCGCAACCCGCTGATCATCGCCGACGTCACCGACGCGTTCGCCGACGACGCGGTGGAGTTCAAGGCGTTCAAGGGCGTCATCAAGTCGGGCGGCGTGGTGCGCGCCATCCCCGCCACCGGGGCGGCCGGCCAGCCGCGCTCGTTCTTCGACAAGCTGAACGACTGGGCCCGCTCGGAAGGCGCGCCGGGGCTCGGCTACATCGTGTTCGAGGAGGAGGGCGGGGCGCTCACCGGCAAGGGGCCGATCGCCAAGTTCATTCCGCCTGAGATCCAGGCCCGGATCGCCGAGAAGGCCGGCGCCAAGGCGGGCGACGCGGTGTTCTTCGCCGCCGGCACCGAGGCGAAGGCGGCCGCGCTCGCCGGCAAGGCGCGCATCCGCATCGGCGACGAGCTGAAGCTCTCCGACACCGACCAGTTCGCCTTCTGCTGGGTCGTCGACTTCCCGATGTACGAGTGGAACGAAGAAGACAAGAAGATCGACTTCTCCCACAACCCGTTCTCGATGCCGAACTATGATCGCGAGGACTTCCTCGCGCTGGGCGACGGAGATTCGGAAAAAATCCTCGGGATCAAGGCGTTCCAGTACGACATCGTCTGCAACGGCATCGAGCTGTCGTCCGGCGCGATCCGGAACCATCGCCCCGACGTGATGGAGAAGGCGTTCGCCATCGCCGGCTACGGCCGGGACGTGCTGGAGGAGAAGTTCGGCGGCATGCTGAATGCGCTCCGCCTCGGCGCCCCGCCGCACGGCGGCATCGCGCCGGGGGTCGACCGCATCGTCATGCTGCTGTGCGAGGAGCCGAACATCCGCGAGGTCGTGCTGTTCCCGATGAACCAGCGCGCCGAGGATCTGATGATGGGCGCCCCCGCCGAGGCGACGGCCAAGCAGCTCCGCGAGCTGCACATCCGCCTCAACCTGCCCGAGAAGAAGGGGTGAGGCAGCCGACCAACCCTCCCCCCTCTGCGGGGGAGGGGAGCGGGATGGAGGCTCTCTCCGCCATCGTCGTGGCCCACGACAGCGCGGACGCCCTGCCCGCCTGCCTCGCGGCGCTCGCGCGCGAAGGCGTTCCGGCGATCGTCGTCGACAATGCCAGCCGCGACGGCTCGGTCGCGGTGGCGCGGACCCACGGCGCGCGCGTGATCGCAAACCCCCGCAACGAGGGCTACGGGCGGGCCAACAACATCGGCGTGCGCGCCGCGGACGGGGCACGCCACGTCCTCATCCTCAACCCCGACCTCGTGCTGCAGCCGGGCGCCGCCGCCGCGCTGCTCGCTGCGGCGCAAGCCTGGCCCGAGGCCGGCTTGCTGGCGCCGCGCATCCACGAGCCGGACGGGCGCTTCTTCTACCAGCCGCGCTCGCTGCTCGCGCCCTACCTCACCAACCCGAAGGGCCGGCTGGCGCTCCCCGAGGGCGATGCCTGCGCCCCGTTCCTGTCCGGCGCCTGCCTGATGATCGAGCGCGCCCTCTTCCTCGAACTCGGCGGCTTCGACGAGAACATCTTCCTATTCTACGAGGACGACGACCTCTGCCGCCGGGTGGCCGATGCGGGCCGCGCGCTCATCCACGTCCACGGCGCGGTAGCGCTTCACGGGCGCGGGCGTTCCTCGGCCCCGGCGCCGGGCCGGGTGTTTCGCACCCGCTGGCACCAAGCGTGGTCGCGGGCCTATGTCTCGAAAAAATACGGCCTGCCCGATCCGAGCCCCGGCATGCTCGCCACCAACGCGCCGAAGGCGGCTTTGTCCGCCCTCGCCTTCCGGCGCTCGGGGCTGGAGCGCTACGGCGGCTCGGCGGCCGGCGCGCTCGCCGCCCTGCGCGGGCAGAGCGCACTGGCGCGCGAGGGATTGTCACCGTGATCCGCCCGTTCGCCGGTCCGACCGTCGCCGAGGCGCTGGCGCGCCCGCATAACGGCTTCTCCGCGTTGCGGCTGGCGCTCGCCCTGATGGTGGTGGTCTCGCACGCCTTCAGCGTCGTCTCCGGTCACGGGGCCGACGAGCCGCTGGCCCGGTCCACCGGCTTCTCGCTCGGCGAGCACGCGGTGAACGGCTTCTTCGCCGTCTCGGGCTTCCTCGTCACCATGAGCTACGACCGGCGCGGCTGGCGCGACTACGCCATCGCCCGCTCCTTGCGAATCCTACCGGGGCTGGTGGCCGCGACGCTGGCGGTGTCGCTGCTGCTCGGCGGCGCCCTCACCCGGCTGCCGCTCGCCGAGTACCTCGCCTCACCCGAGCTGTGGCGCTTCGTGCGCGGTACGCTCCTGTCCTTCAAGAGCAATGCCAGCCTGCCCGGCGTGTTCGAGGCGAATCCGCTGCGCAGCCCGCTCGGCACGGTCTGGACCCTCAAATACGAGACGATCTGCTATGTCGGCGTCCTCGTCATCGGATTGTGCGGCCTGCTGCGGCGGCGCTGGGCCGTGCCGGCGCTCACCGCCGCACTGGCCCTGACCCTGGCGGGGCTGGAAGCCGTCCGGCCGGATATGTCGAAGGGGACCGAGACCGCCCTGCGGCTCCCGCTGATCTTCGCCTTCGGCGCCTGCCTCTACCTGTGGCGCGATCACGTGCGTCTCGCCGCTTGGCCGCTGCTCGGCCTCGCCGCCGCCTTGCTGCTCCAGGGCCACGCCCCCGCCCGGACGCTGCTGTTCCTCTCCGAGAGCTACGCGGCGATCTGGCTCGCCTTCCTTCCGGCGCTGGCCCGCCCAGCCCTCGATCCACCGGCCGATCTCTCCTACGGCGTCTATCTCTACGGCTGGCCGATCCAGCAGAGCCTACACGCGCTGTTTCCCGCCGCCTCGGCCGTCGCGCTGCTGCCGCCCGCCCTCGGCCTCGCGGGGCTCGTCGCGGCGCTCTCCTGGTACACGATCGAGAAGCCGGCCCTGCGCCTGAAGGCGCGGGCGCTCGGGCGCCGGACGCTCGGCACCATCGAACCCGCCGCCCCCTGACGACGCCCTCTTGACGCAGGATTGATCCCAATCGCGGCCTGGAGCGTTTCCCGCTCCGCGGACCAGGGTGCGGCCGTCGGGATGGGGGCGTCGGGCCGCCGTGGTGAGCGGATTTCCTCGCTCGACCGCCCACGTCGGCCGCCCTCCGGCCGCGCAACCCTTGTCTAGTCAGGCGGAGCGAAATCCTCCTCATGAAGGTCGTCGTGGATCTCAACCGTTGCCAGGCGTACGCGCAGTGCCTCTACGCCGCGCCGGGCCACTTCGCCCTGCACGGGCGCGAAGCGCTGGTCTACGACCCCTCCCCCGACGAGTCCGCGCGGGCCGAGATCCAGCGGGCGGTCCACGCCTGCCCGGTGCGGGCCATCACCGCCTCTCCCGACGACACCAGCGCCGGAGAGGCGGCGTGACGACCCCGCCCGAACGCATCGTCATCGTCGGCGCCTCGTTGGCGGGCCTGACCGCGGCGCACGCCCTGCGTGAGCGGGGCTTCACCGGCGCCCTCACCCTGGTCGGCGACGAGCCGCACCCGCCCTACGACCGGCCGCCGCTCTCCAAGCAGGTCCTGCGCGGGCTCTATTCCGCCGACACCACCCTGCCCTGCCCGCCCGATCTAGGCGCGGACTTGCGCCTCGGCCGGCCGGCGACCCGGCTCGACCTGTCCGAGCGCGTCGTCGAACTCGGCGACGGCACCCGCCTGCCCTACGACCGCCTGCTGATCGCCACCGGCACCCGCGCGCGGCCCTGGCCCAACCCCGAGGAAGCGGCGTTGGCCGGCGTCTTCACCCTGCGCGGCCGCGACGATGCCGAGCGGCTCGGGGAGCGCCTGCGCGCCAAGCCGCACCGCGTCGTCCTCGCCGGCGGCGGCTTCATCGGCTTCGAGGTCGCCTCGACCTGCCGCGATCTCGACCTCCCGGTCACGCTCTTGGTGCGCGATGCGGTGCCGCTCGCCGCGGCTTTGGGCCCCCGCCTCGGCGGCCTGATCGGCGACGTGGCGCGCGAGCGAGGCGTCGACCTACGCCTCGAATCCGAGATCGAGCGGATGGAGGCGCAGGACGGGCGTCTCGCAGCCGTCGTCCTGAAGGACGGCGAGCGGATCGAGACCGACTGCCTCCTCGCGGCGATCGGGACGCTGCGCAACGTCGAGTGGCTGGAAGGCTCCGGCGTGGAAGCCGATGCCAAGGGCCTGCGCTGCGACGCCTTCTGCCGCACCTTACGCGCGGACGGCCGTGTCGCCGAGGGCGTGTTCGCCGCGGGCGACGTCGCCCGTTGGCCGAATCCGCACGACGACGACGCCCTGGTGGCGGTCGAGCACTGGGGCAATGCGCGGGCGCAGGCCGAGACCGCGGCCGCCAACATGCTGGCGGGCGACGCCTCGGCGATGCGCCGCCACGACCACCTGCCCGATTTCTGGTCGCAGCAATTCGGTCTGACGATCAAGCTCGTCGGCCTCGCGGCCGGTGCAGACAGCTTCGCCGTGATGCACGGCGCGCTCGAAGAGCGCCGCTTCCTGGCCGCCTTCGGCCGGGACGGCCGCACCATCGCCGCCGCCTCGATCGACAGCGCCCGCTGGCTGCCCGCCTACAAGGCCGCGATCCGCGAGCGCGCGTCCTTCCCGCCGATCACCGACGCCGTCGATCAGCCTCGCATCCGTGTGCAGGAGCCCTAATCCCGTGAGCGGAAGCACGCTGTTCGAACAGATCCTCGACCCCGCCCACCGGGCGAACCCCTACCCGCTCTACGCGGAGATGCGGAAGGTGCCCGTCGCGCGGCAGGAGGACGGCACTTACGTCGTCAGCACCCATGCCGAGCTGGCGCGGCTGATCTCCGACCCGCGGATCAGCTCGGACGACCTGCCCGACCCGCAAAAGTTCCGCTGGACCGGCAACCCGGTCACCGACCTGCTGGTGCGGCCGGTGCGGGCCGAGATCCGCAAGCGCCACCGCCCCTTCATCTTCCGCGACCCGCCCGACCACGACCGCCTGCGGGGCCAAGTGATGCGCTGTTTCACCCCTGAGCGGGTGCGCGGCATGCGCGCGAAGACGCAAGAGATCACCGACGACCTGATCGGCAAGATGCGGGGCAAGACCTGCATCGATCTTGTCGATGACTTCTCGTATCCGCTGCCCGTCACGGTAATCTGCGAATTGCTCGGCGTGCCGCCGGAGGATGAGGCGCAGTTCCACGGCTGGGCGACGCAGCTCGCGACCGCGCTCGAGCCGAACCGGCGCGACGACGAAGAGACGAGGGCCAAGAACGAGGTCTGCTTCACCGAGATCGCCGACTACCTCCAGGGGCTGATCAAGGCGAAGCGCAAGGACCGCCAGGAGGACATCCTCTCGGATCTGGCGAAAGACAGCGACGGGATGAACGATTTCGACCTGATCGCCACCGCCGTGCTGCTCCTGGTGGCGGGTCACGAGACCACGGTGAACCTGATCACCAACGGTATGCTGACGCTGCTGCGCTTCCCCGAGCATTGGGAGCGCCTGCGCGCCGAGCCCGGGATCGCGCCGCGGCTGATCGAGGAGCTTCTGCGCTACGAGCCGCCGGTCCAGTACCGGACCCGGCTGGCACTGACCGACATCACGGTCGGCGGGATCACCATCCCGAAGGACGCGCCGGTGATCTTTCTGCTGGCGGCGGCCAACCGCGATCCGGCCCGCTTTCCCGATCCCGACCGCTTCGATCCCGACCGGCCCGACAACCGCCATCTCGGCTTCGGTGGCGGGCTGCATTACTGCGTCGGCGCGCCCTTGGCGCGGATCGAGGCGGAGGTGGCTTTGGTCAGCCTCGTGCGGCGCTTGAAGGGCGCGTCCCTAGTCGAGGACCCGCCGCCCTACCGGCCCGGTGCTTCGCTGCGCGGGCCGCGGCACCTGAAGCTGGCGCTGGAGGACGTGACGGAGGGGTGATCGCCGGCCGTCACGGCGAGCGGAGCGAAGCAGTCCAGGGCACTGCCCTCTCCGAAAAGGTCGCGCCGCTGGATCGCTTCGGCTTCGCCTCGCGATGACGGTCACCAGCCAAACGAAAAGCGCCCGGCCTTTCGGCCGGGCGCTTTCCTGAAACGTCCCTGCGGAACGCGTCTTACGCGGTCAGCACCGTGGAGGGCTCGACCTTCACACCCGGACCCATCGTCGAGGTGACGGCGATGCGCTGGATGTAGGTGCCCTTGGCGCCGGCGGGCTTCGCCTTGGCGACCGCATCGGCGAAGGCCTTGATGTTCTCAACGAGCTTCTGCTCATCGAAGGACACCTTGCCGACGCCGGCGTGGATGATGCCGGCCTTCTCGACGCGGAACTCGACCGCACCGCCCTTGGCGGCGGCGACCGCGCCCTTCACGTCCATGGTGACGGTGCCGACCTTCGGGTTCGGCATCAGGCCGCGCGGGCCCAGCACCTTACCGAGACGGCCGACCAGCGGCATCAGGTCCGGGGTCGCGATGCAGCGATCGAACTCGATCTTGCCGCCCTGGACGATCTCAAGGAGATCCTCGGCGCCGACGATGTCGGCACCCGCCGCCTTGGCGTCGTCCGCCTTGGCGCCGCGAGCGAAGACCGCCACGCGGACCGTCCGGCCGGAGCCGTTCGGCAGGTTGCAGACGCCGCGGACCATCTGGTCGGCGTGGCGCGGGTCGACGCCGAGATTCATCGAGATCTCGACGGTCTCATCGAACTTGGCCGAAGCCTTCGACTTCACCAGCTTGATCGCCTCGTCGATGGCGTAGAGCTTGGTCGGCTCCAGACCCTCGCGGGCGGCGCGGATGCGCTTTCCTTCGCGTGCCATATCGCCCTCCCTTACGCGACGACTTCGAGGCCCATGGCTCGCGCGGAGCCACGGATCATCGCGACCGCCGCATCGACGGAGTCGCAGTTGAGGTCGGGCATCTTCTTCTCGGCGATCTCGCGAAGCTGGGCTTCGGTGATCTTGCCGACGGTCGGGCCCTTGCCCGGGGTCTTCGAGCCGGAAGCCGGCTTCTTGCCGATCTTCAGGCCGACAGCCTTCTTCAGGAAGAAGGTGACCGGGGGCTGCTTCATCTCGAAGGTGAAGGAGCGATCCTGATACGCGGTGATGATCACCGGGATCGGGGTGCCCTTCTCCATCTGCGCGGTCTTCGCGTTGAAGGCCTTGCAGAATTCCATGATGTTGAGGCCGCGCTGACCGAGCGCGGGGCCGATCGGCGGCGACGGGTTGGCGGCGCCGGCCGGGACCTGAAGCTTCACGTAGCCCGTGATCTTCTTCGCCATGGGACTGCTCCCAAAAGTTGCGCGTCGCCGGGCTGCCGAGGCACGGACGGACGGGCGGTTGCAGGTCGCGGTGCGATCCGTGGGTCCCGGAGGCGAAGCCGGGCGGATCTCCCGCGGGGTTGTGGCGGTGCTCTCAGGAAAGCATCGCCGTTTCCGGGCCGCGGCTGGGCCGCCGGCCGGGAACATCGAGGATCAGTCGGTCGAGGCCGATCGATCGCGAAATCCGAAGAAAATCAGACCTTCTCGACCTGACCGTATTCCAGCTCGACCGGAGTGGCGCGGCCGAAGATCGACACCGCCACCTTGAGGCGCGAGCGGGCATCGTCGATTTCCTCGACGGTGCCGTTGAAGGAGGCGAAGGGGCCGTCGGAAACGCGGACCGTCTCGCCGATCTCGAAGGAGACCGTGTGCTTCGGGCGGTCAACGCCCTCCTGCACCTGCCCCTTGATGCGCTCGGCCTCGGCGTCCGGGATCGGCACCGGCTTGGCCTTGTCGGCACCGAGGAAGCCGGTGACTTTCGGGGTGTTCTTGATGAGGTGGTAGACCTCGTCGGTCAGGTCGCACTTCACAAGCACGTAGCCGGGGAAGAATTTCCGCTCGGCGTCGACTTTGCGGCCGCGGCGGACTTCGGTGACCTTCTCGGTCGGCACCATGACCTCGTCGAACAGCTCGGTCAGCCCGCGCTGGGCCGCCTGGTCCTTGATGGACTGGGCGACCTTGTTCTCGAAGTTCGAGTAGGCGTGGACGATGTACCAGCGCTTCGACACGGGTCTTCTCAACTCCTCGGCGTCGCAGGGACGCCCGAAAATCCTTAGGCGCCGATCCCGAGGATCAAGCCGACGCCGAAACGCAGCACCTGATCGACGGCGACGAAGAACAGGCTCGCGGCCACCACCATGATGAACACCATCATCGTGGTGACGGTGGTCTCCTTGCGGGTCGGCCACGTGACCTTGCGGGCCTCGTCGCGCACCTGCCCCAGGAACTCCGCCGGGCCGACGCGCTTCGGCGCCGGGCGCACCGGCGGGGTCGCGCGCTGGGGCGGGAGGGGCGCCGCGCCGCGATTGGGTCCGCGCGCCGCGTCGGCTTTCTTGGTCGCTTCGTTCGATGCCATGGCGCAACTGAAACCGGACAGGGCTCCGGGAACCGCCGATCGCGGTGCGAGGACGTTTGTCCCACACCGACAGCATCTGAGGATCTCGGAATGCGCCCGCTCTAGCGCAAGTGATCCGACTTGTCGATGGGGAGGAAAGGATGTGCGGCGAGGCGAAGGCCGGGCCGGATGCGCCGTGGCAGGAGTGGAGGGACTCGAACCCCCAACCCCCGGTTTTGGAGACCGGTGCTCTGACCAGTTGAGCTACACTCCTACGGCGCGCGCGGCGCGGCTCGCGTCATGCCGCAAGCGGCGGCGCAACGCAAGGGCGGAACGTGAGCGGGCTCGAACTACGACCCGTCCGCCCCTTCGTCCGGCTCGAAGGGCCCGCCCCCGAACGGATAGGCCGCCTCGACGAGGTAGGGGCCGCCGCCGCGCGAGGTGCGGGCCGAGTACAGGGCGGCGCGGCGCGCCGTGAAGGTGAGGCGCGGGAACACGCCCGCTTGGGTCAGCGTGCGCGCCACCGCCTCCGGCGTGGCCTCGCGGTTGAGGCGGGCCAGCGTCACGTGGGGCGTGAACTTGCGCCGCTCCGGCGCGGCGCCGGCCCGGCGGGCGATGCGCTCGTGCTCCTCCTGCAGCTCGGTCAATTCCGGGCTCGGCACGACCGAGGCGTAGAGGGCGCGGGGCCGGTCGCCGCCGAAGCTCGCCAGCCCGTCGAGGGCCACGGTGAAGGCCGGGCGCGCCCGCGCTTCCGCCAAGCCCGCATCGAGATCGGCGGCGACGATTTCGTCGATCTCGCCGAGGAAGCGCAGGGTGATGTGGTAATCCGACGGCTCGACCCAGCGCGCGCCGGGCAGGCCGCCGCGGAAGAACGACAGCCGCTCGGCGATGTCCGGCGGGATCTCCAGCCCGGTGAACAGGCGCGGCATCGCTACTGGCCCTTCTGCTCCGGCGTCTGGCCCAGGCGGCCGAGGAAGGTCTCGACGGTGGGGAGGATGCCCGCGACGACCCGTTCGACGCCCTGGGCGGTCGGGTGCAGCCCGTCATCCATGGTGTTGGCGCGCTGGCCCGCCACGCCGTCGAGGAAGAACGGGTAGAGCACGAGGTCGTGCGCCCGCGCGAGGTCGGGATAGATCGCGTCGAAGCGGGTGCGGTACTCGATGCCGAGATTGGGCGCCGCCAGCATGCCGGTGAGCAGCACCGGGATGCCCCGCTCCTTCAATCGCACGATGATCGTCTCCAGCGCCTTGCGTGTCACGGCCGGATCGGTGCCGCGCAGCATATCGTTGGCGCCGAGTTCGAGGATCACCCCTTGCGTGCCGTCCGGCACCGACCAATCGAGCCGGTCGAGCCCGCCGGTGCTGGTGTCGCCCGAGACCCCGGCATTGGCGATCTCGACCCTGTACCCCTTGGCCTTCAGCACCCGCTCCAGCACCGCGGGAAAGGCGGCCTCGGCGGGAAGGCGGTAGCCCGCGGTGAGGCTGTCGCCCAGGGCCACGAGCTTGAGGGGCGGCTGTTCGGCCCGCACGGTGCCGGGCCGCAGGCCAGCGGCGGCGAGCGTGACTGCGGCGAAGAGGAGCATCAGCGCGGCCCTGCGCTCGGGACGGGGAGGCCCCACATCGGGTCCGTCCGCCTCGCGCCGGGCGCCCGCGCGTGACACAAGGCGGGCCACAAACCCGCCGGATCCGGCTTTCGCCTCGTTCGCGTGGTGCAAGACCGTGTCCTTTCGCTCGAACCTGCCCGTGCGGCTCTCAAGCCCTCAGTCCAGATCGGTCGGTGCCTGATGTCGAACAAGGCCGTCTCCCTGTCGCAGATCGAGCTGAGCCTCGGCCGCGGTCCCGCGCGGGTGCATGTCCTGCGCGGCATCTCGCTCGATGTCGAGCGCGGCGAGGCGGTCGGGCTCGTCGGGCCCTCGGGCTCGGGCAAGTCCACCCTGCTCACCGTAATGGCCGGTCTGGAACGGCCCGATACCGGCCGCGTCACCATCGCCGGCACCGATCTGAGCGGTCTCGACGAGGACGGGCTCGCGCGCTTCCGCGGCCGCAACATCGGCATCGTGTTCCAGGCCTTCCACCTCGTGCCGACCATGACCGCGCAGGAGAACGTGGCGCTGCCCCTCGAACTCGCGGGCGCGCCCGATCCGCACGGACGGGCGGCGGCGGAACTGGAGGCGGTGGGGCTCGGTCACCGGCTGCGGCACTACCCGGCGCAGCTCTCCGGCGGCGAGCAGCAGCGGGTGGCGATCGCCCGCGCACTCGCCCCCGATCCGGCGATCCTGGTCGCCGACGAGCCGACCGGCAACCTCGACGAGGCGACGGGGCAGCAGATCGTGGAGCTGCTGTTCGGATTGAAGCGCGACCGCGGTGCGACCCTGGTTCTGGTGACGCACGATCCCGGCCTCGCCCGGCTGTGCGACCGCACCGTGCGCCTGCGCGCCGGCCGGATCGAGGCGCCGGCCCAGGCGCAAGGGGCCTGAAAAAACAAGGCCTTCCGGCACCAACTAAGCACCGGAAGGCCAATGATTCCCGGACGTTAGGGCAGCCCGCTCACGCGCCACTTCAAGCTGCGCGGCAGGACCCCGAAAAAATCAGGCGCTCAGCGGGGCGCCGATTCGGGCGCGGAGCTGGGCCCGCAGATTCTGGTTGGCGGCGCTGCGGTCGGCATCGAGCGCCCACATCAGACGCAGGAGCCGGCTGATCGGCAGAGCCCGGTCCTCGATGGCCTCGGCGACCTGCTGCTGGAGAGATTTCGAGGTCGTCATGAACGTCTCGGCCGTGGTCTGCATGAGTCGCATCCGGAAGCGGGCTCGCCCCCCGCGGGGCGGGCTCTTAAACGGTTCCAAATCGCATGGCCATAGGTTTGCCGGCTCGCAGTTAGCGCTTCCTTGGGGGCTCCCTCCGTCGCTCACAGCTTTTTGACACCGGCTCACCAGCCGTGACGCATCAGGCGAGGGGCGAGCATGCGTAGCCGTCGAGCAGATCCTGGGGATCGCGGTAGATCGCGACGCAGCCAGCCTCTGAGAGCTCGGCCTCGGGGAAGCCGCCGCACAGAACGCCGATCGTCGAAAGTCCAGCACGGGCAGAGGCTTGCGCGTCGTAGGGCGTGTCGCCGACCACCATCACCGCCTGTTTCGGCACGCCGGGGAGCTTGCCCAGCACCGCCTCGAAGATGTCGGGATGGGGCTTGGAGCGCTCGGCATCGTCGGAGGTCGTGACCACATCCACGAGATCGGTGATGCCGAGGATCCGCTGATAGTTCTCAACCTCGTCCGCCTTGCCGGAGGAGGCGAGTGCGACGGTCTGGCCTGCATCGCGGACATGGCTGAGCAGGGCCTGCACCGCGGGGAAGGGCTTAGCCTGCGCGAGATAGGAGCGCTTGAACAGATCGGAGCGGTAGGATTCGATCGCTTCGCCCTCACGGGCGAGCCGCTCCGCATCCACGAAGACCGGCAGCAACTGGTCGCCCCCCTTGCCGATCTGGCGGCGGACCTCTGCTTCCTTCGCTTCGATTCCGAAATGCGCGAAGGCCTCGACCCAGGCGCGGGCGTGCAGGTCAACGCTGTCGAGCAGCGTACCGTCGATGTCGAACACGACGGCCTGGATGCGAGGGCTCATGCAAACGAACCGCTCTCAGCGTGGGAAGAGGTGAAGACCGTCGTCGGGCAGCAGGTTGCGGGCCGGCCCACCGGTCTGCTGGCCACGGCCCTGCTGGTAATAGGGCAGCTCGGGGCGCCGGTCCTGGCCGCTGCCCGAGTCGTATTCCCACGGCGCGTTCCATGGCGCCCGGCCACTTACCGTCGGCACGGCGGGACCGGTGTAGAACGCCTCTCCCGCTCGCATCGGACCCGCCTCGGCGGCGGAGGCCAGCATCGTGCCGAGAAGGGCGACCAAAGCTCCTCGTCCCATCAGCACGCGCATCGCTTGTCCCTCCTCGAACGTCGGGTCACCGGAGCCCGCCCCGCCTGTGGAGCGCAAGGGGAAACGGCCAATCCCGACTCACGTTCCATACCCTTGCCTGTCCTTGCCATGCGTCCCGGCCCCGACGCCGAGCCCTGAAAAAAGCGAAGCCCGCCATCCCCGGAGGACGGCGGGCTCTCGAACCCGGTTCTGTTCGCTGGGCTCAGTGGAGAACGACCGCCTCGGCACCGGCGCGGGACTTGGCCCGGCTGGCGGCCGGCTTGGCCTTGGGGGCGGCCTTGACCGCCTTGGCGGCGGGCTTCTCGGCGGCTTTGGCGACGGTGGCAGCGGGCGCCTTGGCAACCTTGGTCTTGGCCGCCTTGGCGACGCCTGCCAGCGCCGCGGCGGGCGTCTCGGCAACCTTGGCGCGGCTGGCGCGAGGCTTGGCGACCTTGGCCGGAGCGGCGACCACTGCGGCCTCGACCGTCGTCACGCTCTGCCGCAGTTCGGCCTCGGCCTGCAGCCAGTGGGCTTCGGCCCGGCCGAACACCCGGCCCTCGCCTTCCCAGATGTAGTAGGCGCGCTCGCGCACGCTGTTCTCGCACAGCACCATGACGCTCTCCCGAAATCGTCCGACGTGAGGTCGAACGATGGAAGTTCATGGTTAAGGGACGGTTAATCGCGTGTCGCAGCGCGGGAGAGCCGGCGGTGGTTCGCCCGCACCTTGCGGCGGTAGCCAGCCACCACCGCGCCGTGGGACCCGCCCGTGGCGAGCTGCATCGCCGCCTCACCGGCCGCGAACACCTTCTCGCTCACCATGCGCTGCGCCTCCGCCTGGGCCGCGCTGCCGCCGCCGGCGAGCTTGGCCATCCGCAGAGCGATCACCGACTGGGCCTCGAAGGCCAGAAGGGTCGTGTCGAGGCCGAGCTTCCACCACGTCGCGAACATCGAATTGATCCTCCGGTCACCACGCGGCCCCGTGCCGAACGGTCAAAGCAAGCCACGGCCGTGCATGGCCGCGCTTGGAAACGACGCAAAGACATAACAGCGAGCGCTGTCTTATCGAGAGCCTCGTGGGCCGCCACCGTTCGTCGGCGCGGCCGGACGAGGCGGGCGCTCAATCGAAGCTGCGGCCCTTCGCGGCGGAGCCGCCGAGGCTGATCTTGACCTTCTTCGGTTGGGCCGCCGGGGCGCCGCGACCGCGACCGGCCGGCACCTCGATCTCCGGCGCCGCCTGGGTCGGCTTCAGCCGGGACTGACCGTAGATCACCGAACCGATCTCGCCCACGGCCCGGATCAGGTCCTCGCGCTCGCAGGCGCGGGCCACCTTCAGGCCGAGCTGATGCATGTGGCTCTTGCCGTACAGATAGGCGGCGAGCTTGGCCCGCGTCAGCGCCGGGATCGTCTCCAGGATGTAGGGCAGATCGTACTCGTCGGCGCGGTAGACCTCGCCGAGCAGTTCGAGCGAGACCGGGCATTCCGGATCGACGGTCGCGCCGGTGGTCGGGTGGGCCTGGGTCATGGGTCACCTGCGGTCGCTGCAAAGGGCAACGGAGAGGGAGAGGGAGAAGGCGACGAAAGCGGCGAAGGCATGTCGGAGCCCCGCGCCTCCGTCACGGAGGACGGCATGAACGCCTGCAGAGCGGAACGTCCCACCATGCATCCGGTGCAGACCGAGGCGATCGCGATCCGGGCGCGCCGGTCGCTGCGCTCCCAGGCGGATTCACCGCGCGCGCGTCCTGCGGCCAGCGGACCGCCCGTCGGTCCGGCGGCGGCCGCTCCGTCGAGACGGGCTTCCGGGTTTGCGCGGATCCGCAGGTAGAGCGGCTCCTGCGCCCGCGCAACGGCGATCGAACCGCAGAGGATCCCCAGGAGGGCCGCACCACGGACCGCGCTCCACCGCGCCCATGGCGAGGGACGTGCCGAATCTCGTCTCCGCGCGGCGCGTCCGGCCGTGCGGTCCGATCTCATGCCGGTTGTCATGCGGATGCGCGGGTCTCGCCGTGGCGGTTGCGGGCGCCGGTCCTCGCGTCGGGAGGGCCGTGCAGGATCCGCCGGTATGGTCAACAAGACCTTAACGACAGCCTCCGCCTGAGGCGAGGCATCCAACGCGAAAAAGCCCGGCGCGCGGCCGGGCTTTTTCGGGGAGGCCCGGCGGTCCGATGAGGGACCGCCGGAGATCCGGATCTTAGTACGAGCCGAACTTGTAGTTCAGGCCGGCGCGGACGACGGCGAACTCGGTGTCGCGGACCTGCTGGCCACCGCTGACGAGCACGACGCCCGGGCTGGTCACGGTGACCGTGCGGCCCTGGTTGTCCACCGCGAAGGCGCCGCGGCCACCGTTGCCGCGGTCGAGGTTCACGTACAGGCCTTCGACCTTCAGCGTGACGGCCGAGGACTTGAAGAAGTTCAGGAACGAGTCGGTCGGGAGAGCGTACTCGATACCGCCACCCGCGGCCCAGCCGGTCTGGAAGTCGTCGCTCGACACGCCGGTGCCGAACTCACGGCCGCCGCCAGAGCCGTAGGCGAAGCCGCCGGTGCCGTACACGAGGGTGCGGTCGAAGGCGTAGCCGAGGCGGCCGCGGACGGTGCCGAAGAAGTCGAGGCCGGACAGACCGCCCGGATTGAACACCTGCTGCGCGGCCAGCGGGCTGGTCGACAGGAAGCGGTTCCGGTTACGGCCGAAATCGGCGTACTGGGCGTCCGCCTCGACGCCGATCACGACGCCCGAGCCCGGGGTGAACTGGTAGTTGTAGCCGATCTGGCCGCCGCCGACGAAGCCCTCGTTGGACTCGCGGTTGTTGAAGGCGATCACGGCGGTGGTGGGCGGGGGCACGAGGAGCGAGGCCGGGCCGACGCCGATCACGGTCGGGGCGCGGTCGTCCTGGGTGCCGAAGCCGTAACCGGCGTTGAAACCGGCGTAGAAGCCCGTCCAGGTGAAGACCGGCACCGGCTGGAACACCGGGGGCGGCGCGGCGCGGCGCGGCAGGTCGGCGGCCGAGGCGGCAACGGTGGCGGCAATGAGCGCGCTCGAAGCGAGAAGCAGGCTTTTCATCGTGTCGTGTCCTGGTTTGGCGGGAGCCGGTGTTGGTGTGAAGTGGTCCGGGGGTCCGCCCCGGTATCCGTCGCCCTCCTGCGATGGAGCGATGAATGCCACCGAACCCGTCAACGAAAGGTGAAGCTTACCCGGCCGTGAGCACTCGATCAGGATCGATGTGTCATTGCGCACATCGATGGCCCGTCTTGTAGAAATCCCGCAACAGTCAAATCTCGAAGACGAACTGGCCCGCAATACGGTTAACAACCCGTTTGCGAATCTCGTAAGCTGGCATTAACCCTGCTCGGCTGATCCTCCGGCTACCCGGCACCCGCAGCCGGCCCGACGGATTGCACTGTTCATGTCCCTCGATTCCGGCTCGCCCAGACCGCGCGGTCCTCTTGCCTGGTCGATCAAGACGGCGCTGATCGTCGGCCTCGGCGCCACGGCCCTGGCCCACCAGATCGCCAAACCGGCCGCTCCTCCGATCGAGCCCGAGGTGACCGGCTCGATCGGGACCGGCGCACAGGCGATGCGGCTCGATCCGTGCGCACTGCGCGGCAGCCTCGGCCCGACCGCGCGGAACTGACGCGCGCGCACGCGCAGCCGGGACGAAAACGGTGGCTCGGACGCGCCTCTCGGCGATTGCGGGACGCCCGTGACGCACCCGGCCCCGGCCCGTGCGGGAGGCAGCACCGCATGCGCGGTCGATTGACAAGCAGGCCGAGGGGTCTAAGTGTCGCGCGCGTTCGGACGCGTGACGGCGTACCGCGCACGGCTCTCGCGATCATCCGCCGGCGCGAGTTCTGAGCCCCTGATCGGCCCACTCCACGCGCGCAAATGGTTTCCCACACCCGATGTCTTTCGCCGATCTTGGACTGAGTGACAAGGTACTCCAAGCCGTCTCCGCCGCCGGCTACACCGAGCCGACGCCGATCCAGGCCCAGGCGATCCCGCACGTGCTCGCCCGGCGCGACGTGCTCGGCATCGCCCAGACCGGCACCGGCAAGACCGCGGCCTTCACTCTGCCGATGCTGACCATGCTGGAGACCGGCCGGGCGCGGGCGCGGATGCCGCGCACGCTGATCCTGGAGCCGACCCGCGAACTCGCCGCCCAGGTCGAGGAAAATTTCGAGCGCTACGGCACCAACCACAAGCTCAACGTGGCGCTGATCATCGGCGGCGTCTCCTTCGCCGACCAGGATGCCAAGCTCACCCGCGGCACCGACGTGCTGATCGCGACGCCGGGGCGCCTGCTCGACCATTTCGAGCGCGGCAAGCTGCTGCTCACCGGCGTCGAACTCCTCGTCATCGACGAGGCCGACCGGATGCTCGACATGGGCTTCATTCCCGATATCGAGCGCATCGTGAAGATGGTGCCGTTCACGCGCCAGACCCTGTTCTTCTCCGCCACCATGCCGCCGGAGATCGAGCGGCTGGCGGACATGTTCCTGTCGAATCCGCAGCGGGTCGAGGTGGCACGGCCCTCCTCCACCGCCACGACGATCGAGCAGCGCCTCGTGGCGACGGGGCCGGAGGGGCACGAGAAGCGCAAGGTGCTGCGCCATCTCATCCGCTCGGCGAACGAGTTGCAGAACGGCATCATCTTCTGCAACCGCAAGCGCGACGTGGCGCTGCTGCAGAAGTCCCTGGCGAGCCACGGCTTCAACGTCGCCGCGCTTCACGGCGACATGGACCAGCGCGCCCGCACCGCGGCGCTCGACGGCTTCCGCAGCGGCGAGGTTCCGCTGCTCGTGGCCTCCGACGTCGCCGCCCGCGGCCTCGACATCCCCGCCGTGAGCCACGTCTTCAACTTCGACGTGCCGCACCATCCCGAGGATTACGTCCACCGGATCGGGCGGACGGGCCGCGCCGGACGCGCCGGCAACGCCTTCACTCTGGCCAACCGCGCCGACGAGCGCTCGCTCTCGGCGATCGAGAGCCTGATCGGCCGGCCGATCGCGTGGCTCGACGGCGACCTCGCGAGCCTGCCCGAGGACGCGGATGGCGACGAGCCCCGCCGCCGCCGCGGCAGCCGGCGGGCCAAGGGCACCGAGCGTGGACCTGAGCGGGGGCCCGAGCGCGGCGCCGAGAAGGGGAGCGAGCGGGCCACAGAGCGGTCGAGCGAGCGCCGTTCGCGCGGCAGCCGGCGCCCGGCCTCCGATCGCGGCGAGGACACGCGGCGCGAGGAAATCCGGCGCGACGACACCCGGCGTGCCCCGATCCGCGAGCCAGAGCCGGTTTCCCCGGCCCGGGAGCCCGCGCGCAGCGCCCCCGATCGGTCCCGCTCCGAGCGCCGTCCCCCGCGCCGCGACGAGGACGACGACACGCCGGTCGGCCTCGGCTCGCACGTGCCGGCCTTCCTGCTGAAGCCGACTGGGTTCGGGAAGAGCAAGTAGCCCTCCCCGGACATCATCGCTGACGGTGGCAGCGGCGGGCGTATTCCGCGCCCGCCTTAACGTCCTGGCGAGGTTCTGAAGCGACACTCAGGCTGAGTGGACGACAGGGGCGGCGTGCCCCGTCCGCAGGAGCCTACGTCACCGGATGAGCCACGGCCCCGATCTCGACCGTGATCGCAGTTTCGTCCTTGCGCAGCGCAGCTTCGAGCTGATGCGCGACTACTGCGCCTGCGCCACGCCGCGGGCCTACGCGGTCTGGTATCTCTACGCGTCGGGCACGCAGCCGCTGATGAACGACGCGATCAAGCGGCTCACGGCGCAGAACGGCACGCTGACGAACACCGACATCGAGAGCCTGCACGACACCTATATCGACGGGCGCCGGCTCGCCGTGGAGGTGGACCGGATGAATTCGAGCCTCATCGCTGAGGTCGAGGGCATCATGGAGATGATCGAGGTCTCGATCCGCTCCACCGCCCAATACGGCGAGTCGCTCCAGGCCCTGTCCCAGGACATCGCCAACACGGCGACCACCCGGACGCGTCTGCGCGAGATCGTCACGATGATCATCGCCAACACCCGCGACGTGACCGCCAACAACCGCACCCTCGAAGCGCGGATGCGGGAGAGCCGCAGCGAGATCGAGGGCCTGCGCGAGACGCTCGAGGCGGCCCGCCTGGAGAGTCTGACCGATGCCCTGACGGGTCTTGGCAACCGCAAGAGCTTCGAGACGGCCCTGCACCGCGCCTGCGACGCGTCGCAGGCCGGAGGCCGGCCGACGAGCCTGATCGTCATCGACATCGACTATTTCAAGCGATTCAACGACCTCTACGGCCATCTGACCGGGGATCAGGTACTGCGCCTCGTCGCCATCGTCATGCGCGAGCATGTGGGGCAGCCGGGCGCGACGCTCGCCCGCTTCGGCGGCGAGGAATTCGGCATCGTCCTGCCGGAGACGGACCTGGTCGAGGCCCGCGCCGTCGCGGAACGGGTGCGCACCAGCGTCACCGGTCGCGAATTGGTGAAGCGCTCGACCGGTGAATCGCTCGGCAAAGTCACGGTGTCGCTCGGCGTCGCCACCCGCCGCGAGGACGACAACGCCGTCTCGCTGCTGGAGCGGGCGGATGCCTGCCTGTTCGCCGCCAAGCGCGCCGGCCGCAACCGCACCCTCGACGAGACCGAGGCGGGGCCTTTACGCGACGTGGCGTGAGATCAGGGGCGGGCGGGGCGCCCGCCCGCGCCGATCAGGCCGGGACGGCCGCGCCGAGCCGGTCCGGAGTCGCGGGCGTGATCGCCACGGACTCGCCGCAGCCGCAGGCCGAGGTCTGGTTCGGGTTGTTGAACACGAACTGCGACGACAGCTTGGTCGTCTGGAAGTCCATCTCGGTGCCGAGCAGGAACAGCACCGCCTTGGGGTCGATGAACACGGTCACGCCCCGGTCCTCGATCGCGTCCTCGCCGGGTTTGCGCGCCTCGGCATATTCCATCGTGTAGGACATGCCGGCGCAGCCGCCGTTCTTCACGCCGACGCGCAAGCCGGCGATCGGCTTCTCCGCATCGGCCATGATCGCCTTCAGCCGATCCGCGGCGCGGTCGGTCAGCGTGATCACCTTGAAACCTGACATTGGGGTCTCTCTCCTGCGGCCGGGTTCAAGGCCCGGGCGGGTGAGTTTTCGGGTCTTTCAAGAGATAAGCACTCCGCCGCCACCGGTCCACCGGGCCCCTCCGCGCACGGATCGATTGCAGCCGTGCTATGCTGAATCGGTGACGGAGGATGCGATGGCCGATCCTGCGCGGCCGATGACGCCGGACGCGTTCTTCGCGTGGCAATCAGTTCAGGAGGGTCTCTACGAACTCGTCGACGGCGTGCCGGTACCGCATGAGAAGATGACGACCGGGGCCGGCGCTCAGCACGACCGCGCCGTCGTCAACCTCATCGCGACGCTTCACGCTCCATTGCGCGGAAGCGGCTGCCGCCCGACCGCCGACGATCTTGCGCTGCGCACGAGCATCGCCACGATCCGTCGTCCCGACGTGACGGTGGTGTGCAGCGAACTCGTCCGCGATCCCTACGAGAACCGCTTACCGCGTCTGGTCGTGGAGGTGCTGTCACCCTCCACCACCAACATCGACCGCTTCCGCAAGCCCGACGAGTACCGGCGCCATCCGAGCCTCGCCTACATCCTCCTCGTCGAGACACGCTTTCCCAGCGCCGTGCTCTACCGGCGCGAGGGCGACGCTTGGGCCGAGGAGAACTTCGAGGGCCTCGACGCCGTGATCGCGCTGCCCGCCATCGGCGCACAACTCGCGCTGGCGGACATCGACGAGGATGTCAGTTTCGAGCCAGGCCGCCCGATTCTGGCGCGCTGAGGCGCGCTACCACATGTCGAGCGCGACGCGGGCCTCGTCGGACATCCGGCTCTGGTCCCACGGCGGATCGAATACCATGGTGACGGAGCAGGACTGCACGCCCGGCACCGCCGAGACCGCGTTCTCGACCCAGCCCGGCATCTCGCCGGCCACGGGGCAGCCCGGCGCGGTCAGCGTCATGTCGATCAGCACCCGCCGGTCGTCCTCGATCTGCACCCGGTAGATCAGGCCGAGTTCGTAGATGTCGGCAGGGATCTCGGGGTCGTAGACGGATTTCAGCGCCGCGACGATGTCGTCGGTCAGGCGGTCGATTTCTTCCGCGGGAATTGCGGAGGCCGCCGCGAGGGCCGGGGTGTTGGTGCCCCCGGTGATGGTGGCGTCTGCGCTCATCGGATCACTCCTTCCGGCCCCCATCACGGCGGCCGAAACTCTCAAAAATCAGGCGAACAGCATCTCGGCCTTGGCCAGGGCCTCGGCGAGGGCGTCGATCTCTTGCGTCGTATTATACAGGCCGAACGAGGCGCGACAGGTCGAGGTCACACCGAAACGCGCCAGCAGCGGCATGGCGCAGTGGGTGCCGGCCCGCACCGCCACGCCCTGGCGGTCGATCACTGTGGCGATGTCGTGGGCATGCGCGCCCTTCACCTCGAAGGCGATGACGCCGCCCTTGTCGCGGGAATTACCGATCTGGCGGATCGAATTCATCGCGCCGAGGCGCTCCTGGGCGTAGGCCGTCAACCGCGCCTCGTGGGCGGCAATGTTCTCGCGCCCGAGCGTCATCATGAATTCCAGCGCCGCGCCGAGACCGACCGCCTCGATGATCGCCGGCGTGCCCGCCTCGAAGCGGTGCGGCGGGTCGTTATAGGTGATCGTGTCCTGGCTCACCGTGCGGATCATCTCGCCGCCGCCCTGGTAGGGGGGCAGCCGGTCGAGCCACTCCTTCTTGCCGTAGAGCACGCCGATGCCGGTCGGCCCGTAGACCTTGTGGCCGGTGAAGACGAAGAAGTCGCAATCGAGCGCGCGCACGTCGACCGGGCGGTGCACCGCGCTCTGCGCGCCGTCGAGCAGCACCGGCACGCCATGGGCGTGGGCGATGCGCACGATCTCCTCGGCCGGCGTCACCGTGCCGAGCACGTTCGACATGTGGGTGATCGCCACCATCTTGGTGCGCGGGCTGAACAGTCTTTCGAATTCTTCGACCAGGAAATTGCCGTCGTCGTCCACCGGCGCCCACTTGATGACGGCGCCGCGCCGCTCGCGCAGAAAGTGCCAGGGCACGATGTTGGAGTGATGCTCCATGATCGAGAGGATGATCTCGTCCCCCTCCCCGATCAGCCCGGCCCAGCCCATGGAGGAAGCCACGAGGTTGTAGGCTTCCGTCGCGTTGCGGGTGAAGATGATCTCGTCGGTGGAGGCCGCGTTGAGGAACTGGCGCGTGGTCTCGCGGGCACCCTCGAACCCTTCGGTCGCGGCATTGGCCATGTAGTGCAGGCCGCGATGGACGTTGGCGTAGCCGGTCTCCATGCAGGAGACCATGGCGTCGATCACCGCCCGCGGCTTCTGCGTGGAGGCGGCATTGTCGAGATAGACCAGCGGCTTGCCGTAGACCGTCTGCGAAAGAATCGGAAATTCCTTCCGGATCGCTTCGACGTCGTAGCTCATGGTGCCTCGATCGGTGCCCAGTGCGTTCATAGCGGGTGCGTTCATGGCAAATACATTCACGGCGTCAGTCCCTCGGCGAGGCCGACGGCGTCTTCGTGGATCAACGTCACGGAGAGGCCGGCGATGGCTGCCGCGATCGCGACGGATGCGAGAATCGTCGAGCCCAGCGCGAGGCCGGTGCACGCTCGGGGATCGAGACCTGTGACCTCGGACAGGCAGAGGCCGGCAAAGGCCGTCCACAGGCCCAGCATCAGAATCCCGCCGATGATGTCGAATCCGGTGAGGAAGGACATCAGACCGACGGCCAGGACCGGAAGCGTCGAGACCCAGCTCGCGACCGCGACCACCGAGCGCAAGGCCGCGAACGGGGGCTTGGCGGGGCTCGGCCGCGTGAACAGCCACAGCGTTCCGACCACCCCGCCGTAGAGGAGAAGCAGAACCGCGAGGAGGCCGACGCCCCACACGGCGACCTCCCCGAGTGAGACCGCAAGGGTCGCCTTGTCCGCGGCCTGCGCGGCGACGAAGCGCGGAAAGCCGTCCTCGGCCGGATCGACCAGCACGACGAGGGCGCCGGAGACGATGACGAGGCCGAGCCGCGTCCCCTCGCCGATCCCCCTGGCCTCGCGCATCGCTGCCCGCGGCCATCGCCAGCCGAGCGCCAGATGGCGCCCGGCCGTCGCAACGTCGTAGCGGTCCCCGCTCACCCCCGGGACGCCAGCCACGCCTCGATCCCGCCGATCAGCGCGTCGCGCGCGCCCTCGTGCGTGACCGTCTCCACCGCCTCGCCGACGAAGGCCTGGACCAGCAGGCTCTCGGCGGTGGCGCGCGGCAGGCCGCGGGCCATGAGGTAGAACAGCAAATCCTCGTCCGGCGCACCGCAGGTGGCGCCGTGGCCGCAGGCGACGTCGTCGGCGAAGATCTCCAACTCCGGCTTGTTCATCATCTGACCGTCATCGGTCAGGAGCAGGCAGTCGGACTTCATCTTGCCGTCGGTCTGCTGCGCGACCTGGCGGACGATGATCTTACCCTGGAACACGCCGGTGGAATCGCCGTCGATCACCGTCTTGAACATCTCGCGGCCCACCCCCCCGGTCGCCGCATGATCGGCGAGCAGGGTCGAGTCGGCGAGTTGGCCGTGGCCCAGCAGCGTCGCGCCGTTGACGACCGCGTTGGCGTCCTCGCCCGCGATGTGCAGGTAGATCTGGTGACGCGAGAGCTTGGCCCCGGTCACGAGGTTGACGGTCTCGAGCTGCGCCCGCGCGTCGAGGCGCACGGACAGCGTCGAGAGGGCGATGGCCGCATCGCCTTCCCGGTTGAGCCGGGTGTGGCGGAAGGCGGCCTCGGCGCCGATATGCACATCGAGCGCGTCGTTGGGCTGGTAGGTCAGCCCGGACGGGCCCTCGTGGCTCTCCAGCAGGAAGAACTCGGCCCCGGCGCCGACCTCGACCAGAACGCGGGTCGCGGTCGAGAAGGCAGCCTCTCCCGTGCCGATGAAGCGCAGATGCACGGGCGTCGCCGGCTTGGCGCCGGGGGCGACCGAGATCAGCGCGCCGTCCGCCAGGAAGGCGGTGTTGAGCTGGTAGATCGGGTTCTCGCGCACCTGCTCGACGGGGGCGAGCAGCTTGAGGCGTGCGTCGGCCTGCGCCAGCGCGTCATTGAGCGGCGTGACGGTCACGCCCTCGGGCACCCGATCGAGATCCGACAGGGCGGCCACGAGATGGCCGTTGACGAAGGTCAGGCGCACGGCCTCGACCGCGGCGAAGCCCTGGGCGCCCGCGGCAGCGGACCGGGCGGCGTCCTCGGACGGCGCTTGCGCCGGCGGGGCGGCCTCGGTGATGGCGGCGCGCAAGTCGGTGTACTTGAACGCCTCGACCCGGCGGCTCGGCAGGCCGGTCGCCTCGAAGAAGCGGAACGCCTCCTCGCGGCTGATCGCGGACTCGCTGGCGAAGGCCTTACGCGAGGACTCGAACAGCTTCGACAGCCCGGCCTCGGCGGGGGAGCGGAGATTGGTGACGTCGGCCATTACGCAGCCTCGCTCGTGCGGTACTCGGCGTAGCCGGAGGCCTCGAGCTCCAGCGCCAGCTCCTTGCCGCCGGTCTTCACGATCTGGCCCTTCGACATGACGTGCACAGTGTCGGGCACGATGTGGTTGAGGAGCCGCTGGTAATGGGTGATGACGAGGAACGAACGCCCCTGCGCCCGCAGCGCGTTCACGCCCTCGGAGACGATGCGCAGCGCGTCGATGTCGAGGCCGGAATCGGTCTCGTCGAGGACGCAGAACTTCGGCTGCAGGAGCGCCATCTGGAGGATCTCCATGCGCTTCTTCTCGCCGCCGGAGAAGCCGACATTGAGCGCGCGCTTGAGCATCTCCTTGTTGATCTCGAGCTTGTCGGCCGCCGCGTTGACCGCGCGGATGAAGTCGGGGGTCGAGAGCTCGGTCTCTCCGCGCGCCTTGCGCTGGGCGTTGAGGCAGGCCTTGAGGAAGGTCATCGTGCCCACGCCCGGAATCTCCAGCGGGTACTGGAAGGCCAGGAAGATGCCGGCGGCGGCGCGCTCGTCGGCCGCCATCTCCAACACGTTCTGCCCGTCGAGCAGGATCTCGCCGTCGAGGACCTCGTAGTCCTCCTTGCCGGCGATGACGTAGGAGAGCGTCGACTTGCCCGAGCCGTTCGGGCCCATGATCGCGGCGACCTCGCCGTCGTTCACGGTGAGGTTCAGGCCGTTGAGGATGCGGTTGTCCTCGATCTGCACGACGAGGTTTTTGATTTCCAGCATGTCTTCGTAGTCCTGTTTGATTCCGGTGTTTTCCCTCCCCCCTCTGCGGGGGAGGGTGGCCCGCGTCAGCGGGTCGGGAGAGGGGAGCGCCGCATCCGGAGAGGTCGCTCCCCTCTCCCGCCTGCTTCGCAGGCACCCTCCCCCGCAGAGGGGGGAGGGACATTCGTTCTGCCTGTGGAAGCCGTCAGCCCACCGAACCTTCGAGGCTGATCGAGATCAGCTTCTGGGCCTCGACCGCGAACTCCATCGGCAGCTGCTGCAGCACGTCGCGGACGAAGCCGTTGACGATGAGTGCGGTCGCCTCCTCCTCGGAGAGGCCGCGCTGCAGGCAGTAGAACTTCTGGTCCTCGGAGATCTTCGAGGTGGTGGCCTCGTGCTCGAACACCGCGCTGGCGTTCTTCGACTCGATGTAGGGCACGGTGTGCGCGCCGCACTGATCGCCGATCAGGAGCGAGTCGCAGTTGGTGAAGTTGCGCGCGCCCTTGGCCTTCTTGTGGGCCGAGACGAGACCCCGGTAGGTGTTCTGCGAGCGGCCGGCCGAGATGCCCTTCGAGATGATCCGGCTGGTCGTGTTCTTGCCGAGATGGATCATCTTGGTGCCGGAATCGACCTGCTGCATGCCGTTCGATACCGCGATCGAGTAGAACTCGCCCCGGGAATCGTCACCGCGCAGGATGCAGGACGGGTA
Organism: Methylorubrum sp. B1-46; assembly: GCF_021117295.1. Taxonomy (NCBI): domain Bacteria; kingdom Pseudomonadati; phylum Pseudomonadota; class Alphaproteobacteria; order Hyphomicrobiales; family Methylobacteriaceae; genus Methylorubrum; species Methylorubrum sp. B1-46. Next base: position 4,359,201 of record NZ_CP088247.1, on the reverse strand, counting down.
CTTCCAGGTGATCGCCGAGCCGGTCTCGACCTGCGTCCACGAGATCTTCGAGCGGGCGCCGCGGCAATCGCCGCGCTTCGTCACGAAGTTGTAGATGCCGCCCTTGCCCTCGTTGTCGCCGGGGTACCAGTTCTGGACGGTCGAGTACTTGATCTCGGCATCCTCCAGGGCGACGAGCTCGACCACCGCGGCGTGGAGCTGGTTGTCGTCGCGCTTCGGGGCGGTGCAGCCCTCCAGATACGAGACGTAGGACCCCTTGTCGGCGATGATGAGCGTGCGCTCGAACTGGCCGGTATCGCGCTCGTTGATGCGGAAATAGGTCGACAGCTCCATCGGGCAGCGCACGCCCGGCGGGATGTAGACGAACGACCCGTCGGAGAAGACCGCCGAGTTCAGGGTCGCGAAGAAGTTGTCGGTCACCGGCACGACCGAGCCGAGATACTTCTTCACGAGGTCCGGGTACTCGCGGATGGCCTCGGAGATCGGCATGAAGATCACGCCGGCCTTCTCCAGCTCCTTGCGGAAGGTGGTCGCCACCGAGACCGAGTCGAACACCGCATCGACCGCTACGCGGCGCTCGGGCGCGATGCCTTCCAGCATCTCGACTTCGCGCAGCGGGATGCCGAGCTTCTCGTAGGTCTTCAGGATCTCGGGATCGATGTCGTCGAGCGATTCCGGGCCCTTACGCTTCGGCGCAGCGTAGTAATAGATGTTGTTGTAATCGACCCGGTCGTACTCGACCCGCGCCCATTCCGGCTCCTTCATGGTGAGCCAGCGCTTGTAGGCGTCGAGGCGCCATTCGAGCATCCATTCCGGCTCGTTCTTCTTGGCCGAGATGAAGCGGATCACGTCCTCGGAGAGGCCCTTCTCGGACTTCTCCATCTCGATCACGGTCTCGAAGCCGTACTTGTACTGATCGATGTCGATCGAACGAACCCGATCAATGGTCTCCTGCACTGCAGGCATTCAACGTCTCCTACCGACTCCGGCGTCAAGGACCGGGGGTTTCCAATGAAACGGCGGGGTGAGCGCCGAAAAAAATGGCTTGGGCGGGCGGCGCTGAGCGTTCCTCAGGCTGCCTGCCCTCGCCGCTGATATAGGGACGAAACGACCCGTTCGAACCCCGAAACGAAGCGTGACGGGTCATCGGCACGCGAATTCCACCCGAAGCTGACGCGCAGCGCCCCCGCGGCAAGCGCAGGGCTCACGCCCATCGCCGCGAGTACGGGGGAGCGGGCCACCTTGCCCGAGGCGCAGGCCGACCCCGACGAAACGGCCAGGCCGGCGAGATCGAGGGCGATCAGCGCCGTCGCGGCCTCCAACTCCGGCACGGCGAAGAGGAGGGTGTTGGGCAGGCGCGGCGCGCCCTCCCCGAACACCACGAGGTCCGGAGCGAGCGCTCGCAGGCGTCCTTCGAGGGCATCGCGCAGTCCCGCGAGCCGCGTCGCCTCGGCTCCCAGGGCATCCTGGGCGATCATCGCCGCCTCGCCCAGGCCGACGATCCCCGAAAGGTTCTCGGTGCCGCCGCGCAGGCGCGCCTCCTGGCCGCCGCCGCGCAGGAAGGCCGCCTCCAGGCTCACCCCCTCGGCCAGCACCATCGCGCCGACGCCTTTCGGGGCGGCGAACTTGTGGCCCGACAGGGTCAGGGCATCGAGGCCGAGCGCGGAAAAGTCGAGCGGGATCTTGCCGACCGCCTGCACCGCATCGCTGTGAACCAGGGCCCGTCCGTGGACGCGGGCACGCCGCACGATCTCGGCCAGCGGCTGCACCACCCCGGTCTCGTTGTTGGCCGCATGGACCGAGATCAGCACGGTCTCGTCACGAAGAGCGTCGAGTCGGGCCGCGAGGACGTCGAGCCGCAGCAGGCCGTGACCATCCACCGGCAGCACCTCGACCGCCTCCGGCGCGAAGCGGTGGCCCGCGGTGACGCAGGGATGCTCGGTGGCCGAGATCATCAGCCGGGTGGGGGCAGGCAGGCCGGTCTTGCGCAGGGCGCCGGAGAGCACGGCGTTGGCGGCTTCCGTACCGCCGCTGGTGAAGGTGACGCGCTCCGGATCGGCGCCGAGCAGGGCGGCGAGCCGTGCCCGCGCCGTTTGCAGCGCCTGACGCGCCGCGCGGCCCTCGGCGTGGATCGAGGAGGGATTGCCGGGCAGTTCGAGGGCGCGCGCGACCGCCGCCGCGACTTCCGGACGCACCGGAGAGGTCGCGTTGTGATCGAGATAGCTGCGCCCGCCTGCTGTCATCCTGCCGTTTCGCTCCGTATCGTCCTGCCAGATCCTGATTTTCTTGATTTCGCCCCCCTCCCCCGTGCTAAGCCGCGCGAAACGCGCTCTTGCACCGCAGGTCGAGGCTCGACGAACAGTTTAGAATAGTTCTAATCGCCTAGAATTATTCTAAGAGCGCTTGTAGGTGGCGCGCGCAACGAGTCAAGCCGTGACCGGCTCAGCCCCCACGCCTTCGCGAAAGCGCGGGGTGAGAGTCGGATCATCTCGAGGACACCATGCCCGAAGTCATTTTCTCCGGCCCCGCCGGCCGTCTGGAAGGCCGCTACCAGGCCCCCAAGAAGAAGGGGGCGCCGATCGCGATCGTGCTCCACCCGCACCCCCAGTTCGGGGGCACGATGAACAATCAGATTGTGTACAATCTTTTCTATACCTTCGCCAATCGCGGTTTCGCGGCCCTGCGCTTCAACTTCCGCGGGGTCGGCCGCAGCCAGGGCGCATTCGACCACGGCTCGGGTGAGCTGTCCGACGCGGCTGCGGCGCTGGACTGGGTGCAGTCGGTCAATCCGGAGGCGAAGTCCTGCTGGATTGCGGGCGTGTCGTTCGGCTCGTGGATCGGCATGCAGTTGCTGATGCGTCGCCCCGAGATCGAGGGGTTCATCTCGATCGCCGCCATGGCCAACCGCTACGACTTCACCTTCCTGGCGCCCTGCCCCTCCTCCGGCCTGTTCGTGCACGGCTCGGAAGACCGGGTGGCCCCGGCGCGCGAGGTGATCCCGGTGATCGAGAAGGTGAAGACGCAGAAGGGCGTCATCATCGAGCACCAGATGGTCGAGGGCGCCAACCACTTCTTCGACGGCAAGGTCGACGAGTTGACCCAGACGGTCGACACCTATCTCGACAAGCGCCTCGGGGCGAAGACCGAGGCGGCGTAACAACGAAGAGGCCCCGCGGCGATCGTCAGCCTTTGACGGTCGCCGTGAAGTCGGATCGCTGCTCGACACGGCAGGCGCGCAGATCGCGCATGGAGGCCGGACACCACGGCAGGGCTTTCAGCGCCGTGATTGCGGCGAACAGCTTCGCGAGATCCTCGTTCTGGCCGACGTGGAGGCTGCCCTGAATCCACTCCCGGCTCAGGAAGAGCGCCTGGCTCTTCGCGTCAAGCATGGTGTCCCCGAAATCGCCGGCTCGGATGATGCGCCGAGGATGAGCCGGCGGCATCGCACGACATGCCTGCGGCGGCGAGACGGGGCGGCCACTCACGCCGCCCGCGCCACCGGCTCCGCGACCGCGTGCACCACCGGCACGGCAGGCGCGCCCTCCCATTCCGAATGCGCCGGAATCGACTCGCCCTTCATCACGATGGTGAGCGGGCGCAGCCGCGCGTAGTCGCCGACATGGCTGTCGTAGAGGACGGTGGAGAAGGCCCCGACCGAGACGCCGCGCCCGACCACGACGCGGCCGACCTTCATGATGCGGTCCTCGTAGAGGTGGGTCTGGAGCGCCGCCGAGCGGTTGATGGTGACGTAATCGCCGATCTCGACGCAGTCGAACTCGGTGATGTCGGTCATCAGCAGGCAGGCGCCCCGGCCCACCTTCACGCCGAACAGCCGCAACACCCAGGGCAGGAAGGGCGTGCCGGTCAGGTGCTCCAGGAGCACCTTGCCGGCCAAGCCCCAGTAGGCCACCGCGATCGCCTCGGTGCGCATCGCCCACCACGACCACATCGGCCGCATGCCGGGGCGGTAGCGCCCCATCAGCAGCCATTTGAGGGCGATGACGCTGCTCGTCTGGATCAGCGCGATGATCACGCTCGCGAGCACGAAGGCGAGCGCCAGCCCGCCCCAATCCTCGGCGAGGATCGCCGGGTAGAACACCCAGTCGATCGCGCAGATGGCAAGCGAGATGTAGAGCATCGGCGAGAACGAGGTGGCGAAGGCCTCGAACAGGCCGCGCCGGAGCTTGGCCCCCACGCTCGGCTGGAAAGTCTGTGCGGCGGATCCGAGATCGACCTTCTGGCGCACCGGCAGGCGGATCGGCGGCGAGCCGAACCACGTCTCGCCCGGCCCCATCGCCGCGTTGGCCGGCGGCTTCGACTTGATGCCGATCAGCACGTCGTCGGGCAGCCGCGTGCCCGGCGGCAGCACGCCGTCATTGCCGACGAAGACGCGGGCGCCGGTCTCGACGGTGTGAAGGTGCATCCAGCCGCGGCGGATCTCCTCCTCGCCGACCACCACCTCGTCGGCGATGAAGTTGTTGGGCCCGACCGAGACGAGGTCGTGGCGCGAGCCGAGATTGGTCGAGATCTCGGCGCCCCGCCCCATGCGCGCGCCCATCAGCCGGTACCACGCCCGCATATAGACGGTGGCGAACAGCGAGGAGAGCGTCTCCAGCGTCACCTCGGAGGCGAGCGCCACCAGCCACTTGCGCAGGTAGAAGCCCGACCAGATCGAGTAGGTGCCGGAGGTCTTCCGCGGCAGCACCGCCCAGCGGATCGCGGCGATGAGCAGCACCGTGCCCGCCGTCATCAGCATGGCGGTGGGCCAGGTCAGCAGCGGCAGGTAGACGTGGTAATCGACGTCGGTGATCTCCGAGAGGTGATCGGAGATCTGGTCAAACATGTAGAAGGCCGGGAAGATCGGCAGCAGGCCGACCGCCGGCACCGCCGCGAGCAGGAAGGCGTAGACGGCGCCGAAGGCCGCCCGCCGCGCCGGAGAGGCGGTGGCGGGCTCGGGCAGCGCGGAGAAGTCGACGGTGCCGACCCGGCGGCCGGGCGAGCCGTCCCAGGCCTCGGCCGGGCCGATCTCGGTGCCGGCGGGCACGGTGGTGAGGTCGGCGATCTCGGCATGATCCCCGATCACCGCGCCGGGGCCGATGACGCAGGAGGCGCCGATGGCGACATCCTCGCCGATCTCGACGGAGCCGATGACGAGTTCGTTGCCGACCACCTCGGCATTGGCGATGACGAGGCGCCCGCCGAGCGAGGATCCGCGGCCGACGGTGAGGAGGTCGGCAGCCCCCACGTCGAGGTCGGAGACCAGCACGTCGTCGCCGATCTTCGCACCGAGCAGCCGCAGATAGGCGACGATGGCGGGTGAGCCCTGGAGCCACTTGATATGGACCAGCGGCGTCAGGCGCTGCGCCAGCCACCAGCGGTAATAATAGACGCCCCAGAGCGGGTAGCGGCCCGGTTTGGTCCGCCCGAGGATCAGCCATTTGGCGGCAATCGCGATCGCCGCCGTCACCGCGTTGATGCCGATATAGACGAGCAGCAGGACGCCGAGCTCACCCCAGAAGCCTAAGCCCCCGCCGGTCAGCAGCAGGTAGGTGACGAAGATGCCGAGCCACTGCGCGGTGGCAAGCGCGATGACGAACGGGAGAGCCGCCGCCTGGGCCAGCCCGCACAGGGCGCGCCGCAGGAGCGGGGGCGGCGTGAAGCTCAGGTCCCGGATCGCGGTCTGCGCGCCGACGCCGCCGGTGCGCTCGATCAGACCCGCCGCCATCGCCCGCAGCGTGCGGCCGGTATAGACGTCCTGCAGGGTGATGCCGGCGAGCGCGGGCGTCGCGCGCACCGCGCCGACGAAGCGGGCGGCGAGCAGCGAGTGGCCGCCGAGTTCGGAGAAGAAGTCGGCCTCAAGCCCGATCGGCCCATCGCCGAACACCGTCTTGGCGGCGGCCAGAAGCGCGGCCTCGGTCTCGTTGTCGGGGGCCTCCTGCTCGCCCTCCGTCGTCGCGACGGTGAGAGGGGCAATCCGCAGGGCCTTGCGGTCGACCTTGCCGGAGGTGAGCCGGGGCAGGGTCTCGACCGTCTCGAAATGGCCGGGCACCATGTAGGGCGGCATCTGCGCGGCCAGGCTCTTGCGGAGCGCCGCCCGGTCGAGCCCGGCGCCGCGCTCGGGCACGAGGAAGGCCACGAGGCGATCGACCTCGTCGTCGCGGCGCAGGATCACCGCCGCCTGGTTGATGCCCGCCTCGCCCCGGATGCGGGCCTCGATCTCGCCGAGTTCGACGCGAAAGCCACGGATCTTGACCTGATCGTCGATGCGGCCGTGGAAGACGATATCGCCCTCCGCCGTCATCGAGACGGCGTCGCCCGAGCGGTACAGCACCGGGTCGGTCCCGTCGGACGGGTAGGGGTTGGCGACGAATTTTTCCGCCGTCAGTTCGGGCCGCTTGAGATAGCCCGCCGCGACGCCGGGACCGCCGATCAGCAACTCGCCTTGCTCGCCGGGGCGCAGCAGGTTCAGCGCCTCGTCGGCGACGTAGACCGAATAATTCGGGATCGGGCCGCCGATGGTGACGGGCCGGCCCGGCCGCATCTCGGCCGCGGTCGCCACCACGGTGGCTTCCGTCGGGCCGTAGGTGTTGAACAGGCGCCGCTCACCGGTCGCCCAGCGCGCCACCAGCGGCTCCGGCAAGGCCTCGCCCCCGAGCAGGACGAGGCGGACACTCGGCAGGTCGCCGGGAATCATCGCAAGCAGCGTCGGCACCGTGTCGAGCACGGTGATGCCGGCCTGCGCGATGATCGCGGGGAGCGACTCGACGTCGCCCATCATCGCGGGGCTCGCCACGAACAGGCAGGCGCCGACGAGGTAGGGGACCCAGATCTCCTCCATCGAGAGATCGAAGGCCACCGAGGCGCCCTGGAACACCACGTCGTCGGCGCGCAGGCCGTAGACGGCGTTGCCCGAGCGCAGGAAGTGGCAGATGTTGGCGTGGCTGATGACGATGCCCTTCGGCACGCCGGTCGAACCCGAGGTGTAGATCAGGTAGGCCGGGTGCGCCGGGGTCAGTCCGGCGGCGTCGAGATCGGGCGCAGAGGCGCCCTGCCCCGCCGCCAGCACCTCAGACGTCGTCAGCGCGGGCGTGCCCTCCGGCGCCTGGGGGCGCAGCGCCTCCGAGACGAGGAGCGCCTTGGCCTCGGCATCCCCCAGGCAGACCGCGACGCGGTCGGCGGGCGCCTCGGCGTCGAAGGGGAGCCAGGCGGCGCCCGATTTGGCGATGCCGATCTGCGCGATCAGCAGTTCGGTGCCGCGGGCCATCCAGAGGCCCACCACATCCCCCGGGCCGATGCCGCGGGTGGACAGCCCGGCGGCGATGGCGTCGGAGCGGGCATCGACCTGCGCGTAGGTCAGGACCGGGCGGGGTCCGTCCGCGCCGGGCGCGGCGGCATCGATCAGGCAGGGCGCCTCGGCCCGCTCCCGCGCGCTCGCCCGGAACAGGGCGGCGAGCGTCTCCCGTCGGATCAGGTCGGGACGCGCGGCCCCCCGCAGGACGGCCCGGCCGTCGCGGCTCCCGCCCGGCCCCTCGTCGTGCCGCCCCGCCTCGGCGAGACCGCCCCTCCGATGCTCTGCTGCCGATTCCACGTGCTGCCCATTCCCGGATCGGTCGAACCTTGCGCCGACGCTCACGGCGCGCGGTCACCCGCCCCATGATCGGCACCCCATGATTGCCACCCTTGGCGGTTTTACGACAGGATCGCGCCCAACGAATGATCGTGGAAAGGCAATCCGCCCGGATGTCCCGCACGCCTTCCCTATACGGGATGGCCGGCCGAGAAACCGGTCTTCGTTGTTCCGGCGACGCAGCTCACCCGGTCACGAGGTGCAGGGCCCGCTCGGCCGGCGCGATCCGCACCTGCCGGCCCCAGCCGAACCCCAGAAAGTCCTGCTCGATCCCATCGGCGAAGACCACGCCGCCCTCGTTCATCCGCGAGGTGACGTGCAGCGGCGTGTCGGTGATCTTGCCGGCCCGCAGCCGCGTGGCGGTGGTGACGCTGGGGAACGGCTCGCGCACCCAGTAGCCCACCGCCCGCTCGTCGGGAGCGAGCGACAGGTCGAGCCCGGTCGCCTCACGGATCGAGCGGGCCCAGCCGGTGGCGCCGGTGCCGGAGGCGACGATGAGCCCACTGGAGGATTGCTCCTCGCCCGCCTCCGCACCCGCCTCCTTGCCCTCTTCCTTGCCCTCTTGACCGGCCTCGATCCGGTAGCGGGCGGATTGGTGGCTGCGGTGGCCCACGAAGATCTCGTTGAGGGCGAACAGGCGCTCGGTCCCGTCGATCACCGCCTCGACCATGGTGCGTCGCTCGACGGCCACATCACCCGCGACGCTCGCCGGCAGCAGCCGGGAGAGCCGCTCGACGGGGTTGCGGACCAGCACGCCGTCATAGAGGTCGGGCGCCGGGTTCACGCCGATCACCGGCTGCGCGCCGAGATACTTCGCGACGTTGGCGATCAGCCCGTCCTGCCCGACGGCGACGACGACGTCGTCGGGGCCGAACAGGAAGCGGTCGAGATCGGTCCGCCGCACCTGGGCCTGGCGCCACTCCCCCGGCACCGCGGCGCGTGCCCGTGCCAGGGCCGCGTGGAAACGCTCGTGGCGCGCCTCGACCGCGGCGAGCCCCTGGCCGCGGCTCTCCAGGAAGAAGCGGGCCTGTCCCCTGGTGGCGTGCCGGGCGATCAGGAGCTCGTAATCGGTCTCGCGGGTGACGAAGACCGCCCGCGGAGTGAGCGCGGCCATGGGCTCCTCCCTCAGCGCGCCGGGAGGCCGGGCGATCGGCGGACCTCGCCGAGCAGGCTGGCCAGCAGGTCCGGGGTGACGTTGACGTGCTCGATCGTGTCGAGCTTGCCCGCCAGTGCCTGGGCGGCGAGGCCGAGCAGGGTGCCCGGCGCCACGTCGCGGTAGATCGCGACCCGCGCCCGCTCGGCCTCGGCCCGCGCGCCCTCGACCATGCGGATGCGCTCGGCCACCGCGCCAGCCTCGATCCCTTCCGCCTCGGCCCGTCCTTGCGCCCGGTTGCGGGCGTTCTGCGCTTCCTCGGCGATCAGCAGGCTCTCGCGCCGGGCGAGTTCGGTCCGGGTGGCGAGTTCGTTCTCGGCGATGGCGCGTTCCTTCTCCACGGCCAGCGCCCGGCGGGCGAAGGTGGCCTCGTCGGCCTTCTGCTGCAGCGCCTCGTAGGTCGGCGTCTGCAGTGCACGCTCCAGCTCGCTCGACGGGGCGAGGTTGGTGAGCCGCACCGAGACCACGGCGACGCCGATCTCGGCCAGCGACGGCTCGGCGGCGAGCGCCGCCTGCAATTGCCCGCGCAAGGATTCCGGCCCGGCATCGAGCAGCGCACGCACCGGCGCCTGTCCCAGAAACTGCAGCACGGTCTGGTTGGCGAGCCCGGCGATGCGCGCCTCGATCCGCTCGACCGGCTCGCCCTGGAGGCGGCCGGTGCGCAGGTCGAGGGAGAAGTCGATCCGGCTCGCGAGCCGCTCGGGATCGGCGACGTGCCAGCCGATGCTGCCCTGGACCGCCACGGTCTGGAAATCGCCGCTGCGGCCGCGCACGAACAGCGTCATCTCGCGGTCGTCCATCGGCAGTTCGCTGATGCTCGCGGTCTCCGGGCGGAACCAGAAGACGAGGCCGCGCCCGCTCTGGCGCGGGCGGCCGTTGCGGTAGCGGACCACGTAATGGCTGGCCTCGCTCCGAAGCTGAGAGAGAACGCCGAAGCGGCGGATCGTGGCCATGTCAGTCTCCTTTCGAGAGCGTTTGCGAGGGGAGAGGACGGAAGCGGTACAGCTCGGCCGGGCGGTAGGAGGTGCCCGTCTCGAATTGGCCGGTGGGTTCGAGCCAGCCGCGGTCGAGCATGCGGCGGCGGAAGGCGGGCTTGTTGAGGCGCGTGCCCAGGATCGCCTCGTGCACGTCCTGAAGCTGGCGCAGAGTGAACAGCTCCGGCAGCAGCCTGAAGCCGACCTCCGAATAATCGAGCTTGCCCCTGAGCCGCCGCAGGGCGAGGGCGACGATCTCGGCGTGGTCGAAGGCGAGTGTGAGCGCCGCGCCGTCGGCCGCACGGACCGTCATGGATCCCTCATCCGACGCCGTGACCGTGCCGGGATGCAGAGCCGGGGCGCGCGCCAGCGCCTCGGCGAGGGCCGCCTCGGTCAGGAGCGCGAGATGGGCGACCGTGACGATGCGCATGCGCGGATCCCGCTCGACGGCGCCGAAGGTGTAGAGCTGCTCCAGATGCGCCCGCGCCCCGCCCGCCTTCTCCACCAGGACGCGGGCGGCGGCGTCATCCAGCGCCTCGTCGATCCCGACGAAGCCGCCGGGCAGCGCGTGGCGCCCCGCATGCGGGTGGCGGTCGCGCCGCAGCAGCAGGATGACGGGACGGCCGCCGGAGAGCCCCAGCAGAACCAGATCGACGGCGACGGCGGGCCGCGCGTAATCGGCGGGATCGTAGCGCGCCAGGAAGGCGGCCTCGGACTCGACGGGACCCATAAATGCGCTCTCGATGAACCTTATACTCGATATGCGAATTAGTTATTTTTATAACGGATATATGTCAAGGCCGGCCAAGACCGCCGACTGCATCGGGTCCGGCCACGGGCCTTCGATGGCGTGCAGGAGCGGCAGTACCAGCAGGCTTCGAACGTCATGACGCGCCGCAACCAAGCGGCGGCTTGGACCGTTCAGTGGACCGCAACCAACCCCGAGAACGGGAACCCGCCATGACGACGAAGACGAATCTCCTGCGCCTCACCGCCGCCACCGGCCTCCTTGCCCTGATGACGGGGATGGCCACGGCTCAGAACCCGGACCTGACCAAGAACCCGGAGAACACCGGCCGTGCGCCGAGCGCGACGGAGGCCACCAAGTCCAACAGCGACCTCAAGGAGTGGCAGGTCGCCAAGTCGGCCAAGATCGGCCTCGCCCAGGCCATCGCCACTGCCGAGGGCAAGGCCGAGGGTGAGGAGAAGGGCGGCAAGGCGATCGACGCCGATTTCGAGAAGGCCGACAGCAAGAACCCGGCGCGCTACGCGATCAAGGTCGTGTATCCGAGCGGCAAGCTCGTCGAGCACGGCGTCAACGCCGACACGGGCGAACTCTTCAAGAGTGAGAACCAGCCGATCGAGCGCTACTTCACCCGGCTGAAGGCGAGCGACTTCCAGAATGCCAAGGTCTCGCTGAAGGAGGCGATTGCGCTCGCCGAGGCCAAGGCGCCCGGCAGCAAGGCCTACGAGGCCGAGGTGGAGCGCGAGGGCAACGCGGTCGAGTACGAGATCAAGCTCGCGCTCACCGACCGCGAGCAGGAGGTCAAGGTCGGCCTGGACGGCACGGTGAAGAACGACTGATCCCGAAGGAGCGATCGCAGGGACGATCGATCCCGCCCGACCCGCTCCTCACGGAGACAGGTCGGCGCATCGGACATCGCGAAGGGGCATTCGGGAACCGCGCGGAACCCGGATGCCCCTTTGCCGTCCGGTGAACCCCACTGAGAGACCGTTCTTCGTGTCTCTCACAAGACTCTCGCTGCGCTGTCCTCGCCAGAGCGAGAACGGTCCGTGAGCGGGAGCTCTTATCGGGCCTCGTGGCCCTTGCCCTGGGCGCCGGGTGAGGCGCCGGAGCCGGCATCGTTGGGCCCCGTGCTGTTGGCCGTGCCGGATCGGCTCTTGTCGCCGGAGGTGGGGCCGCTTCCGGCCGCTCCGGGCGAGGCTCCAGAACCGGCATCGTTAGCCCCCGTGCTGTCGGCGGTGCCGGAGCGGCTGGTGCCCGAACCTTCGGCGGCGATGGCGGCGGGCGTGAGCAGGAGGGCGCTGGCGAGCGCAAGGGTCAGGGCCTTCATGGCGGATCTCCTCAGGTTCCGGGCGTGATGAACCCTCGGGAAACCGGCGCTCCCGGACGCTGTTCCGCCCTGCCCGCTTCATCGCATTCCGGCACATCGACCGCATACCGGCGCGTCGCGACTCGGCCCCGAAGCCTCGTGAGGCTTGGAAAAATGCGCTCGTCCAATCCTCGCCTGCCGCGGCTCGCAGAAGAATCGCGTCGTTGTGATGGATTAATCCGGAACGGCGAGGCACGAGGAAACTTGAGCGGCGACTGCTTGCGGCACCGCCATGGAAGCAGCCGCGGGCCGGTATCGATACGGAAGCGATCGGGAGACAAGGCCTGGGAGGGGCCACGCGCGAGCCCGCTCGAATGTCTCTCACGAAACGCCCGCCGCGCTGTCCTCGCCAGAGCGAGAACGGCCGGTGACCGGGCGTGTTGTGAGGCACTCTGAACCGCCTCGATGGCGCCCTCCGCGCCGAACCCTGTGACTCACTCCGCCAGAAGGAAGCCCGACGCCGATGGGTGCGCTCATCCAGAACCCGAATGCGGCGACCTGGGGCATCGCCGCGCTCGCGACCCTCGGCGTGATCCTGCGCCCCTTCTCCTGGCCGGAGGCGGTCTGGGCGGTGGCCGGCGCGGCGCTCCTCGTCCTCCTCGGCCTGATCCCCTGGCAGGCCGCCCTGGAGGGCGCGGCCAAGGGCACGGACGTCTACCTCTTCCTCGTCGGGATGATGCTGCTCTCCGAGATCGCCCGGAAGGAGGGGCTGTTCGACTGGCTCGCCGCCCACGCGGTGCGGGCCGCGAAGGGTTCGGCGACGCGGCTGTTCCTGCTCGTCTACGTCGTCGGCACGCTGGTCACGGTCTTCCTCTCGAACGATGCCTGCGCGGTGGTGCTGACGCCGGCCGTCTTCGCCGCAACCCGGGCCGCCGGCGTGAAGCAGCCCCTGCCCTACCTGTTCATCTGCGCCTTCATCGCCAACGCGGCGAGCTTCGTGCTGCCGATCTCGAATCCGGCCAACCTCGTCGTCTTCGCCGAGCACATGCCGCCGCTCGGGCAATGGCTCGCGACCTTCACCCTGCCCTCCTTCCTCGCGATCGTGGCGACCTACATCGTCCTGCGCCTGACCCAGAACGCGCGGCTGAAGGCCGAGACGGTGGCGACCCGGATCGACACGCCGGCCCTCGGGCGCGGCGGCGCGGTCGCGGGCCTCGGCATCGTCGCCACCGGTGCGGCCCTGATCGGCGCCTCGGCCGCCGGGCTGGAACTCGGCCTGCCGACCTTTGTCGCCGGGCTTGCCACCACCCTCGTCGTGCTCGCGATCAACCGGGGCGGGCTGGTCGCAGTGGCCAAGGACGTGTCCTGGGGCGTGCTGCCGCTGGTCGCCGGGCTGTTCATCCTGGTCGAGGCCCTGGAGACGACCGGCCTGCTCGCGCGGCTGGCCGACGCCCTCGGCCGGGCCGCGCAGGGCGATCCGGCCGCCGCAGCCTGGGCCGGCGGCGCCCTCGTCGCCTTCGGCTCGAACCTCGTGAACAACCTGCCGGCGGGCCTGCTGGCCGGCGCTGCGGTGCAGGCGGCCCACGTCCCGGAGACGGTCGCGGGAGCGATCCTGATCGGCATCGATCTCGGACCGAACCTCTCGGTCACGGGCTCGCTCGCGACCATCCTCTGGCTCACCGCGATCCGCCGCGAGGGCGAAGACGTCTCGGCCTGGGCGTTCCTGAAGCTCGGCGTCCTCGTCATGCCCCCGGCGCTCGCCCTCGCGCTGGCCGCGCTGATCCTCGCCTGATCTCCCCTCGCCTGCCCCTTCGCCTGCCCCTTCGCCGATCCGGAGGCCGCCCCCGTGAGTGCCGCCCTTCTCTACCCCTTCATCCTCCTCGCGGGCGCCCTCCAGGCACTCGGCAATTCCATGAACGCGCAGTTGCGCGGGCAGCTCGTCAATCCGTTCCTGGCGGCCTCCGTCTCCTTCCTGCCGATCGTGTTCGTCTTCGCGACGCTGTTCCTCGTGATGCCGACGCCGCTGCCGGGCCTCGACACGCTCGCAGGCATGCCGTGGTACGCGCCGCTCGGCGGGCTCGCCGGCGCGGTCGCGGTGTTCGGCGGCCTCGCCTTCGTCGACAAGGTCGGCGCCGGCCCCTTCAACGGGCTGACCCTGACCGCCAACATCCTGACCTCGCTGGCGATGGATTCGCTGGGCCTGTTCGGGATGCCGGGCGGCGGGTTCAAGCCGCTGCCCTGGCTCGGCGGCCTGCTCATGGCCGTCGGCGTGACGTTCATCGCCCGCGTCACCCCCGACAAGGGGTCGGAATCGGGTGAGACCGAGACGGGCCACGGTCTCAATCCGAGGCTGCTCTACCCCTTCATCGTCGTGGCGGGCGCGCTGCAGGCGATCGGCGTGGCCTGGAACGCGCAGCTCCGCGGGGCCCTGGTCAATCCGTGGCTCGCGGCCCTGGTCTCGTTCCTTCCGGTGGTGTTCGTGTTCGTGCTGGTCTTCCTGCTGCGGCCGAAGCCGCTGCCGCAGCGGACCGACCTGGAAGGGGTGCGCTGGTGGATGCCGCTGGCCGGCCTCACCGGGGCCGTGGCCGTGTTCGCCGGCCTGCTGTTCGTCGACAAGGTCGGCGCGGGCGCCTTCAACGGCCTGCTCATCACCGCCAACCTGCTGACCTCGGTGGCGCTGGACCATTTCGGCTGGGTCGGCATGAAGCGGGTGCGGGCCGGCGCGTCGCGGCTCGGCGGAGCCGCGCTGATGGTGGCCGGCATCCTCCTCATCTCGCTGTTCTGACGCGGCGCGGGGAGCCGGGTCACGGCGATCCGCATTGCGCGTCACCCCGCCCCTTCGCCGGAGGGCCTCTTGCTCCGTGTGATGGCCGTAGCGTCCCTCGACCATCGGGCGGATCGAACGCAGCGGCGCCAACCGATTTCGGACGCATCATCCGGCAGACCTGGGACGCCGTGCGGCGCTGCCCGGCCCCGAACCCAACCGGTCATGCGAAGGTGGCAGAGCCGCCCCCCGCCCTCTTGCCTCGCTCCCTTGCCTCGCTCTCCTGCCCTGATCTCTTGCAAAGCGCGCGGCCCCAAAGCGCCTTCGTCGCGTCCCCGCCAGCAAGCACACGATAATTTGATCAACGGATTCGATCGGATCCAATGCCCGTCAGCACCCCATTTTTGAACAAGTATTTACTTGAGAAGATTTACGCACTATCGGGTCGCATTGAACAGACTTGCTTGGCCCATTAGCCTCACAGCCTGATCGAATACGCACCAAACAGGGAAGGACGATGCCGACCAACGACGCTGATGCCATCGCTGAGGTTGCCGCACTGTGTGCAGCCGCCCGTGCGAAGCTTCCGGCATCGGGCTTCCGCCGGCTCCACGTCCTGCTCGACATGATCCTGATCGACCTCGGTCACGCGGCTCCGCCCCCGACAGAGGCGGCATCGGATCTCCGGCCGGATGCGATGATGTCCGAGGATCGCCCTTGATCGATCTCAGCCGTCGTCGATCTGGCAGACGAGGCGGATCGTCATGACGCTGTCGCCGTCGCCGTTGCGGACGGTCAGAACCAGCGTGCAATCCTGGCTGTCCTCGGCCTCCGCGGCCATCAGGGTCGTCATCACCCGCAGAGCCTCGCGGCGCAGGGCAAGCGGGTACTGGATCTCGCGACCCACCTCGTCCTTCAGATCCGTGCCGTCGTTGATGTCGAAATAGTAACGCGGCATCCGAGACAAGCTGCGTGAAGAAACCGTCCCATCTCGATCAAACTCGAGACCGGCCCCGCGGCGAATCCTCCGAACCCGGCCCGGACGCCCCCCACATCGGTGCAACGTGCAGGAAACAGGCCGGTTTCAGCGGCACAAGCGGTGAGCATACAGCCGGAACGTGCCGCCGGGGAGAGCCGAAGACCGCAAATCCGCGTCAATGCGCGAGGATCTTCGAGAGGAACTGCTGAGCCCGCTCGCTGCGAGGCCGGTCGAAGAAGATGTCCTTGGCGACATCCTCGACGATTTCGCCGCGATCCATGAACACCACCCGGTCGGCCACCTTGCGGGCAAATCCCATCTCGTGGGTCACGACCATCATGGTCATGCCGTCGCGGGCCAGTTCCACCATCACGTCGAGCACCTCGCCGACCATCTCGGGGTCGAGGGCCGAGGTCGGCTCGTCGAACAGCATCACCACCGGGTCCATGGCGAGCGCCCGGGCGATCGCCACCCGCTGCTGCTGCCCGCCCGAGAGCTGACCCGGATGCTTCTGCGCATGCGCCGAGAGGCCGACGCGGGCCAGCAGATCGAGGCCGCGCTTGGTTGCCGCCTCCCGCGATCGCCCGAGCACCTTGCGCGGGGCCAACGTCAGGTTGTCGATGACACTCAGATGCGGGAACAGTTCGAAATGCTGGAACACCATGCCGACCCGCGCGCGCAGCCGCGGCAGGTTGGTGGCCCTGTCCCGTACCCGCGTGCCGTCGACGGTGATCTGCCCCTCCTGGAACGGCTCCAGGGCGTTGACGCATTTCAGCAGCGTCGACTTCCCCGAGCCCGAGGGGCCGCAGACCACCACCACCTCGCCCCGGTTCACCGCGGTGGAGCAGTCGGTGAGGACGCGGACCTCGCCGTACCACTTCGACACCGCCTCGATGGCGATCATCGGCCCGCCCGCGATGGCCGGCTGCGGGGCAGAACTTATGGGAGCAGAGGTCATGGGCCCGTCCTCATCGCGTTTGCCCTCTCACCGGACGATCGCCGTGCGGGCCTGGAGCCGGCGCACGAGCAGCGAGGCCGCGAAGCAGACGGCGAAGTAGACGAGCGCGGCGAACAGGTACATCTCCACGAGACGCCCGTCGCGCTGCGCGACCTTGGAGGCAGCGCCCAGGAAATCGGTCAGCGAGAGCACGTAGACGAGCGACGTATCCTGGAACAGCACGATCGTCTGGGTCAGCAGCAGCGGCACCATGTTGCGGAAGGCCTGGGGCAGCACCACGCGCCGCATCGTCTGCGCGTAGTTCATGCCGAGCGCCTGGGCCGCCGCGCTCTGCCCCTTCGGGATCGACTGGATGCCCGCCCGCACGATCTCGGAGAAGTAGGCCGCCTCGAACAGGGTGAAGGTGACGAGCGCGGAGGCAAACGCCCCGACCTGGATCGGCGTGTCCGAACCCGTCGCCCAGGCACCGAGATAGGGCACGAGGAAGTAGAACCAGAAGATCACCAGCACGAGCGGCAGGGCCCGCATCAGCTCGACATAGAGCTTGGCCGCATGCGTCAGGCCCGGCACGCCCGAGAGCCGCATCAGCGCGAGCGCCGTGCCGAGCACGATGCCGCCGCTCGCCGCGAGCGCGGTCAGCGTCAGGGTAAACACCATGCCCTCGGCGAAGAGGTAGAGCAGCGCGTCGACGATGACGGAGAAGTCGAACTGCCCGAACATCAGCGCCCTCCCGGCACGGCCAGGCGCCGCTCCAGCAGCGTCGCGCCCGCGATCACCACGAGGTTGAGGGCGACGTAAAGCAGGGTCGCGGCGGTGAAGGCCTCGAACACGTGGAACGAGAATTCCTGCATCGAGCGGGCCCGCGCCGTGAGTTCGAGCAGGCCGATGGTGAGCGCCACCGAGGTGTTCTTGAGGTTGTTGAGGAATTCCGAGGTGAGCGGCGGCAGGAGGATCCGGTAGGCGTTGGGCAGCAGCACGGCGCGGTAGGTCTGCGCCCGCGTGAGGCCGAGCGCGAGGCCCGCCTGCGCCTGCCCCCGCGGCAGGGCGAGGAGGCCCGCCCGCACCTGCTCGGCCACCCGCGCGGCGGTGAAGAAGCCCAGGCACAGGACCGCCGTGTAGAACGGCGCGTCCGGCATCTGCTTGACAGCGGCGCCCAGATGCGCGGGCAGGAGTTCCGGCAGCACGAAGTACCAGAGGAACATCTGCACCAGCAGCGGGACGTTGCGGAATCCCTCGACATAGGCGGCACCGACCGCGTTGGCGGTGCGCGAGGGCAGCGTGCGCATCACGCCGATCACCGAGCCGAGGGTGAAGGCGATCACCCACGAGGCCAGCGCGGTGGCGACCGTCCAGGCCAGCCCCGAGAGGAGCATGTCGGCATAGGTGCCGGCGCCCTCGGGCGACGGCTCCAGGAAGATGCCCCAGTTCCAGTTGTAGTTCATCGAGCGCCAGCCATCGGGGAGCTCATCGTCGAAAGGCCGCTCATCCGTTGCGGGCCGCCGCGCTCAGTAGGCCGCCGGATCGGCGCTGTCGCTCGGATTGGCGAAGGCCTTCCGCATCGGCTCGCTCATCGGGAGCTTCAGGTTGATGCCCCGCGGCGGGATGGCTTGCGTGAACCACGTGTCGTAGAGCGCCTTCCCCTCCGGGCTCTTGTAGAGGGCGGCGGTCGCCGCATCGACCACGGCCTTGAAGGGGGCGTCGTCCTTGCGCAGCATGATGCCGTAGGGCTCGGGCTGCGACTGAGCCTCCGACGAGATCGTGTAGGCCTCAGGCGACTTCGAGCCGGCGACGAGGGCGGCGAGCAGCACGTCATCCATCACGAAGGCGTCGGCGCGGCCGGTCTCCATCATCAGGAAGGCCTCGGCGTGGTCCTTGGCCGGCAGGATCCGCATGCCGAGGCCGCGGGCCGCGTTGATCTCGTTGATCTGGCGGATGTTCGTGGTGCCCGAGGTCGAGACCACGGTCCGGCCCTTGAGGTCGTCGGTCTTGTCGAGCCCCTTCTCCTTCTTCGCGACGAAGCGCGTCGCGGTGAGGAAGTGGGTGTTGGTGAAGGCGGCCTGTTTCTGCCGGTCGGCGTTGTTGGTGGTCGAGCCGCATTCGAGGTCGATCGTCCCGTTGGCGATCAGGGGAATGCGGGTCGCGGAGGTGACGGGGTTGAGCCGCACGTCCAACTTGTCGAGCTTGAGATGGGTTTTGACCGCGTCGGCGACCTTCAGACAGATCTCGTAGGCGTAGCCCACCGGCTTCTGGTTGCCGTCGAGATAGGAGAACGGCACCGAGGCGTCGCGGTAGCCGATGGTGAGGGCACCGGTATCCTTCACCTTCTTCAGCGTCCCGGTGAGGCTCGGGCCCGCAGGATCCTGGTCCGCGGGATTCTGGGCGCGCGCCGGCGAACAGGCGGTCGCGGCGACGAGAGCACTGAGCAGGAGCGCGGCCTTGAGGCGCATGGGCGGACCTTCCGAACACGTGCGTGACGCGCCGCGGCCCGGCGGGCGGCGGCGGCGGCGGCGGCCCCATAGTGAGGCGGGGACACCGGCTTGTCATCCGTCTGCGGCCATCATCCCCGTGCACGGTGCGATTGCAGGGCGTGATCGCGCCGACCCCACGAGAAGCACATCCGGCTTTAATCCCGAAAAATCCAAGTACTTTCGAGCTTTTGTCCCAGACGTTGCAGACGGGGGACAAAGCGAACGCGCATGGCAGCGGTGAAATTTCGCACCTTAAATCACTGATTTCACTCTGATTTACGCGTCGACTGCCATGTGGAAAAGCAGACCCCAACGGATACTCCGGCACAGCGTGGCGCCGACAAAATGCATCGCTCGAAGAGCCAGTCCTTGCGCTGGTATACCAGACTAGGTGATTTCTCATCCCTCACGGACAAACTCTGCGAAAGAACAGGAGCGGCATGGTGAAGCAATCGGTTCTGTGCGCGTCGTTGCTTGCCGGCGTCTCCGTCCCCCTCCTCGTCGGCCCGGCACTCGCCCAGAGCGGCCCCCTCGCCGGCCTTCGGGACACGCCGCCGCTGGCCGCAGCGGATGTCGTCGGCGTCCCGGCACAGGCGGCGCCTCGGACGAAGCCGTCCGGGCCGTACTTCGCCGCCGCGCCGGCCCAGCCGCCGAATTTCCTCTACCGGGCGCTCGGCGAGCCGGAGAACTGGCGCATCAGCGGCTCGTTCCGGCCGCGGGTGGAGGGCATCGCCAACCAGTTCCGTCCGGTGCCGACGTTCGCGGCCAACGACATCCTGAACTCGTATCTCACGACCCTGCACGTGGAGTACGGGATCAAGGGCCCGGTGCGCCTCGGCGTCGAGCTGTTCGACAGCCGCGGCTATTTCCAGCAGCGCAACTCCTCCGCCTTCACCACGGAGATCAACGCCCTCGAACCGGGCCAGGCCTATCTGAACTTCGACACGGGCGATCTCGGCGGCGAGGGCTCGAAGAGCAGCCTGACGGTCGGCCGCTTCACCAAGAACATCGGCTCGCGCCGCCTCGTCTCGCGCCAGCAGTTCCGCAACACCATCAACGCCTATACCGGCCTGACCTATGACTGGCAGGGCGCGAACCGGGACAAGTTCACCGCCCTGTGGGTGATGCCGCACACCCGCCTGCCCGACGACGTCAACGGCATCCTCGACAACGGCATCGAGTTCGACCGCGAGAGCCTGAACCTGCAGCTCTTCGGCGCCTCCTACACCTTCGCCGACATCCTCGGCGGCACGTTCGAGCTCTACGGCTACGGCCTCTACGAGCAGGATTCGGGCACCGGCCTGCGCTCGGTCCAGACCCGGGACCGACGCCTGTTCACCCCCGGCCTGCGTTTCGCCCGCCGACCCCAGGTCGGCGCGTTCGACTACGATTTCGAGGGAATCTACCAGACCGGACTTGCCCGCGAGACTGCGGCCGCCTCCGACCAGCGCGACCTCACGGTCTCAGCCTACTTCGTCCATGCCGAGGTCGGCTACACCTTCGAGCACGCCTGGAAGCCGCGGCTGTCGCTGCACTACGATCAAGCCAGCGGCGACCGGAACAACGACGGCAAGTTCACCCGCTTCGACACGCTGTTCGGGGCCCGGCGCTTCGAGTACGGCCCGACCGGCCTCTACGGCCCGGTGCAGCGCGCCAACCTGATCTCGCCCTCGATCCGCGCCGAGATCACCCCGAGCAAGGTGTGGGACGCCTTCATCGCCTACCGCCCGCTCTGGCTGGAGAGCGCCACCGACACCTTCGCCGCGACCCTGATCCGCGACCGCACCGGCCGCTCCGGCACCTTCGCCGGCCACCAGATCGAGGGCCGCCTGCGCTACTGGATCATTCCCAACGAGATGATCCTCGATACCGGCCTCGCCTATCTCGCCAAGGGTGACTTCCTGCGCAACGCCCCCAACGCGCCGGATACGGGCGACACCTTCTACGGCTACCTCAACACGACGCTGTTCTTCTGACCTCTCCCGCGGGCTTCGCGCCGTCCGCACGAAGGCTGACGGCGCGGAGCGCCTGATACGTCAACCGGACCGCGATCGGTTGACAGCCCGGCACGTGACCCTCTGAACACCGACCCGACGGTCACCGGCCGCCCGAATCGACGATTCGGCCGGACCGTCCGACGCATCGGGGAGACTTCCGTGGCGAAGACGGCATCCGACACCAAGGCCTGGCGCTCCGCCAAATCCGTCAAGAATGCGGTTGGAGGCAAGGATGCGGTCGGAGGCAAGGCTGCCGCCGGCCGGAAGGGGGCGGGCAAGACGACCAAGGGTGCAGCCGGGAAGGCCGAGATCACGGGCGGCACGGGGAAGAAGGCGGTCAAGGCCGCGAAGGCTCAGACGAGGGCCGCGGCCCTCGCGGCGGCCGAGCGGGCCGCCCGCCCCGACGCGCTCGGCACGACGGCGCGAGCCGCCGCGGAGAAGCCGCTCCAGGAGGAGGATCTCGCCGTCGCCACCGTGCGCAAGGTGGCGATGGAGGGGGCGAAGACGCGCTCGGAACACGACCTGCTGGGCGACGGCGAGGTGCCGGCCGACGCCCTGTGGGGCATCCATACCAAGCGCGCGGTGGCGAATTTCCCGGTCACCGGCGTGCCGGTCGGCCATTACCCGGATTTCGTGCGGGCGCTCGCCCTGGTGAAGCAGGCGGCCGCACGGGCCAACCACCGGCTCGGCACCTTGCCGAAGGAGAAGGCGGCGATCATCGACGAGGCCTGCACCCTCGTCGCGACCGACCCGGCCTACGGCGAATCCTTCGTCGTCGACGCGATCCAGGGCGGGGCCGGCACCTCGACCAACATGAACGCCAACGAGGTGATCGCCAATGTCGGCTTGCGCTTGATGGGCCGGGCGCCGGGCGACTACGCCGCGCTGCATCCCAACGACGACGTCAACATGGCGCAGTCCACCAACGACGCCTACCCGACGGCTCTGCGGCTCGCGGTAATCTTCGCCACGCAGCCACTGGTCAAGGCGCTCGACGACCTCGCCTACGCCTTCAAGAGCAAGGCGGTGGAGTTCGCCGACGTGCTGAAGATGGGCCGGACCCAGCTTCAGGACGCGGTGCCGATGACGCTCGGCCAGGAGTTCGACGGCTTCCACGCCACGATCAAGGAGGACGTGGCGCGGCTGAACGAGATCGTCGGCCTGTTCCGCGAGGTGAATCTCGGCGCCACCGCAATCGGCACCGGCCTCAACGCCGACCCGCGCTACGCCGCGCTCGCCGTGGAGGAGTTGTCGCGGCTCGCCGGCCAGCCGATGGTGCTCGCCTCCAACCTGATCGAGGCGACCTCGGATCTCGGCGCCTTCGTGCTGTTCTCCGGCACGCTGAAGCGCGTCGCGGTGAAGCTGTCCAAGATCTGCAACGACCTGCGCCTGCTCTCGTCCGGTCCCCGCACCGGCCTCGGCGAGATCCGGTTGCCCGCCGTGCAGGCCGGCTCCTCGATCATGCCGGGCAAGGTCAACCCGGTGATCCCAGAGGTGGTCAATCAGGTGGCCTACATGGTGATCGGCCACGACCTCACGGTGACGCTCTGCGCCGAGGGCGGCCAGCTCCAGCTCAACGCCTTCGAGCCGACCATCGGCTACTGCGTGCTGAGCTCGCTCCGGATGCTGACGGCGGCGATCGACACCCTGACCAAGCGCTGCGTCGAGGGCATCGAGGCCGACCGCGAGCGCTGCCGCAGCCTGGTCCAGGGCTCGATCGGCCTCGTCACCGCGCTCGCGCCGACGCTGGGCTACGAGGCCAGTTCCCGCATCGCCCGCCGCGCGCTGAAGGAGAACCGCGCGGTGGCGGATCTGGTGCTGGAGGAGGGCCTTCTGACGGAGGCCCAGCTCAACGAGCTTCTCGAACTCGAAGCGATGACCCACCCGACCCGGCGGCAGAAGGCCGGGCAGAGGGCCGGGACGGTGGGGTGATCCTTCGCCGGTCCGTTCAGGGAATGACCCGCTCGGCCCGCAGCCGGGCGAACAGGTCGAAGAAGGCGTCGTCCGAGGGCTGGTAGTCGAGGAAGCCGAGGCGCCGGCTCTTGCTCATGTCGGTGACGACCTCGATCGGGCGGCCGAGATCGGCATCGGTGTGCCAGGCGGAAGCCAGCCGGTTCAGGTCGGGTTCGATCAGGCCGTGGCGCGCCGCGATCTCCGCCCAGAGCGGGGCAGCGCCCGCCAACTGGTGCTCGAGCGGGTTGCTTTCGCCGTCGAAGGGCGCCGGCTCGACCCCGAACCACTGGGCGAGCCGCCCCCACATCCATTGCCAGCGGAAGACGTCGCCGTTGACGACGTTGAAGGCCTCGTTCTGCGCCGCCTCCGTCAGCGCGGCCCATTCGAGATGGCGGGCGAGCAGCCGCGCGTCGGTGACGTCAGTGAGCCCGTTCCACTGCGCCGCCGAGCCGGGGAAGCGGAAGGGGCGCCCTGTCTCGCGGCAGAGCGAGGCGTAGACGGCGAGCGTCACGCCCATGTTCATGGCGTTGCCCAGCGCGTAGCCGACGATGGTGTGCGGGCGGTGCACGCTCCAGGTGAAGCCGTCGCGCGCAGCGGCCGCGAACACCGCATCCTCCTGCGCGTAGTAGAAATTCTCGATGTCGAGGCGCGGCAGGTCCTCGCGGAACGGGGTCGGCGGCAGGCTGCCCTTCCCGTAGGCCTCGAACGGCCCGAGATAGTGCTTGAGGCCCGTCACCAGCGCCACGTGGCGCACGCTGGCCGCCGGGCGAAGCGCGTCGAGGAGGTTCGCGACCATGGCCGCGTTGACGCGGATGTTCTCGGCCTCGGTGGGCTGGCGCAGCCAGGTGGTGATGAAGACGTGGCTCGGCGCATGGCCCTCCAGCGCGCGGGCCAAAGCCGCCGGGTCGAGCAGGTCGGCGGCGATCGGCGTCACCCCGGCGATGTCGGGTGGGCGCCGGGCGAGGCCCTCGACCGTCCACCCCCGCGCCACGAGGTGCCGGGCGAGGTTGTTGCCGACGATCCCGCCGACGCCCGCGATCAGTGCCGTTCCCGTCATACTCGTCCCCGGTCCCGTATCTGCCCGGCGCGTGGTCGGGCGTTCGTCCCGAACGACGCCGGGGCCGTCCCCTTCCGCTGGCAATCCGGCGGCGGCCCGCCTTTGTTCCGAGCGCGCGTCCGAGCCCACTCCTTCCGCCGGACGCTCTCGCGGGCGGCGTCAGACCAGACCGGTCGCGTAGTAGACGCCGATCACGACGAACACGGCCACGGTCTTGATGATCGTGATCGCGAAAATGTCGCCATAGGACTGGCGGTGGGTGAGCCCGGTGACGGCGAGCAGGGTGATCACCGCGCCGTTATGCGGCAGGGTGTCCATGCCGCCGCTCGCCATCGAGGCGACGCGGTGCATCACTTCGAGCGGGATGCCGGCCGCCTGCGCCGCCTCGACGAAGCGACCGGACAGGGCGCCAAGCGCGATCGAGAGCCCGCCCGAGGCCGAGCCGGTGACGCCGGCCAGCACGTTGACCGTCACCGCTTCGTTGATCAGCGGGTTCGGGATCGCCGAGAGCGCATCCGAGATCACCTTGAAGCCGGGCAGCGCGGCGATGACCGCGCCGAAGCCGTACTCGGTGGCGGTGTTCATGCCAGCGAGCAGCGAGCCGGCCACCGCCGCCTTCGAGCCCTCGGAGAAGCGGTCCGCGAGGTTGCGGAAGCCGAGGATCACGGTGGCGAGGATGCCCAGCAACAGCGCACCCTGCACCGCCCAGATCGCCGCGACCGTCTTGACCTGGACCGTGACCGGATGGGCCGCCATCTCCGGCGTCAGCGCCGCGCTCGCCTGCTCGCCGTAGGAGGCGGTGATCCAGGCGAGCAGCAGCTTGTTGCCGATTCCGACGATGAGGAGCGGCAGGATCGCCACCATGGGATGGATGACGACTTTGTCCTCGACCGCCTGCGGCTCGTTGGTGTGGCCCTCGCCGTAACCCTCGTCCCCGGCGGAGCGGCGGCGCCATTCGAGATAGGCGACGCCGACGCCGAACACGAAGAGCGCGCCGATGATGCCGAGCCAGGGAGCGGCGTAGGCGTCGGTCTTGAAGAAGGAAGCCGGGATGATGTTCTGGATCTGCGGCGTGCCCGGCAGGGTATCCATGGTGAAGGTGAAGGCGCCGAGCGCGATCGTGCCGGGGATCAGGCGCTTCGGGATGTTGGAGCGGCGAAACAGCTCGGCGGCGAAGGGATAGACCGCGAACACCGCCACGAACAGCGAGACGCCGCCATAGGTGAGGATGGCGCCGACCAGCACGATGGCGACGATCGCCCTGCCCTCGCCCAGGAGCCCGGTGACGGCGCCGACGATGGAGCGGGCAAAGCCTGAGATCTCGATGAGCTTGCCGAACACGGCGCCGAGCAGGAAGACCGGGAAGTACAGCTTCAGGAAGCCGACGAGCTTCTCCATGAACAGCCCGGAGAAGAGGGTCGGCACAGCCGACGGGTCGGTGAGCAGCACCGCGCCCATGGCGGCGACCGGCGCGAACAGGATCACCGAGAAGCCGCGATAGGCGATCCCCATCAGGAAGAAGAGCGCCGCGAGGCAGATCAGGAAGCTCAAGGTCCGCGCCCTCCCCGCACCTCCCGCGGTGCGCGGGGATCAATCTGTCCCAAGCGCGGCCGTGTTCAATGGAGGCGGGGTTACAGGCTCCGGTGCATCACCAGCGCGTCGACCGGCCCGTGCCGGGGATGGCGGAAGACGCCGGGCAGGCGGCCGACCTCCCTGAGGCCGAGGCTCGTCCAGAGGGCGACGGCGGGGGCGTTGGTGGCGACGACGAGGTTGAACTGCATCGCGGAAAAGCCCAGCGCCCGCGCGGCCTCGAAGGAGTGCAGGCCCATGGCGCGGGCCACGCCCCGACCGCGCGCCGCCGGATGCGTGGCGTAGGTGCCGTTGGCGACATGGTCGCCGGCCCCGAGCTGGTTGGCGCGGATGTAGGAGCTGCCGAGCACCGCGCCCGCCTCTTCCGCGACGAAGACGTGGTGGGCCGGCGCGAACCAGTAGGCGAGCGCCCGCTCCCGGTCCCAGTCCCGCGGCAGGGCATAGGTCTCGCCCTCGCGCAGGATCGGCTCCAGGATCGACCAGATCGCGTCGTGGTCGTGGTTCTGCGCCGGGCGGATCAGGAGGTCGGTCATCGCGCGTCGGGATGGGCCCCAGTGGCCGGGAACGGTCCCGGTGCTGGTAGCACGAATCGCGCGCGGCCGGATCTTCCGGCGTAGACGCCCGTCCCATTCGGACGTCTCACGGCTCGCGCGGAGACGAAACGCCTCTCAAGATACGGAAACGTCTCGAAAAATTCGCCTCCCGCCCCCATCCTCGCCCGGCGTTGACGGCAGGATTTTTCGGACTTGAGAGTTGCGCGACGGTCGCGCCGCGCGGCCGCCCGACAACTCGTCCGAGGGAGCGAACGCGATGCATCGCAGATCGACGATCCTGACCGCGGCCTTTCCTGCCGCTCTTAGCACCGCCCTTGCCACCGCACTGTCGCTAGCTCCCCTCCTTCCGGCTGCCGCCCGCGCGATGCCGATGGGCGGCAGCTTCACCGGCCGCGTCGAGAGTCAGGCGCCGCAGGTGCTCGGCCCGAACGAGGTCAAGCTCCAGCAGACCGCCTCCGGGCTCAATACCGGCCCCGGCACCCCGCTCGACGGCGCCCGGGTGCAGTGGGTCGAGACCGTCACGCTCAAGAACGGCCAGGGACCGGTGGAGGGCACCATCACCTTCACGACCCCCGGCGGCTCGACCTCGAGCCTCTACCGGGGCACGGTCACGACCGACGCCCAGGGTCGCGTCACGGCGACGGGGACCTACCGGGACAGCGCGGCCACCGGCGAGTTCGCCGGCGTGAAGGGCAAGGGCACCTTCTCCCTCGCCTACAGCTCGAAGACCGAATTCTCCGGCCAGTGGCAGGGCGAGGTGAGGCTGCCGGGCCAGAAGTCATCGAAGCGCTGAGCCTCCCCCTTGAAACCGCTAGCCGGAGACCGAATCGGTCGCCGGACGGCGCTCCGGTCGCGCGGTCGTCGGCGCCGCCCTGTCGGCATCGCCGCCGGGGATCAGCGCGATGCGGCCCCAGCCCGGCAGCTTCAGGGCCGGGCGGCGCCAGTCGAGACCCGCCACCGCGCCGAGCAGGTTGAGTTCCAGCCCATCGACCCAGCCGACGGTGAGGCCGACATAGCCCCGCCACGACAAGCGCAGGCCGGTGCCGCTCGGGGTGCGCTCGGCGAAGCGGCCCGGCGGCGTCCAGTCCTTGCCGAGCGCGGTGGGCGGCAGCGGCACGTCGTTGTCGGGGATGCGCGCAACGACGTGGGCGGCAAAGGTGTTCGAGTTCGGCCCCGGCCACGCTTGGTACGAGCCCTGGCTGCGGTAGGGATAGTCCGCCACCGCCGCGCGGATCCGGGGAATCGCCCGCGCCGCGGCCTCGCCGTCGAGCCCGAGCACGATCTCGGGCGCGTTGCCGAACCAGCGCCCGTCCGGGGCGTAGGCGTCGGTGCGCACGGGCGTGCCCCAGCCGACCACGTCGTAGCGGGTGTAGCGGGGCGCGCCCGCTTCCTTGATCACCACCCAACTGTGATGGGCGAAGATGCCCCGCCAGCGCCCGACCCGGGCGGCGTAGACCCGCACCATCGCCTCCGGCACGGCGGCGGCCGGCGGCAGCAGGCCGGCGCTCGACCAATCCGCCGTCGACCAAGTGTCCGCACGTCCCCCTTTCGCATTCCACCACAGGGCGTGGGTCGCGAGCGGAACGAGGAAGAGAAGGACGAGGACGGCGAGAGCGAGGAGGAGGAAGCGGAGGGCAGGCAGAAGCACGTCGGCAGGCATCGGGTTCCAGAAGACGACAGATCCCGACAGGCGGCACGCTCTTCCGGGAGCCCCCATGTCAGATCCGGCCCAGCCCCATACAAGCGCCCGCGACGTCGTGAACTGGAACGGGGTGCGCGCGCCGTGCAGCAGCGCACGGGACGCCGGATGATGCGGACCGGCCACACCCCGCCTCCGTGACCAATCCTGCGGCGGATAGGCCTTGCAACATTGTAACATTCCGCAGATGAAACATTGTAACGTGACAAGGCTGGATCGACGGGAATGCGACGCGGACGCTCGGGACGGATGCTGCTGGCGGCGGGAGCGGTGCTGACGGTTGCGCCCGGCACCATCGCCGCGGCCCAGGCGCAGGCGACGGCCACCCTGGAGGAGATCAGCGTCACCTCGGTGAGCCCGGTCCAGGCCCGGCCCACCCCGGCGGCGGTGCCCTCCGCTGCGCCGTTCGCGCGGGCGGCCGAGGTGCTGCCGGTGGCGACCAACACCTTCTCGCCGGTCACCGTGGTGCCGCAGGACCGGATCGCCCGTGACCAACCGCGCACGCTCGGCGACGCGCTGTTCGACCGGCCCGGTGTCTCGGCCTCGACCTACGCGCCGGGGGCGGCCTCACGCCCGATCATCCGCGGCCTCGACCAGGCCCGAGTGCGCATCCAGGAGAACGGCATCGTTAACGGCGGCGTGTCGGATCTCGGCGAGGACCATGCGGTGCCGGTCAACCCGCTCAATGCCGGCCGGATCGAGGTGATCCGCGGCCCCGCGACGCTGCGCTACGGCTCGGGCGCGATCGGCGGCGTGGTCTCGGCCGAGAACAATCAGGTGCCGACCTTCATCCCGGCGCGCGGCGTCACGGGACAGGTCACGACCGGCTACACCACCGTCGACAACGGCCGGCTCGGGGCGGCCAGCGTCGATGCGGGCGCGGATGGCATCGCGGTCCACGCCGACGGCTTCGCGACCGCGACCGATTCTTACGCGATCCCCGGCGGCATCCAGCGCAATTCGGCCACCGAGACGCAGGGCGGCTCGGTCGGTATCTCGGCGATCGGCGACCGCGGCTTCCTCGGCATCTCCTACAGCCACTTCAACGCGCTCTACCAGATCCCCGGCGGCGAGGCGGCGGAGTCGCGCACCCGGCTGACGCCGAACCAGGACCGGGTGCTCGCCCGCGGCGAGTACCGGCCGCTCGACGGTCCGTTCGAGGTTCTGCGCTTCTGGGCCGGGGCGTCGGTCTACCGCCACGAGGAGATCGGCATCGGACACGATCACCACGACCACGGGGAGGATCACGATCACGACCATGGCGGTGGGGCCGAGGGCGTGCAGGCGATCTTCAAGAACCGCGAGGTCGAGGCCCGCTTCGAGGCGCAGCACGTGCCGGTCGAGACCGGCTTCGGCACGCTCACCGGCGCGGCCGGCGTTCAGGCGAGCCGGCGGGTGCTCAACACGCAGCTCGAAGCCTTCCTGCCGCCAACCGAGTCGCGGGTGCTCGCCGGCTACCTGTTCGAGGAACTGGCCGTCGGCGGGGGCCTGCGCTTCCAGGCAGCGGGACGCATCGAGGGCGACCGGCTCAACAGCATCGCCACGCAGTTTCCGCCGAGCTACCTGCCGGCGGATGGAGACCCTTTCAGCTACGCCCGGACCCGCCGCTTCGCGCCCAAAAGCGCGAGCTTCGGAGCGCTGCAGGATCTGCCCTACGGCTTCGTGGCAAGCCTCAACGGCTCCTACGTCGAGCGCGCGCCGACGAGCTACGAGCTGTTCTCGCAGGGGCCGCACCACGCCTCCGCGACCTTCGAGATCGGCGACCCAACCCTGCGGCTGGAGCGCGCGCGCACGGTGGAGCTGAGCCTGCGCCGGGGCATCGGGCCGCTGCGTCTCGACGCGACCGGCTACGTCACGCGCTACACCGGCTTCATCTACCGGCGCGACACCGGCAACCGCTGCGACGACGACTTCGCCTCCTGCGGCTCCGGCGACGAGTTGCGCCAAGTCGTCTACTCGCAGGCCAATGCCAGCTTTTACGGCGCCGAGATCGCCGCCCAGCTCGATCTCCTGCCCGTCGGCGACGGCTGGGCGGGACTCGAGGCGCAGTACGACTTCGTCCGCGCCCAGTTCGACAACGGCTCCTACGTCCCGCGCATCCCGCCGCACCGGCTCGGCGGCGGCGCCTTCGTGCGCGCCAACGGCTGGTTCGCGCGCATCAACCTGCTCCACGCCTTCGACCACACCGAGATCGCCCCGTTCGAGACGACGACGCCGGGCTGGAACGACCTGCGGGCAGAACTCGCCTACACCCAGATCCTCGACCCGACGGTCTACGGCGCCACCGAGGTGACGCTCGGGCTGCAAGGCCGCAACCTGCTCGACGACGACATCCGCAACTCGGCCTCGTTCAAGAAGGACGAGATCCTGCTGCCGGGCCGCAACCTGCGCCTGTTCCTGACGGCGCGGTTCTGACGCGCCGCCCCCGAACCTGGAGCATCGTCCCGAAAGCCGGCGGCCGCCTTTCGGGACGATGCCCTCGGCAAACCTACTTGCCGCGGGCCGGCTTTCCCGCCGGCCGCTCGGGCGGCGTGACGGCGCCCGCCACCGTCCAGTGGCACACCGCCGTCCCCTTCAGGGTGAGGCAATCGTAGGCGCGGCCGTTGAGGGCGACGTGGTCGGCGAGCCCCAGGACCGCGGCGCGGTCGACGGGGCTGCAGCCGAGATCGGATTTCGGGTCGGTCGCGACCGCGAGCGCGGCGGCCCGGTCCTCCCCCGTGCTGCGCAGGAGGCTGCGCAGGTTGGCCAGCGAGGTGCAGCCGACCACGGCCGCGGGCCTCTGCGCCTCGGGCCTTGCCGTGCCCTTCGGATCGCCGGAGCGATTGCCGGAGGCCGTGCCCTGCGCCGCGGCGGACCCGGCAAGTCCGACGGCGCAGAGGCCCATGCCGGCGAGGATCGGGCCGGCGAGGATCAGGGCGGCGGACCGGGACAGGCGGAACGGCGGACGGGGCATCGGCGGCTCACGGACGAAGAACGCGGTCGAGGGCGCCACCCTAGCATGAAGCCCCTCGCATGACGGCCCGCCCTCACGGTTCCGTCCGCGCCCGCAGCTTGGCGTAGCGCTTGAGCGCCCGGTCGCGGCGCAGCCGGCTCAGCCGGTCGATCCAGAACAGGCCGTCGAGCTGGTCGATCTCGTGCTGCAGGCAGGCGGCGCGCAGGCCCTCGGCCTCCTCCTCCCGCTCGGCGCCGTCGAGGTCGCGGTAGCGCACCCGGATTCGGGCCGGCCGCTCCACCGGCTCGACCACGCCTGGCATCGAGACGCTCCCTTCCGGATGCGCGGCCCGCTCGGGCGAGGCGAAGACGACGACGGGATCGATGTAGACCGCGTGCGGCTCGTCCGGCTGCAGGCGGATCACCACCACCCGCTCCGGCTGCCCGATATGGATCGCGGTCAGTCCCATCGCCGAGACGGCTCCGAGGGTGTCGAGCACGTCCACCGCGAGCGCGCGCAGCGTCTCACTGGGGGCGGTGACCGGACCGGCGGCCGTGTGCAGGCGCGCATCGGGATAGAGGATCAGCGGGCGGACGGGCATGCAAGCGGATTCCGGAGCCTGAACCAGGACGGGCTGGACGATGGTCGCGCGGCCGAAGAGCCGGGGGCGGGACATGCGTCGGTCGAACCCCATACCAGAAGCCGGCCGGCTCGACGCTTCTTCGATGTTGCGCCGTGAGCGCGTGACCATGCGGGGCCGGAAGAGGATCTGCGACAGAGGATCGGCGGCACGCATCAGCCCGCCGGCCGCGCCAGCCTCTGCGTCGACCGCGACGCGGCCGAAAAGCAAAGATGGAGAAAACCCGCTTCCGCGGAGAGTTGCGCCGGTCGAGATCAGTCTATCCCAACAAATCGACGGGTTCCGACAATGCCGGAACCCAGGCATGGCCGGTGCATTAGACCTGAAATCCTTCAAGGAGCATGTTGGCATGATGAAGACCCTGACGACCCTTCTCGCCGGCACGGTCGCGGCGGCGACGATGGTCGCCGCGGTGCCGGCTTCCGCGCAGTCGATCACGATCGGCCCGAACGGTCCCGGCTTCGATCTCCGGTCGCGGGGCCAGCGCGAGCGCGATGACCGCCGCGAGATGCGCAGGCGCGACCGGGACGACTATTACCGTGAGCAGCGCTTCCGCGATCGCGACCGGTTCGACCGGGGTGGCTACAATCGCCGCGGCTACGATTACTGATCGGGAACCGTTCCCGCATCGCCTCGGAGCCCGCGGCGGTTGCTCACCGTGACAGCGCAGACTCCCAGGCGGACGTGACGAGAAGGGCCGGGAAACCGGCCCTTTTCTTATGGCTGCTTCACAGGAGCGTGAGCCCACGGACAATGTCAGGCGCAAGCGCCTTTGCAGGACGCGCGCTTGGCAGAAGGCACTCTTGGCAGAAAGCATTCTTGCCGAAACAGCGAAGCGCAGGGAAACCCGGAACGGCCGACGTGATCGTCATGCCGGGCGGGGCCACGCCCGCGGCCCTCGTCGACCGCACAGTCCAGATTCCAAGATCGAATCACTCGTATCGAGACCGATCCTAGCTGGCGCTCAACAAATGTTGTTCTCAAAACAATGTTAGACGACATGGAGAGGACATAAATCCTCAGCTCAGGACCCTACTCGTCCCGAATGGCCAAGTTTCTGCCACGAATTCCCACCTCGAACGGCGGGCTTTGTTCCGGTGAAACCTTTGCACCGCTTGCGAGGTTGCATCACCGAACCTAACTATGCCTTGTCGATCGGCGGCCGCCCCTGACGAGGCCTTCGATGCCTCCGGAAGGGACGCGGCACCGGCTTATTTCCTCGGTCGCTCTGACGAACGGGACGGCCTTTTCGGCCGAGCGCGGGACGCATTTCACACGGGGAGCCGCGGCGAGCGCAGGAGGAACCCGGATGCATACTGGTACCGTGAAGTGGTTCGATGAGATCAAGGGCTACGGGTTCATCCAGCCCGATACCGGCGGCAAGGACGTGTTCGTCCACATCTCCGCCGTCCAGCAGGCGGGCCTGCGCGGCCTGGTCGAGGGACAGAAGGTGACCTTCGACGTCGAGAACGACCGCCGCAGCGGCAAGCCGGCCGCGGTCAACCTGCAGGCCTCCTGAGGCTGGATCTTTCCGGATTCCCGCCCTAAATCTGCTTCCGTATCGCAACAGGCCCGAAAATGTTACCGGAGCCGCCCCGAACAGGGGCGACATCTGTTGCGTGTTGCGGCGCACTCGTGCATCGACTGCGCCGGTCTATTTTACCCAGCGCCGAATCCCGACCGCCCGGAAACAGGATTGATCCGGCCGTCGGTCGTGTCACCGTATGAGAAAGGTCATATGAGCGCATTCGACTTCAGGAACTTCGAAGACCGCCGTCAGAACTCCCAGGCCGCCAAGGCGGCATTGCTCGAGAAGTTCAAGGCCCGTCCGCCTCTGGACGATCCGGAGATGGTCGCCAAGGCCCAGGCCCGTGCCGAGGTCGCCCGCGCCCGCGACGAGCGCGCCCGCGAGCGTGAGCGCATCCGCATCGAGACCGAGCGCAAGGCTGCCGAGGAGAAGCGCCTGCGCGAGGAGGCGGAGCTCGCCGCCCAGCTCGCCCGTGAGGCGGCCGAGGCGGCTGCCCTCGCCGAGCGGAAGGCCACCGAGGCCGCGGAGAAGAAGGCGGCCCGCGACGCGCGCTACGCGGCCCGCAAGGCCAAGGTGAAGATCCGCCGCTGAGCCGTCGGCGCGGCTCCCGCCTCGCGAGAGCTGCGCAAAACGCTTTGCCCGGCGGGCACCGACCCAAGACGACCCCACGCGCCGGATGCTTCGAGCCCGGCGCGTTTTCTTTTGCCTCGCCGAGGGCCTGCGCCGACGCGTGGCGCGCCACGATGCCCCGGCCGACGGCATTCCTTGTGGGCAGACTACGCAGCTCCAGGCCGGGATCGACCGGCGACGCTTGGCAAGCCGGCTTTCCCCGACATTAGAGTGCCGGACGCTTCGATGATGCGCCACCGCGCCGGGGTGAACAGGGAGGGCCAGACCGTGCGTATCCTGACCGTGCGTATCCTTGGCCACCACTTCGGTGCGCCGGCTCGGCGGCGCGGTCCGAGCGCGGCCGGCTTCTGTCTCGCCGCGCTGCTCGGATTGAGCGTCGGAACCGGCCTCGGGTCATCGCCCGCCGCCGCCCAGGGAGAGCCGCCGATCCGCAGTGCGGAGGATGCCTTCTGCCGCAGCGAGGCGCGGGCGCAGGTCTTCTCCGCCCCGGATCCGCTCAATCTGGGCCTGCGCGAGATCGGCCGCCGCATCTGGGCGAGCTGCATGGAGCGGACCCAGCGCAAGGGGCAGGCCAAGGGGCAGAAGTCCCGCAAGCGCCGTCACCGCTGAGGCGCCCTCGCGCGGGAGCGGGACCGTCCCCACATCCTTGCCGATATCTTTGCCGGAGACAGGGAGGCGAAGGATGGGCTTTCTCGACGGGCTGCTCGGGCACGGCAGCGATCTCTCCGCGGATGAGGTGGACCGGCAGCTCGCCGGGGTGCTGGCGCCGGGCGAGAGCGTGCGCGTCGCCTTCAAGGTGATTCGCGACCTGATGATCTTCACCGACCGGCGGCTGATCCTGGTGGACCGCCAGGGCATGACCGGGCGCAAGGTCGAGTACCTCACCGTTCCCTATCGGGCGATCACCTCGTTCTCGGTCGAGACGGCGGGCAGCTTCGACATGGATTCCGAACTCAAGATCTGGATCTCCGGCCGGCCCGAGCCGATCCAGCGCACCCTCAGGCGCGGCGCCGACATCCTGGGGATTCAGCAGGCCATCGCCGGCTCGCTGAAATAGGGTTTGCCGCAACGCGGGTTTGCGCATGACGCTCAAGGATAGGCTCGAGGCCGCCTGCACGCTCCGGCGCCTCGGACCCGGCGACGTGCCGGCGATGCGCGCCCTCAACGCCCTGTTCGGGCGCGCCTTCGCCGAGCCCGACACCTACGGCGCGGCCCCGCCCGACGACGCCTATCTCGCGGACCTGCTGGCCAAGGCGCATGTCGCGGTGCTGGTGGCGGAAGAGGGCGAGGCCGTCATCGGCGGGCTCGTCGCCTACGAACTCGACAAGTTCGAGCGGGCGCGGCGCGAGATCTATATCTACGACCTCGCCGTCGAGGCCGCGCATCGCCGCCGCGGCATCGCCACGGCCTTGATCCGGCACCTTCAGGCGCATGCCGCGCGCCGGGGCGCCTGGGTCGTCTTCGTCCAGGGCGATCCCGGTGACGGCCCGGCGCTCGCGCTCTACGAGCGGCTCGGCACCCGCGAAGACGTCCTGCATTTCGACCTGCCCGTCGGGACACCGCCCTTGCCATAGGGCGCGAATCCCTCTAAAGGCGCGGCCTTCGCGTTCGCTCCGGCCGGGGGCTGAACGGACGGTGCTGCAAGAGACAACCTCTTTCGGCACAGGGTTTCTCCAAGAAGTCCGTCGTCCGGTGTCTCCGCCTTCGATCAACCGCTCGGGCCATCATCACGGCTCGAAGGGCTTGGCGCCGAGAGAATGCGAGAGAACCGGCCCGATTCAACCCGCGATCCGCGGGCGGGCTTCCTTATGGCAAGGAAAGGCCCAAAAATGCCTCTCTACGAGCACGTCTTCCTGGCGCGCCAGGACGTGACGGCCCAGCAGGTCGAGACCATGGTCGAGACCTACAAGGGCGTCATCGAGGCGGGCGGCGGCACGGTCGAGAAGATCGAGTCCTGGGGCGTCAAGTCCCTCGCCTACCGCATCAAGAAGAACCGCAAGGCGCATTTCACGCTCCTCAACATCTCCGCCCCCCCGGCCGCCCTGGCCGAGATGGAGCGTCAGATGCAGATCTCCGAGGACGTGCTGCGCTTCATGACCGTTCGCGTCGAGCAGCTGGAGGCCGAGCCTTCCGCGATGATGCAGAAGCGCGACCGCGACGACCGCAAGGATCGCGACCGCGGCGACCGTCCGCGCCGTCGCGACGACGACTTCGGTGGCGGCGATCGGGGTGATCGCGGCGACCGTCCCGAGCGCAACTTCGGCGGGGAGAACTGATCATGGCCTTCGGTGCTGGTGGTGGCGGCGGTGGCCGTCGTCCGTTCTTCCGTCGTCGCAAGAGCTGCCCGTTCTCGGGCGAGAACGCTCCCAAGATCGACTACAAGGACGTGAAGCTGCTCTCCCGCTACGTCTCGGAGCGCGGCAAGATCGTGCCGTCCCGCATCACTGCGGTCTCGGCCAAGAAGCAGCGCGAGCTCGCCCAGGCGATCAAGCGCTCGCGCTTCCTCGGCCTGCTGCCCTACGTCATCAAGTAGGACCTCCGGCCGGCCCGCGCGCGGGCCGGCCATCATCGCCAGGGCGGCTCTCTTTGAAAAACGAGCCGCCCGATCGTTGGGGCGTCGTCTTCAGCCCCTAACCCTGCCCAAGTGGGACAGCGGGACAGCGGACTTCATGACCAAGGACATCTCCGTCGGCGCCGGTGCCGGCCTTGTGGCGGCGCTGCTGTTCGGCGTCCTGCTCAAGGGCACGACGCTCTCGATCCTGCTCTACCTGCTCGCCCCGCTGCCGATCCTGATCGTCGGCTTGGGCTGGAGCCACCGCGCGGCGCTCGCCGCCGTCGTCTCGGGCGCCCTGGCGCTGGCGCTGTTCGTCGCCCCCTCTCTCAGCTTGGCGTTTGCGGCCTACCTCGCCATCCCCGCATGGTGGCTCGCCTATCTTGCCCTCCTCGGCCGCTCCACGACGGACGGTGCGATCGAGTGGTATCCCACGGGGCGCCTGCTCGCCTGGGTCGCGGGCACCGCCGCGCTTGCCTTCATCGCGATCGCCGTCATCGCCGCGCCCGACTACGACACCTTCCGCTCGCAGCTCAGCACGATGAGCCGGCGGATCGTTCAGGTCCAGGTCCAGCGCGGCCGCATTCCGCCGCCGGCCCAGAACGCCCCCTCGAACGAGGCGCCGGCCGGCAACGCCGAGCGGCCTGCGGATTCGGCCGCTTCGCAGCCACAGGGCGGTGAGCAGCCCAAGCCCG
Organism: Methylorubrum sp. B1-46; assembly: GCF_021117295.1. Taxonomy (NCBI): domain Bacteria; kingdom Pseudomonadati; phylum Pseudomonadota; class Alphaproteobacteria; order Hyphomicrobiales; family Methylobacteriaceae; genus Methylorubrum; species Methylorubrum sp. B1-46. The sequence goes on along the minus strand of NZ_CP088247.1, from coordinate 4,322,398 downwards.
GAACCACCGGCGAGACCAAAGCCGACGAGACCAAGCCCGACGATCTCGCCAGCGAGGTCGCCGACGCGCTGGCGAGCGCCGCGCCCGCGATCGCGGCCCAGGGTCTGACGATCCTGTTCACCTTCTATCTTTGGGCCGCCGCCCGCATCGTGCAGATCTCGGGGCGCCTGCTCCGGCCCTGGCCCGACTTCCCCTCCACGATGATGCCGCGATCCGCGCTGCTGGTCTTCGCGGCCGCCCTGACGCTGGCGATGGTGCCCGGCTATCCCGGTGCCCTCGGCATCGCCCTGATCGGCGCCTTCAGCGCGGCCTTCGCGCTCCAGGGACTCGCCGCCTTCCACGACCGCAGCCGCGGCCGGCCGGGGCGCTTCGCCCTGCTCGCCGGCCTCTACGTGCTGCTGTTCCTCACCCAGGGCGTGGCCATGCTCGCCCTGATCCTGTTCGGCATCGCCGACACCGCCCTCGACCGGCGCCGCCCGAAACCTCGTGGCGACGCCTGAGACGAACCTTCCAACCCACTCAAGGAGAAACCCGATGGAAGTCATCCTGCTCGAACGCGTCGCCAAGCTCGGCCAGATGGGCGAGACCGTGAACGTGCGCCCCGGCTACGCCCGCAACTTCCTGCTCGCCCGCGGCAAGGCCCTGCGCGCCACCGAGAACAACAAGAAGCATTTCGAGGCCCAGCGCGCCCAGCTCGAGGCGCGCAACCTCGAGCGCCGCAACGAGGCCCAGACGGTGGCCGAGAAGCTCGACGGCCAGAGCTTCGTGCTGATCCGCCAGTCCGGCGAGACCGGCGTGCTCTACGGCTCGGTCTCGACCCGCGACCTCGCCGAGGTCGTCACCAAGGAGGGCTTCAGCGTCGAGCGCGGCCAGTTCGTGCTCAACCAGCCGATCAAGACGCTCGGCCTGCACACCGTGCCGGTGACCCTGCACCCCGAGGTCGAGGTCAAGGTGACCGTCAACATCGCCCGTTCGCCGGAAGAGGCCGAGCGTCAGGCCCGCGGCGAGTCGGTGACCGAGCGCGAGCAGTTCAACCTCGACGACCTCGGCCTCGAAGTCGGCCAGGCGCTGGCCGATGCCGGCGAGGGCGCCGACGACCGCGGCTGATCCTGCGTTCCCAAAGGGATCGTCCCTTTGGCGGGGTGCCGGGGCAGCGCCCCGGCATCCCTCGCGGGGCTCTGCCCTGGACCCTATGAGAAGGGCTCGCCCTTTCGAAACCCCTGACTTCTGCGGTGGAGAACGGGGATGCGCCGGGCTTCGGCGTTGACTTGTTCTCAATCCGTTCCAGCATGACGCCCGCGATTCCCGCCGCCCGGGAGCCGCGGGCGTCTCGCGTTTCACAAGGCATCGTCCCGAAAGGTGGTCCCCGGCTATCGGACGAAGACGATGCCTCAGCGGTATGGCGTGCGTGTTGCAGCCGCCTCCGACCGGGTCGGCTAAGGAAGGCTTCACCATCCCGAGGCAAGGTCCGGCGGGCATGAAATGGGGCGGCTAAGCCGCCCGGAACCGGAGCGACGGACAAGCGCCATGGCCCTGCCCAACGCCCTCACGGCCAATCTCGAGACGGTGCAGCCCGAATACCGGGTGCCGCCGCACAACATCGACGCGGAGCAGGCCCTGCTCGGCGCGATCATGGTCAACAACGACGCCTATTACCGCGTCTCGGACTTCCTGCTGCCCGAGCACTTCATGGAGGCGGTCCACCGCCAGATCTTTGAAGTCGCGGTCTCCCTGATCAAGGCGGGCAAGCTCGCCACGCCGATCACGCTCAAGACCTATCTGGGTGATGCCGATCTCGGCGGCGTCACGCCGATGCAGTACCTCGCGCGGCTCGCGGCCGAGGCCACCACCGTCATCAACGCGGGCGAGTACGGCCGCACCATCTACGATCTGGCGATCCGCCGCCGCCTCATCACCATCGGCGAGGATCTGGTCAACGGCGCCTTCGAGGCGCCGGTCGAGTCCCGGCCGCGCGACCAGATCGAGGCGACCGAGCGCCGGCTCTACGAACTCGCCGAATCCGGCAAGTACGACGGCGGCTTCCAGAAATTCTCCGACGCGCTGACCGCCGCCATCGACATGGCGGCGAAAGCCTACCAGCGCGACGGCAAGCTCTCGGGCATCTCCACGGGGCTGACCGACCTCGACGCCAAGATGGGCGGGCTGCAGCCCTCCGACCTCATCATCCTCGCGGGGCGCCCGGCCATGGGCAAGACCTCGCTGGTGACCAACATCGCCTTCAACATCGCCAAGGCCTATCGCGGCGAGAAGCAGCCCGACGGCACCATGCAGACCGTCAACGGCGGCATCGTCGGCTTCTTCTCGCTCGAAATGTCGGCCGAGCAATTGGCGACCCGCATCATCGCCGAGCAGTCCGGCGTGCCCTCCTACAAGATCCGCCGCGGCGACATCCGCCCCGAGGACTTCTACAAGATCACCGATGCGGCGCGGGACATGCAGACGATCCCGTTCTACATCGACCAGACCGGCGGCATCTCGATCGCCCAGCTCGCCGCGCGCGCCCGGCGCCTCAAGCGCCAGAAGGGCCTCGACCTCCTCATCATCGACTACCTTCAGCTCCTCTCCGGCTCCGGCAAGAAGAGCGACAACCGCGTGCAGGAGATGACCGAGATCACCACCGGCATGAAGGCTTTGGCCAAGGAGCTGGCGGTGCCGATCATCGGCCTGTCGCAGCTCTCCCGTCAGGTGGAGAACCGCGACGACAAGCGGCCCCAGCTCTCGGACCTGCGCGAATCCGGCTCGATCGAGCAGGACGCCGACGTGGTGATGTTCGTGTTCCGCGAGGAGTATTACGTCGGCAACAAGAAGCCGCGCGAGGGCACGGAGGAGTTCTTCGCCTGGGAAGCCGAGATGCAGCGCGTCCACGGCAAGGCCGAGGTCATCCTGGGCAAGCAGCGCCACGGCCCGACCGGCACGGTGGAGCTGCAGTTCGACGCCAACATCACCCGGTTCTCGAACCTTGCAAGCGACGATCGGTATGGCGAATTGTCCGGGCCAAATTCCGCGATTGGAGCGCCTCAGAAGAAAATCGGTCACCAACCCGAGTGACCGAATGTGCGGCGGAACGTGATATGATCAGTCAGTTTTGACTGATCAGAGAGGCAACGTGGCTCTCGCACCGCAGGCGCGGCCACCCGCGCCGCCGACGCTGAACGAGGTCTTCGAGGCCGAGCAGCAGCTTGTCGGGCTCATCCTGGCCGAGCCCGCCGTCTACGGCCGGATCGCCGCGATCCTACGCGACGACGACTGGACCGAGCGGCTCCATCGCGGTGTCTTCGAAGTCGCAGGCCGCCTCCTCGAAGAGGGCCGGCCTGTCTCGCCTGGCTCGGTGCTACCGCGGGTCAGCGACGTGGCGCCGGATGGAGGTCCAGCCGATCGCTACCTCATAGCGCTTGTCGCAAAAGCTCCGCCTTCAGCCCTTGCCGAGCCCCTCGCGCGTCTCATGGCCGAGGCCTCTCACGCCCGGGCGGGCCCCGATCACCTCGACCGTGACCTCTATGCCTGGGCCTACGAGCAGGCCCAGGCGCTCCGCCGCGGGCAGTTCGCCGCCCTCGACGCGCTCAATCTGGCCGAGGAGATCGAGGATTTGGGCGGCGAGATCTACAACCGGATGGAGAGTGCGCTGCGGATCACGCTGATGCATCTCCTGAAGTGGGATCATCAGCCGGAGAAGCGGACGCGGAGTTGGCATCTCTCGATCCGCAACGGTCGCCTCGACGCCGAGGAGGTACTGGAACGTCATCCGAGCCTCAAGCGCAGGCTTCCCGGCGCCCTTGCCAAAGCCTACCGCCGGGCCCGCATCGACGCCGCTGGCGAGACCGGGCTCGACGAGGATGTCTTCCCCGCCGACTGCCCCTACACCTTCGAGGCGATCATGAACCGGCCGGTGCCCTGGCCGCCGGAGGGCGGGAAGTTCTGACCATCTTAGGAGACGATCCCACGCCGAGCCGTGCCGACCCCTGCGCCCCGGGCCACGGTGCCCGCCTGACGGTCGATCTCGCGGCCATCGTCGCCAACTGGCGGACCCTCGGCGCTCACGCCCCGCAGGCCGAATGCGGCGCCGTGGTGAAGGCCGACGCCTATGGCTGCGGCCTCGCGGCGGTTGCGCCGGCCCTGTGGCGGGCGGGTTGCCGCACGTTCTTCGTGGCGCACCTCTCCGAGGGGATTGCCGCCCGCGCCGCATTGCCGGACGCCGCGCTCTACGTGCTCAACGGCCTGCCGCCCGGCCATGCGGACGCCTTCCGCGCCCACGGCCTGCGCCCCGTCCTCGGCGACCGTGACGAACTCCTCGAATGGGCCGCCGCCACGGACGGCGCGTCGCCAGCCGCGCTCCACGTCGATACCGGCATGAACCGGCTCGGCCTCCCCGTCGCGGAGGCTCTGGCGCTGGCCGGTGATCCGGTGATCGCGCGGGCCGGCATCGACCTCGTGATGAGCCACCTCGTCAGCGCGGAAGCACCGGACGACGCCCTCAACGCGCGGCAAGCCGCCGATTTCGCCCGCATCCGGGCCGCCTTTCCGGGTCTGCGCGCCTCGCTCGCCAATTCCTCGGGCACCTGTCTCGCGGAGACCGCCCGCCACGACCTGCTGCGGCCGGGCTATTCGCTGTTCGGCGGCAACCCGGAGCCTGGACGGGCGAACCCGATGCGGCCGGTGGTGCGATTGGAGGCGACGATCCTGCAGGTCCGCGACGTCGCGGCCGGCGAGACCTGCGGCTACAACGCCCGCTGGCAGGCCTCCGCCCCGCGGCGGCTGGCCACGCTCTCGCTCGGCTACGCCGATGGCTATCCCCGCTCCGCCAGCAACAGCGGCCACGCGCTGGTCGGCGGCGTGCCCTGCCCGATCGCCGGCCTGATCTCGATGGACCTCATCATCCTCGACGTCACCGATGCACCGGAGGCGCGCCGCGGCGGCACCGCCACGCTGATCGGCGATGAGCTCGACATCGATACAGTGGGCCGCGCTGCGGGCACGATCGGCTACGAGATCCTGACGGGGCTGGGTTCCCGTTATGTTCGCTCTTATGTAGAGTGACCGACGCCGACCCGCCGGCCTCCTTCACAGACGCCCTCCTCCCCGAATGGCCAAGATCCAACAGACCTTCGTCTGCCAATCCTGCGGGGCGGTCTACAACCGCTGGCGCGGGCGCTGCGAGGCCTGCAACGGCTGGAACACGATCCAGAAGGAGGTCGCCTCCGCCGGCCCGCAATCGGGCCCGGCCGCGACCCGGCCCTCGCGGGCGCGGGGCCGCGTCTTCTCCCTCGAAGGGCTGACCGGCGAGGCCAAGGAGGCGCCGCGCACGGCGTCGGGCATCAACGAACTCGACCGGGTGACCGGCGGCGGCTTCGTGCGCGGCTCGGTGATCCTGCTCGGCGGAGACCCCGGCATCGGCAAGTCGACCCTGCTGATGCAGGCCTCCGCCGCCATGGCGAAAACCGGTGAGCGCGTCGCCTACATCTCCGGCGAGGAGGCAGTGGGGCAGGTGCGCCTGCGCGCCGAGCGGCTGGGGCTCGCGAAGTACCCGGTGGAACTCGCCGCGCAGACCAATGTCGAGGACATCGTCGAGACGCTGTCGCAGGGGCACCCGCCAGCGCTGACCATCATCGACTCGATCCAGACCATGTGGACCGAGACGGTGGAATCGGCGCCGGGCACCGTGACCCAGGTGCGCTCCTCCGCCCAGGCGCTGATCCGCTTTGCCAAGACCACGGGCACGGCCGTCATCCTCGTCGGCCACGTCACCAAGGACGGGCAGATCGCGGGGCCGCGCGTGGTCGAGCACATGGTCGATGCGGTGGCCTCCTTCGAGGGCGATCAGGGCCACCATTTCCGCATCCTGCGGGCGGTGAAGAACCGCTTCGGGCCGACCGACGAGATCGGCGTGTTCGAGATGACCGATGCCGGGCTTGCCGAGGTGCCCAACCCCTCCGCCCTGTTCCTGGCCGGCCGCGACCACGCCGCGCCGGGCACGGCGGTCTTCGCCGGGATGGAGGGCACGCGGCCGCTGCTCGTCGAAATCCAGGCGCTGGTCGCCCCCTCCTCGCTCGGCATGCCGCGCCGGGCCGTGGTCGGCTGGGACCCCAACCGCCTGTCGATGGTGCTCGCCGTGCTGGAGGCCCATGGCGGCATCCGCCTCGGGGGCCACGACGTCTACCTCAACGTCGCGGGCGGGCTTCGTATCTCCGAGCCCGCGGCCGATCTCGCGGTCGCCGCCGCCCTCGTCTCCTCGCTCTCGGGGTCGGCTCTGCCCTCCGATTCGGTCTATTTCGGTGAGCTCGGCCTGTCGGGGGCGGTGCGGCCGGTCTCGCAGGCGCCCGCCCGGCTGAAGGAGGCCTTGAAGCTCGGCTTCGGCAAGGCGATCACCCCGCAGGGGCGCGGCGAGACCGGCGACCGGGCGCTGCCGACCGACGCCTTGCGCCACATCGCCGACCTCGTCGCCGGCATCGCCTCGGGCGCGCCGCGGCGCGGCGGAGGCCGCCAGCGGGCCGTGCGCTACGAGAAGGAGATGTAGCACCGCCTGGAGCATCGTCTTTGTCCGAAAGCCGGCGGCCGCCCTTCGGGACGATGTTCTATTCCGGTGCGGGCCGCGCGGCGAGATGCGGCCGCAGGATCGTCAGCATCCGCTCGGCCGAAGTGCCGGGCGGGAAGAAGCCGAGATAGGCCCCCGAGCGATCCATCAGATAGATGAAGGCGGAATGCTCGACGGCCCGGCCGCCCTCGGGGCGCGGGCTCGTCTCGAAGTAGACCTTGTAGGCATCGGCGGCACGGCGGATCGCCGCCTCGCTGCCCGTCAGGCCGACCAGACGCGGATGGAAGTTCGGCAAGTATTCCGCCAGCAGCGCGGCCGTGTCGTGCTCGGGGTCGAGCGTGATGAAGATCGGCTGGACGGCGTCGGCGTCCGAGCCGAGCAGCGTGAGCGCCCGGCCGATCTCCATCAGCTCCGTGGGGCAGACATCCGGGCAGGCGGTGTAGCCGAAGGTGACGAGGAGGAGGCGGCCACGGAAATCGGCCTCCGTGCGGGGCCGACCGGCCTGATCGGTCAGCGCGAACGGGCCGCCGACCGGCTCGCGGTTCCACATCAGGACGTCCATCAGTTCGGCGGCCGAGCGGCGCGGCGGGGTCTCGCCGTGCGCGGCCCCGGCCATGCCGAGCAGGCCGAGCAGCACGGCCGCGAGCGCCCGGTTACGCACTGAAGACGAGCCGGCTGCCGGTCGTCGGAACGATGACGTTCTCCGGCATCTGCGCCTGCGCCTCGAGCGCGAAGTTCAGGCCGCTGCAATGCATTGGGATCACCACATCGGGCTTGAGGGCGCGGATCTCGCCGACGACCTGGGTCAGGTACTCCTTCGGCGCGGGGCCGAGATGGAAGCCGCCGACGATGGCGTGCACCTTCTCCACGCCGGAAACCTCCTGTGCCTGCCGCACCGAGTTGACGATGCCGACATGGCCGCAGGACGAGATCACCACGAGGCCCTTGCCCCACACGTTGAAGCAGGTGGCGTGCTCGTGGACGTGCTCATCGGGGATGATCTTCCCCTGCAGTTCGGCGGGCGAATAGTGGCTGGCGTCGCAGCCGAGTCCGTCCTTGATGCCGCGCTCGACGAAGGTGTTGGGCAGGATGCGCTCGATGGAGGAGCGCTTGATCTGCCCCGTGGTGAAGGCGTGGCCGGCGACCACCGTCGGCGTCTCGCACAGCACGGTCGAGATCCGCTGCGCCGTCAGTTCGCGCCGGTCGAGCTGGCCGAAATCGGTGAATTGCCCGGTCGTACCGACCGGGCTCAGGCGGTGACAGAAATTGTCCTCGCCGCCGGCATAGAGCTTCAGGTCGGGCGCGAGCGCGGACCTGTACTTGTCGAGGAAGCCGGTCAGGCCGCCGTAATGGTCGTGATGGCCGTGGCTGACGATCAGCGCATCGACTTTGGTCGGATCGACCTTGAGGATCTCGATATTGTTGAGGAGTGCCTCGGGGCTGTAGCCGAAATCGAGCAGGATCGTGCGAGCCTCCTCCGCCCGCCAGGATTCCGCGAAGAGGGACAAGCCCCACTGATTGTGCAGCACCCGGCGGTAATCGGCGCCGCGGCCGTTGCCCGGCGGCTGGTGCAGCACGCCCTGGACGGTCGCGGGCTTCAGGAACTGGTCGTGGGCCGAGTCGATCAGGACGCGCAGGGATAGCTTGTCGACCGTCGGCACCGCGATCGGTGCGGCGCTGGCGATCTCGATACAGGAAAAACCGGCGGCGGCGCTGGCCGCGAAGACCGCGGATCCCCGCAGGAAGCCGCGCCTGTCGATCGTACCCGCCATCCCCTTCAACCCTCGTTCGTATTTTAAATACTTCGATTATACCCAAAACTGCTCAGAAGAAGTTTTCCATTTTCAACGAATTCGTGAAACATCTTATGCACCAAAGCGGCATCGTCGGCAAAGCTTGCTTTCGCGGCCCGATCCCTGCGAGGCTCGGATCCGAGCCGCAGGGCTGATCCCGAAGGTCAGGCTCCGGCGCCCTGCCCGCGCGGGCCTCACCGGATCGGCTCGGGCGGATGGCTCGCGCCGGGGTGTTCGGGAGCACCCGTACGAACGCGCACGCCCCGAAGGTGACGGCCGAGGTTCGCCGGGGTATATGGTTAAAGACCAGAGCGGATGCGCGGCCCGGGGGAGCCGTCGTCGTCCGGGCAAGGCTGCCCCGTCCCGCCCCAGCGAACCATATCCTGCGATGCCGTTTTCCGTCCTCGACCTCGTGGTGCTCGGCATCGTGCTCGTCTCGGCGCTGCTCGCCGCCGTGCGCGGCGTGACGCGCGAGGTGCTCGCGATCATTGCCTGGGTGGCCGCCGCCGCCGTGGCGTGGTCGCTGCACCCGTTGCTCCTGCCCACCGTCAAGCAGCACATCTCCAGCGACACCGTGGCGCTGGTGGCCTCCATCGCCGCCATCTTCCTCGCCACCCTGATCGTGGTCTCGCTGGTGACGGTGAAGATCTCCGACCTCGTGCTCGATTCGCGCATCGGCGCCGTCGACCGCTCGCTCGGCTTCCTGTTCGGGGCCGGCCGCGGCTTCCTGATCTGCGTGATCGGCTGGGTATTCCTGGCCTGGCTGGTCCAGGGCAAGGTTCCGGATTGGGCGGCCCAGGCCAAGAGCCGGTCGCTTCTGGAAAGCTCGGGCGAGGCGCTGGTGGCGCAACTGCCCGATAATCCGGAGGGCTTCCTCAAGCAGTTCCGCAAGCCGAAGGGTGACGGACCGGCCGAGGAGCCGCCGCCGGAGACCGACCTCCCCGCCCAGCGCCGCAGCGATGCGGGCCCGGCGCCGAAGCGCTGAATCGCGGCGCAAATCCGAAATCTGCGTTGCACCGGCAACGCAGCCGGATTGCGCACGATATGCTGGAATCGGTCTTGGTTGCGACGCGATCCGAGCCTAGGTAACGGTTTCACGACGGTCCCAGCGTCATCCCTCGCGGCAGAGGCTGCGGGCGGAGGCGCCTTCGGCCGTTTCCCGCCGTGCCGGACGTGAGGCGTGCGGTTCGCTCCGCGCCTCCAGGATTCGAGATCGACATGTCAGCTGTCAGCGCGAGCGCCGACGTCCGGGATCTGGACATCGACGGGGACACGCTTCGCGAGGAATGCGGCGTCTTCGGCATCTACGGGCACGACGACGCCTCGGCGATCGTGGCGCTCGGCCTGCACGCCCTGCAGCATCGCGGCCAGGAGGCGGCGGGCATCGTCTCCTACGACGAGGGCGTGTTCCACTCCGAGCGCCGTCAGGGCCTCGTCGGCGACAACTTCTCCGACCGCGGCACGATCGAGCGGCTCGCCGGCCGCTCGGCCATCGGCCACGTGCGCTACTCGACCACCGGCGGCACCATCCTGCGCAACGTCCAGCCGCTGTTTGCCGAACTCGCCAGCGGCGGACTGGCGGTGGCGCATAACGGCAACCTGACCAACGCGCTCTCGATCCGCCGCGACCTCGTGCGCGACGGTGCCATCACGCAATCGACCTCGGACACCGAGGTGATCCTGCACTTGGCGGCCCGCTCGCGCAAACCGCGGATCGTCGAGCGCTTCATCGACGCGCTGCAGCAGATCCAGGGCGCCTACGCCATCGTCGCGCTCACCAACAAGAAGCTCATCGGCGCCCGCGATCCGCTCGGCATCCGCCCGCTGGTGCTCGGCGAACTCGACGGCCGCTACATCCTCGCCTCCGAATCCTGCGCGCTCGACATCATCGGCGCCCGCTTCATCCGCGACGTCGAGAACGGCGAGGTGGTGGTGATCTCGGAAGAGGGCGTCGAGTCGATTCGCTTCGCGGAGGCGCGGCCGATGCGCCCCTGCATCTTCGAGTACATCTACTTCGCCCGCCCCGATTCGGTGGTGAACGGCAAGAGCGTCTACGGCGTGCGCAAGGCCATCGGCCAGGAACTCGCCCGCGAGGCCGCGCCCGAGGCCGACGTGGTGATCCCGGTGCCGGATTCCGGCGTGCCGGCGGCGCTCGGCTTCGCTCAGGAAGCCGGCCTGCCCTTCGAGATGGGCATCATCCGCAACCACTATGTCGGGCGCACCTTCATCCAGCCGACCCAGACCGTGCGCGAACTGGGCGTCCGGATGAAGCACTCGGCCAACCGCGCCGCGGTCGAGGGCAAGCGCATCGTGCTCGTGGACGACAGCCTCGTGCGCGGCACCACCTCGGTGAAGATCGTGCGGATGATGCGCGACGCCGGCGCCCGCGAGGTGCATTTCCGCATCGCCTCGCCGCCGATCACCTATCCCGATTTCTACGGCATCGACACGCCCGAGCGCGAGAAGCTGCTCGCCGCCACCCACGACCTCGAGGGAATGCGCCAATATATCGGCGCGGATTCGCTCGCCTTCCTGTCGATCCCCGGCCTCTACCGGGCGATGGGCGAGACCGAGCGGAATGCCGCCTGCCCTCAATACACCGACCATTGCTTCACCGGCGACTACCCGACCGGCCTGACCGATCTGGCGATTGCCGGGCCGAAGCGCTTCGCGATGCTGGCCGAGGCGGACTGAGCCGATGGCCGAGAAGATCCTCGACGGCCGCGTCGCCGTCGTCACCGGCGCCTCGCGCGGCATCGGCCGCGCCGCCGCGCTGGCGCTGGGGCAAGCCGGCGCCCACGTCGTCGCAGTGGCCCGCACGCAGGGCGGGCTGGAAGAGCTCGACGACGCGATCCGGCAGGCGGGCGGCCACGCGACGCTGGTGCCCCTCGACCTCACCGATTTCGATGCGATCGACCGCCTGGGTGCGGCGCTCCACGAGCGCTGGGGCCGGCTCGACGCCGTGGTCGGCAATGCCGGCATCCTCGGCAACCTGATGCCGGTCAGCCACGTCACGCCGAAGGTCTGGGATCAGGTGATGGCGATCAACGTCACCGCCAACTGGCGCCTCATCCGCTCGTTCGATCCGCTGCTGCAGCGCTCGGATGCGGGCCGCGCGGTCTTCGTTTCCTCGGGCGCGGCGGCGAAGTGCCGGGCCTATTGGGGGCCCTACTCCGTGTCGAAGGCGGCGCTGGAGGCGATGGTGCGCACCTACGCTGCCGAAAACGAGCGCACGGGGGTGCGCGCCATGCTGCTCAATCCGGGCCCCTTGCGCACCCGCATGCGCGCGGCGGCGATGCCGGGCGAGGATCCGGCCACACTCAAGACCCCGGAGGAACTGGCCCCGCATTTCGTTCGCCTCGCCTCGCCCGCATGGAACGAGACGGGCAAACTCTACGATTTCCCGAGCGACCGGGTTCTGGATTTCCAGTCTCCCCGGTAAGGGGGTCCGGGGCCAAGGCCCCGGCGGGTGACGGCGGAGCCTGTCTTCTTAGGCCCGTCCTCTTCGGCTTGTAGGGTTTCAGCCATGATCGACGTCCGCTGCATCTGCGCCATCGGCCAGCGGGGCCAACTCGGCCTCAACGGGCACCTCCCCTGGGAGGGCAACACCGATCCGCTCTTCGTCGAGGACGTGACGCGCTTCTTCGCGTTGACCATGGGCCACGTGCTGATCGCCGGGCCGAAGACCGTGGCCTCGGTGCCGGAATTCGCGTTCAAGGACCGCACCATCGACGTGATCCGCTCGCATGAGGATCCGGAAGCGGTGCTGGCCCGCTATCCCGGCCGGCGCATCTTCGTCGGCGGCGGCATCGCGGTCTGGAACGTCTACGCGCGGTACATCCAGCACTGGGACGTCACGCGGCTCCCCTACGACGGCGAGGCCGACCGCTGGTTCGACCCGGCTTGGCTCGTCGGCGGTCCGCTGCGCGGCTGAGGTCTTCCTCGCACTCTGCATCCCCCCTGCCGCATGGCGGTTCGATCCGGCATTCGCTAAGGAGGCTCGGCCGAAGCCGTGGACGGCTGCGGGGCGAGCGCAGGGTGGGAAGCGGATGAGCGGAACGGACGCGAGGGCCGGCGACACGGACGCCACCGCCGATTTCGGCTACGAGCGCGTGCGCCTCTCCGAGAAGCAGGCCCGGGTCGACGACGTGTTCCGCTCGGTGGCGCGCCGCTACGACCTGATGAACGACCTGATGTCGGGCGGCCTGCACCGGGCCTGGAAGTCGCACCTGATCTCGATGCTGCGCCCGTCGCGCACGCGGCCCTACCACCACCTCGACGTCGCCGGCGGCACCGGCGACATCGCCTTCCGCACACTCGCGGCGGGCGGCCCCGAGACCCACGTCACCGTGCTCGACATCAACGAGGCGATGCTGCGGGTCGGCGCCGAGCGCGCGGGGCACACCTACGACGGCCGCATCGACTTCGTGACCGGCAATGCCGAGACGCTGCCGCTGCCGGCGGGTCACTTCGACAGCTACACCATCGCCTTCGGCATCCGGAACGTGCCGCGCATCGACGTGGCGCTCCGGGAAGCGCATCGGGTGCTCAAGCCCGGCGGGCGCTTCCTGTGCCTGGAATTCTCCCGCGTCGACCTCCCGGTGCTGGAGAAGATCTACGACGCCTACTCCTTCCACGTGATCCCGCGCATCGGCGAGCGGGTGGCGGGCGACCGCGACTCCTACCAGTACCTCGTCGAGTCGATCCGCAAGTTCCCCTCTCCCGACGCCTTCGCCCGGATGATCGAGGCGGCGGGCTTTGCGCATGTCAGCCACCGCCGGCTCTCGGGCGGCATCGTCGCGATCCATTCCGGCTGGAAGATTTCTTGATTCTTTTCCGATCTCAGGCGCTGGCACCCGTCCCCGCTTGTGTCTCGGCAGGATCGGGCCTCGCGGCGCGGGACGCTCTTCGCGTCGGACACTCGGCGCGCCCCCTCTTCGAGCGATCAGCTTGCAGGTTTCGCGGATGCTAGGCGCCGTCTTCCACCTCGCGCGCGGCGCCCATGTCGGCTTCGTGCTCGCCCGCGAGGGCGGGCTCGCCCTGATCGACCCGGCGCAATTGCCGCCGCATCTGCGGCTCGCGCTGAAACTCGGCCGATCCCTGGAGCGGCGCGGCGTCGCCGAGGCGCCGGGTGCCAGCCCGCTGGAGCGCGCGCTGACCCGGCTCGGCCCCTCCTACGTCAAGTTCGGCCAGTTCCTGGCAACCCGACCCGACATCGTCGGCATGGCCGCCGCCCGCGACCTCGAGCGGCTTCAGGATCGGGTGCCGCCCTTCCCGCAGGGCGTGGCGATGCGGGTGGTCGAGACGGAACTCGGCAAGCCGGTCTCGGCCCTGTTCACCGCCTTCAGCGAGCCGGTCGCCGCGGCCTCGATCGCCCAGGTCCACAAGGCGACCGTGCTCGATGCCGACGGCACGCAGCGCACCCTGGCGGTCAAGGTGATGCGGCCGGGCGTGCGCGAGCGCTTCGCCAAGGACCTGCAGGCGATGCGGTTCATGGCCCGCATCGTCAACGCGCTGCTGCCCGATGCCGAGCGGCTGCGCCCGCGCGAAGTCGTCGAGATCCTGGCCCGCTCCGTCACCATGGAGATGGATTTCCGGCTCGAAGCGGCGGCGATGTCGGAACTCGCCCAGAACACCAAGGGCGACGCCGATTTCCGCACGCCACGCCCCGAATGGGCGCTGACGGGACGCGACGTGCTGACCTCCGAGTGGATCGACGGCGTGCGCCTCAACGACCGCGCCGGCATCGTCGCGGCGGGCCACGACCCCAAGGCGCTCGGCCGGGTGGTGATCCAGTCCTTCCTGAGGCAGGCGATCCGCGACGGCTTCTTCCACGCCGACATGCACCCCGGAAACCTGTTCGTCGATCCGCAGGGGCGGCTCGTCGCTGTCGATTTCGGCATCATGGGCCGGCTGGGACACGCCGAGCGACGCTTCCTCGCCGAGATCCTGCTCGGCTTCATCACCCGCGACTACCGCCGCGTCGCCCAGGTGCATTTCGAGGCCGGCTACGTGCCGCGCCACCACTCGGTGGACGATTTCGCGCAGGCGATCCGGGCGATCGGCGAGCCGATCCACCAGCGCCGGGCCGACGAGATTTCCATGGCCAAGGTGCTCACGCTGCTGTTCGACGTGACCGCCCTGTTCGACATGAGCACCCGCACCGAGCTGGTGATGCTGCAAAAAACCATGGTGGTGGTGGAGGGCGTCGCCCGCTCGCTCGATCCGCAGCTCGACATGTGGACCGGCGCCGAGCCGGTGGTGCGCGCGTGGATCACCCGCCATCTCGGCCCCGTCGGCCGGCTGGAGGGCGGGGCGCGGGCCGCGATGACGCTCGCCGAGGTCGTCTCCGACATCCCCGACATCGCGCAACGCATCCGCCGGATCATGATCCGCCTCGACGAAGAGGGGACGCGCGACACCAAGGCGATCGAGCGGCTGGTCAAGCTGGAGCGCCGCCACGCGCTCCTGACCACCCTAGCCCTGTGGGGGATCGCGGTGGGGGCGCTGGTGCTGGCGTTTCGGTGAGGAACCTTCTCACCGGACGCGTTTCCCTTACACTCTCACACCATCACCGACCTGCTCGACAAGGCGATTACCGCCGCCCGGAAGCTGCCGCCCGAAGTGCAGGACGGCATCGCGCGCCTAAGTGCTGAGCTATGCGGGCGAGGAACAAGCCGTCTACCGCTTCACCCCGGAGGAAGAGGCGGAACAAGATGAGGCCAATGCCGCCGAAGCACGCGGCGATTTCGCGACC
The DNA here is from genome assembly GCF_021117295.1 of Methylorubrum sp. B1-46. Classification (NCBI taxonomy): domain Bacteria; kingdom Pseudomonadati; phylum Pseudomonadota; class Alphaproteobacteria; order Hyphomicrobiales; family Methylobacteriaceae; genus Methylorubrum; species Methylorubrum sp. B1-46. The sequence goes on along the minus strand of NZ_CP088247.1, from coordinate 4,307,298 downwards.
GACGACGAAGTGCGCGCGATCTGGGCCAAGTACGGGCTTTGACACCACCGTATCAAGCAGCAGGCACAGCCTCGGAATTGCCTGCCTCAGCCTTGCGTGCCCCGCCTTCGGCATAGAACCGGGCCGTCGCACGCAGCCGATCTGTCAGATCGTAGATATGATCCAAACTGTCGATACGGATCCGCTCTTCCTTATCGCCATCGAAAAGACCGATATATTTGACCGATCGATTGAAGTGTAGCCGCGCAAGAGGCTTGCGATTGTTGTTGTCAATCAGAATGCCGCAGTAGCTTCTCTGATCGCGCATGATGACGCGGTCAGCTTTTATGACCTCTCGCACGATAGCGCGAACGATCATGAAGCCCTCGCGCTCTTCATCGGTCGTGACGATCTCAGCATCTTCCACAGCCGGCGGTGCTTCAGCGATATCGAGGGCAACCGTATCAGCGAGCGCATTCGACAAGCGGGATTGAACCGAATCCCGAATAATTTCGCGGAAGGCGGCTTTTACAAGCGGCGTGAGCTGCTCCCTCACCTGCGCTGTGAAGCGGCCGGATTGGACGGGTGCGACGACCATCCGAACGAACTCTTCGGACGGGGAATCCAGCAGGCTCATAATCTCTTTTTTGATAAGAGACGTATACTTAAGTCTATGCGCCGATTGAAGGATAGCATCTTCGTTGAAGCTGCTCCTCGCAAATTTTGTCAGCTCAGCAACAGTTTGCGCATGGATGTCCGACATTTCGAAGGTGAGAAAAGGACGATCATCGAGCTTATTAGGCGCCTCCAAATCTGTATGAAAATGAAATGTCCGACCATTTGTCAAAATCGCAAACTTGGCGGATGTCACTGAAAAATATCTATAAAGCTGAGCCAAATGTACTTTTTCTAATTTCGCTGTGATTGGCTTGCACTCGATCAGTATTCGGATCTCTCCATCAAATTTGATTGCATAATCAACCTTCTCGCCCTTCTTTCCGACGGCATCGGCTGTGAATTCTGGAATTACTTCATTTGGATTAAAAACATCTTAATCGAGTGCAGCTAGAAAAGGCAAGACGACGGATGTTTTCACTGCTTCTTCAGTAGCCATTGCACTGGAATGGGACTTGATTCGCTCGGCAAGCGTCCGCAGCTTTTCCTCAACGCTCACACCACTCTCCCTACCCTGATTCGTTTTTGGATGGTCGCACTACAGCAACCTCAAGTCGATATTACTACTCGCTTAAAAGCCCCGTATCTGAAGGTAATTTTCGTTGCTGGCGTTACAGCCAGGGAATTTTGCAGCCGCTGTTGTAGGCCGACGAAAGGAGTGCATCGGAGCCATGATCGCTGGCTGAAGGAACCTACCTTCCCGCCCTTGACGCGCGTCTCACAAATCCCCGTTCTGCGCCCATGTCCGCTTCATCCGAAAAATCCCTCGCCGGCCGCCGCATCCTCCTGATCGTCGGCGGCGGGATCGCCGCCTACAAGGCGCTCGACCTGATCCGGCGCCTGCGCGAGCGCGGGGCGCAGGTGCGCCCGCTGCTCACCGACTCGGCCCAGGAATTCGTCACCCCGCTGGCGGCGGCCGCGCTCGCCGGGGAGCGGGCGCATACCGATCTGTTCGACCGGGAGAGCGAGGCCGATATCGGCCACATCAAGCTGGCGCGGGATGCGGATGCGATCGTGGTGGCGCCGGCCACCGCCAACCTGATGGCGCGGATGGCGACCGGCCACGCGCCGGACCTCGCCTCGACCGTGCTGCTCGCCACCACCCTGCCGATCCTGATCGCCCCGGCGATGAACGTGCGGATGTGGCTGCACGGGGCCACCCAGCGCAACCTCGCGACGCTGAAGGCCGACGGCGTCGCGGTGGTCGGTCCCAACGAGGGGGCGATGGCCGAGGCCGAGTTCGGCCCCGGCCGGTTGGCCGAGCCGCACGAGATCGCCGACGCCCTCGAAGCCCTGCTGGCGCAGCGCGCCGAGCCCCCCGGCCTCGGCTTCCTGGCCGGGCGCGAGCCGTCCAAAAAACCGCTGGCCGGGCGGCACGTGCTCGTCACCTCGGGGCCGACCCACGAGCCGATCGATCCGGTGCGCTACCTCGCCAACCGCTCCTCGGGCCGCCAGGGCCACGCGGTCGCCGCCGCCGCCGCCCAAGCCGGCGCGCGGGTCACGTTGGTCTCGGGGCCGGTGGCGATCCCCGATCCGGCCGGCGTCACCGTGGTGCGGGTGGAGAGCGCCCGCGAGATGCTCGCCGCGGTCGAGGCGGCGCTGCCGGCCGATCTGGCGATCTTCGCCGCCGCGGTCGGCGACTGGCGCCCGGCCGAGACGCGGGCGGGCAAGATCAAGAAGGACGGCACGACGCCCGCGCCGCTGCAACTGGTCGAGAATCCGGACATCCTCGCCACCATCGCCGGCCGTGCCGAGGGGCGCCCGCCTCTGGTCATCGGCTTCGCCGCCGAGACCGACGCCGTCCTCGACAACGCGCGGACAAAAATCGCGCGCAAGGGCTGCGACTGGATCGTGGCCAACGACGTCTCGGCGGAGGGCGGGGTGATGGGCGGCACCGAGAACACGGTGCATCTCGTGGGGCGCGAGGGGGGCGTCGAGACCTGGCCGAAGCTCGGCAAGGAGGAAGTCGGACGGCGGCTGGTGGCGCGGTTCGCGAAATTGCTGGCAGCCCAGTCGCGCTGAGCCTCACCCGCGGGCGATCAGGCAAGAATGTGCAGGCAACAACGCGCCGATCCCTCGGGGCGCGAAAATGTTCCTCTGCGAGAGACCTTTAAGTTTTCTTCTGCTCAGCTTGCTCTCTTCGGTCCAGTGCCCAGATCGTTGCTCCACGCCACTCACAGCGACAGGAGCGAGATCATGGCCAAGGCCGACCGGCACAGCATGGGCCCCGGCGCGCAGGGCAAGGGCGACGGCAGCGGCGCGATGACCGATCTGCCCGAGGGCATCCTCGGCGAGAACGAGGTGCTGAGCAATCGCGACAAGTCCCGGCACTCCGACGAACGCGGCCTCGACAGCCGCCACGTCCAGACCGAGCAATACCACGACCATGTCGGCGCCCGCCAAAGCGGCGGCCGTGCGGGGGAGGAGGCCAATTCCAGCGGCCCCGCCGGTCCGATGACGAACACCTCGGGCGATACGAGCAGCCTGCGCTCGAAGCAGCGGGGCTGATACGGGCTCCGCGTTCAGACCGAGCGCAGGAACAGGGCGGTCGCGGCGGCGCGGCGGACGACGGTGTTGCGCGCGTAGATCCAGGTCGGGCCGCCCTGAACCACGTTGCGGCTCAGGGCCCGCTTGAAGTCGAAGACGCCGCGGTTGTCGGCCGGATCGACGCCGCCGAAATCGAAGCGGCTGGCGCCCTCCTCACGGGCGCGCTCGATGATCCGCCACACGGCGAAGCTGGCCGCGCCGGTCGCCCGCGCCCGCTCGTTCGAGGCGGTGAAGAAGTCGGTCCAGCGGTCCCGCGCGGTGTGGACGATGCGCACCAGGATCGGCTCCCCGCCCTCGCGGATTTCGAGGAAGAGCAGGTGCGGATCGGACGCCGCGAGGTCGCGATAGGCGCTCGTGTCGAGGTCGTTCGAGAAGCCCTTGCGCTGCTGCAGGGCGGCATACATCCGCACGAAGGTGTCGAAGGCCCGCAGGCGCTCGTCCGGATCCGTCAGGAAGACGGCGGTGAGATCGGGCAGGCCCTCCGCCTTCTTGACCTCCCGGCGCCAGCGCCGGTCGGACGTGGCCAGCAGCGCGGCCGTGCCGGGCGTCAGGTCGATCTCGATCGTGTGATCCTTGGCCGTGACGACGGGCACGAAGCGGTGCGACAGGAGGGCGGTGACCCCTTCCGGATCCTGGGGCCGGTAGCTCTTCACCGCGAGCAGATCCGTCGGGCGCAGGGCGAGATGGTCGAGGAAGGCGGCAAGCACCGCCTCCGCCCGCGACTGACCGCGCGGGGTGAGAACCGGCCCACCCTGAACGAGGATCCGGCGGAGCGGCCCGCTGCGGCGCTCCTGATACTGGATGTAGGCGAGATCCTCACCGTTGTCGCACAGGGCCACCCGCCGGACGCTCCAGCCGAGCCGGCCCTTGTAGGTGCCCCAGCTCCGCGAGGCGTAGATGTTGGCGGCGGGCTGCTGCCAGAGAGCCTCGTCCCAATCCGCGGCCTCCGAACGGTCGATGACCGCGACCTGAGCTGCCATGAACCGTCATCCTCTCTCCGCTCGTCCGGTGCACCCGCCCGCTGCGCCGGTCGTCCGATCCGCCGCACGACCGATCGACCGAGTCGGCGCACCGCGTAAACTTGGCCGTAGCACGAGCCTGGATCGCCAACGCCCTTGAAAGCAGATGTATCCGCGCTCCGGACGACCTCTGCGTAGTCTGCGTCGGCCTGAGCCGGCCATTGGGATCTGGCACCGGGATCGACGGCACGGGCGGGGAGAGGCTTGCGGGCGAGCGCTCCGGACGGCTTGATGCGGCCGCGAGGACGCGGCGGGGGAAGTTCGTCATGGTGGATCGGTGTGCGGACGAGCGGGCGAAGACGCGGGCCAGGACACCGGCCAAGACACCGGCCAAGACGCGGGCGGAGCGCCTGGCACGGTTCCAGCCGGCCTCCGGGATGGTGACGCCGCGCTTCTCCGGTCTCGCGAGCTTCATGCGGCTTCCGGTGCTCGATCCGGCCGAGGCGGCGGATCAGGTCGAGATCGGTCTGATCGGCATCCCCTTCGACGGCGCCACCACGGGCCGGCCCGGCGCGCGGCTCGGGCCGCGGGCGGTGCGCGAGGCCTCCACCGGCACGCGGGCACTCAACCACGCCACGGGCGTGGCGCCCTATGTCCTGGCGCCCTGCGCCGATCTCGGCGACGTGCCGGTGAACCCCGTGGACACCGCCGAGACCGCCCGGCGGATCGAGGCGTTCTACCGGCCGCTCGCCGAAGCGGGGATCGTGCCGCTCACGGTCGGCGGCGACCACTTCATCACCGGTCCGGTGCTGCGGGCGCTCGGCGCCGCCCGGCCCCTCGGGCTGATCCACATCGACGCCCACAGCGACACCGACGACGCCCAGTATGGCGGGTCGCGGCTGACCCACGGCACGCCGTTCCGGCGCGCCGTCGAGGCGGGCGTGCTCGACCCGCGCCGCTGCATCCAGATCGGCCTGCGCGGCAGCATGGACGCGGCCGACGAGCGCGACTGGGCGCTGGCGCAGGGGATGCGCATCCTCACGATGGAGGAGGTCTGCGCCCGCGGCCTGCCGGAAGTGGCCGCGGAAGCCCGCGCCGTGGCGGGCGAGGGCCCGACCTATCTCAGCTTCGACATCGATGCCCTCGATCCCGCCTTCGCGCCCGGCACCGGCACGCCGGAGATCGGCGGCTTCACCACGCGGGAGGCCCTGCACCTGCTGCGGGGGTTGCGCGGCCTCGATCTCGTCGGGGCGGACGTGGTGGAGGTCGCCCCCTCCCTCGACCCTGCCGGCATCACGGCGCTGGCGGGCGCGGGCATCGCCTTCGAGATCCTGTGCCTGCTGGCGGAGCGGGCCGCGGCGCGCGCCTGATCGACGCGAAGACTTCGGATTTCGAAAAGGCGAGCCTTTTCGCGGGTCCAGGGCGGAGCCCTGGAAGAATGCCGGGGTTCCACCCCGGCGCCCCGCCACAGGGGTCGCCCTTTGGAAACCCTGGGATCAGCCCAATACGGAGGGTCCGCCGGCGGCGCCTCCGGCGCGGGCGATGATCGGGCGATAGACCCGCAGCAGGTCGGGATCGAGCTGGCCGGCCTGGGCGTCCATGATCGCGGCGGCCTCGGCGGCGGAGAGGGGCGGGCGGTAGACCCGGCGCTCGGTCAAGGCCGAATGCACGTCGCAGATCGCCACGAGCCGCACGAGGTCACCGATCTGCGCCCCCCTCAGACCCTCCGGGTAGCCGGACCCGTCGAGGCGCTCGTGATGGTAGCGCACGACGTCGAGGATGTCGGACCCGAAGGCGCTCTCCCCGGCCAGCAGGTCGGCGCCGAGCGCGGCGTGGGTGCGCATCACCGCCATCTCTTCGGCCGTGAGCGGGCCCGGCTTGTTGAGGATGGCCTGGGGGATCAGCGCCTTGCCGACATCGTGCAGGAGCGCGGCCTTGGCCAGGCGCTGCCGGTCGGAGCGGGAGAAGCCGAGTTCGGCGGCGAAAGCGGCGGCGAAGCCCGCCACGCTCAAGGAGTGCTGGTAGACCTGGATGTCGTGGCGCCAGACGAGATCGAGCCAGGCGCGGATGCCGATCTCGGAGACCGTGTCGAGCACGATCTGCGTGCCCTCCTCAGCCTCTGCAGGGGTCGGCGGCCGGCCGGCGGCGGCGTTGTCGAACAGATCGGTGACGAGCGCGGTGGCCCGCGCCACCCGCATCTCGGGCGGCCCGCCGGCCGCCGCGGGCACGCCGCGGGCCGTGGCGCGCCCGCCCCTCGCCTTCCCCTGCGCGACGAGGCGTTGAAGCGTCGGGACGATGCCGGCGGATTGGCGCGGATCGATCACCGTCGGCGCACCGAGCAAGGCCGCGGCCGCCGCGTCCTGGGCCGCGTTGCCGCGGGCGAGATAGAGGCAGGGCAGCCCGCTCTCGCGGATGTTCCTGGCGAGCCAGGTCATCCAGGCACGGCTCCGGTCGTCCGCCCGGTCCGCGGAGAGGTCGGTGGCGAGATCGACGACGAAGGCGATGGGCCGGCCGGCCGGCAAGCCTGCGCCGGGCTCGATCACGCGGCAGGGCAGGACGAGGGCGATGCCGCGGGCCAGACGCTCCGCCCGCTCGCGGCGATCCGAGACGAGGACGACGACATCCTCGGGGCGTTCGTCCCGGCGACGTTGGCTCGCGTCCTGGCGTCCGTCTCGGTCTCGCGGTTCCCGCATCGGTCATCCATCGGCCGCAAGGCCCGTGGTGGACGCGAAGCGGTAGCTTGGCCCGGATACATCAAAAGTGTTTCGAAAAGCTTCGCACTCTCCCGGCCATGCAACCCCAGCGTATTCGCACAATTCATAGCCTCGCCGCCGACGTCGGTATAGCCTCCATGAAACTTCACCGCGCCTCGCTTCGGACGCGAGGCCTAAAGCGATACTCTAGGCCCCTGTTTCGGCAGTTTATCTCAAGACGACCCCGTATTCGTCTCGCTGTTCCATCTCGGAGCGTCATTCCGATTGCCGTCCCGGAACGGCCACCCAGCCGGACCAGCACTGATACAATTCGTTCGATCTGTTTGATCCGGTCTCCGCTCGATCGGAGCGGGGAGCGTACCGCTCAGCCCGCGCGGCCCTTGAGGAGGGCACCCATCGCGCGGGCGCGATGGGATCCCGCCGAAACCTAAATCCGCCATCCCGAAGGAATCGACCGGATTTGGTATGAATTTCCGATTCCGCGCCTCGCACGAACGGGATCACTCGGCGGCGGCCGGCCTCCGGTCGAGCCCGCCAAGGTTGGCCGGCAAGCCCGGACGATAGGGCTCCTCCTCCGCTCCGCCCTGCCCCGCCGCCGGCTCGTCCGCCTCGCCGACGAAGCGGCCGAACAGGCGCACGAACAGCCGCGACAGGTCATCGACCAGCAGGAAGATCGCCGGCACGAACACGAGCGACAGGCCGGTCGAGACGATCAGGCCGCCGATCACCGCCACCGCCATCGGCGCGCGGAACTCGCCGCCGATGCCGAGCGCCATCGCCGAGGGCACCATGCCGGCCGCCATGGCGATGGTGGTCATCACGATGGGTCGCGCCCGCTTGCGGCCGGCATCGACGATGGCGGTGACGCGATCGACGCCGCGGGCCATCTCCTCGATGGCGAAATCGACCAGCATGATCGCGTTCTTGGTCACCACGCCCATCAGCATCAGGATGCCGATGACGACGGGCATCGAGATCGGCATGTGGAAGATCAAGAGCCCGAGGATCGCCCCGCCGATGGAGAGCGGCAGCGAGAACAGGATCGTGAGCGGCTGGAGGAAGTTGCCGAACAGCAGAACGAGGACCCCGAACACCATCATCAGCCCGGCGCCCATGGCGAGCGCGAAGCCCTCGAACACCTCGCCCATGATCTCGGCATCGCCCGTCTGGCGGATGGTGACGCCCTCGGGAAGGTTCGTGGCGGCGGGGAGCGCCATCACCTGCTCGATGATCGAGCCGAGCGCGTCCGAGCCCTGGAGGTCGCCCTCGATGGCGACGCGCACGGTGCGGTCGTAGCGATCGATGGCGGTCGGGCCGCGCCCGAGCGTCAGGTCGGCCACGGTGGCGAGCGGCACCGCCGCGCCGGCCTTCACCGGCACCTTCAGGCTCGCGATCTCAGGCAGTTGCCCGCGCAGGCGCTCGGGCAGCATCACCCGGATCGGAATCTGGCGGTCCTTGGCGTTGAACTTGGCGAGGTTGGCGGCGATATCGCCGATGGTGCCGACCCGCACCGTCTCGGCGATGACGTCGGTCGAGACGCCGAGATCGGCGGCCACGCCCGGTCTGGGGGTGATGCGCAGTTCGGTGCGGTCGAGCGGCGCGGTCGAGATCACGTTGACGAGGTGGGGCACGCCCGCCGCCTCGCGCTGGAGCCGGGCGGCGACGTCGGCCACCACCGTCTTGTCGGGCCCCGACACGATCAGCGCGAATTCCCGCTGCCCGCCCTCCTGCAGCGACCAGAAGCGGATGTCGGGCACCTGCCGCAGGACGCTTGAGATCTTGAGATCGACCTGCTTCTGGGTCAGGGCGCGGTCGCTCTTCGGGGTGAGGTTCACGGTCAGGCTCGCCAGCCGCACCTCCTTCTTGCCGGGCAGTTGGCGCCCGCCATCGACGAAGACGGAGCGGACCTCGGGCATCCGGCGGAGGGTCTCGACGAGGCCGTCGGAGAGGCGCTGGGTGTCGTCGAGCCGGGCGCCGGGGGGCAGCTCGACTACGAACATCGTGCGCGCGGCGTCCTCGGCCGGGATGAAGCCCGCGGGCAGGAGCCGGGTCGAGGCGATCGAGCCGGCAAAGCAGGCCAGCCCTAAGATCAGCGTCAGGTACTTGTGCCGCACCGACCACGCCACGAGGCGGGTGTAGGCGCGCATCATCAAACCCTCGCGCGCGTGGTCCGGGCCGTGGTCGCGCAGGAAGTAGGCGGCAAGCAGCGGCGTGATCAGGCGCGCCACCAGCAGCGACACGAACACCGCCGCCGCGATGGTGAGCCCGAACTGCTTGAAGTACTGGCCGGCGATGCCGGGCATGAAGGAGACGGGGGCGAAGATCGCGATGATGGTCGCGGTGATGGCGATCACCGCGAGGCCGATCTCGTCGGCGGCTTCCAGCGCGGCGCGGTAGGCGGATTTGCCCATCCGCATGTGGCGGACGATGTTCTCGATCTCGACGATGGCGTCGTCGACGAGGATGCCGGTCACCAGCGTGATCGCGAGCAGGCTGACCGCGTTGAGGGAGAAGCCGAGCGCGCTCATCACCCAGAAGGTCGGCAGCACCGAGAGCGGCAGCGCCAGAGCCGCGATCAGCGTGGCGCGCCAATCGCGCAGGAACAGGAACACCACGATCACCGCGAGCGCGGCGCCCTCCAGCAGGCCGATCATCGCCGAGTGGTAATTGCCGATGGTGTTGACGACGCTGGTATCGATCAGGTCGAAGCGCACGCCCGGATTCTCGGCGTGCAGCGTCTCGATGCGCCGGGCGACCGCAACCGCGACCTCGGCGTCGCTCGCTCCCATGGCGCGGGAGATGGCGAAGCCCACCACCGGCTCGCCGTTGAAGCGGGCGAAGGTGCGCGGCTCCTCGGCCGCGTCCATCAGGCTCGCCAACGCGTCGAGGCGCACCTTGCGCCCGCCTGGCACGACGATGGAGGTGGCCCCCAGCGTCTCCAGGCTCGACGCGGCGCCGAGCGTGCGGATCGACTGCTCGCCGCCGGCGAGTTCCCCGCGCCCGCCGGCCATGTCGGCGGAGGTGAGGCGCAATTGCCGGTTCACGTCGGCCGCGGTGATGCCGAGCGCGAGCAGCCGGTCGGGCTTGAGGGTCACGCGGATCTCGCGGGCGACGCCGCCGAGCCGCTCGACGCCGCCCACGCCCTTCACCCCCTGGAGCTGGCGGGCGACCACGTCGTCAACGAACCACGACAGGTCTTCGGGCGTCATGGCCGGCGCCGAGGCGCCGTAGATCATGATCGGCAACCCGGCGATCTCGACGCGGCTGATGATCGGCTCGTCGATGGTGCGCGGCAGGTTGATGCGGATCTTGGAGATCGCGTCCTTCACGTCGTTGACGGCGCGGTCCTGGTTCACCTCCAGGCGGAACTCGATCGTGGTGACCGAGGCGCCCTCCGAGATGGTCGAGAGGATGTGCTTGACCCCCTTCACTCCGGCCACCGAATCCTCGACCCATTTCGTGACCTGAGTCTGCAGTTCGGAAGGAGCGGCGCCCGACTGCGTGATCGTCACCGAGACGATCGGGATGTCGATGTTGGGAAACCGCGTGATCGGCAGGGACCGGAAGCTGACGAGGCCGAGCACCATCAGCACGAGGAACAGCACGAGGGAGGGGATCGGCTTGCGGATCGCCCAGGCCGAGACGTTGAGGCGCATGCGATGATCCTCAGCGAGTCCCGGCCGCGGCTTGGGGCACGGCGGGGAGCACGGGCCGCACCCGGTCGCCGTCGCGCAGGAACGAGCCGGCGCGGGCGACCACGGCCTCCCCCGCGGCGATGCCGGAGCGGATTTCGGTAAATCCTTCCGCCGAGAGGCCGGTCTCGACCCGGCGGGCGGAGACGCGGCCGTCCGCGACGGCGAGCACGCCGGCCGAGCCGTCGGCGGCGTAGAGCACGGCGGCGAGCGGCACCGCCACGCCCTCGCGCCGGGCGACCTCGACACGGCCGCGGGCGAAGGCGCCGATATGCAGGGCCGGGTCGGCGTCCAGGCGGATGCGGACCCGGCCGAGGCGGGTCGCCCGGTCGACCTCGGGATAGACCCGGCGCACGGCGCCGGGCGTCACGCGCCCGTCCTCCCATTCGAGGCGGACCGGGGCCTCGACCTTCAACTGCGGCAGGGCGAATTCGGGCACCTCGCCCTCCAGTTCGATCTCGCCGCGGGCAATCAGGCGGAACAGCGGCTCGCCGACCGCACTCGCGGTGGCGCCGACCCGCGCCGTGCGGCGGCTGACGATGCCGGCCTCCGGAGCCCGGATCTCGGTGCGGGCCCGGCGCAGGCCGATCTCGCGCGCTTGCGCCCGCGCCGCGGCGAGATCCGCCTCGGCGAGCGCCAGCCCGGCGCGTGCCGCGTCGAGCCGGCCGTCGGCGCCCTGCGCCGCCGAGACCCGCTGCTCCAGGGTGACGGCGGTGGCGTTGCCGGTCTTCACCAGCGCCTGCGCCCGCTCCAGGGCCTGGCGCGCCTCGGTCTGGACGGCCTGCGCCTGGACGATCTGGCTGCGGGCCTGGATGATCGCGGCCTCGGCCTTCGCGGTGGTCGCGAGGTTGGCGGCCTCCTGCGTCTCGATCATCTCCAGCGAGAGTTTTGCCAGCACCGCGCCGCGCTCGACCCGGTCGCCCTCCTCGACCAGCAGGGCGACGATGCGCAGGCCCTCGACCTCGGGGGCGACGAGGATCTCGTCGCGAGGCACCAGCGTCCCGGTGACCACCGCCCGCTCGACGATCTCCCGCCGCTCGGCCGGGACCACGCTCACCGCGGGCAGCAGTGCGGCCGGATCGGGTACGGAAGAGGTAGGAGGGGCCTCGGTCGCGCGGACGGAAAACGGGCCGGCGAGACAGACAGCGGCGAGCAGAACCGCGACGGAACGAGGCAGGGAGCGGGTCGACATCGCGAATCGCCTTTAGGGCGCGCCGATGCGCCGCAGCCTAATTCCGTGTCGCAACCGGCGATTTCATGGCGCCCGATCGTCGGCGCGCTGCAACATCATACTGTGTTGCCGTACGGGAACGAAGCTTTCATCCGCCGACCCGTCCGAAGACGGTGCTCGAATCAGTCTTTCCTGCGCTCACTCCTGCAACCGGGCTGGTTTCGCTGGGTTGTCCCGTCGAGAGATTTTCGACGACGGACGGTTCACCATGAGCATCTTCCAGATTCGGCAGAAGACCAGCGGCGCCATCCTCTGGACCGGCAGCGCCGACGACGAGCGCACCGCCCTCGACGCCATGGCCCGCGAGGCCGGCTATCCCGATTCCTCCGCCCTCCCCGATACCCTACAGGCGGGCGGCTTCGAGACGGCCAAGCTCGACCTGATCTCCTGACGCCGGTCGGGACCGGTCCGGTCTCTCCTTCAATCGACTGAGAGTGCCTCACAAAACTCCCGATCACCGGCCGTTCTCGCTCTGTAGACGACTGAGCAATGGGAGTTTTGTGAGAGACACTGAATGATCGACGGGGGCGTCCGCGATGCGGGTGCCCCTTCGTCGTCGGGCCGTGATTGAGCCTTGAAGCGGGTCCCGGCGCCCTCAGGCGCAGCAGCCCTCCCCGGAGGCGAGCGGGGATGGCGCCGTGTCCGCCCGGCGGTGCCCGCAGCCGCGTTCCGGCGCGGGCGGCACCAGGCGCCGGAGGTGCAGCCGGTCGCGGCCCTGGCGCTTCGCCTCGTAGAGCGCCGCGTCGGCCGAGGCCGTCAGGGATTCGAGCGACAGGTCCGGCTTGACCGACCCCGCGGTGAACAGGGCGGCGCCGATGCTCACCGTGGCGCCGGCCGGCAGATCCCGCCCGCCCGCGCGGGCCATGCGGGCGCCGATCGCCGCGCCCAGCGCGCGGACCGCCGCCTCGTCCAGCCCCGGCGCCAGGATCACGAACTCGTCCCCGCCGAGCCGCGCCGGGATCGCCTCCCGTGTCGGGCCGGCTTCGAGCACCTCTGTCAGCACCTCGGCCAGCCCCACGAGGAGGCGGTCGCCGACGGCGTGGCCGAAGCTGTCGTTGACCGTCTTGAAGCGGTCGATGTCGAGCAGTAGCAGCGCCCCCGGCCGATGCCGCGCGGCCATGGCGTCGAGCGCCGCCTGCGCCCGGCTCTCGAAGGCGCGGCGGTTGTAGAGGCCGGTGAGGGCGTCGCGCTCGGCCAAGGCCGTCATCGCCTCCTCACGGCGGCGGCGCACGGCGGCGGCCATCAGCAGGGCGAGCAGCACCTCGACGACGATGCCTTCCACCAGCGAGACCTGGATCAGCACGCCCTTGAAGCCGACGATGCTGACGAAGGCGCCGGGCAGCGGCACCATCAGCGCCTTGGCGGCGTAGAAGGCGCCGTGGACGGCGAAGACGAAGCCGAGGCCGTCCGAAGCCGCGGTCCGCTCCTCGAACGGCGCGCCCGCGCGCGACAGCAGGCCGTGAGCGGCCTTCAGCGCGACCGCGGCGACGAGGGTGGAACCCGTGATCGCGAAGACGGGGGTGGGGTCGATTCCCTCGGGCAGGAGCAGGAGCCCGGCCCAGGGCAGCAGCAGGCCCCACCAGAGGGGCGCGACCCGGCGCCCGGTGAAGCGGGCGACGCCGAACAGGAACAGGAGATGGGCCACCACGAGCAGGCCGTTGGCGAACCAGACCCCGACGAGGAAGGAAGTGGCGCGCAGCAGCGACAGCGAACTGCCGAGGACGATGACGGCGAAGCCGGCGCTCCAGAACAGCAGCACCCGGTTGCGCAGGGTCCGCCACTCGAACGCGAGAAAGCCCGCGGCGGCGGCGGCCGCCACGAGGCTCATGAACAGCATGGTGACCACGTCCATCGCGATCAGGACCTCATGCAACGCGAGCGCATCGGGCTGGAGACCGGATCCGGCACGATGCGCTCGTCTCTTGTTCTTGCACCATCTTTCTCCGAAAGGCGGCGGCCACCTTTCGGGACGATGCTCTTACGTTGCTGCACCTGATAGCGGTCGCGGTTGAACAAAGCGTTCCGCGCCGGGACCGTTACGCTTCCGGCCCGACGGGCGGAACGACGGTCAGTTCGCGTGGCCGATCCGCATACGGTAGGCGCCGTCGGCGCTGCGCTCGAACACCTCGGGGATGCCGGCATGGCGCAGGGCCTCGCCGGAGGTGTCGGGCACGAGGTTCTGCTCGGAGACGTAGGCGACGTACTCGCTGTCCGCGTTCTCGGCGAGCAGGTGGTAGAACGGCTGGTCCTTGCGCGGCCGGACCTCCTCGGGAATGGCGAGCCACCATTCCTCGGTGTTGGCGAATTCCGGGTCCACGTCGAACACGACGCCGCGGAACGGGTAGATCCGGTGCCGGACCACCGCCCCGAGGCCGAATTTCGCGGTTCTCATGCTGGTCTGGGTCATGACCGATAGATAGGCCTCGCGCCCCTTCCGTTCCAACGCGAGGCCACCATCCGCGACGATCAGGGCAGATTGTAGACCTTGGCGAGATCCGGATCCTTCTCGGCCACGAGGCGGGCGAGGTCGACGATGACCTTGGCCTGCTTCCAGGTGGCGTCGTCCTGCATCTTGCCGTCGATCATCACCGCGCCGGTGCCGTCGGGCATCGCTTCGACGATGCGAGCGGCGAAGTTCACCTCGGCCGGATCGGGGGCGAACACGGTCTTGGCGAGCGCCACCTGGCTCGGATGCAGGGTCCAGGCGCCGGCGCAGCCCATCAGGAAGGCGTTGCGGAACTGCACCTCGCAGGCCGCCGAATCGGAGAAGTCGCCGAACGGGCCGTAGAACGCCTTGATGCCGTTGGCCATGCAGGCGTCGACCATCCGGGCGATGGTGTAGTGCCACAGATCCTGCTGGGCGGAGGCGCGGGCTTCCTCGCCCTTCGGATCGCTGAGGACGCGGTAATCCGGGTGGCCGCCGCCGACGCGGGTGGTCTTCATGCCGCGCGACGCCGCGAGGTCGGCCGGCCCCAGGCTCATGCCGTGCATGCGAGGGCTCGCGCAGGCGATGGCGTCCACATTGGCCACGCCCTCGGCCGTTTCGAGGATGGCGTGGACGAGGATCGGCTTCTTGACGCCGTGGCGGGCTTCGAGCTGGGCCAGCAACTGGTCGATGTAGTGGATGTCCCAGGGGCCTTCGACTTTGGGCACCATCACCACGTCGAGCTTATCGCCGACTTCCGCCACGAGGGTGAAGAGGTCGTCGAGGATCCAGGGCGAGTTCAGGGCATTGATGCGGGTCCACAGGCCGGTGCCGGAGGCCGCGAAATCGGTGGCCTTGGCCATCGCGACGAAGCCGTTGCGCGCCGCCTCCTTCTGGTCGGCGGGGACCGCGTCCTCCAGGTTGCCGAGCACCACATCGACCGTCTTGGCGAGTTCGGGCACGCGGGCGCGGACCTTCTCGTTGTGGGGCGGCACGAAGTGGATCATCCGCTCGAGCTTGATCGGCAGGTCGCGGAACGGCTCGGGCGCACCGGCGGCGAGCGGCTGGAAGAAGCGGCGCGGCAGTTTCATCGGCTCTCGGTCTCCGGCTTCGCATCGGGCTTGGCGTAGGCCCTCCGCCTCTGTCCTTGGCGTTAGAGCACGGCGCCCCCCGGCGTAAAGCCGACCTTGGTCCTCCCCCCTCACCTGTCCGCGCGCTTCGCCCACTGCGGCGGTTTGTGCGCCCGCGCACGGGGCGTCACGGTTCGAGGCGGCGCATCCGCCGACGGGTGATCCGAAAGCGAAGATTGCGCCGTGATCCGAATCGGAAGAGAATTTCCGACAGTTCAGGCGTTTTCATCAAGACGTTTATCGTCTTCGCGCCCGCGGCCCGGCGGCCAAGACAGTCTTGGGACCCGCGGCAGCGTGACCGCGGAACGCGGGAGACGGCAAAGCTTGTCCGGCGAAGCATTCGGCGCCGGGCCGGCCGGACGGAACGGACCGCCACGACCCGTGTTTTCCGGCCGAGGCGGGCTGTCGAACACCGTCGGGAGACGTGCGTCGATGCCGAAACAGTTCCATCAACCGACCCTGCCGCTCCGCCCGTGGCGGATCGGCCGGCCCCTGACCGGCGTCCTCGTCGCGCTGGCCCTGTCGCAGGGGGCGCTGGCCGCCCCGGCCGCGAAGAAATCGACCGACGAGCGGCCGGACTACACAGCCGCCCAAGCCGCGACCGCACGTCCCGAGGGCCTGCCGGCCTCGGTCAGGATCGCGGGGGACGACGTGCGCGCGTTCCAGTCCCTGATCGACGGGGCGGCGCGCGCTGCCGATCCCTGGCTCGTCCTCTCCGGGGGCGGGGAGAACGGCGCGTTTGCCGCCGGCCTGCTGTCCGGCTGGTCGGAGCGCGGCGACCGCCCCGAATTCGGCGTCGTCACCGGCGTCTCGACCGGCGCGCTGATCGCGCCCTTCGCCTTCGCGGCACCGACCCTCGGCCAGAAGGCCGACGCGGCGCTGCGCGAGAACTACACCGAGATCTCGGCCGCCGACGTGTTCGAGTTCGGCGGAACGCCCGATTCCCTGACCGACACGTGGCCGCTGAAAGAACGGATCGGGCGCGCGGTGACGCCGGCCCTGCTCAAGGCGGTGGCGGCCGAGCACGGCAAGGGCCGCCGCCTGCTGATCGCCACGACGCAGGTCGACAGCGAGCGGCCGGTGCTGTGGGACATGGGCGCGATTGCCCAGCGCAACGCCGAGACCGGCGACCCGCGGGCCCTGAGCCTGTTCCGCGCGATCGTGCTCGCCTCAACGGCGGTGCCCGGCGTCTTCCCGCCGGTGGCGATCCCCGCCGAGGCGAAGGATGGGGCCAAGGACGGCACCAAGACCAAGACGTTTGCGGAGCTGCACGACGACGGCGGGGCGATGGCCCCGTTCTACCTCGCGCCGGCCGCCGCCCTGGACGGGGAGGCGCGGCTGCGCCTGCCGACGCACCGGGTCTACCTGGTCGTCAACAACCGGCTCGAACCGGAATTCCAGATGGCCTCGCGCACCACCCTCTCGGTGCTCGGCCGCACCATGTCGGCGGCGATCAAGGCGCAGACCCGCGCGGCGCTCGCGCTCTCGAAGGGCTTTGCCGAGCGCACCGGCCTGGATCTCCGGATCGCCCTGATCGACGGGCGCTTCGCCAAGACCTCGGAGAAGCCGTTCGACCAGCCTTACATGAAGGCGCTGTTCGCCCACGGCGAGGCCCTGGCCCGCGACGGCAGCGCCTTCGCCCAGGCCCATCCGCCGGCCACGGCTCTCGGACTGGACCTGGACCGGCGGGAGGCCGCGGAATCGACCGGCTCCGTCACGGCCTCGCGCTGAGGACGCCCCCCACGAGAGAAGCGACGCGAAGAGGCGGCTCCCGAAGGAGCCGCCTCTTCGCGTTTCAGGGCCGCGGCGGACGAGAGAACCCTATCCTTCCTCCGCATCGGCCGGGGCGTAGACGGCCTCGCCCAACCGCTTGAGCGGGCCGCCGGGGCCGGAGCGCTTCCAGAGCCGGGTGTTGAGCGCCGCCACCGGATCCTGCCCCGGCAGGGAAAAGCCCTGCTCGGTGATCCGCGCCAGGATCTCGCTGGCATGCAGCGGACGACCCGCCTCCTCCAGGACGGCGAGGGCCGCCTCGATCACCGCCCGGCCGTAGCGGCGGGCGAGCACCGTCTCCGACAGGCCGGCCTCTCCCTTGTCCGGCGCGCTGAAAGCCGGCGCAGGCGGTTTCGCGCGCTCGGCCGCAGGCGGAGGAGCAGAGGCCGGTGCCTGAACCGGCTGCGGAGCGGGTTGCGGAACTGGGGCGGGCGCGTCCCCTCGCTCGTCCGGCGCGGGCGGGCCGCCGAGCCGGCGGCCGAGTTCGAGGTAGAGCAGGAGATCGGCGATCTGCCGCTCGATCGCGTCACGCTGCCGACGCAGCGCCTCCAGCCGCGCCAAAGCCTCAGCTTCCGACAGGACCATCCCGGCGTTCCCGCTCGCTCATTCCCAACAAGGGAAAACATTGGGAATAGAGCATGACATGGCCAGAACAGGAATGCGAGTTCTTTCTATTCCGTGCGGCTTCTTCCCTGGCGAGCCGGCGCGATGAAGCCGGCTTGCGCGGTTTTGGGAAAGCCCCCCGCGTCTGATGCCGAGGTGCCGAGCGGGCGCTTGGCGTCGACGCATCCCGGAACGGCTGATCCCACGGTCCTGCTGCGCCGACAGAAGCGTCGCGGCGTGCTTCGAGGCTGCGCCCCCAGCATCTCGGTCTGAGAAGCCTTCAGCGTGCCGGAACAGGCAGGCCGAACCGTCTCCGAGACGGAATGAACCGGTCTCTCGTCCCTAGGCCGGAAGTCTTGAGCCCCCTCATACGGGATATTCCGTGCAACTACGGGAGGCTGAGGAGAGAATAAGGAATATTCCAATCAGAAACTGCCAGCCCGTCCTCAGGCGCGGGCCGCTGTTGCCGTCGCGCGCGCGGAGCGGGCGGCCTTGGGCGGCACCAGGAGGCTGCCGGGATCGGCCGGGTGGAGCAGCATGCCGCCCTCGTCGAGGTCGATCCGCAGCCGCGGGAACACCTCCAGCAGGCCGGCGAGATCCGCCTTGAAGGCTTGGCGGAAGCTGCGCAGGCTGGCGTTCTCGGCGCCGAACTGGCGGTGCAGGTTGTCCCAGGTCAGCCGCAGGGGGCGCTGCAGGGCGCGCAGGCGATAGCCGGTCCAGAACAGCAGGTCGAGCTTGCGCGCCGAGCCGGAGAAGGCGCGCGCGGCGCGGATATCGACCGGCAGGGCGTGGCGGATCAGGCTGTCGTAGAAGTCCTGGTGGAACGAGACGGTGCGCTGCCAGACCAGGCC
This sequence comes from Methylorubrum sp. B1-46, assembly GCF_021117295.1. NCBI lineage: Bacteria > Pseudomonadati > Pseudomonadota > Alphaproteobacteria > Hyphomicrobiales > Methylobacteriaceae > Methylorubrum > Methylorubrum sp. B1-46. Next base: position 4,288,722 of record NZ_CP088247.1, on the reverse strand, counting down.
GTCCTCGCCCCGCCGCCAGAGTTCGAGCTGGCGGAAGGGGGGCACGTTGAGGGTCGAGGCCTGCCCCTCCCCGTCCCACAGGCCGAGCTGCATCGAGCAGGCGGCGAGCCGGTTGAGCTGTTCCTTGAAGGCGCCGATGGTGCCGCGCTCGCCGCCGGTGACGGCGAACCCCATCGCCTTCATGAAGCCGGAGAGGCTGTCGGCGACCTCAATGGTCGGGCTTCTCTGGCGCACCGCCTCGGTGCAGAGATGCAGGAGCACCAGCCGGGCCTTCGGGCCGTAGGGCAGGCCCTGCAGCTCCATCTCGCCGGTGACCGGGTTCTTGAGGCGCCCGGCCGAGAGGCTCAGCGAGTTGCGGCCGTATTCCCGCACGAAGTCGCGGGCGTCGCCGGGATCGCGGTAGGGCAGGCCGCACAGCGCCAGCACCGAGTGCAGGTGCTGGAGGTTTTCCGGGCCGGTGGGCTCGCTCTCGATCACCTCGCGCACGGCGTCGCGGCGGCGGCGGTCGCGGCCCATGGCCTCGCGGGCCTCGGCCTGCGCCCCCTCTTGCGCCCGGGCGGCGTCGCGCTCGCGCTGGCGGTACAGCAGGTGCTCGACGATCGGCGCGAACAGGAACCCGCCCCGCGCCGCCTCCAGCTCCGCCAGCAGATCCGGGTCGCGGATCGCGGCGATCTTGGCCTCAAGCCCCGACATGGCGCGCCCTCAAACCCTCCCGCTGCGTGTCACGTCGTGTTCGCCTTCCTCGCCTCCGGCTCCGGACGGAATCGTCGGAAGCACCCTCAGGGCCGCAACCGATCTGTCACGATTCGGCTCCGCGGAGTCCCGTGCCCTTTCGGAGTTTTCCCGGGAATCCACGCTTAGGGGCCAGAGTCCTGCACAGGCCCGTTGGCCCCGGCCGGCGGCGGTCCCGATTCCGGCCACGCAGAGTTCCATACGCAAGCCGGCCGCCCCGAATCCGCCCGCGCAGAGTTCGATACGCCCCCTGCCCGGCCCCTGGCCCCGGACTTGTCCCCGCTCTTCCCCGGCCAAACCGGTTTTGCACGCCGAATCCGGTACGGGCCCGCGCAGAATCCGATGCGGATGGCCTCGCCGAACGCGCAGAATCCGATGCAAGGCTCCGCAGAGTTCGATGCGGTCTCGCGCAGAGTTGGATGCGCAAAAGCCTCTTAAGCCACGGCTAGATCGAGGCTTTTTCGAACGCCCTATAACCTGCTGAACTGACTCCCTGAGAATCCTTAACAGATAGCTTTCCTAGGGAGGGTCGAGCTGCGTTCGCCAAACCGAACGATGGCTTTTTCGCTTCTTTTCAAAAGGAATAAAGGGAATTCTACACAGGCTATACCCTCCCCTGCCCACTCAGCGAGAGCGAACCGGCGCTGTGCCGTCGCCGCGAACGGTCTATGAGCGGTGGCTTGCCCGAAGGCGGGCTTGCGATGCGGGACGGGGCTCAGACGATGAACGAAGCGCCGATCGACAGGCTGCTGGCGCTGATGGCGCGCTTGCGCGATCCGGAACGGGGCTGCGCCTGGGACGTGGCGCAAAGCTACGAGACCATCGTCCCCTACACGATCGAGGAGGCCTACGAGGTCGCCGACGCGGTGGAACGCGGCGACCGGGGGGATCTGCGCGACGAACTCGGCGACCTGCTGCTCCAAGTCGTGTTCCAGGCGCGGATCGCCGAGGAGGAGGGCGCCTTCCGCTTCGACGACGTGGCCGAGGCGATCTGCGCCAAGCTGATCCGGCGTCACTCGCACGTCTTCGACGCGTCCGGGGCCTTCCTGCCGCCCGAGCGGCGCCTGACCGACCCGGCGGCGATCCAAGCGGCCTGGGAGACGATCAAGGCGCGGGAGCGCGCGGAGAAGGCGGCGGGTGGCCAGGAGGCTGGCAAAGCGGAGGCGGCAGGACCGCTCTCCGGCGTCTCCCGCGCCCTCCCCGCCCTCGCCCGGGCCGATCGGATCTCGAAACGCGCCGCCGGCGTCGGCTTCGACTGGCCGGACGCGGCCCAGGTCCTGGCCAAGGTGCGCGAGGAGACCGACGAGGTCGAGGAGAGCTTGGAGGAGGGCGATCCGGAGGCGGTGTTCGAGGAGATCGGCGACCTGTTGTTCTCGGTCGCCAACCTCGCCCGTCACGCCGGCGTCGATCCGGAGGAGGCTCTGCGCCGCGGCACCCTCAAGTTCGAGCGCCGCTTCACCGCCATGGCCGCCCGGCTCGCCGCCGAGGGGCAGGCCCTGGAAGACACCCCCCTCCCCGCGATGGAAGCGGCCTGGCAGGCGGTGAAGCGCGCCGAGAAGACGTGAGGCTCAACGTTCGAGGATCCCAAAGAGATCATCCCTTTGGCGGGGAGCCGGGGCAGAGCCCCGGCATTCTTCCAGGGCTCTGCCCTGGACCCGCGAAAGGACTTGTCCTTTCGAAACCTCTTACTTCGCGGTCCGCGGGTTGTCCTTGCGCGGCGGTTTGGGCGCCGGTGCCTTCGGCTTCAGGCGCTCCACGACCTGCTCCAGGGCGCGCTCGACCGCCGCCTGCTCCGGCGGCGCGGCACCGTCCTGCGGGCGATTCGTCGGGTTCGAGTCGCGGCTCTTCGGCATGGGCGCGAGCCTAGACAGGGTTACGGGGTGAAGACCACCGGTTGAGCCCATCCCGATACGCTGCCGACGCCGTTTTCCTCAGCGAAAAGCCTTGTGTCCTGTCGGGTTAATCTTAACGAGATACTCCGGTCTCGCCGGTCTTTCGTGCCGTGAAGGGCCAATCGACGGCGTGGACGGCGTAGAGCGCCCACCACACCAGCACCGGCTGAAGCGCCAGCCGAGGGCCGTGATACCACCACGTGTCGGGGATCGGCGGCACGGCGATGCCCTCCACCGCCTGCTTGATGTTGGCCGGGAACACGCAGACCGCGTAGAGCGCCAGCATGATGCCGGCCAAGCGCCGCAGGCGCGGCACGAACAGCGCCCCCGCGCCGGCGATCTCGCACAGCCCTGTGCCGATCACCACGAGGCGCGGCTGCGGCACCCAGTCCGGCATGATCGGCAGAAAGCGGTCTGTCGCCGCGAGGTGCACGACGCCGATGAAGCCGTAGAGGCCGGTCAGGCCGAGGCGCAACCAGAGGCGGTCGTCGCGCATCGCCGGTCCGTCAGGCGGACCGGTCGTCCCCGGAATCCGTCTTGCTCTCGCCCGACTTCGTATTGCCGCGCGCCGCTTCCTCGGCCTCGGTGCCAGCGCGCTCCATCGGGCCCTGTTGCGATTTCAACTGGCCCGTCGCCGGGTCCTTGGGCGAAACCGCGGCCCCGCTGCTCTGGTCGCGCTGCTCCTCGGCCATCCGTTCCTCGTCCGCTTCGGGTTTCGGTGACGGGGCAACGTTTCCGCGCGGGCGGTGGTTCGCCCTGCCCTATACCGCGATGCCGTGCAGGTCGTAGGCGTCGGCCCGCTCGATCTTCACGGTGACGATGTCGCCGGGCCGCACCGGGCGGCGCGAGGCGACGTGGACGCTGCCGTCGATCTCCGGCGCGTCGGCCTTGGAGCGGCCCCGCGCCACGCTCGGGCCGGCCTCGTCGATGATCACTTGGAGACGCTTGCCCACCTTCGCCCGCTGCAGGCGCAGCGAGACGTGGCTCTGCGCCTCCATGAAGCGGCGCTTGCGCTCAGCCTTCACCTCCGGCGGCACCAGCAGGCCGAGGTCGTTGGCGGGTGCGCCCTTCACCGGCTCGTACTCGAAGCAGCCGACGCGCTCGAGCTTGGCTTCGCGGATCCATTCGAGCAGTTCCTCGAACTCGGCCTCGGTCTCGCCGGGGAAGCCGACGATGAAGGTCGAGCGGATGGCGAGATCCGGGCAGATCTCGCGCCAGCGCCGGATGCGGTCGAGCTGCTTCTCCTGGTTGCCGGGCCGGCGCATCCGCTTGAGCACCGAGGGGCTCGCGTGCTGGAGCGGCATGTCGAGATAGGGAAGGATCTTGCCCTCGGCCATCAGCGGGATGACCTCGTCGACATGCGGGTAGGGGTAGACGTAGTGCAGCCGCACCCAGGCCCCGAGCTCGCCGAGTTCGGAAGCCAGGTCGTAGAAGCGGGCCCGCACCTCCCGGTCGCGCCACGGGCTCGTGGCGTAGCGGGTGTCGATGCCGTAGGCGGAGGTGTCCTGCGAGACGACCAGCAGCTCCTTCACCCCGGCTTTGACCAGCTTCTCGGCCTCGCGCAGCACGTCCCCCGCCGGGCGGCTGACGAGATCGCCGCGGAGCGACGGGATGATGCAGAAGGTGCAGCGGTTGTTGCAGCCCTCGGAGATCTTCAGATAGGCGTAGTGGCGCGGGGTGAGCTTGACCCCCTGCGGCGGGATCAGGTCGAGGAACGGGTCGTGGGCGGGCGGCACCGCCTCGTGCACGGCGGCGACCACCGACTCGTAGGCCTGCGGGCCGGTGACGGCGAGCAGGTTCGGATACTTTTCGCGAATCTCGTCGGGCTGCGCGCCCATGCAGCCGGTCACGATCACCCGGCCGTTCTCGGCCATGGCGTCGCCGATCGCCTGGAGCGATTCCGCCTTGGCCGAATCGAGGAAGCCGCAGGTGTTGACGATGACCACGTCCGCCCCGTCGTGGCGGCGCGACAGCTCGTAGCCCTCGGCGCGCAGATGGGTGAGGATGCGCTCGGAATCGACGAGCGCCTTGGGGCAGCCCAGCGACACGAAGGAGATCCGCGGCGCGGCGGCGCCCTTGGTGTCCGAGGGGGAGGCGGTTGCGGTCATGACGGCTCGTTGGGGGCGGCGCTTCCGGATCGGAAGCCCGCGCGTCCTGCATCGATGGCGATGGATGCGCCGATATAACGGCATTGGGGCGCGGTTGCGAGCGTGGCCGGTGGGGATTGTCAGAAGCCCAGTTCGGCATGCGAGCCGAGGCGCACCCGTTGGAGCGTGCCAGCCCCGTCGAGACGATAGATCAGCACCAGGTCGGGCTTAACTTGGCAGTCGCGATGGTCGGCCCATTTGCCGGTCAGAGCATGATCGCGCAGACGCGCGGCGAGAGGGCGATCCGCGGCCAGCTGTTCGAGTCCGGGCTTCTCGGCCGGCTCGGAGCGTTCGGCATCGACCTGCCGCTCGACATCTCTTCCGGAGCGGATACGTAGAACGCTTCCAGAGCGAGAGATACCTGTTTCATCAGCGATTTGAGCGCGAATCCTGAGGAATCGGTTGAACAAAACTGCGGCCGTTGCGCATACCTCTCCCGCGAGCCCGGAAGGTGGGGGCGATTGACGGACGGCCGCCCTACGCCCTTGGGTAAGTCCAAATGAGCGCCGCACGAGGCAAGACGGCCGAACCCATGGTCTGGACCCGCGAGATCCCCTTCATCGACCCGGTCGCGGCCGCGGCGCGGCTCGCCCGGCTGCCCGGGCTCGCCTTCCTCGACAGCGCCATGCGGCACGACACGCTGGGCCGCGTCTCGGTGCTGGCCGCCGACCCGTTCGGGCGCTTCCGCTATCGCGACGGCCGCGCCACGCTCGACGGGCGCGCGGTGCCCGGACGGTCGCTAGAGGCGCTGCGGGCCTGCCTCGCACCCTACCGTCTGGCGCCGCAGGCCGAGCTGCCGGCCTTTCCGGGGGCGGCGATCGGGTACTTCGCCTACGATCTCGGGGCGAGCCTGGAGCGGGTCGATCCTCCGGCGCGCCGCGCGGGGCTGACCGACGATATCGCCTTCAACCTCTACGACACGCTGCTCGCCGTCGATCACGGGCGGAGAACCTGCCTGCTGATCGCCACCGGCTTCCCGGAGACCGACCCCGCCGCGCGCGCGCGGCGGGCCGGAGAGCGGCTCGATGCCTTCGCCGCCCGGCTCGCGGAACCGTCGGAAACGCTGCCGAAATGGGCCGGCGCCCAGCTTGCGTGGCGCTCGAACTTCTCTCGGCAAAGCTATGAAGATGCTGTCGAAAAAGTCCGACACTATATCCGCGCCGGCGACATCTATCAGGCCAACATCGCCCAGCGCTTCTCCGCTGACCTGCCGCCCGGCTTCGACGCCTTCGCCTTCTACCGGCGGCTTCGCGAGACCAATCCGGCGACCTTCGGGGCCTATCTCGACCTCGATGGCCTGACGGTGGCCTCCTCCTCGCCCGAACGCTTCCTCAAGTTGGACGGGCGGGCGGTTGAGACCCGGCCGATTAAGGGCACGGTGGCCCGCGATTCCGATCCCGCCCGCGACGCCGAGATCGCTGCCGCCCTCCAGGCCAATCCGAAGGAGCGGGCCGAGAACATCATGATCGTCGATCTGCTCCGCAACGACCTGTCGCGGGTGTGCGAGCCCGGCAGCGTGCGGGTGCCGACTCTGTGCGGGGTGGAATCCTATGCCGGCATCCACCATCTCGTGTCGGTGGTGACGGGCACGCTCCGCGAAGACGCGGACGCCCTCGACCTCATCGAGAAAACCTTTCCCGGCGGTTCGATCACCGGCGCGCCGAAGCTCAGGGCCATGGACATCATCACCGAGATCGAAGGAGACGCGCGCGAGCTCTATTGCGGGGCGATCGGCGCGCTCGGCTTCGACGGATCGCTCGACACCTCGATCGCGATCCGCACCGTTGTCATGGCGCGGGGGCAGGCCGTGCTCCAGGCCGGCGGCGGCGTGACGCTGCTCTCCGAGCCCGGCCCCGAATACGAGGAAACGCTGACCAAGGCGGCCCGCGTCTTCGCGGCGTTCGAGGAGGAGGCGCCATGATCCTCGTCGTCGACAACTACGATTCCTTCGTCTTCAACGTGGTGCGCTACTTCGAGGAGCTGGGCGAGACCGTCGAGGTCGTGCGCAACGACGCGCTCGATGTCGCCGGCATCCGTGCCCGCAACCCCGAGGCGGTGGTGATCTCGCCCGGCCCCTGCACCCCGGCAGAGGCCGGCGTCAGCCTGCCGGCGATCCGCGAACTCTCCGGCGCGGTGCCGATTCTCGGCGTCTGCCTCGGGCATCAGGCGATCGGCGCGGCCTTCGGCGGCCGGGTCGAGCGGGCGGGGCGCCCGCTGCACGGCCACGCCACCCCGATCCGCCACGGGGGCGAGCGGCTGTTCGAGGGGCTGCCGCAGCCGATGCAGGTCGGCCGCTACCATTCGCTGATCGTGGCGCCGACGCCGGAGATGGAGCGCCACCTCACCGTCGATGCCGCCTCGGGGGAGGGCGAGGTGATGGCGCTGTCGCACCGGACCCATCCGACCTGGGGCATCCAGTTCCACCCGGAATCGGTACTGACCGAGAACGGCCACGCGTTGTTCGCCAACTTCCTGAAGGGCGCCCGCGCGTGGCGGGCGGCGGGCGCGCCGGAGCGGACGGACAGGCTCGCCGATGCTGTGGTCTGACGGACGGCTGGTCGAGGGCGGCACCCTGCCCTTCGCCATGGCCGACCGCGGCCTGCTGCTCGGCGACGGCGTGTTCGACACCGCCCTCGCGGTTCAGGGCCGGGTCGCGTTCGAGGCCGCCCATGTCGACCGTCTCACCGCCGCCGCGGCGGCGCTCGGCTTCTCCGCCGAGCGGGAGCGGATCTGCGAGGCGATGCGGGCGCTCGCCGGCACCGCGCCGCTCGCGGCGATCCGCACCACGCTGACCCGCGGCCCCGGCCCGCGCGGACTCGCCCCGCCGCCCGAGCCGGCGCCGTTCCTGTTCGGCAGCGCCGCGCCCGCCCGCGCCGCCCTTTTCTTCGCGCCCCTGCGGCTGGCGCTCACACGAACCGCCCGCAACGACACCTCGCCGACCGCGCGCCTCAAGACGCTCGGCTATCTCGACGCGGTGCTCGCCGCCCGCGACGCGCAGGCGCAGGGCTTCGACGAGGCCCTGTTCCTCAACACCCGTGGCCGCGTAGCCTGCGCCGGCACCGGCAACCTTTTTGCGATTTTGGCGGGGACGCTCGTCACCCCGCCGCTGGAGGAGGGCGTGTTGCCCGGCATCGTCCGGGGCGAGCTTCTCGACCGAATCGCGCCGAGCCTCGGCATCGCGGTCGAGGAGCGCCCTCTCCTGCCCTCCGATCTGGAGGCCGCCGAGGCCCTGTTCGTCACCAACTCGCTGCGCCTGCTCGCGCCCGTGGCGGCGCTCGGTGCGCGGGACTACGACAGTGCCGGGCACTCGGCTGTCCGGCGTCTGTGCGCGGCCCTGCGGGCGGCGGTCGCGACGGAATGCGGGGTCGGGCTGGACGCGCTCGACCCGTGATCCGGTAATCCTGGGATTTCAGGCAAGCGCATCGCTGCCCACGCGACCGACCCCTGCCCGCTCCATCGCCTCCCAGGCCCGCGCCAGCGAGCCGTCGAGATCGATGCCGCGCACGGCATCCTCGACCACGATCACCTCGAACCCGGCGGCGCGGGCATCCAGCGCGCTCCAGAGCACGCAGAAATCGGTGGCGAGTCCGGCGAGGAACAGGCGGGCCAGACCGCGCTCGGTGAGGTAGCCGGTCAGTCCGGTGCGGGTCCGGCGGTCGGCCTCCATGAAGGCCGAGTAGCTGTCGATGCCGGGGTGGTACCCTTTGCGGATCACCAGTTCGGCCCGCTCCGTCCTCAGTTCGGCGGCCAGCGCGGCCCCGCGCGTGCCCTGCACGCAGTGCTCCGGCCAGAGCACCTGCGTGCCGTAATGCAGGTCCGTTGTGTCGAAGGGCGCCTTACCCGGATGGGTCGCGTGGAAGGAGGCGTGGCCGGGCGGGTGCCAGTCCTGGGTGAGGATGACGTGGGGCAGGCGCGCCGCCACCCGGTTGATCGGCGCGATCACCGCATCGCCCTCGGGTACCGCCAGTGCCCCGCCGGGCAGGAAATCGTTCTGCACGTCGATGACGAGCAGAACGTCATGGTCGGTCAGTTTCATCGCCAGGTCCGAGGGTTCCGAGGGACAAGTCCCTCGGCGGGTCCGGGCAGAGCCCGGAATCCTTTGATCCTATGAGCGGTGGATCACGGCGTCATCACCGTCGTGCCGGTGGTCTGCCGCCCGGCGAGGTCGCGGTGGACCTGGCCCGCGTCGGCAAGCTTGGCCCGGGCGTGGATCGGGATCTTCACCGCGCCGCTCGCGACCACCTCGAACAGCTCGGCGGCGTTGGCGTCGAGGCTCTCGCGGGTGGCGATGTGGGTGAACAGCGTGGGCCGCGTGGCGTAGAGCGAGCCCTTGGCGGCGAGGATGCCGATATCGAAGGCGTCGATCGGCCCGGAGGACGAGCCGAAGCTCGCGAAGATGCCGAAGGGCTGCAGGCAATCGAGGGAGGCGGGGAAGGTCGCCTTGCCGACGCCGTCATAGACCACCGGCACGCCCTTGCCGCGGGTGATCTCCTTCACCCGGGCGGCGAAATCCTCGTCGCGGTAGAGGATGATGTGGTCGCAGCCGTGTTCGCGGGCCAGTTCCGCTTTCTCCTGCGAGCCGACGGTGCCGATCACCGTGGCGCCGAGATGCTTGGCCCATTGCGTGGCGATGAGCCCGACGCCGCCCGCGGCGGCGTGGAACAGGATCGTGTCACCGGGCTGCACCCGGTAGGTCCGGCGCAGCAGGTACTGCGCGGTGAGACCCTTCAGCATCATCGCCGCGGCGGTCTCGTCGGAAATCGAATCCGGCACGTGGACGACGCCCTTGGTGTCGACCACCACCTCCTCGGCATAGGTGCCGACGGCACCCGCATAGGCGACGCGCTCACCGAGGCGGAAATCGGTCACGCCCTCGCCGAGCGCATCGACCACGCCCGCGCCCTCCTTGCCGAGGGTGAAAGGGAGCGAGGGCGCCTTGTAGGCACCGGAGCGGAAGTAGATGTCGATGAAGTTGACGCCGATGGCGGTTTGGCGGACGCGGATCTGGCCCGGCCCCGGTTCGGGCGAGGGCACGTCCTCGTAGACCATTGCCTCCGGCCCACCGTAGGCGTGCACCCGGATCGCCTTCATCGCGTTCTCCCGCGTTCTTTCAGTCTCGAATACGGGGCGAGATATCGGTCCGGCGGAGCGAAGCAAGGGGCCTGTGCCGCCGCTTTGCGCTTATGCCCGAAGCGCACCGGCCGGGTGCAGGGACAATGATGCGGAACTTGTCTCGGAACAGCTTCGGAGCGGGGACCGGGCGAGGGCCGCTATCCCTCTCGAACCGCGACCTGCATGCCCATGCCCGACAAGCAGCGCTCGATGCGCTCCGTGAGTTCGGGCGTCAGCTCACGCACGTGGACGTGCAGGGTGCCGGTATCCTCCGGGCGCACGGTGACCCGGTAGCGCAAACCCTCGGCCTCCATCTGGCGCAGCAGGTTGCCGCTCGCCGTCGTCATCGCGGTGATATGCTGCTCGACCAGTTCCGGCTTCATCATCCGCGGCCATCCCGCCCGCCGTTGCGCCCGGATGCGCAGACGCTCTCGCCCTCCTCGCGCGGCCGGACGTTCTGGACCGGCGGGAACAGACGCTCGAGCCCGCGCGCGACGCCTGAGAGGACAGGATCGAAGCCCGATCCGAGCCGTGTCCGGCCGGTCTCCGGCTGCGAGGTGATGAATGGCTTCATGAAACGCCCCCTCAGACGTCAATGATCGTTGCGGCAAAGGAGCGTGCGGCGAGAGCGCGCACTTCCCTCAACATAGGTTGGCAATGCAGCGCGCCGGATTTGGTTCATTTCGATTCGATCCGGTCGCACTCAGCCACCGGCCGCGCGCGGATCCTTCCGCCGCACTTGACCCCGCGGCCGCCGCGCCTCTGTAGGAAGTCGGCCTTCGGTCTTCGCCCGGAGCGTACGTCAATGGGCATCTCAAGGAGTCTTCCGTCGTGACGGTCCCGGTGCTGACCTCCGTGCAGACCTCCCCCGCCCGCCCCTCCCCGGCCGCGCCGCCGCGCTTCGCCGTGGCGGTGGTGGGGGCCGGAGCGGCGGGGCTCGCCGCCGCCCTGGCGCTGGCCCGCGACGGGGTGGAGACCGCCCTCGTCGGGCGTCACGCTCCGGTGGCGGATGGGCGCACCGTGGCCTTGCTCGACGGCTCGGTGCGCTTCCTGACGGCGCTCGGCGCCTGGTCGGAGATCGCGCCGCATGCGAGCCCACTCGCCGAACTCCAGATCGTCGACGACACCGGCAGCCTGTTCCGCCCGCCGCCCGCCCGCTTCTCGGCCGCCGAAATCGGCCTCGACGCCTTCGGCTGGAACGTCGAGAGCGCCCGCCTCGTCGAGACCCTGCGGAGTCAGGCCCGCACCACACCGGGCCTGACCCTGTTTGAGGCGGATTCGGCCGGGATGCGCCTCGCCGACGGCGCGGCCGTGCTGGACCTGGAGGACGGGCGCGCGCTCTCGGCCCAGCTCGTCGTCGGCGCCGATGGCGGCCGCTCACCGCTGCGGGCGGCCTCTGCCTTGCGCACCCGCGAATGGTCCTATCCGCAGGCGGCGCTCACCACGCTGCTGGCCCATGACCGGCCCCACCGCGACATCTCCACCGAGTTCCACACCCGCAACGGGCCCTTCACCCTGGTGCCGCTGCCCGGCGGCCACCGCTCCAGCCTCGTCTGGGTCACGGCGGAACGGGCAGCCCAACGGCTCTCGGGGCTCGACGATGCCGATCTCGCCGCGGCGGTGGAGCATCAGGCCCGCTCGATGCTCGGCGCGATGCGGATCGACGGCCCGCGCGGGCTCGTGCCGATGCGCGGCCTCTCGGTGGAGCGGCCGGTCACTGAGCGCCTCGCCCTGATCGGCGAGGCCGCCCACGTCTTCCCGCCGATCGGGGCGCAGGGGCTCAATCTCGGCCTGCGCGACGCGGCGGCCCTGCGTGACGCGGTGTTCTCCGCCCGCGAGGCGAACCGCGATCCAGGGGCGCCGGCCTCGCTCGCGGGGTTCGGACGGGCGCGGGGCATCGATGCGCGCCTGCGCGGGGCGGCGGTGGACATGCTCAACCGCTCGCTGCTCACCAGCCTGCTGCCGGTCGATGCCCTGCGGGGCCTCGGCCTCGTCGCACTGAGCGCGATCCCGCCCTTGCGGCGCATGGTGATGCGCGAGGGGGTGCAGCCGCGCCTCGGCGCCCCGAGCCTGATGCGCTGAATTTTTTGGGACTTCGACCTGTGGTCTCGGAACGCGCTCGGCAAAATTACAGAAGATCGCCGTAGAGATCGACCGTGTCGAAGCCGCGCGGGGCCAGCCGCTCGGCCAGCACCCGGCGGTGGCAGCGGGCGGGGTCGCGCTCGAAGCAGAGCAAGCAGACGGGGCGCTCGGCGGCCAGTTCCGCCAGGGCGTCGAGGGCCAATCCCCCGTCGGCGGTGTCGAGCACGTCCTCGCAATAGATCCGGCGCATCAGTCCGGCATCGTGGGCGCGGGCCGCCTCGCGGCCGGATTTGGGGGTGCCGAGACCCCGGAAATGCTCGTAGCCGAGCCCGGCCTCCGTGAGGCCCGCCTTCAGGGCGCCCTTCGAGAAGCCGCGCTTGCGCGAGTTGGCCACGGCCCGCACGTCGGCGAGCACGGCCACGTCCGCCGCCTTCAGGGCGGCGTGCAGGCGGTCCGGCGACAGGCCTTCGTATCCGATGGTGAACAGAGTCTTGCGCATCGAAGGGCTCAGGGAAAATTCAGGATCGGCAAGGTTTTAGATGGAGATGGCCCGGTTGCCGGCCAGCATCCGCGGCGCCTATGTGCCTGCGGCGCAACGCCTTCCGGAATTCCGCCGCAATGCCAGCAAAGTTCTGTTAACCGGATCAAGGGCATCGAATACCCATTGAAGTCGCACGCGAGAAGTGGCGGGCCGTCGATGTCGCTGGACACCGAAATTTCCTCGAGGCCCGCATCGGCTCCGCGCGGATGGCTCAAGCGCGGGCTCGCCGCGCTGCTGCTCTCCGGGCTCGCCGCCTGCGCAGCGCAGAACGACTTCTACCCCACCAAGGGCGACGTGAAGCCCCATCCCGGCGTGGCGCGGGCCAAGAGCCACCCGATCCAGGGCATCGACATCTCGAAATGGCAGGGGCCGATCAACTGGGCCTCGGTCAAGGCGGCCGGGACGCAGTTCGCCTTCATCAAGGCCACCGAGGGCGGCGACCACGTCGATGAGCGCTTCCGCGAGAACTGGGAGGGGGCGGGGCGGGCCGGCGTGCCGCGGGGCGCCTACCATTTCGTGTTCTGGTGCCGCTCGGCCGAGGACCAGATGGCGTGGTTCAAGCGCAACGTGCCGAACGATCCGACCGCCCTGCCCCCGGTGCTCGACGTGGAGTGGAACGGCCACTCGGCCAAGTGCCCGAAGAAGCTGCCCAAGGCCCAGGCGCTGGCGATGATCCGCTACATGCTGGACGAGATGGAGGCCTATACCGGCAAGCGGCCGATCATCTACACCGACATCACCTTCCACAAGGACGTGCTGGAAGACGAGCTGCCCGATTATCCCCACTGGGTCCGCTCGACCGCGGCCGAGCCCGAGCAGCGCTACGCCAACCGCAAGTGGATGCTCTGGCAGTTCACCTCGACCGGACGCGTGCCCGGCGTGCGCGGCGACGTCGACCGCAACGCCTTCTACGGCAGCCCGACCGAGTGGGCCTCGTTCCTCGCCACCGACTGCGACCCGCGCGAGCACCGGCGCCTGTCGAACCAGGGCCTCTGCACCGGCAAGTAGGCTGCGCCCGCGGCCGGCCGAGTGGACCAGCAAGGTGGCTTCCAAGTCGACCGGAACGGGCGGCCGACGCCGGCCCGTGTCGCACCGTCGGCGCCACAGGTAAGTGAAACCTATGTTATGTTGCCTCTTGGCACACCTGCGTAGAGCCGCAGGGCTCGACTTGGCCATCACCTGAATTTTTGGGGATTCAACGGTGGATATGTCTACTTGTAGACAGACTTCTGCCCAACCGTTGCGTTAGGAGCCCTGCCGGCGACCCTACGGACTTCGAGTTGTACATGCCTTCGGCCACAGAGCGCTGCTTCGAAGGCAATCTGCTCCTGAACTGTCTGAGCCCCGGGGATCGCGGCCTGCTTCTGCCGGACATGGAACGGCTGGAGTATCAGCGCGGCGAGACGCTGTTCGCCGCCGGTCGGGAGGTGGATTTCATCACCTTTCCCCTCGAACAGACCGTCGTCACCCTTCTGATCTCGATGATCGACGGGCGCAGCGCCGAGACGGCCACGATCGGCCGCGAAGGGGCGGTCGGGGGCGTGGTGAGCAACGGCGGATTGCCGGCCTCGACCCATGCGATGATCCAGATCGGCGGCCCGATTCTGCGGATGGAATCGATACGGCTGCAGGAGGCCAAGCGGCGCTCGGAATCGCTGCGCAACCTGTTCACCCGCTACTCCGACTGCCTGCTCGCGCAGGTGCTGCAATCGGTGGCCTGCAACGCCCTCCACCCGATCGAGGAGCGCTGCCTGCGCTGGCTCCTGACGCTTCAGGACCGGCTCGACAGCAATGTTCTGCCGATCACCCAGGAATCGCTGGCCGCGATGCTCGGCGTGCAGCGCACCTATCTCACCCGTATCCTGCGGATGCTGCAGCAGCAGGGATTGATCGAGGTCGGGCGCGGGCGGATCACCATCGTCAACCGGGCGGCGATCGAGGAGGTCGCCTGCGAGTGCCATGCCTGCGTCAAGCGCCATTACGAGACCGTGCTCGGCGCGGTCTACAGCCCGAGCGGGCGGCTCATCGCGATCGAGCCGCCCGAGTAGGATGCTCTCGGACTCGACCGGACACCTCGAATTTTCCATCGGGCGGCATGACGATCGCGGCCGACGTCTTGTGCCCGAAGCGTCGCCGATGCACCATCGCCGCCGTCCGGTCGGCCGGCCGCCGCAGGCGGCTTCGGAGGAAGGGCGCCGCGATCACCCGGCTTGCCGGGTTCGTCCTCGCTGGGTTCGTCCTTGCCGGGTCCGTCCATGAGCCGACCGCCCGACGATCTCGCGAGCCAAGGTGAGGCCGAGCGGCTGGCCGCGCTGGCCCGCTACGACATCCTCGATACGCCGGCCGAGGACGCGTTCGACGATGCCGTGGCGCTGGCCGCCCAGCTCTGTGCCGCGCCGACCGCCCTCGTCAGCCTGCTGACCGACGACCGGCAATGGTTCAAGGCGCGGCTCGGTTTCGCACCCGTCGAGACCGGGCTCGACCGCTCGATCTGCGTCCACGTGCTGGCCGGGCGCGACGTCCTGGTCATTCCCGACCTCGCCGCCGACCCGCGCACCCGCGCCAACCCGTTGGTCACCCGCGAACCGGGGATGCGCTTCTATGCCGGCGCCCCCCTGGTGACCCCGGAGAGGGTCGCGATCGGCACCCTGTGCGTGCTTGATACCCGGCCGCGGCCTGGGGGGCTGAGCGAGGCGCAGCGGGCGGGCCTCAGGGCGCTCGCCCGCACGGTGATGACGCAGCTCGAGCTGCGCCGGGGCATCGCGGCGCGCAGGATGGAGGCCGCGGCCCTGGCCGACAGCGAACTGCGCCTGCGGCTCGCGATCGAGGCGGCCGGGACCGGCATCTTCGACTACGACCTCGTGACGGGGATCCTCTCCTGGGACGGCCGCACCCGCGCCCTGTTCGGGGTCGGGCCGGATGAGGCCGTGAGCTACGCCGGCACCTTCCTGGCGCGTCTCCACCCCGAGGACCGGGCGCGCACCGACGCCGCCGTGCAGGCGGCCCTCGACCCCGCCGGGCCCGGCCTGTTCGACGCCACCTACCGCACGGTTGTGGGCGATGACGCGGGTGAGGTGATCGCCTGGGTCGCGGCCCGCGGCACCCTCGTCGTCGAACGGGACGGTGCGACCCGCCGGGCGCATCGGCTCGTCGGCACCGTGCGCGACGTGACCGCCGAGCGCACGGCGCAGGCGGCCATCGCCGCGACCGAGGAGCGCTACCGCCTCGTCACCCGCGCGACCAACGACGCGATCTGGGATTGGGACCTCGCCGCCGACCACGTGCTGTGGAACGAGGCCCTGCAGGCCGCCTATGGCTGGGCGCCGGAGGCGGTCGAGCCGACCGGCCGGTGGTGGCTCGACCATGTCCATCCCGAGGACCGCGCCGGCGTCGAGGCGGATATCCACCGCATCATCGCCGGCGAAGGGCACGACTGGCACCACGAATACCGGTTTCGCCGCGCCGACGGCTCCTACGCGGACGTGCTCGACCGCGGCTCGATGGTGCGCGGGCCCGGCGGCACGCCGCTGCGCATGATCGGCGCGATGCTGGACCTGACCGAGCGCAACCGCGTCGCCGCCCAGCTTCGGGCGGTGGTCGAGGGCGCCAATATCGGCATCGTGCAGATCGATCCGCGCACCATGGTCGCGCTGGAGGCCAACCCCAAGCTCTGCGCGATCTGGGCCGCGGAGGAATCCGACATCGTCGGACAATCCATGGTCAAGTGGACGCCGGAGGCGGATGCGGCGGAGCGCGATCACCTGCACCGCCGGCTCGCCGCGGGCGAGATCGTGCGCGAGACCCTGGAGAAGCGCTTCCGCCGTAAGGACGGACGCCTGATCTGGTGCCGGGTCAACATCGTCTCGCAGGTGCGCGGCGAGGCGATCCAGGCCACGGCGATGATCGAGGACATCTCCGCGGAGAAGGCGGCCGAGGCGCGCCAGACGGCGCTGATCGAACTGGGCGACGGATTGCGCGACGCCGCCGGGCCCGCCGAAATCCGCGCAATCGCGGCCGGAATTCTCGGCCGCACCCTCGCCCTCGCGGAGGCGGGCTGTACGGCCATCGAGGCCGCCGCCGACGGCCTCGCGATCGGGCGCGCGGAACCCGCGCCGTTTCCAGCCACCCTCGCGCGGTTGCGCCGCGGCGAGATCCTCACCGTGCCCGACCTTGCCGGCGACCCAAGCCTCGCGCCGGACGCGGCTGGCTTCGCGGCCATCGGCGTCCGCGCCCTACTCGGTGTGCCGCTGATGCGGCGGGGCGACCTCGTCGGCCTCGTCTACGCCCACGCCCCCGAGCCCCGGCCCTGGGAGCCGGGCGAGGTCTATTTCGTCCGCGAGGTGGCCGAGCGCGTCTCCGTGGCGCTCGCCCGCATCCAGGCCGAGGAGCAGCAGCGTTTCCTCAACCGCGAACTGAGCCATCGCCTGAAGAACACCCTGACCATGGCCCAGGCCATCGCCTCGCAGACCCTGCGCAACGTCAGCGACATCGCCGCCGCGAAGGAGGCGCTGGTGGCCCGGCTGGTGGCGCTCGGCAAGGCGCACGACATCCTGCTTTCGGGAGAGGGCGAGGGGGCGGCCCTGGAGGCAGTGATCGCCGGCGCGCTCGCGATCCACGACGACGGCGAGCCGGGCCGCATCCTCCTTGCCGGGCCGGCCCTCGAGGTCGGGCCGAAGGCCGCCCTGTCGCTGGCCCTGATGATCCACGAACTCGCCACCAATGCTGCCAAGTACGGCGCCTTCTCGGTTCCGGGCGGGCGCGTCGGCGTGGACTGGGCCGTCTCGCACGTGCGCTGGCTGGAGGAGAGCCGGGACGGCACGCGGGACGAGGCGCGGGCGGTCGAGCCGGTCGTGACGCTGACCTGGGCCGAGCGCGGCGGGCCGCCGGTCGCCGCCCCGACGCGCCAGGGCTTCGGTTCGCGCCTGATCGAGCGCGGCTTCTCCGGTGCCGTCGGCGGCGAGACCCAGATGATCTACGCGCGAGAGGGTGTGACCTGCCGGATCAGGGCGCCCCTGAAAGGTCTCCTCGAAAAAGAATAGCCCCAAAAGCGACGCCGCGGGGCAACGAACCGGGCCGCTCGCCGCTTGTCGGCAGGATGCCCGAGTACCGGCTTGGGCGCTTGCCTGGGTATTCGCCTGGGACCGTCGGGACGCTTCATGGATCTGCCCGCTCCCCCTGCCCCGCACGGCGATGGGCGGCCGCTGGCTCTCGTCGTGGAGAGCGAGACGGGGCCGCGCATCAAGACGGCGGACCGGCTGGCCGAGGCCGGCTTCGAGGTGCTGGAAGCCTGGAATGCGCAGAGCGCGCTCCTCCAGATCGAGCGCCATGCCGGGCTGCGCCTCGTCATCGTCGATGCCGACCCACCGGGGGCCGAGACCCGCTTCGCACTCATCCGTGAGATCGCCCGGCATCGGCCGGATCTGATCCTCATCGCCCTCTCGGCCGGCCTCTCCCCCGAACCCGGCGCGCTGCCCGAGGGCGCGCGCTTCGCCGCAAAGCCCCTCACGCCGACGCTCGCGCGGGAGGCGTTGGGGCAGCTCTCGGCGTGACCGGCGCTCCTCACGCCGTCGGCACCGCCTTGCCCTCCTCCCCGCTCGTGTCTTTCCCACTCTCCGGCTCACCGCGCAGACGCTCGGCGGCGACGTAGAAGACCGGGGTGACGAACAGGGTCAGGATCGTAGCCACCAGCAGGCCGCCGATCACCACCGTGCCCATGGAGAGCCGGGCATTCGCCCCCGCGCCGCTGGCGATGGCGAGCGGCACCGAACCGAGGATGAAGGCGAACGAGGTCATCAGGATCGGGCGCATGCGCATCCGCGTGGCGTGCCGGGCCGCCTCCAGAGCATCCTCTCCCTTGGCGCGCAGCTCCTCGGCGAAGGAGACGAGCAGGATCGAATTCTTGGCCGCCAGGCCGACGAGGAGGAGCAGGCCGATCTGGCCGAACACGTCGAGCGGCATGCCGCGGAGCGCGAGGAAGCCGACCGCTCCGAAGATGGCGAGCGGCGTGGCGAGCAGGATCACCAGCGGCAGGCGCAAACTCTCGTACTGCCCGGCCAGGAAGCAGAAGATCATGAACACGCCGAGCGCGAAGATCAGCGGCGCGACGTTGCCGGCGATCTTCTCCTGATAGGCGATCTCGGACCATTCGATGGAGGTGTTGCGCGGTAGATCCTCGGCCAATTCCTCGATCGCCGCGATCACCGTGCCGGAACTGGAGCCGGGGGCGACCGTCACCGCCACCTCGATCGCCGGATAGGTGTTGTAGGAGAGGACCGCCGTCGGCCCCGTGGTGAACTTCGCCTGCACCAGCGACCCGAGGCGCACCGGCTCCCCTTGCGCGTTGAGGACGGTGAGCGCCTCCAGATCCTGGAACAGGCGCCGCCCCGACGCGTCGCTCTGGACATAGACCTGGTAGACGAAGCCGAACCGGTTGAAGAGGTTGACGAAGCTCGACCCGACATAGGTGCCGAGCGCCTCGAACAGCCGCGCCAGCGGCACGCCGAGTTGCTCGGCCTTGGCCCGGTCGATGTCGAGGCGCAGTTGCGGCACGCCCCAATCGGTGGTCGGCGTCGCGCTCGACACGCCCGGCAGCGCTCGGATCTTCTCGATGAAGTCGGTCGCCGTCCGCGCCAGCCCGAGGCCGCCATTGCCGGAGCGGTCCTGGATCTCCAGCGTCAGCCCGCCGCGGGAGCCGAGTCCCGGCAGCGGCGAGGGGTTGGCGATGCGCACCTGCCCGTCGGGATCGTGCCGGAAGCGCTCCTCCATGTCGCGGATCAGGTCGTCGACCGTGGTCTTGCGCTCGTCCCACGGCTTCATCACCGGGATGTTGAAGCCGTAGAACGGGGCGACCGTATCGGCGAGGAAGGAGCGCCCGCTGACGCCGATGGTGTGATCGACGTCGTCGCGGGCGCGCAAGGCCTCGCCGAAGCGGGCATTCATCGCCTCCGTGCGCTGCACCGAGGCGCCCAGCGGCATCGCCACTTCCGCGTAGAGGTAGCCTTGGTCCTCGTCCGGCACGAAGCCGGTGGGGCGCTGCATCAGCAGCAGCAGGGTGGCGCCGGCAAACAGCGCGAAGGCGACGAGCGTCAGGACGACGTGGCGGGCGAGCCAGCCGATCGTGCGGGCGACGAAATCGGCGGAGCGCTCCAGGGCGACGTTGAACCAATCCAGCGGCTTGCGCCACCAGCGCGCCTTCTGGTGTTCATGAGGCTTCAGCAGCAGGCCGCACAGGGCCGGCGTCAGGGTCAGAGAGACGACCGCCGAGATCAGCACCGAGATGGCGATGGTGAGCGCGAACTGGTTGTAGAGCTGCCCCGTGAGGCCGGGGATGAAGGCCACCGGCACGAACAGGGCGGCGAGCACCAGCGTCGTCGCGATGACGGGGCCGCCGATCTCGTTGACCGCCTCGCGGGAGGCGGGCTTCGGCTCCATGCCCTCGGCCATCAGCCGCTCGGTGTTCTCGACGACGATGATCGCGTCGTCGACCACGAGCCCGACCGCGAGCACGAGGCCGAGCAGGCTCAGCGTGTTGAAGGAGAAGCCGAGTAGCGCCATCGGCCCGAAGGTGCCGATCAGCGCGATCGGCACGGCGATGGTCGGGATCAGGGTGGCGCGCCAGTTCTGCAGGAACAGGTAGGTGACGACCGTGACGATGAGGATCGCCTCGATCAGGGTCCGCACCACCTCGTAGATCGCCTCCTTCACGAACTCGGTGGAGTCGAGGGCGATGGTGTAGTGCAGGCCCGGCGGAAAGCGCTTGGCGAGATCCGCCATGGTCTCGCGCGTTCCGTTCATCACCTCGACCGCGTTGGCGTCGGGGTTCTGGAAGATGCCGAGCGTGGCGGAGGACTTGCCGTCGAAGTTCGAGGTGACGCCGTACTGCTCCGAGCCGAGCTCCACCCGCGCCACGTCCGAGACGCGCACCACTGAACCGTCGGGTTCGGCCCGCAGGACGATGTTTCCGAACTCCTCCGGCTTCATCAGCCGGCCCTTGGTGACGAGCTGCAACTCGAACGGCGTGGCGCGGCCCATCGGCAGCTTGCCGAGCGAGCCCGTCGTCACCTGCGCGTTCTGCGCCTGGACGGCCTGGAGCACCGTCTCGGTCGACAGGGAGAGCGCCTCCATCTTCGCCGGATCGAGCCAGATGCGCATGGCGTAGCGCATGTTGGAGAAGTTCAGGATGCGGCCCATGCCGGTGACCCGGCGCAGGGGCTTGATGACCTGGGTCTCGGCGTAGTTGGCCAGGAACAATTCGTCGAAGCCGGTGCCCTCATCGGCGTAGAGCACGACGTTGCCGAGCCGCTGGCGCGACGATTTCTGGATCTCCAGCCCCTGCGCCCGCACCGCCTCCGGCAGCTTCGCCTCGGCGCGGCTCGACCGGGTCAGCACCTCCGCCGCGGCGGCGTCGAGGTTCGAGCCGACCTCGAAAGTGGCGTCGATCGAGACGCTGCCATCGGTCGAGGAGGTCGACTGGATGTAGATCAGGTTGGGCGCGCCGTTGATCTCCTGCTCCAGCGGAATCGCGATCGACTCGTAGGCCTGCTGGGCCGAGGCGCCGGGATAGGTCGCCTGGATGTTGATGATGGGCGGGGCGATCTCAGGGTACTGCGCCACCGGCAGCGTCAGCCCGGCGACGAGGCCGATCACCGTGATGATGAGGGAGATCACGCCCGCGAGGATCGGCCGGTCGACGAACGTGGCGAACATTCGAGGGGCCGCCTCCGGAAATTCAACGGGGCCGTGAAGGACCCGCGTGCAACGTCTTGGGACTCCGCGTGTTCCCTCCGGTGCCGCGCCCGGGACAGGCCGGGCGGCCGGCCTCGTCCCGCTCTCGGAGAATGGCTCTCGTGCGCCAAGGCGTCGGCTTCGTCATCACCGGTCTCGTCGTCGGCGCGCTCGGGATCGCCGCGGGCGCGTGGTGGGGGGCGGGGCATCCGATCCCCGGCTTCCTCGCCCATCACTTCAAGGTGGCGAGCCGCGCCGACACCAAGCGCGCCAGGGAGGAGCCGCGGCTGGCGGTGAAGGCGGTGCGCGCCAGCAGTCAGGAGGTGCCGGTCGCCTTCGAGTATACCGGCACCATCGTCTCGCCCCGCGACGCCGCCCTGCAGGCCCGCGTGACCGGCTTCGTGGTCGAGCGCCCGTTCGAGCCCGGCGGCCACGTGAAGAAGGGTCAGGTGCTGTTCCGCATCGACCCGCGCCCGTTCGAGGTCGCCCTCAAGTCGGCGCAGGCCTTGCGCGACCAGGCCAAGGCCACCCTCGACTTCGCCCAGGCCGAGGTGAACCGCACCGAGCAGCTCGCCGACAAGGGCTTCGCCACCGAGCAGCGCGCCCAGCAGAACCAGTCGAACCTCGCCACCGCGAATGCCAAGCTCGAAGAGGCGGAGGCCGCCATGGCCCGCCAGCGGCTGAACCTCGAATACGCGGTGATCCGCGCGCCCTTCGACGGGCGCTCCAGTCTGTCCATGGCCAATATCGGCGACATGGTGATCGAGAACCAGACCAACCTCGTCTCCGTGGTGCAGGTGAACCCGATCGACGTGCAGATGGCGCTCTCCTCCGAGGATGCGGAGGCCGTGCGGGTCGCTCAAGGCGAGGGGCGGGTGAAGGTCCAGCTTCTCGACGTCCAGCGCCAGCCCGTGCGCGAGGCCACGATCTACCGGCTCGACAACCGCTTCGATCCCCGCACCGGCCGCCGCCTGATCCAGGCTTGGCTCGACAACGCGGACGAGCGCTACCTGCCCGGCCGCTTCGTCCGCTCGCGCATCGAAGTCGGCCGGCAGGAGCGTCTCCTAGTGCCGACGGTCGCGCTCTCGGCCCAGCTCGACCAGCAGGTGGTCTGGACCGTGGACGAGGCCGGCACCGTCCACATGACCGCGATCGAGGTCGGCGACGTCTACGGCGACAACACCGCCGTGCTCAAAGGCCTCAAGCCCGGCACGCTGGTGGTGACCGACCATCTCCAGAGCATGCGCCAGAACCTCAAGGTCGAGCCGCGGATCGCCGAGGAGGTCAGCGCCGTGCACGACACGCCCGCGGCGGGCGAAGCGCGGCACTGAGGCCCGGGATTCCAAGGGGATCATCCCTTTGGCGGGGTCTCGGGGCAGCGCCCCGATCGCCCTTCAACCAGGGCTCCGCCCTGGATCCGCGAAAGGGCTCGCCCTTTCGAAACCCCAATTCAGGCCGCCCGGACCTGGGCGAGGAAGCCGCCGACCTCCCTGCGCAGGGCCGTCGCCTGACGGGCGAGATCGCTCGCCGCGTCGAGCACCTGGCCCGAACCGGTGCTGGCATCGTCGGCGGTGCGGGCCACGCCCGCCACGTCGTTCGAGGCGCGGCGCGCACCTCCCGAGGTCTCGACCGTGGTGCGGGCGATCTCGGCGGTGGCCGCGCCCTGCTGCTCGACCGCAGCGGCGATGTCGCCGGAGATCCGCGACAGGTCGCGGATGGTGCGGGCGATGCCGGTGATGCCTGTGACCGAGGCGCCGGTGGCGGCCTCGATCTCCGCCATTCGCCCGGCGATCTCGTCGGTAGCCCGCGCCGTCTGGGCGGCGAGCCCCTTCACCTCCGCCGCGACGACGGCAAAGCCCCGTCCCGCCTCACCGGCGCGGGCCGCCTCGATGGTGGCGTTGAGGGCGAGCAAATTGGTCTGGCCGGCGATCTGCGAGATCAGCCCGACGATCTGGCCGATGCTGCTCGCGGCCGCGGCGAGGCGCTCGACCTCTCCCGCCGTGCGGGCCGCCTCCTCCTCGGCGGCACTCGCCGCCAGCGCCGAGGAGCCGACCTGGGCCGAGATCTCGCGGATCGAGGCCGACAGTTCCTCGGTCGCCGCGGCGATGCCGTCGGAGGAGCGCGCCGCCTGGGCCGAGGCCTGCGCGGCGGACGCGCTGAGCGCAGAGGTCTCGCCCGCCGCCGTGGTCATCGCTTGGGCGGCGCCCTCCAGTTGCTGTGCGGCCGCCGAGACCGCCTCGACGATGCCGCCGACCCGCGCCTCGAACCCGTCGGCCACCGCCATCATCGCCGCCTGGCGGCGAGCGGCCTCCTCCTCGGCGCCGCGCTCCTGGGCGGCGCGGATGCGGGCCCGCTCGGCCACGCTGTCGCGGAAGGCGAGGGCCGCGGCGGCGATGCTGCGCAGCTCGCCCGGCCCGTTCACGGGGATCTCCACCTCGGTCTCACCTTGCCCGATCGCGGTGAGCGCCCGCGCCATGCGGCTCAGGGGACGGGCGATCGCCGAACCGAGGCCGAAGGCCAGCCCCACCGAGAGCAGCAGGGTGGCGAGCGCCGTCCCGGCCCAGAGCAGAACCGTGTGCTCGGCCCGCGCCCGCGCCGCCCCCGCCTCCCGCGCCAGGGCGGCGGTCAGGCGATCCTCGATCCCCTTCAACTCGTCGATGCGCTGGGTGGCGAGCCGGAACCAGCCCTTGGCGTCGGTGAAGGCGGGTGTCTGGCCGGGCGCCGTGTCGAGGGCGAGGGTGCGGAGCCGGGCGACCTCGCGGGCGGCCTCCGAAGCGTTCGCCGCATCGAGCGCGGCGATCTCCTCCGCGGCGCCCGCGGCGCGGAACAGCCCCTCGAAGGTCGCCTGATCCGAGGCCAGTCCGGTGAGTCGGCGCAGGCCCGCGAGATCGATCGCGCCCGCGGCGAAGGCGGCGGAGGCCGCCGCCCGCTCCTGGCCGGCGAACTCCTTGAGCGAGAGGAAGGCAGACAGGGCGGAGACGCGGGTGCCGATGGCCGGGTCGGCGGCGATCTGCGCCACCCCGCGCACGACCCCGAGGGCCCCGGCGATGACGCCGCTATAGACCGCGAGGTTGGCCGGCACGCCGACCTCCAGCCGGTCCACCGCGCCGCGATGCCGCTCGATCCCGCCGAGCCGAGCGCGCAGGGCCGCCGCCTTGCGCGCGAAATCCGCATCCGCCCCCGCCCCGGCGGCGTCGAGATCGGCGATCAGGGCGGCGCGCGCCGCATCCGTCAACGTGCGCTGCGCGGCGAGTTCCGGGGCGAACTGGCTCCCCTTCGAACCGAGATAGAGGCTGGAGGCCCCGCGCTCCTTCTGCGCCTCGTGGACGAAGGCGCCGATCCGGACCGAGAGGCCGGCCAGCTCCTCCATCCGCGCCATTGCCCGGCCCTGACCCACCCGCTCCGTCACCGCCACCCCCGCCGCGGCACCGAAGGCGAGGCAGGGGATCAGCGCCACGGTGACGATACGGGCGCGCAGGGACGAGGGTAGCTTCATGACGGAACGATCCGAACGGTTTGCGCTGCACCGTGACCGGCGAACGTAAAGTAAGGATTTCGCCCTATCGGCTTTGCTTAATTTTAGTGCATTCGTGCTATGATTTCATCAGTCTGGCCACGCACAAACCGCCTATACGGGCCGAATACGTTTCAGGATGTCGTGGCAGGCTATAGGCGCCTCATTCGACCTGTTGTTCGATCACGCCGCGCCAGCCGAGCCCGCTATAGGTCTCGTAGCCGGGGGTCTCGTGGAAGGCGACGAGGCGGTCCCGCTCGTCGCGGTAATGGCCCTGGGACCGTCCGTCCGTGCGCAGGCGGTAGGTCTCGCTCAGCACCCCCTCGCCCCGGGAGCAGGCGATCACGCGGTTGCGGGCGTCGAGCAGCATCACGCGAGTCCGCTCCCGCTCGCCCGCGCCCAACCGGACGCCCTGGACGATGGCGCGGGCCTGCGGCTGCCA
This sequence comes from Methylorubrum sp. B1-46, assembly GCF_021117295.1. Classification (NCBI taxonomy): domain Bacteria; kingdom Pseudomonadati; phylum Pseudomonadota; class Alphaproteobacteria; order Hyphomicrobiales; family Methylobacteriaceae; genus Methylorubrum; species Methylorubrum sp. B1-46. The sequence continues at coordinate 4,263,536 of NZ_CP088247.1, read as the reverse complement.
GTCGAAATGGATGGCGAGAATGCCGAGTGGCGCCCCCTCCGGGCGACCGCCGTCCCGCACGCTGGCGCAGTAGGTGGCGACCTGCGCCCCGCGCAGGCGCGGCTCGGTCCGCACGTCGACCGCCGTGAAGGCGTCGCCGCTGTGCAGGGCGCAGGCATCCCGGAACCACGCCTCGGCCTCGACCTGCGCCCCGACGACGCCGGGATAGGTGTCGGGCCGGCCGCTGGCGATCACCCTGCCCTGGAGATCGCACAGCCAGAGATCGAGATAGACCGTGTAGGCCGAGAGAATCACGCCGAGCCGCTCGGCCGCGTAGGCCGCGGCCTCCGGTGCGGGATGCTGTGCGCAAGCGACCAGGGCGGCGTCGGTCGCCCACCAGCGCACGTCGCAGGTGCGCTCGTAGAGATTGCGGTCGATCAACTCGACGGCGTTCAGCGCGAGGTCCACGCAGCGGGTGGCGCGGGCCTCGCCTGCCAGCCGCGCGACGGCCCCGGTGAGGTCGTCCACGCCGGTTCTGAGGCCGAGCCCGAGCGCGGCGGCCAGGGTCTCGACCTCGCCCGAGACGGTTCGGACTTCCTGCGCGACGACCGAGAAGCCCGCGCCCTTCTCGCCGGCATGGGCCGCCTCGATGAGCGCGTTCAGGGCCAGCAGCTTCATGCGGCTCGCAATCGACTGAATGGCACCGAGATTCGATGAGGCCTCGTTCTTCAGGGCGCGCGCAGACGCACCAACCACCTCGGCAAGGGATAAGTCGTTCATGCAACCCCCGAGAGCACTCTACGGCTGTGCTTCTTAGCATTGATCAGACTGTGCTGAGGTTTAGCGAAATTGTTCTTAAATTACTTCTAAAATACCTTTCAGTTTGCTTGGCTATTATTTTGGCGGTTGGCGTGTTTTTGGGCGATTCCATCGGGTTTAGGCTTGGGCCGAGAGATATTGGCCCGCGATAGGCTCACGGCGGACCGGATTGAGGCGACCGACCGGCCGGCTTTCCTGGCCGATCCGCAGGCCACCGCGATCGACGACACGATGCGGGCCGATGGCAGGACGAACCCGAAGGTCTCGACCTCAGAAGTCGTGCGGACGCACGATGCCGGAACCCCGGATGGGTCTGGGGCCGAATCCGGTTCGGCTCAGGCCGGAGGCCCGGCCAGTCGGTCTCCGGCACCGCGGACCGCGTCCGATCCGCCTTCCCCGCCGCGCAGAGCAGGTCGGCGTTGCCGTCGTACCCGTTCCGTTCTAGTGGTTTCGGGCCGCTGGGAACCCATCTCCGTCCCCGGATACTGTTTTCCCGCGCGGCACGCCCGTTGCCGTCCGAACGATCGAGGGGGCGCCGCATCCGGGCGGCCCGGATCCGCCGCAGAGAATTCGTCGCCCATGGCCACAGCCAAAGCCCGCAAAGCCGAGACCACGGCCAAGGATGCCAAGATCAAGGATGCCAAGATCAAGGACGCCAAGAACAAGGCCTCCACGAATAAAGTGGGAAGCCAGGACACGGCCGAGGCGAGGACCGACGCACGGCTGGCCGCCCTGTTCGACGCGGCCGCCCCGGCCGCGCGCGACACCCGCGTCATCTCGGTGCGTGGCGCCCGCGAGCACAATCTCAAGAACGTCGACCTGACGATCCCCCGCGATAAATTCGTGGTGTTCACCGGCCTGTCGGGCTCGGGCAAGTCGTCGCTGGCCTTCGACACGATCTACGCGGAAGGGCAGCGCCGCTACGTCGAATCGCTCTCGGCCTATGCCCGCCAGTTCCTGGAGATGATGTCGAAGCCCGACGTCGATCAGATCGATGGGCTCTCGCCGGCCATCTCCATCGAGCAGAAGACGACCTCGAAGAACCCGCGCTCCACCGTCGGCACGGTGACCGAGATCTACGACTACATGCGCCTGCTCTGGGCGCGCGTCGGCATCCCCTACTCGCCGGCCACCGGCGAGCCGATCGAGAGCCAGACCGTCTCTCAGATGGTCGACCGGGTGCTGGAATTGCCGGAGAAGACCCGGCTCTACCTGCTCGCGCCCGTGGTGCGCGGCCGCAAGGGCGAGTACCGCAAGGAGATCGCCGAGTTCCAGAAGAAGGGCTTTCAGCGCCTTCGCATCGACGGCGAGTACTACGCGATCGACGACGTGCCGAAGCTCGACAAGAAGCTCAAGCACGACATCGACGTGGTGGTGGACCGCATCGTCGTGCGCGACGACATCGCCGCGCGGCTGGCCGATTCCTTCGAGACCGCGCTGGAACTGGCCGACGGGATCGCCGACATCGAGTTCGCCGATGCGCCGGAAGGCGAAACCCCGAAAAAAATCACGTTCTCGTCGCGCTTCGCCTGTCCGGTCTCCGGCTTCACCATCCCCGAGATCGAGCCGCGGCTGTTCTCGTTCAACAACCCGTTCGGCGCCTGCCCGACCTGCGGCGGCATCGGCCACGAGATGCGGATCGATCCCGAACTGGTGATCTCCGACTCTGCGCTGACCCTGAAGCGCGGCGCGGTGGGTCCCTGGGCGAAATCGACCTCACCCTATTACGACCAGACGCTCGACGCCCTGGCCAAGCATTTCGGCTTCAAGACCTCCGTGGCGTGGTCGGCGCTGCCGGAGCAGGCCCGCGCGGTGATCCTGTTCGGCACGGGCAAGGAGTCGGTGCGCTTCGACTACAATGACGGCCTGCGCTCCTACTCGGTCAACAAGCCGTTCGAGGGCGTGATCCCGAACCTGGAGCGGCGCTACAAGGAGACCGAGAGCGACGCCTCGCGCGAAGAAATCGGCCGCTTCATGAGCGCCACCCCTTGCGCCGCCTGCGACGGCAAAAGGCTCAAGCCCGAGGCACTCGCGGTCAAGATCGACCGGCAGGATATCGGCCAGGTCACCGCCCTCTCCGTCCGCGAGGCGCATCGCTGGTTCTCGGAGATCTCGGGCAAGCTCACCGACAAGCAGAACGAGATCGCGGTCCGCATCCTCAAGGAGATCCGCGATCGGCTGACCTTCCTCGTCGATGTCGGCCTTGAATACCTGACGCTCGCCCGCGGCTCGGGCTCGCTCTCAGGCGGTGAGAGCCAGCGCATCCGGCTCGCCTCGCAGATCGGCTCGGGGCTCACCGGCGTACTCTACGTCCTCGACGAACCCTCGATCGGCCTGCACCAGCGCGACAACGAGCGCCTGCTCGGCACCCTCAAGCGCCTGCGGGATCTGGGCAACTCGGTCATCGTGGTCGAGCACGACGAGGACGCGATCCTCCAGGCCGACTATGTCGTCGATGTCGGCCCGGGCGCCGGCATCCACGGCGGCGAGATCGTCGCCCAGGGCACGCCGGAGGAACTCCTGAAGGACCCGGCCTCGCTGACGGCCAAATACCTGACCGGCGAACTCTCGGTGCGGACGCCGAAAGCACGGCGCAAGCCCGGACGCGGGATGCTGCGGCTGGTGGGCGCGCGCGGCCACAACCTGAAGAACGTGACGGCGGAGATCCCGCTCGGAACCTTCACCTGCATCAGCGGCGTCTCCGGCGGCGGCAAGTCCACGCTGATCATCGACACGCTCTACAAGGCGGCGGCCAAGCGCCTCAACGGTGCCCTGGAGCACCCGGCCCCGTTCGAGCGGATCGACGGGCTGGAGCATCTCGACAAGGTCATCGACATCGATCAATCGCCGATCGGCCGCACCCCGCGCTCGAACCCGGCGACCTACACGGGCGCTTTCACCCCGATCCGCGACTGGTTCGCCGGCCTGCCCGAGGCCAAGGCCCGCGGCTACCAGGCCGGGCGCTTCTCGTTCAACGTGAAGGGCGGGCGCTGCGAGGCTTGCTCAGGTGACGGCGTCATCAAGATCGAGATGCACTTCCTGCCCGACGTCTACGTCACCTGCGACGTGTGCAAGGGCAAGCGCTACGACCGCGAGACGCTGGAGGTGCGCTACCGCAACAAGTCCATCGCCGACGTGCTCGACATGACGGTCGAGGAGGCCGCCGACCTGTTCAAAGCCGTGCCGTCCATTCGCGAAAAAATGGAGACGCTGGCGCGCGTCGGCCTGCACTACGTCCGCGTCGGCCAGCAGGCGACCACTCTGTCGGGCGGCGAGGCGCAAAGGGTGAAGCTCTCCAAGGAGCTGTCGAAGCGCGCCACCGGGCGCACCCTCTACATCCTCGACGAGCCGACCACCGGCCTGCACTTCCACGATGTGGCCAAGCTGATGGAGGTGCTCCACGAACTGGTCGATCAGGGCAACACCGTCGTGGTGATCGAGCACAACCTCGAAGTCATCAAGACCGCCGATTGGGTGATCGACATGGGCCCCGAGGGCGGCGACGGCGGCGGCCGCGTCGTGGCCCAGGGCACGCCGGAGGAGATCGCCGCGAGCACGGCGAGCCATACCGGGCGCTTCCTGCGTGAGGTGCTGGCGCGGCGTCCCGCCGGGAAGCCGGAGACCAAGGGGGCCGATAAGGCCAAGCCGGGGGCCGCCCCGCGCCGCCGCGGCGCGGCTGCAGGCCGGCAAGCCGCCGAGTAGGGGGCGGGCTCCGCCTCCACGCGAGGGCCGGCACAACCTGACGACGGCCGGCTCCGAACCGGCTGCAGCGAGGGGCCGAAGCGATGATTCGGAGCGCCGTGCGCGGATGCAACGGCCCGGCCGGGCGGGAATCCGGCATTCGCACTTGCGCAATCGCCCGCCCTGCCCTGCCGAAGCCTCCCGGCCGGACGTGACAGCCAATTGCTTGATGAAAATGTACTATTTCACCTGCATCCACCCTGTCGCACTGCATTGGCCGAAGGTAGAAGCGGTAAGGATTCGTTAAGGGCTTGGTTGCTCCGCAGCGAAAATGCGGCTTTTGCGCAACGGTGAGATCCGAACTGCCGAGATTGAAGGCAATCCCCTGTCTTTCGCGGCCGGTCTGTAGAATAGTTCCCAACGTCGAGACTTGAGGTGCGGCCGTAGGGGGCCCCGGCATCACACCAGCCGTCCCGCTCTGGGGAGAGAGGGAGGCGAAAGGTGTGCGGGCGCTACGGGGCGGACGCCTGAAATCCTTGGGAAGGAACGAGAAAAATGATGAAGAACTGGCTCGCCGCAGGCGCGATCGCGCTAACGGCCGGAATGACGACGACCGTCGCCCAGGCGCAGACGACCACGGTTCCCGGTGAGCAGGTCGGTCTGGCCGTCGGCGCGCCGCTCCCCGAGGGCATCTACGCGATCAACACCTTCACCTACCGCAGCCCGGACGGCCCGAATGCGACCGCGGTCGACACCGCCGTCAACATCCCGATCCTGGTGTGGTCGACCCCCTTCGTGCCGTTCGGCGGCCGCCTCGAGTTCGTCGTGGCTCCCCCGACCGTGTTCACCTTCAGCCGCGCCGCTGGCAGCCGTGACACCTCGATCAACGTCGGCACCTTCGTCGGCGCGATCTGGGCGTTCGACCTCGGTGGCAACATCGGCGTCAGCTTGCTCGGCGGTTCCTACCTCAACGAGCTCAACGCCGGTCGTGGCGGCGGCCTGAACATCCTGGCCTCCAACACCTACCGCGTCGGCGGCGCGATCAGCTACACCGGCGACGGCTGGAACTTGACCGCCAACCTGACCTACAACTTCTACGACTCGCCCAGCCGCTTCGACGGCCGCAACGGCATCCCCGGCTTCTTCGGCCCGGTGCAGATCTCGGACGCGTTCAACCTCGACCTGACCGCGACCAAGAAGTTCGGCAAGTTCGAGATCGGCGCCATCGGCTACGGCACGGTCAACCTCGACCCGAACCTGCTCGCCTTCCCGAACAACCCGAACAGCCGCATCGGGCGCGGCGGCCGATTCGCCCTCGGCGGCCTCATCGGTTACGACTTCGGACCGTTCTCGGTTCAGGCTTACGTCGCCCGCGACGTCGTGACGACGAACCGGCAGACGGACATCATCGGTGGCGTGCCGGTCGCGTCGAACCGGGAGGCTTACTCGACCGACGGCTGGTTCCGTATCATCGCCCCGCTCTACACCCCGGCGGCGGCGGCCCCGGCTCCGGCTCCGCTGGTTCGCAAGTACTAATCATTCGGACCGGGAACGCACCGCGTTCCCGATCTCCGGAGTTGGAAGCCGTCCGGCCGTGAGGCCGGGCGGCTTCATCCGTTTCCGAAGGATCGTGGCGCGACGACCGGACCCCGACACGGGCGCCATTCGACGCGGTGCCGGACGGGTGTCGGAGTGATGTGCGCCGCCTATCTGTGCCGGAAGCGCCGCCCGTCAGCGTGGAGCCGCCTCGCGGAAAGGCCTTCCACGGACGGCAGCAGGGCGAGGCACAGGGAAATCGAAGACCATGTCCGCGCACGGCGAATTCAGGATTCCGGCCGCCCAGCAGCCGAAGGCCGGCGACTACGCCTACAATCTGGAGCGGGCGCTGACCTCGGTGGTCTCCCTCTCCAGCCGGGTGCCGGCGGAAGCCTTTACGGCGGAGACGCTCGGCACCGAGCGGGCGGGCAACGGCGTGATGATCCGCGAGGACGGGCTGGTGCTCACCATCGGCTACCTCGTGCTGGAGGCCGAGAGCGTCTGGTTGACGACCCATGATGGGCGTTCCGTGCCGGCCTACGTCGTTGGCTATGACGGGGAGACCGGCTTCGGTCTCGTCCAGGCGCTGGGCCGCCTCGACCTGCCTGCCCTCAGGCTCGGAAGCGCGGACGCGCTGCAGGTCGGCGAGCGTGCGGTGATCGCCGGGGCGGGCGGGCGCTCGCACAGTGTCGCGGTCGAACTCGTCGCCCGGCAGGAATTCGCCGGATACTGGGAATACGTCCTCGACGAGGCCCTGTTCACCGCCCCCGCCCACCCGCACTGGGGCGGTACCGCCCTGATCGGGCCCGACGGGGCGCTGATCGGCATCGGCTCGCTGCAACTGCAACAGGGCGGCTCGGGCGCGGGCCGGGCGATCAACATGGTCGTGCCGATCGACCTCCTGCCGCCGATCCTCGCCGATCTTGAGACCCGCGGTCGCGCCGACCGCCCGCCGCGCCCCTGGCTCGGCCTCTACGCGACGGAGACCGAAGACGGCGTCGTGGTGATGGGCGCCGCCGACAAGGGCCCGGCGGAAGCCGCGGACCTGCGTGCGGGCGACGTGCTGATGGAGGTGGCGGGCGAGCCGGTGGCCGATCTCGCCGGATTCTTTCGGCAGGTCTGGGCGCTCGGCGAAGCGGGCGTGCGGGTGCCGCTCACCGTCAACCGGGACGGGCGCCTGACGCGGCTCGCGCTCACGTCCGTCGACCGCGATCGCTTCCTGATGGGGCCGAAGCTGCACTGACCGGCGGCGCTCGGGGCGGGATCACGCGATCAGGACATCCGCTCCTCCCCAATGTCTGGGCGGCCTGGGCACCGAAGGGCTGTCCGGCAGGACGTCAGGCGCTCGCCCGCATTGATCGCGGACCGGCGTGGTTCTATCCCGTCGTGATGAGCAACCCGATCCATATCGTCGGCGGCGGCCTCGCCGGTTCGGAGGCCGCGTGGCAGATCGCCCAGGGCGGCCGCACGGTCGTGCTGCACGAGATGCGGCCCCATCGCGGCACCGATGCCCATCAGACCGAGGGGCTGGCGGAACTCGTCTGCTCCAACTCCTTCCGCTCGGACGACGCCAACGGCAACGCCGTCGGCCTGCTGCATCAGGAGATGCGCAGCCTCGACTCGCTGATCATGCGCGCGGCGGACGCGAACCAAGTCCCCGCGGGTGGGGCGCTCGCCGTCGATCGTGACGGGTTTTCGGGGGCCGTCACCGCGGCGCTCGAAGCGCACCCGAACATCACGATCATCCGCGAGGAGGTCGCGGACCTGCCGCCGGAAGAGTGGGGCTCGACCATCCTCGCCACCGGCCCCCTCACCTCCCCGGCGCTGGCCGAGGCCGTCGGCACGCTGACGGGCCGGGAATCGCTCGCCTTCTTCGACGCCATCGCCCCGATCGTCCATCGCGACTCGATCGACATGGGGCGTGCGTGGTTCCAGTCCCGCTACGACAAGGCCGGTCCCGGCGGCACGGGGGCGGATTACCTCAACTGCCCGATGGATCGGGAGCAGTACGAGGCCTTCGTCGCCGCCCTCATCGCCGGCGAGAAGACGGCGTTCAAGGAATGGGAGGCCACCACCCCCTATTTCGACGGCTGCCTGCCGATCGAGGTGATGGCCGAGCGCGGACCCGAGACCCTGCGCCACGGCCCGATGAAGCCGGTCGGCCTCACCAACCCGCACAACCCGACGGTGAAAGCCTACGCCATCGTCCAGCTCCGGCAGGACAATGCGCTCGGCACCCTGTTCAACATGGTGGGCTTCCAGACCAAGCTGCGCCACGCCGAGCAGGTCCGGATCTTCCGCACGATTCCGGGCCTTGAGAACGCCGAGTTCGCGCGCCTCGGCGGTCTGCATCGCAACACCTATCTCGACAGCCCGCGCTTGCTCGACGCGACCCTGCGGCTGAAGGCAAGGCCGCAACTGCGCTTTGCCGGCCAGATCACCGGCTGCGAGGGCTATGTCGAGAGCGCCGCGGTCGGGCTGATGGCCGGCCGCTACGCGCTGGCGGAAGCCGAGGGGACCACGCTCGCCCCCCTGCCGCCGACGACGGCGCTCGGGGCGCTCATCGGCCACATCACCGGCGGCCATGTCGAGGCGAGCGAGGATGCGGGGGCCAACGCGCCGCGCTCGTTCCAGCCGATGAACGTGAATTTCGGGCTGTTCCCGCCGCTGGAGCGGATGCCGCGCAACGAGACCGGCAAGCGCCTGCGCGGCCCCGAGAAGGCGGCGCTCAAGAAGCGGGCGCTGACCGATCGAGCGCGAGACGACCTTGCCGCCTGGATCGGGGGAACGGGCCTTCCGCACGCGGCGGAGTAGAGCCGGCTTCGCCGGTCTCAGGGCGCCGCCCTGAACACCCGCCGAAGGGCCTCACGGCCCTTCGGAAACCCGGAATTCGGAACGGGCATCAACCGGACGGTGCGGTTGACGTGATCGATCGAGGACAGAACGGGTCCGCACCACCTTGGTCGAGACCGTGCCGCCCGTGTCTCTCACGATGCTCTCGCCGCGGTCCGAGAGGACGCGGCCGGGGAGCGGGGGCATTGAGCGGTCACCCTCGGTCGGCATCCCTGAGCCTGCCGCCGGGATACGCAGATTGCGGCGAGGCGCGCTGAATGCCAGGGGCGAAGCCTCGCCGGAACGGCTTGCCGACGGTGTCTCAGCCGGAAAAGGAACCGAACCCTTCGAAGGCGTTGGTCGGCGACACAGTCGCTTTCTGATGACGTTCGGCCGTATCTTGTTCGTCGGCAACAGGTTGATCGGGGGCGTGGTCGAGATTTTCTGGATAGTTCTGGTCAGAGACAAAGGCGAGCGGCGCGGACGTGCGATCAGGCTGCTTGTCTATGGTCATCCAAACTCCTCGGAGAATCGGCGCTGATAAGGCCAAGCTTGGGATAAGCCTTTCAGCCTGATTTGCAAGGCATGTCTTCCACTGTGTTTCGGCGTGCAACATCGGTTCATCCGGCCTTCCAGTGCCGAGGAGCCCCAGCGCTGCCCTCCTCCCGCGAACGCAGCGCATGCCGCGCAGGGCCTGCTGGCGCGCTCGGCCGAACGGAACGCCTCACAAAACTCCCGGTCACCGACCGTTCTGGCTCTGGCGAGGAACGCGCAGCGGGAGTTTTGTGAGAGACACTGAGCGCGGTCCCATCGGAGCGATGGGCGAAGGGAAGATGACCGAGGCCGCGGCAGACTCCACCACAGCCTCGACGCGTCCGGATCACCGGGGGCTGGAAGGCACGCGGATTCACACAGAGACTTGCCAAGACTGGCAGGAAGCCGAGGGCTACCTTGAGCCCCGTAGCCCGAATACAAAAAACGCCGTCAGGGGCTCAGTGGGGCGATCCTGCGGCAGGGGCTGAATGGTTGAGGCTGGGAGACACGGTGCGGGCTGGTGAGAGTTCACCGCCGGATCAATGAAAGTGGCGCGCCAGACCGATCCCATATGGCTGGGAGCGACGATGAGCCAGCCATCCTCCGTTCGTAATCGGACCCAATCGGCCTCAAGAATACTGACGGACGGCAGCCGCGACCGCATTCGGTCAAGCTGTAATCTTCCCTTCACCCCGCGGTCTGATGGCACAACTTAGAATTTCGCTCATTGTCCCATGGTCCGACGTCCGGCCGCGTTCCAGCACGGTAGGGCGGCAGGCTCCAGTGATCGATCCTTGGAGATTTCCATGACCCTGACTGTTCGCCGCCGCGTTATCGCCTCCGCCGCCGCGGCCGCCCTCGTTGCGGGCGGCGCTGCCGGGTTCGGTCTGACCGAAGCCGCCATGCCGGCCCATGCCCAGGCCCTGCCCAAGACCCCGATCGAAGCCCCCGAGCACCCGCCGGGCTCCTTCGCCAACGTCGTCGACAAGGTGAAGCCCGGCGTCGTCGCCGTAAAGGTGAAGCTCGACAACAACCTCGACGATGACGACGATGGCCCCGGCGGCCCCAACCTGCAGCAGGTGCCGCCGCAATTGCGCGAGTTCTTCAGGCGCTTCGGCCAAGGTGGACCGGGCGGGCGCGGCATGCCGCAGCGCGGCGGGGTCGGCTCCGGCTTCATCATCTCTGCGGACGGCTACGTGGTCACCAACAACCACGTCGTCGACAAGGCCAAGACCGTGCAGGTCACCCTCGACGACAGCCGCACTCTCGACGCCAAGGTGATCGGCAAGGATCCGAAAACCGACATCGCCCTCCTGAAGATCACCGAGAGCGGCAGCTACCCCTATGTCCAATTCGGCAAGGGGGCGCCGCGGGTGGGCGACTGGGTCGTGGCCATCGGCAATCCGTTCGGCCTTGGCGGCACGGTGACGGCGGGCATCGTCTCGGCCCGCGGCCGCGACATCGGCGCCGGCCCCTACGACGACTTCCTGCAGATCGACGCGCCGATCAACAAGGGCAATTCCGGTGGGCCCACCTTCAACGTCAACGGCGAGGTCGTGGGCGTGAACACGGCGATCGCCTCGCCGTCCGGCGGCTCCGTCGGTCTCGCCTTCGCGATCCCCGCCGAGACGGTGCAGACGGTGGTCGATCAGCTCCGGGCCGACGGCAAGGTGGTGCGCGGCTATCTCGGCGTGCAGGTCCAGCCGGTGACGAAGGAAATCGCCGAGGGGCTCGGCCTCGACAAGGCCAAGGGTGCGCTCGTCAATGACGCCGAGAGCGGTACGCCAGCGGCCAAGGCGGGTCTGAAGTCGGGCGACGTGATCGAGTCGGTCAACGGCGTGCCCGTGAACAACGCGCGCGATCTGTCGCGGCTGATCGCCGGCCTCAAGCCCGGCACCGAGGTGAAGCTCGCCTATCTGCGGGGCGGCAAAAGCGAGACGGCCACCGTCCAACTCGGCACGCTGCCGGGCGACAGCAAGATGGCGAGTCGCGGTGACGACACGCCGAGCGGTCGGGTCAGGCTCGGACTCGACCTGGCGCCGGCCAGCGAGACCGGCCTCGGCGACGAGGGCGTGGCGGTGATGGATGTCGATCCAACCGGACCGGCCGCCGCGAAGGGCATCTCCCAGGGTGACGTGATCCTGGATGTCGGCGGCACCAGCGTCTCGAAGCCCTCCGACGTTCAGGCCCAGATCCGCGCCGCGGAGTCGAATGGCCGCAAGGCCGTGCTGATGCGCGTGAAGAGCGCCAGGGGCCAGATCCGCTTCGTCGCCGTCCCCCTCACCAAGGAGGGCTGATCCGCTCCGAACCGCCTTCTTCGACGGCGTCCGCCTCAATGCCTGCAGCATCGCGGGCGCGCGCAAGCGTACTGATCCGGTCCGGCCCGTCGGCGGAACCGTATATCGACGATCGCGGGATGCTCTTGCCGACAGTGTGAGGCTATCCCGCGTTCGGGACGGACTGGCGACCTGAGAATTCTTGCCTCGCAAATGGTCGCATGTTGTATCTTTTAAGTTGCAATCGTTCGGAACCACCCCGGCGGTGGCCGTTCACGCTAGAGTTGGGACAGCGACTTTCGACGACATGCTGGTCCTGGAGGCCCCTCACACAAGTGGGCTATCCTCATCTTCGTGTTTGGCCCGGTCGATCCTGCTGATTTGGTTTCCGGGCCTCAGTCACCCGAACAAGTCGAACGTCCAGCCGCATCAAATCATAAGGCATCATCATTTGACGCTGGCGCGACCAGTGATCGGCCCGTCGCACTGAGATCTGTTGGCCGGCGAGATCGCCGGACTTCGGCACTCGGAATTTCGAGGCGATGCGGTCGATGGCATCAAGCCAAGACAAAGGAGCTCATCATGCGCACAGGATCTTCGAAGACTTACCTGCTGTCCGCCCTTGCGGTCGTCTTATCCGCCGGTCTCGTTCAGGCCGAAATCTCTAGCGGGAAGAGCGCCGATAAGAATCAGGAAAAGTTGGCGAGCAAGCCGCTCGAAAAAGTCACCTACGAGGAATTCAACGGGTTCGAAGATACGTTCAAACCAAAAGTCGTCGCCTGGGCCGCAGGCTACAAACAGGGGCAGAAGAAGCCCGATGTGGTGGCGATCGATATCGCTGGAGTCGAGAAGGTCACACCCCTGATCGCTGAAGAGTGCAGGAAGGCGCCGTCCGCTTCGTTGTGGTCGAAGATCGATGGAGAGCTGAAGAAGGTGTTCTGATGCAGATATGCCTGCATCATCGAATGACCTTTCTGCATCGGCGCTTCGACAGTGCTCAGCGGTCGATCCGTCGGCGAAATCCGGCTGATCGATGAGCGTCATCCCTTCTGCGGCGGGTCGAGTGTCGACTTCAGAGGGCGATATCGATTTGCTCGATACTCAGAGTGCCTCACAAAACTCCCGGTCGCCGACCGTTCTCGCTCTGGCGAGGACAGTGCAGCGGAAGTTTTGTGAGAGACACTCAGCCCTTTCCTGTCCAGGCGGTCGAACCGGCAGGCCCTGGACGGGGCCGAGTGAGCGGGGCTGCTGGAAGAAGAGGCGCCGAGGATGAGGGGGGCCGAACGCGCCTCCATCCGTCGTTTCCGTGTTGTCCGAAGTGCTGCACAGCTTGGCACGCTCCATGGAGGTTCGCCCATGATGAAGCGATGGATCATCGCCACTGCGGCGCTTGCCGCCAGCACGGTGACGCTCGCGCAGCCCCTTCCGCCACCGCCCGGTCCCCCTCCACCGCCGCCGCCGTTGGTTTTGCCGCCGCCGCCGCCGCCTCCCCCGCCGCCGCCGGTACTGCCCTTGCCGCCTCCACCGCCGCCTCCGCCACCCGTATGAAATGTTGCGGCCTGACGCGGCATTTATCCTTGAGCGGATCGTCTATCGCTCCGAATCCGTGCCGCAGCCGGGATCTCCGGCGTGGCATCCGGGCCGCGCCTCGCTCGGACGTCAACGGCGACGGCGGCCGGCCTCGACGACCGCCTCGTCCCGACCTGTCGCCTCCGAACTCCGGCGGCCCGGCCCTCGGGGCGGCCGTGCGGGAAGAGTTGCGGCGGCGAGCCGTCAACGAGTGCCTTGGCCGGCTTGGAGGCGGACGTCAGAGCCGCGCACGATCCCGATCGGCCGCCAGACCGATATCCGGGCCGTTGTCCGGGCTCTTGGCCGGCACCCTGCCGGCCTGGGCAAGGGCGCGTTCCAGCATCTGTTCATAAATCGGGCGGCCGCCGAGCCATTGGGCCGCGAGGCTCGCCGTCAGGCAGGCCGTCAGCATGGGCAGGACGAGCGCATAGGCGGTCGTGAGTTCGAGCACCAGCACCACGCCCACGGCCGGCGCGTGCACGGTTGCGCTGAAGAGCGCGGCCATCGCCACGATGCCGAAGGAAACGGGCGTCACCCCGATGCCGGACAAGACCTCGGGGAACATCATCTGGGCGAGCAGGCCGAAGGCCAAGCCGATGCAGGCCGCCAGCGAGAGGATCGGCGCGAAAATGCCGCCCGGCGTGCCGACGGAATAACAGACGACCGCCAGCATCAGGAGCACGCCCGCACTCGGGGTCAGAACGGCGATCTGTGAAATGACCTGTTCCCCGCCCGTCACGGTGCGCGGAGCGAGGATCAGCAGGGTGCCCACGAGCAGCCCGACCAGGGCAGGCCAGACATACGGGGCACCCTTCTGCCAGGCGGCGGCGATGTCCAGCATCGCCAGGATGCATCGATTGAACAGCACGCCCACCGCACCCAGGATGATGCCCAGAACGGCGAAGGCCGGCAACGACGCCAGCGCCGTCGGCCCGGCGGAGAGCGGCAGGTCCGGCCGCGCGCCCGAGATCATTTGGGTCACCGCGGTTCCGGTGATCGCGGCCGCGAACACCCCCATGTAGTTCCGGAAGCTGTAGGGAAACTGCTTGCGCGTTTCCTCGATGACGAACAGCACGGCCGCCATCGGGGCATTGAAGGCGCAGGCGAGACCGGCCCCCGCACCGGCCGCCAGCAGCGCCCGCCGATCGACGTCTCGCACCCGGAACATCTCGGACGCCGCGAGCGCCGCCGAGCCGCCCATGTGAATGGTCGGTCCCTCCCGGCCGAGAACGAGCCCTGAGCCGATCGCCGCGATGCCGGCGATGAACTTCACCGGCAGCACGCGCTCCCAGTGGACATGCCGGATGCCGGCGATGGCCCCCTCGATCTCCGGAACCCCGCTCCCGCTCGCTTCCGGGGCGAAGCGCCGGGTGATGAACACGGCGAAGACCGTGGCCGCCATGGTGATGACGGCGCTCGCCGCGATCAACCGCCAGCCCTCGGTCTGGCCGGCGAGCCATGCCGGCCAATCGATGATCCTGTCGATGGCGAGATGGAAGAGGCCGCCGAACACGCCCGTAAGGGCCCCGACGATCAGGGCCACGGCGACGAAGCGTGCCTGCTGCCAGGGCGGAGCGGGTTGATCTGCCGGCTTCATTCTCGCCCGTTCCTCTCGCTGTTCGCCAGCAAACCCTGGACTTCTCGCGGTCCGTCCCCGGAACGGATGTCTCGCTGGGACGCGCCGAAGTCCCGCGGAGGCGGTTTCGCAGGCGCCCGGACCGCCGTCAGGCGGGCCGACCCTGCCTCGCCGTCCTCTGTCTCACGCGCTCGCGCAGGGTTTGGACCGTGACGTAGAGCATCGGCACGAGGAAGATGCCGATCGAACTGGCCGCGATCATCCCGCCGAAGACCGCGGTGCCGACGTCGCGACGGCTGATCTGGGCCGCGCCGGTCGCGATCACGAGGGGGACGAGGCCGAGGATGAAGGCGATGGAGGTCATCATCACGGCGCGGAACCGCTGCTCGGCGCCGCGGATCGCGGCCTCCCGGATCGGTACGCCCGCCTCCCGCTGGTCCTTGGCGAACTCGACGATCAGGATGCCGTTCTTGGCCGCGAGCGCGATCAGCACCACGAGGCCGATCTCGCTGTAGAGGTCGAGGGAAAGGCCGGCGAGCTTGACGGCAAGGTAGGAGCCGAAGGCGCCGACCACGACGGACAGAAGGACCGGAATGGGGATCGTCCAGCTCTCGTAGAGGGCGACGAGGAACAGGTAGGCGAACAGGAAGGCGAGGCCGAGGACGATCCAGGTCTGGCCGGACGCCTGCTGCTCCTGATAGGCGGTCCCGGTCCACTCGTAGCTGTAGCCTTCCGGCAGCGTCCGGTCGGAGATCTGCCCCATCGCGGCCATCGCGGCGCCGGAGGAGATGCCGGGCGCCGGGCTGCCGTTCACGCTCACGGCGCGGAAATTGTTGTATCGAGTCAGCACCTGCGGTCCGAGCACGATGCGCTCGCTCGCGACCGAACGCATCGGCACCATCTGGCCCGAGGCGCCGCGGACATAGATGTTCCAGATGTCGCGAATGTCGCCCTGTTGTCCGCCTCGCCCTCCACATTCACCTGCCAGGTGCGGCCGTAGAGGTTGAAATTGTTGACGTAGACCCCGCCGAGCGTGGCTTGAAGCGAACTGAAGACGTCGCTCATCGCCAGCCCGAGCACCTGTGCCTTGGTGCGGTCGATGTCGAGGAAGATCGAGGGATTCGATGCCGTGAAGGTGGAGAAGACGCGGGCGAGCTGCGGGTCGCGGTTCGCCGCCGCGGCGAGGCCGCGCACGACCGCGTCGATCGCAGCCGGGTCCTGCCCCTCTCGCGCCTCGAGCACGTATTCGAAGCCGCCGCTCGTCGAGAGCCCGACGATGGGCGGAAGATTGAAGGGCCGCACCGTTGCCTGCTCGATCGCCGCGGCCGCCACGTAAGCGCGCCCGATCAGGGCCTGGGCGGATTCCGCCGCGCTCCGGCGATCGGCGAAGGGTTTGAGCTGCGCCACCAAAAACGCGGAATTCGGCTCGGCCGCTCCGTCCAGAAGCGAGAAGCCGACGATCGCAAGCACCTGATTGACGCCGGGCATGTCCTTCAGGAGCCTCTCGACCTCCGACGCGACCGCGCTCGTGCGGGCCACCGACGCGCCGTCGGGCAGTTGGACCGAGACGAAGAAGGCGCCTTGATCCTCCTCTGGGAGGAATCCGGACGGCGTGATCCGCGAGAGGCCGAAGATGCCGCCCGCGAACAGGAGGACCAGCACGAGTGAGAGAGCGGACACGCCGACGAGGCGGCGGACGCCCGCTGCATAACGGTCCCGCACCCAATCGATTCCGCCGAGCACCCGGCCCATGATGCCGCGCCGCGCGCGCGTGGGACGCAGGAACACCCCGCACAGCGCGGGCGAAAGGGTCAGCGCGTTGATCGCCGAGATCAGCATCGCGGCGCTGATCGTGACGGCGAATTGCCGGAACAGCGTTCCCGACACGCCGGGGATGAAGGCGATCGGAACGAAGACGGATAGGAGCACGAGCGTGATGGCGATGATGGGGGCGGTAATCTGCGTCATGGCGAGCTTCGTCGCCTCGGCCGGCGACAGCTCCGGATGCTCCTCCATCACCCGCTCGACATTCTCGACGACGACGATGGCGTCATCGACCACGATGCCGATGGCGAGCACCATCGCCAGGAGCGAGACGGTGTTGGCCGAGTAGCCGAGCACGTAGAGCACCGCGAAGGTGCCGATGAGGCTCACCGGCACGGCGATGGCGGGGATCACCGTCGCCCGCAGATTCCCGAGGAACAGAAACACGACGAGGACGACGAGGACGAAGGCCTCGGCCAGCGTCCGCAGCACCTCGGAGATGGTATCCTTCACGAAGGTCGTGGAATCGTGCACGACCACGTATCGCAAACCTGCCGGGAAGCGCGCCGAAAGCTTCTCCAGGGTCGCCTTCACGGCGGTCGCGGTGCTGACCGCGTTGGCACCGGGCACGAGATAGATGGCGACGGGGACGCCGGGCCGGCCGTCGAGCCGGGATTCGCTGTCGAAGCTCTGCGCGCTGAGTTCCACTCGGGCGACGTCGCGGATGCGCACCACGGAGCCGTCGGGGTTCGTGCGCAGGACGATTGCGCCGAACTGTGCCGGCGTCGACAAGCGACCCTGCGTCTGCACGTTCATCTGGATCTGCTGCTCGTTCGTGATCGGCGGCGCGCCGATGCGGCCGACCGGCGCCTGAACGCTTTGCGCCCGAATGGCATCCACCACGTCCGACGGCGCGAAATTCAGGCTCGTCAGGCGATCCGTGTCGAACCAGATGCGCATCGAGTAGTTCATCCGCGCGAACAGGTTGGCCTGCCCCACTCCGGCCGTGCGCGAAATCTCGTCGAGCACGTTGATGATGGCGTAGTTCGTGATGAAGAGCGGGTCCTGCGCGCCCGTCTCGCTGTAGAGGACGGCAAACAGCAGGATCGCGGACGACTTCTTCTGCACCTTGAGCCCCTGCAGCTGCACCTCGGACGGGAGCTGCGACAGGGCCGACTGCACGCGGTTGTTGACGCTGACCGTGTTGATGTCCGGGTCGGAGCCGAGGTCGAAACTCACCGCCAGGCTGTAGCTGCCGTCATTGGCGCTCGTGGACTTCATGTAGATCATGCGGTCGACGCCGATGACTTGTGCTTCGAGCGGCTGGGCGACGCTTGCTTCGACGACCTCGGCGGAGGCCCCCGGATACGTCGCCGACACGCTCACCTGCGGCGGCACGATGTCCGGAAACTGCGCGACCGGGATCCGCAGCAGCGCCAGCCCCCCGGCGATCGTGATGATCAGCGCGATGACGATCGCGAGCCGGGGGCGGTCCACGAAGATGGATGAGATCATGACGCGCCTCGGGCTCGGTCGCCTGGGCCAAACGACGTGCGATCCGGGACGAGGGGCCGCGGAGCGGGGCAAGGGGGGCGGCAAGGGACGGGGCGAGGGAGGCGTCCCATGCTGCGCTAACGCCGGCGGTTCGGGCTGCCGCTCGCGTTCGGGCCGGCACCGCTGGCCGCTCCGGTCGGACCGTGTCCGGCCGGTGGCGAAACGGACGCAGCCGGCCCCGCGCTGTCTTCGTTCACGGCGGAGTTTCGCATCATCCTCTGCAGAATGGCGTCGGCGGGTTTGGGCGAGACCGCCTCGCCCGCGCGGACCCGCTGCAAGCCTTCGGCGATGACCTGCTCTCCGACCTTGAGTCCGCTCGTCACCGCCGCGAGCGTCGTGCTCGATTGGCCAAGCTGAATCCGACGCTCCTCGGCCTTATTGCCCGGCCCGATCACGTAGACGTAGCTGCCCCGCTGGTCGGCCAGGACGGCGGCGCGGGGGATCGCGACCACTTCGACCGGCTCGACGCCTTCGAGGAACACGGTCACGAACTCACCATCCGTGAGTTCGCGGATGGTGGCGGCCGTGCGGCTGTGAGCGAAGATCGGGGGATTCGGCAGCACGCCGCGAAGCAGGATCGTGTCCGTATTCGTCGCGATGGTGTTGTTGACGAAATCGAGCGTCCCGGTGTGATCGTAGAAACGGCCGTCTGGGAGTTGCGCCCGGATCAGGGCAGCGCCGAATCCGCCCGCCGGCCCATAGCGCGTCCGCAGATTGATTGCTTCACGGACCGGCACCGGAAACGTCACGAACATCGGGTCCTGGCTGACGATCGTCGTCAGCACCCCGGAACTCGGCCCGACGACGTTGCCGATCGTCAGGGACGTGCGCCCGATCTGGCCGGCAATTGGCGCGCGGATCTCCGTGTAGCCGAGATTGATCTGCGCCGTGTCGAGCTGGGCTTGTGCGGCTTGGAGCTGCGCCTCCAAGGCCCGCTCGTTCGCAAGCGCCGCGTCGTAGGTCGATTGCTGCCCGGCCGGCCCGCCGAGCAGGATTCGGGCGCGCTGCGTCGTGAGACGCGCGTTACCCAATTGCGCTTCGACCTGCGCAATCTGCGCCTTCTGAGCGGCCACGGCCGCCTGGAACGGGGCCTGCTCGAGACGATAGAGGAGCGTTCCTTCCTCGACATCCGTGCCCTCGACGAAGAGCCGCTTCTCGATGAACGCCGTCACCCGGGCGACGATGTCGACACGCTGCTTCGCCTCGATACGGCCGATGAATTGCTCCGTCTGGGTGATCGGCTCCTTGCGTGCCGCGATGATGCCGACGACGGGCGGCCCAGCCGGCTCGCCCTGCCCCTGCGCGAACGCCGTCGAAATCGCGGGCAGGCAGGCGGTGCAGAGCGTCGCCGCGGCCCACCCAATCCCGAGCGTGAACCGGCCGGACACCGTCACGTCCGCCTCCGGGGAATCGCCAGGCGAAACACGACGGACGGCCGAATGCCTTGGCCCCCCGCTTCCCGGCCCTGCAGCGTGCCGAGCTGGCAGGGCGTCGCGGCACGCGCGGCGCCTTGCCTGACCCGATGCCCCTGACGCGCATCCGCGATGGTGAAAGCCCCCAGGCTCGCACCATGCGCCGCTTCGCGGAGCCCGGCGCCGACCATGCCGCCCCGAACGCCTGATACGAGGCGGCACACCGGATGCCCGCTCTGCCTCATCCGTCCCAACATCGACGCTTGCTTCTGCAAGGGATGTTCAGAAGGACGGCTTGTTGCCGATGCATTTGCATCGCTTCGATTTCAAGATCCGGCAGCGGCCGCTGCAGCAGTCTCTCGCGCTGCGTCCGACCCATCCGTTGCCGCGGCATTCGATGTTCATGTCGCGCGTCGTCATGATCTGGCCCGGCCGACTCATCGCCGCCGTCGCAGTATAGATATTTATTCCTATAAGCATTGCCGGAACAGCAGCGAGTATTGCAACGCTTCGCATGGCGCATCCTCCGTGATGATTGATTGATCGGCGAACGACCGCACAAAGCGGCGACCTATTGCTATCATGAGACGATTGAATACGAACTATACAATGTCAGATTGTGTCTTGGGCGGTTTCGCTCGACTTCGGTCGTTTGGGCACCCTCGACGTGGTTCGAAAGACGAAAGCTGTCCGGCGCGAGCTTTGAGCCGATACTACTTTTGATTTCTCGTGTTGCGGCGGCCGGGATTTGCCGAAGACCAGCTTTGAGGCGCCATTCAGGGTGCCACGACGACGTCGCGGGCGGCGCTCATCTTCGACCGAGCGAATCTGCAGACGATCGCTTCGCCGAAACTCTGGAGATTGCGGGCGGCCGCGGCGCCGCGGCCGCTGATGCGGGCGTCGGCACAGAGTATAGTCGATACCGGCGCACCGGCTCGTTGATGGTGATCAATCCGGTTCCTGCAAACCTCCACCCGAGACCCTCAGGATCGGTCCATCGATCCAGGAGACTGCGGACGGGCACAGGAACCGGGCCGGCCACGGCCCTGACGGAGCCGCCGATCAAGACGGTTTCAGCAGCCATCGAAGCGGCAGGGCGACGAGCGTCAGGCTCACGACACTCATCGCCCAGAGCAGCACGAACCAGCCGATCCGGCCAAGTTTGCCGGTCATCGCCGCCCTGCGGAGGCGTGCGGCGTCGGGCACGAAGGCAGGCTCCGTTGTCGGCTGATGAAGACCCATCAATGATATCCGGATTCCGGTGTGACCTTGCCGCGGAACAGCCAGTAGACGTAGGCCGTGTAGCCGAGCACCATTGGGATCAGCACCGCCGCACCGGCGAGGAGGAAGGCCTGGCTGCTCGGATGCGTGGCCGCGGCCCAGATCGAGATATCCGGGGGCACGATCATCGGCCAAAGGCTGATACCGAGCCCGATATAGGAGAGCAGGAAGAAGCCGAGCGCGCAGAGGAAGGGCATGATCTCCTCCCGCCGCTCCAGCGCGCGCTGGAAGCGCAGCGCCAGCAGCCCGACGAGCACGGGCACCGGTGCCCCGACGAGAATGCCGGGGAACGAGAGCCAGCGCTCGCGGAAGGGAGCGCTGAGGACGAGCATCGTGAGCGAAACGATGGCGATCAGGACCAGGGTCGCCAGACCGAGAGAGCGGGCGAGGCGGTAGGCGCGGATCTGCAACTCGCCCCCCGTCTTCCAGATGAGCCAGCAGGCCCCGAGAAGCCCGTAGCCCACCACCAGCGCCGCGCCGGTCAGCAGGGAGAACGGGGTGAGCCAGTCCCACCAGCCCCCGGCATAGGCGCGCCCCTCGACACGGATGCCCTGAACGAGGGCGCCGAGCGCGATGCCCTGGCAGAAGGCCGCCACGTAGCTGCCCCAGGAGAAGGCGCGGTCCCACCAGAGCTGCCCCCGCACGGTCGCCATGCGGAAGCGCATCTCGAAGGCGACGCCGCGGAAGACGAGGGCGAGCAGCATCAGGATCAGCGGCATGTAGAGCGCCGGCAGGATCGTCACGTAGGCCAGCGGGAAGACCGCGAAGAGGCCGCCGCCGCCGAGGATCAGCCAGGTCTCGTTGCCGTCCCATACGGGGGCGACGGAGTTCACCATCACGTCCCGATCGGCCTTGGCGGACACGGCCGGGAACAGGATGCCGATGCCGAGATCGAACCCGTCCATCGCGACGTAGAGGAACACCGCCGTGGCGATCAGGACGGCCCAGATCAACGTGAGGTCGAGAGACATGGAAGACCCGTCCTTCACTCGGCCGGCTGAGCGTTCGGGCCGGCGGCGATCGCCGGGGCCGGGGTGATGCCGGCGGTGCGGACCGGCCGGCCGGTGGGCACACCCGCCTCGTGTGGCCGCGGCGGCTGATTGAAGAGGTGGAGGAGGTACCAGATGCCGGCCCCGAACACGACGAAGTAGACCACGGCGAAGGCCGCGAGCGAGGCCGCGACGGCGGGGGCGGCGATGGGTGAGACGCTGTCGGCGGTGCGCAGCAGCCCGTAGACCGTGAAGGGCTGACGCCCGGCCTCCGTTACGACCCAGCCCGCCGTGACGGCCACGAGGCCGGACGGGCCCATCGCGACCGCGCAGCGCTGCAGCCATCGTGAGCTGTAGAGCCGTCCTTTCCAGCGCAGATAGAGCGAGGCCATTCCCAGCGCGATCATCAGGAAGCCGAGCCCGACCATGACCCGGAAGGACCAGAACACCAGGGGTAGGTTGGTCGGCCAGGTGTCGCGGGGCAGTGACTTCAGCCCGCGCACCTCGGCGTTCAGGTCGTGGGCGAGATACAAGCTCGCGAGCCCCGGAATGCCGATCGCCCAGCGCGTCGTCTCGGCCTGCGCGTCGGGCCAGCCGAACAGGATCGAGGGCGCGCGCCGCTCGCTCTCGAAATGGCCCTCCATCGCCGCGACCTTGGCGGGCTGATAGTGGTAGGTGTTGGTCCCGTGCAGGTCGCCCAGGACGAGTTGCACGGGAGCGACGACGGCGGCCATCCACATCGCCATCGAGAACATCAGGCGGGCGCGCGGGTTCGACCGGTCACGCAGGAGATGCCACGCCCCCACCGCACCCACGATCATCGCGGTGGTCAGGTAGGCGGCGGTGACGGTGTGGGCGAAGCGGAAGGGGAAGGACGGGTTGAAGATCGCCGCCCACCAATCCTGGGGCGCGAAATGGCCGTTGGCGTCGAGCACGTAGCCCGCCGGCGTCTGCATCCAGGAATTGGCCGACAGGATCCAGAAGGCCGAGGTCAGCGTGCCCACCGCGACGAGGCAGGTGGCCAGGAAATGGAGGCGCGGGCCCACGCGCTCCAGACCGAACAACATCACCCCGAGAAAGCCCGCCTCCAGAAAGAAGGCCGTCAAAACTTCGTAGCCGAGGAGAGGACCGAGGATCGGGGCCGTCTTGTCGGAGAAGACCGACCAGTTGGTGCCGAACTGGTAGCTCATGACGAGCCCCGAGACGACGCCCATGGCGAACGCGATGGCGAAGATCTTGAGCCAATACCGGTAGGAATCAAGGTAGACGGCGCGTCCCGTGGCGAGCCAGAAGGCTTCCAGCACCGCCAGAAAGCTGGCCAGCCCGATGGTAAAAGCCGGGAACAGAAAATGCCAAACGACCGTAAAGGCGAATTGGCTTCGGGCAAGATCGAGGGCGCTGGGGAGGTGGTCGGCCAACATTCCTGACACTCGATTCACGAAAGTGACGAAGTACGGCTTAAGCCCGATCTCGAATAAGCTGCCCGCGACGGCCATGGCGGTCCAATGCGCGCGCAATCATCTGCGATGGTCCAGTGACCGCCAAAGTCGCTACAGCGTCAAAAGTCGACGCTGGCTAAGCTTGAATTGTTCGTCTTACATGTGCTCACCGGCGCCGGGCAGTATCCTCCGGGAGTCCGTACGGACTCATAGAGTATTATGCCTAATACAATAGCGGAAGATGCTTTTTCTACCCTTCTCCTGCGTCATCGCCCCAGTATTTCCGGATGATCTTGCGCAACGCGGGCGCGCGTAAGGGGCCTCGCTTGCATCCATGTTCATCTGGTCCGCCCTGTCGGATGGAGGCACCCTTCACGAGCACCTCGACAGGAAAGCCCATCACGTCAGGAAGCACCTTGATATAGATCAGCCGGGAGCAGCGAGGCGCGAATTGATCGCAGTTGCCACCGGAACTCCGACCCTTGCGGAGGAAGCCCGTGGCAGGGTTCGCCGCCTACCCCGAGTTCGAGACGAAGCCCTCGGCCAGCACTCAGAGCCTGTTGGAGGTCCTCTGCCGGCCGTCCCGATCTGCCTCGTGTGCAAACACAAATTCCGCTGGGCGCGGTGGAGTGGAGAGCAGATGTGGACGGATCGGCATCGGACGCGTCATGAGGCGCGCCGAAGGACATCCGAGGCCAAATCAACGCCAAGGCGCTCTAACTCAACAAGAGGCTTCATGACGGCGACGGAACGCTGCTGCACCTCGGATGCCGGAAGCGCACCAGCGAGCGCCAGCGGGCTTCCTTGTGAGGTCGGCTGATTGACCGGCTTGCGCTCACCATGTGCTTGCCAAAGGCAGTCTCTGGTAAGCAGATCCAGAAATGCAAAAAGGGCTGGATGCTATCCAACCCCTTGTCCCCGTCTCATTGAAGTAAATGGCGCGCCCGAAAGGATTCGAACCTCTGACCCCCAGATTCGTAGTCTGGTGCTCTATCCAGCTGAGCTACGGGCGCCCTTTTTTGTCTTGACGCCCTTTTGAGGCGTTTCTCTTCTTGTTTGGTCGGAGTGGCAGGATTTGAACCTGCGACCCCCACGTCCCGAACGTGGTGCGCTACCAGACTGCGCTACACTCCGATGCCGCCCCCGAAGGCCGACGAGCGGGCTTATAGCCGGCACTTTTCGCAGTCGCAAGCGGGTCGCTGCCTTTCATGGCGCTTCTTTCGCGGAAGGGGGGCAATTTAGCCCCTCACAGCATGGCCGTATCCTAATTAAGTATCTGAGAAATACGGGTATTTAAAAAATCGGCCTCTTGGACGATTGCGGTGCCGTGGCCCTGGGCGTGAGAGCCTGTAGGCCGTCCGCCGCCTTGGCCGCTCTCCGTCTGTTAGGGCATCAATCGGATGCATTGGTGTCGGCACCCCCCCCGGGCAGCCGTTCGTGCCGGCTCATCGTCGGAGAGCGAGCGAACCAACAGACCGGCACACCCAAACCGGGGTAGGCTGAAGCGGCTGCGGATCGAAGTCGCCTCCGACTGAGCGAATGGGCGTCGACCGCCGCCGCATCGTCCGGCCCAGCTCACATCACATCGGGGAAGTCCTGTTCTGGAAACAATCAGGAATTGATTTCGGATTGTTCCAAGAAACGAAACAATTTTTCCGTCTGAACTTTGCTATGCTCGCTGTGGTTATGGGCGGATGTGATAGATGGCAAGGAGGGTTGCGCGTGGCTTCCGTTCAGCGGCCGGGTGCGCAGTCACGTAATGACTGGGTGGACCGCGCAAAGATGCCGCATCCTCAACTGCTACGCGATATGGCTCTCTTCGTCGAAGTCGCTCGTAGGAAGAGCTTTAGTCAGGCCGCCGCCGCGCTCGGCATGCCGATTTCTTCCCTGTCGCGCCGAATTACCATGTTCGAGTCGACGGTAGGGCTGCGACTTCTGGATCGGACCACACGCAAGCTGGCGTTGACGTCCTACGGCGAGGCCTACCTCGCGCAGGTGTCCCGCCTCGTCGATGAGGCGCAGCGGACCTTCGACGACATGATGGCCGTGGCCAAGGGACCGAGCGGCTTCCTCAAGATCGCTGCGCCGCCGGATTTCTGGGTGCTGCGTCACCTGTCGGGGGTGATCACGGAGTTCTCCGCCCTCCACGAGCACATCCACGTCCACGTCGATCTGAAGCCGGCGCCGGTCGATCTGGTGGGCGACAATTATGATCTTGCCGTTGCCATCGAGGAGCCGCGTGAGACGTCTCTGATCGTGCGCAAGGTCGCCGAGGTCGAGAACGGCATCTTCGGCTCGCCCGCCTATCTCGCCGAGCGCGGCGCGCCGATGACGCCGTTCGATCTCGAAAAGCATCAGGTCATCCTGCCGATGCAGGGCACCTCCGCCACCTGGACGCTCAGACGCGGCAGCGAGTCCGTCGCGATCACCGTGGGTGGTCCCTTGTCCTGTAACTCGCTGAGCCTCGCCCGGCGCTTCGCCGTGGCCGGACAGGGATTGACCCGGGCCAACGTCATCAACGTCGACAACGACCTCTCCACGGCCCGCCTCGAGCGCGTGCTGCCGGACTGGAACCTGCCGGCGACACCGGTCTATTTCGTCACCACCTCGCGGCTCCTGCCGGCAAAGGCGCGCAGCTTCATCGATTTCGCGACGAAGCGGCTGGCGGCTGTGCTGGCCAACGCGTCGGGCGATGTGCGCCGTGGCGGCGTACGCACGGCTGGTCGCTCCGTCGAGCCGGCCAGCCTTCCCTGAGCGGAAGCGCTTCAAACGCCGAGGGGACGCCGCATCGACGCCCCCTGCTGCGAGCTTGTCCGAGAATTTAGTGTCTCTCACAAAACTCCCGCCGCGCCGTCCCTGTCAGAACAAGAACGGCCGGTCACCGGGAGCTGTGTGAGGCGCTCTCAGGCGTAGACACTGCTCGGCGCCTGCGGGAATTTTTCGGCGAGGGCCCGGCGCAGCTTCTCCAGGGCCCGGTTCTCGATCTGGCGAACGCGCTCCTTCGAGATGCCGAGGCGGTGTCCCAACGCTTCGAGGGTCGCTTGATCCTCGGCGAGCCGCCGCTCCCGGAGGATGCGCAGCTCGCGCTCGGAGAGCACCGTCAGCGCCTGCCGTAACCAGACGAGGCGACGCTCGCCGTCGACCAGCGCCGAGACCGTCTCGTCGGGCAGCGCCGCGTTGTCGACGAGGAAATCCATCCGCTCGGAGGACGCCTCGCTCTCCTCGCCTACCGGCGCGTTCAGCGACATGTCGGGACCGGACAGGCGTGCATCCATCAGCGCCACGTCCTCGCGCGAGACGCCGATCGCACTGGCGATCCGGCCGTGGATCTCGGAGCCAACCTGCTCCTCGGTCGACTGCATCAGCCGGGCGCGCAGGCGGCGCAGGTTGAAAAACAGCGCCTTCTGCGCGGAACTCGTTCCGCCGCGCACGATCGACCAGTTGCGCAGGATGTAGTCCTGGATCGATGCGCGGATCCACCACGTGGCGTAGGTGGAGAAACGGACATCCCGTTCCGGCTCGAACCGGGCGGCGGCTTCCATTAGGCCGACATGGCCCTCCTGGACGAGGTCGGCCATCGGCAGGCCGTAATGGCGGAAGCGTCCGGCGAGCGCGATCACGAGGCGCATATGTGCCGAGATCAGGCGGTGCAGGGCGCGCTCATCGCGCGCCTCCTTCCAAGCCACCGCCAGCCCGCGTTCTTCTTCCCTCGCAAGGAACGGCGCCTCCATCGCTGTCCGAATGAACTGACGCCGCATCCCCGCGATCTCTGCCATCCCCGCCTCTCTCGTTCGAGCGTTCTTGGTTCGAGCGTTTCGGATCAGCCCGCTTGAGCCTCTTGGTCGGCGAAACGCCGGGCGAGGCCATCGGGGCAAGCCATCCGTGGCAGAGGCACAACACATCCGTGCGACGCTGGTTCCCTGCGGGCGCGTGGCGTCGGGGAGGAAATGATCAAGAGGTCTGCGGACGGCGCATGAAAAAAGGGCCCGGCGTGGCGCCGAGCCCTCTGGTTAGCAAATGTCAATCGTGCAGCGATGCGATTCGCCGAGAGGCGCCTCAGGCGGCCTCCTCCTGCACATCGTCATCACCTTCGGCGTCGGCTTCCGCCTCGGCGTCGGCCTTGGCGCGACGCGGCGACTTGGCGAGGCTCTGCTCGATCAGCTTGAGCGCCTCGGTCTCGGTAATCCGGTTCACCGAGGAGATCTCGCGCACGACGCGGTCGAGGGCGGCCTCGTAGAGCTGGCGCTCGCTGTAGGACTGCTCGGGCTGAGCCTCGGAACGGTAGAGGTCGCGCACCACCTCCGTCACCGAGATCAGGTCGCCGGAATTGATCTTGGCCTCGTATTCC
Organism: Methylorubrum sp. B1-46; assembly: GCF_021117295.1. Taxonomy (NCBI): domain Bacteria; kingdom Pseudomonadati; phylum Pseudomonadota; class Alphaproteobacteria; order Hyphomicrobiales; family Methylobacteriaceae; genus Methylorubrum; species Methylorubrum sp. B1-46. The sequence continues at coordinate 4,235,947 of NZ_CP088247.1, read as the reverse complement.
TGGGCGCGGCGCGACCACATCGTCCGCTTGATGCGGGCGCGGCCGGTCAGCACGTCGAGAGCCTTCTTGACGAGTTCGGGCTCGGCGAGCTTGCGCATGCCGACGCTGTTGGCCTTCGCGGTCGGCACGCGCAGGACCATCTTGTCTTTCTCGAACGAGACGACGAACAATTCGAGCTTATAGCCCGCGATCTCCTGTTCCTCGATCGCGGTGATCCGCCCGACGCCGTGCGCCGGATACACGACCGCCTCGCCGGTCTTGAAGCCTTGGCGGCCTGCTGCCGTCGTCTTCTTGGCTGTGGTCATGCGGAATGAGCCTCCACTGTCATCCACGCGGGGCGCGCATCCACGCCCGCACGCTCGTCACCTCCGGGGCGGGACACCCGGCGCATGCCCTTAGTCCAGTGCCGCGCCGTCGAAGCGCTGACCGGTTCCCGGGCTCTCGCGTTGCTCCCACCACACGAAAGAACGCGCCGGGAGCGAAATGCTTCCGGCGGTCGATCGCAGCCAACCTCTTTTCCAGGAAGATGGAACTCGCCGCTTGTGCGAGAGGAGGGGGGCGCATCGGGCGTGAGCGACGGCGAGCCCTCATGTAGCACGAACGGGCCGGCGAATCAAAGGATTGCCGGCGCGCGAACGCGTCTCCGCATGGGAGGATCGAAGGTTTTGCACGGCTCGGAAAGAGCGTTGCCGGGGCCTCCGGCGGATCTTTCGAGGTAGGCCGTGGCGCGTTCGGGGCTTCGGCGGGGATCGCGGCCGGACCGGCAGCCTGCGGCGAGAGGCCGCCGTGCTTCGGAGTGGCCTCGCCCTGCCGGATGGTCAGTCGCCGGAGCCGGGATTGGGCGAGAAATGCGCCTCCAGCTTGCCGCTCACCCCGTCCCACTGCTTGGCGTCGGAGGGGGCATCCTTCTTCTGGGTGATGTTGGGCCAGGTCTTGGCGTAGTCGGCGTTCAGCTTCAGCCAGCTCTCAAGATTGCCCTCGGTGTCGGGCTTGATCGCCTCGGCGGGGCATTCCGGCTCGCAGACGCCGCAATCGATGCATTCGTCGGGATGGATGACGAGCATGTTCTCGCCCTCGTAGAAGCAATCCACGGGGCACACCTCGACGCAGTCCATGTACTTGCACTTGATGCAGTTGTCGGTGACGACGTAGGTCATGGGCCGTTCGGTCCTTAGATCCGCTTGTCCTCGCGGGGTCGGGAGGGCCTTGTCGCCGGCCCGCCACCCGCTGACTTGGCGCGGATGCGATCCCCTCGTGTGGCGGTGTCATGCGATCCGGGCGCCGCCGCCGCCCGATTTGGAAGCGCTCTAGCCCCTGGCCGAAGGGCTGACAAGCGCGCCCTTCCGCCCGCCCTCCCCTGCGCGGCGCGGAGGGCTTTTCGGCAACGCTTCCACAGCGCCCCTTGCAGGGCCGCAAGTGGGGCCGCATCCCGACCCGGTCCTGCCTGCCGGCGAACCTGCGAAGTCGATCCGGCCTATTTAGATCTGCGTAGTCTTAGTCGTTGGTTAAGTTTACTGTCTTCGACAATTGAGCTTGTCCGGTGCGCAACCTTGGCCGCTATCTGGGCGTCGAATGGCACACTCCGAAAAGTCCCGGACGGGGCTCGCGGAGGTGCCGAGATCGTCCTGACGTCGCGTTCCGAGGTTGTTCCATGGCTGCCCCCCTGCTCCGCCCGAGCCTGATCGCTTCCCTTGCCCTTGCCGCCGTCTCGGTCGCCGCTCTGGCCGTGCCTGCGCAGGCCGGGGGTGCGTGCGTCAGCGCCGAGTGCTATCGCCGGGTCGTGACGCCGCCGGTCTACGACACCGTCGCGGAGCGGGTGCTGGTCCAGCCGCCGCGCACCGTCTACCGCACGACGCCGCCGGTCTACGACACGGTGTCCGAGCGGGTGCTGGTCGCCCCTGGCGGGCGCCGGTGGGAGACGCGCATCGACGCCTATGGCCAGCTCGTCGGCTGCTGGGTGACCACGCCGCCGCGCTACGCGGTCCAGACCCGCCGCGTGCTCGTGCGCCCGCCGGAGGCGATCCCGCACACCCTGCCGCCGGTCTACGCCACCACGCAGCGCCGCGTGCTGGTCCAGCCCGCCCGCGCCGCCTGGGTGCCGGCCGCAGCCCCCGTCGCCGGGCCTGATTTCGGTCCCGGCCCCGGCTACGGTCCTCTTGGGGTCGGTTCGATCCCGGACGCGCTGGGTCTTGCCGGCGCCTCCTCCGCGGACATCGCCGTCGGTCTCGGCTTCTCGCGGGGCAGCATCTACGACGGGTATTGAGGGCGCGCTCGTTCGGGCACTCTCTCGGCCGCCTTCGCCGGTGGCCTTGAATCGAGGCGGGATCGCCGTAGCTCATGACCCGAAGCGAGCGGGGAGGAGCGGATCATGGCGGCGTTCAGGGCCTGGGTGATCGACAAGGGTGAGGCCGGGCAGAGCCTTGCCCTGCGCGACTTCGACGAGGCCGACCTGATGGACGGCGACGTCACCGTGCGGGTCTCCCATTCGGGCCTGAACTACAAGGACGGGCTCGCCATGACCGGCCGGATGCCGGTGGTGCGCCGCTTCCCCATGATCCCCGGCATCGACTTCGCCGGCACCGTCGAGGCCTCGGACCATCCCGACTACAAGCCCGGCGACGCGGTGGTGCTCACCGGCTGGGGCGTCGGCGAGACCCATCTCGGCGGGTTGGCCGAGCGCGCCCGGCTGCGCGGCGACTGGCTGGTGCCGCTGCCCGAGGGCTTGAGCCCGGCCGAGGCCATGGCGATCGGCACGGCCGGCTATACGGCGATGCTCTCGGTTCTCGCTCTGGAGCGGCACGGGCTCACCCCCGAGGCCGGACCAGCCCTGGTGACGGGTGCCTCCGGCGGCGTCGGCTCGGTCGCGGTGGCGCTTCTGAAGCGCGCCGGCTGGCACGTCGTCGCCGCGACCGGCCGGGCCGACGAAGCCGATTACCTGAAGAGCCTCGGCGCGGCCGAGATCCTGGAGCGTGAGGCGCTCGCAGGCGAGCCGCGCCCCCTCGGAAAGGAGCGCTGGGCCGCCGGCATCGATGCGGTCGGCGGACGGGTGCTCGCCAACGCCCTGTCGATGACGCGGGGCGGCGGTGCCATCGCCGCCTGCGGCAACGCCGGGGGCATGGATCTGCCGAGTTCGGTCGCGCCCTTCATCCTGCGCGGCGTCTCGCTTCTCGGCATCAACAGCGTGACGACGCCGCAAAAGCCCCGCCGCGAGGCCTGGGCCCGCCTCTCGCGCGACCTCGACCGCGACCTCCTGCGGCGGATGACGCGGACGGTTCCCCTGGAGGAGGCCGGCGGCCTCGCCGAGCCTCTGCTCGATAGTCAGGTGCGGGGCCGCACGGTCGTCGCGATCGGGTGAGCCAGGGCGCCGGACCGTGGGAACTGTGGTGCAGGCTTGGGCATTTCATGTCTCATGAGCAAAGCATTTGTCCGTGAGCCCGAAGACGGCGACGCTGTCGAGGAGTTGCCCGATCGTCTGATCTCCACCCATTCCAACTATGTGACGCCGGAGGGGCTCGCGAAGATGGAGGCCGAGGTGGCGCGACTGGAGGCGGAGTTGTCCGCTTTCTCGCCGCAGCAGAACAAGGCGGACCACGCCCGCATCGCGCGCGACCTGCGCTACTGGAGCGCGCGCAAGAACTCGGCGGAACTCATCGAGGCGTTCGAGGGCGACGTGGTGCGCTTCGGTGCGACCGTGACCGTGCTGCGCGAAGACGACACCCGCCAGACCTTCCGCATCGTCGGCGAGGACGAGGCCGATCCCGCAGCCGGCTCGATCGCCTACGTCGCGCCGCTCGCCCGCGCGCTTACCGGCAAGAGCGTCGGCGATACCGTGACGGTGAACGACCACGAGTTCGAGATCGTGGAAGTTCGCTGAGCGGAGGCCAGAGGTTTCGAGAGGATCTGTCCTTTCGCGGGTCCAGGGCGCAGCCCTGGTTGAAGGGATGCCGGGGTCCCACCCCGGCTCCCCGCCGAAGGGATGATCCCTTTGGAAACCCGAACCTGAATCAGGTGAACAGGCTCGACACGCTCGACTCAGTGGCCGTGCGCCCGATCGCCTCGCCGAGCAGTGGCGCGATCGAGATCACGCGGATGTTGCGGGCGAGCTTCACCGCCTGCGTCGGCAGGATCGAGTCGGTGATGACGAGTTCCTTCATCCGCGAGGCGGCGATGCGCGAGACCGCCCCGCCCGACAGCACACCGTGCGTGATGTAGGCCGAAACCTCCTTGGCGCCGGCGTTCAGCAAGGCCTCGGCGGCGTTCACCAGAGTGCCGCCAGAATCGACGATGTCGTCGACGAGGATGCAGGACTGGCCCTCGACGTCGCCGATGATGTTCATCACCTCCGACTCACCCGCCCGCTCGCGGCGCTTGTCGACGATGGCGAGCGAGGCGTCGATGCGCTTGGCCAGCGCGCGGGCGCGGACCACGCCGCCCACATCCGGCGAGACCACCATGCGCTCGCCGGGGGCCAGCCGCTCCTTGATGTCGCGCACCATCACGGGCGCGGCGAAAAGATTGTCGGTCGGGATGTCGAAGAAGCCCTGGATCTGGCCGGCATGGAGGTCGAGGGTCAGGACGCGGTCGGCGCCGGCCTCGGTGATGAGGTTGCACACGAGCTTGGCCGAGATCGGCGTGCGGCCCGAGGTGCGCCGGTCCTGCCGGGCATAGCCGAAATAGGGGATCACCGCCGTGATGCGCCGCGCCGAGGACCGACGCGCGGCGTCGATCATGATCAGCAGTTCCATCAGGTGGTCGTTGGCGGGGAACGAGGTCGATTGGACGATGAACACGTCCTCGCCGCGCACGTTCTCCTGCAGCTCGACGAAGATCTCCATGTCGGCGAAGCGCCGGACCATGCAGTTGGCGAGCGGCAATTCGAGGTAGCTGGCGATCGCTTCCGCGAGCGGGCGGCTCGCGTTGCCGGCGATGATCTTGATGGACGACGTCATGCCGGGCGTCTCTCGGCTCACTCTTCAAGTCACTCGCGGGACGCGCGCGAACCCAATCACGTCCGGGGCCGTATCAACATCCGGCCGCGCGGCTCATATCAGCGGGGCCGGCGCGTCACAATGGCTTCATGCCGCAGCCCCGCCACAATCACGGTTCGAGCAGGCGGTGCAGGTGGACGATGAAGTAGCGGGTCTGGGCGCTGTCGACGGTGGCCTGCGCCTTGGCGCGCCACGCGGTCTGGGCCGAGGCGTAGTCGGGGAAGATGCCGACGATGTCGAGATCCTTGATGTCGCGGAAGCGTACGCCCGAGACGTCCTCCAGCTCGCCGCCGAACACGAGGTGGAGCTTCTGGTCCGAGTCGATCGTCGTGGTCACGCGCCTCTCCTGCCGGATGCCGGGGCCCGCTGCCGGTGTGGTAGGAGCCGTGCCGCTCGGTCGCAGAGCCGGCCGGGCCGGTCAAGCCGCCTCCCACGCAAGGAGGGGGCGACGCGGGGGCGGGGCGAGAAAGCCGGCCCCATCCCTCTCCCCCTTCATCGTTCGAGGCCGCTGCGCGGCATTCCGGAACGAAGGGGCGCCATCGAACTCGCCGCTCAGAACAGCGAGCCTTGCCGCGCAGCGGGCTCGGGCGCCGTCTCCTTGGGCTTCGGAGCCGGCTCGGTTGCGATCCGGCGCAGCGCACGCTTCGCACGCGGCGGCGAGGGCGGGGCATCGGCCAGGGGAGCGGCCGGAGCGTCCTCGGGCCGCGCGAAAACCGCCCCGTCGGCGAACTGGAGCTGAAGCCGGGCGGCGGCGGCGGCGGCCTCGCGCGAGCGCACCGGCAGGCCGTCGGCGTCGCGCACCAGCGCGTAGCCGCGGGCGAGCACCGCCTTGTAGCTGAGCGCCCCGAGCAGGCCGGATTGCGCCCCGAGCCGGTCGCGGCGGCGCTCGATGATGCGGGATATGGCGGTGCGCGGGCGATGGTCGATCCCGGCGAGCCGCGCCCGCGCCTCGGCCAAGGCGATCGCCGGCGAGCGCCGGGTCAGACGGTCGGCGAGGCGGTTCAGGCGCTCGCGGGAATCGCGGGCATTGGCGGCGAGCGCCGGGCGCAGGCGCGCGTCGGCGAGGTCGAGGCGCTGGCGCTTGGCGGCGAGAAACGCGTCGGCACCGGGGATCGCCCGCACCAGGGCGCGGAAATCGCCCCGCTCGCGCTCGACCCGCCGCAGCATCGTGCCCGCCTGCCGGGCGCCGAGGTCGTGGATCTGGGCCAAAAGTTCGGCGCGCACCGGCACCGCCATCTCGGCCGCGCCCGTGGGCGTCGGCGCCCGGCGGTCGGAGGCGAAGTCGATCAGCGTCGTGTCGGTCTCGTGGCCGACCGCCGAGATCAGCGGGATCCCGGACTCGGCGGCGGCGCGCACCACCGCTTCCTCGTTGAAGGCCCAGAGATCCTCGATCGAGCCGCCGCCGCGGGCGACGATCAGCACGTCCGGCCGCGGGATCGGGCCGTCGGGGATGAGCGCGTTGAAGCCCCGGATCGCCGCGGCGATTTCCTCGGCCGCCCCCTCCCCCTGCACCCGCACCGGCCAGACCAGCACGGGGCGGGGAAAGCGGTCCTCCAGCCGGTGGAGGATGTCGCGGATCACCGCTCCGGTCGGCGAGGTGACGACGCCGATCACCCGCGGCAGGAACGGGATCGGCCGCTTCCGGTCCACCTCGAACAGCCCCTCCGCCGCGAGCTGGCGCTTGCGCTCCTCCAGCAGCGCCATCCAGGCGCCGATGCCGGCGGGCTCCATCGAATCGATGACGATCTGGTACGAGGATTTCCCGGCAAACGTCGTGATCTTGCCGGTGGCGACGACCTCGAGCCCTTCCTTGGGCTTCTGGCGCAGACGCCCGAGCACGCCCTTCCACACCACCGCGTCGATCTTCGCGGTGCCGTCCTTGAGTGAGAAATAGGCGTGGCCCGAGCCGTGCGGCCCGCGATAGCCCGAGATCTCGCCGCGCAGGCGCACATGCCCAAAGGCGTCTTCAAGGGTGCGCTTGAGGGCGGCGGCGAGATCGCCGACCGACCATTCGGGGGTGTTGGCCTGGAGCAAAGCCGAGGGCGCTGGCTCCCCCGGCGGCGGCCCGGCGGCGGCATAGGTCGCAGGACGTGGCGGGGGCACGAGCGGCATGGGGCCGAACGCTACGGGAACCGGCCGGGTGAGGTAAAGGCCGCCGAGCCGATCGGCTGGGGAAGGGCGCGCGAGTGTGGCGCCGGGGCCGCTGCCGCTCGTCTCCGGCGAAAGCGCTCGGGGAACGGCCCGAAGTCAGATCAGGCGCGAAAGGATCAGCGCCGCCGTGACGGCCGGCGCGGCGGCCGCCGCCATGGCCCAGGGCCAGACCGGCGCCAGTCGCGAGCGGCGGTTGTCGTTGGCGGCCCGCGGCGCCGAGCGACGCTGGACCACGTAGTCCGAGAGTCGAACGACCGCGTGCGCGCGGGGCGGGCGGGCGGGGGAGGCGATCGAGTGGCGACAGATCGGCATGGCCCTCATCAACAGGTGAGCCCGGCGAACCGTTCCGTCCGGCGCACGGGATAACAGTTCCTCGCACGACACCCGGTCACCGGCCGTTCACCCGCCGGAGAGGACAGGGCGGCGGGCGTTTTGGGATAGACACTCGGACGATCTCGGAGGGGGGCGGACGGTAGGCCGCAACGGTCCGCTCACCACAGCGAGAACTCGGTGGCGAAATCCGTCGTCCGCAGCGGGCATTTCGGCGCGGGGCAGGGCTCGACCGGCACGGTGGCGAGCACTCCGTCCGCCCCCGCCTCGAAGCGCAGGCGCACCGGCTTGTCGTCCTCCTTGGCGTAGGCGAGCCGCACCTCGAAGCGCACCGCGTCGAAGGCCTTGCGGTCGGCGTAGACGATCACGTCGCGGGAGACGGATTCGCCCGGGTTGAGTTCAGAGGGCTCGCTCGGCAGGTCGGTCGCACCAGAGAACAGTACGCCCTGGCGCAGGATCGGTGCACCGCTCTCGCGCACGTAGTCGCGGGCGGACTCGACGCTCGCCGAGCCGGAGAGCGCGGCGCGGAAGGCGGCCTCGCGCGCGGTCGCCTCCGCCGCCGCGTGATCCGGCTCGGAGAAGCGGGTGCGCAGGCCGATCACGGTGTAGGTGAGCCCGAGCACGCGCACGCCCGCCTGGCCGACATTGGTGCGGGTCACGGTCGAGCGGATCGCCACCCGATCGCCGCGTTCGCCGACCCGGACGAGGTCGGTCTTCACCGAGACCGAGGGCGGAGCGAGCCCCGGCTTGATCCGCGCCTCGTAGACGAAGGTGTAGACGCCCCAGGCCCCTGCCCCGAGGATCGCCAGCGTCTGCACCAGGGTGCTGACGCCCGTGAGGCCGAGCCGGCGCCGTCTCCGGCCCGGTCGTTGAGGATGGTCTCGATGCGGGTCTGGCGGCGCCATGCGGCGGGTTCTCCCTCGCGTTGCCGGATGTGTGGCCGGGGCAAACGCGAAACGCCCTTTCCCCGGCCCGAAATTTTTTGGATAGGGTCTCGTCATGACCGAGCCCTTCACCATCCTGCTCATCGGCTCCGGCGGGCGCGAGCACGCGCTGGCCTGGGCCATCGCGAAATCGCCGCTCTGCGCGAAGCTGTTCGTCGCGCCGGGCAATCCGGGCACCGCCCGGCACGGCGAGAACCGGCCGGATCTCGCGGTCTCCGATCACGCGGCGGTGGTCGCCTTCTGCCGGGCGGAAAAGGTCGGGCTGGTGGTGGTGGGGCCGGAGGCGCCGCTGGTCGCCGGGCTCGTCGACGACCTCCAGGCTGCCGGCATCCCCGCCTTCGGGCCGACCAAGGCCGCGGCGCAGCTCGAAGGCTCGAAGGGCTTCACCAAGGATCTCTGCGCTGAGCACGACATCCCGACCGCCGCCTTCGCCCGCTTCACCGATCTCGAACCGGCGCTGGCCTATCTGCGCGCGCGGGGCGCGCCGATCGTGGTCAAGGCCGACGGGCTCGCCGCCGGCAAGGGCGTGACCGTGGCCGAGACCTTGCCCGAGGCCGAGGCCGCCGTGCGGGCGATCCTCGACGGCAGCGAAGGAGGCGCGCTCGTGATCGAGGAGTGCCTGTTCGGTGAGGAGGCGAGCTTCTTCGCGCTCTGCGACGGGACCCGCGCGGTTCCGATCGGCACGGCGCAGGACCACAAGCGGGTCCATGACGGCGACCGCGGCCCCAATACGGGCGGCATGGGCGCCTATTCCCCCGCCTCCATCGTCACGCCGGAGATCGCCGAGACGGTGATGACCCGGATCATCGCGCCGACGCTGGCCGGCATGGCCGCCCGCGGCACGCCGTTCTCCGGCATCCTCTATGCCGGGCTGATGCTGACGGCGGAGGGCCCCAAGCTCATCGAGTACAACACCCGCTTCGGCGATCCGGAGGCGCAGGTGCTGATGCCGCGCCTGTCGGGTGATCTCGTGCCGGCGCTGCTGGCGGCGGCCAAGGGCGATCTCTCCAGCGTCTCGATCGGCTTCGATGCCGCCCGCGCGGCGCTCACCGTGGTGATGGCGGCGCAGGGCTATCCCGGCGCGGTGACCCGCGGCACCGAGATCCGCGGCGCCGAGGCGGCCCTCGATGAGGGGGTTCTGGTGTTCCAGGCCGGCACCCGCCGCGACGGCGACCGGCTGCTCGCCGATGGCGGCCGGGTGCTCGCGGTCACGGCGCTCGGCGCCAGCGTGGGGGAAGCGCAGGAGCGCGCCTATGCGGCGGTGCGGCGGATCGACTGGCCGGACGGCTTTTTTCGGACGGACATCGGCGGCCGGGAGGTCGCCAGGGAGGCGGCTCACGGCGCGGCCGCCTCCGGCGACTGATGCCCGATTTCCTCGACCTCGCCTTTGCCGCCGCCCGCGAGGCCGCGGCGCTCGGCGAGGTGCCGGTCGGCGCGGTGGTGGTGCGCGACGGCGCGGTCCTGGCGGTTGCGGGCAACCGGCCGCGGGCGCTGTCCGACCCCACGGCCCATGCCGAGATCCTGGCGATCCGCGCCGCCTGCGCCGCGTTGCGCGACGAGCGCCTCACCGGCTGCGACCTCTACGTCACCCTGGAGCCCTGCCCGATGTGCGCGGGCGCGATCGCCTTCGCCCGCATCCGCCGGCTCTACTACGCCGCCTCCGATCCCAAGGGCGGCGGCGTCGAGCACGGGCCCCGCGTGTTCAACCAGCCAACCTGCCACCACGCCCCGGAAGTCTATTCCGGCTTTCGCGAGGGCGAGGCGGCGGGCCTGCTCAGGGATTTCTTTTCGCAAAGACGGGGGTGAGCGGGAGGCGAACCGCGGCGGTGCGCGGCGCGTTCGTCCCCCATCCCGCGATGCCGCCGCACGGAGCCCGTCCCATGGTCCCGACCTACCAGCGCGCCCTGATCGTCGGGGCCGGTTCCGGCTTGAGCGCATCCCTGGCGCGCCTGTTCGCGGCCGAGGGGTTGAAGGTCGGGCTCGCCGCGCGCAACGTCGAGAAGCTGAGCCGCCTCGCCGCGGAGACGGGGGCGGTGGTGCACGCCTGCGACGCCACGGATCCCGGCGCGGTCGAGGCCCTGTTTCCCCGGCTCGAACCGGCGCTCGGCGGCGCGCCGGACGTGGTGGTCTACAACGCCAGCGGCCGGCTGCGCGGGGCCACCGTCGATCTCGATCCGGAGGCGGTCGCCCGCGCGCTCGCGGTCTCGGCCTATGGCGGCTTCCTCGTGGCCCAGGCCGCCGCCCGGCGGATGCTGCCCCACCGCCACGGCGCGATCCTGTTCACCGGCGCCTCGGCGAGCGTGAAGGGTTTTGCCGGCTCCGCCCCCTTCGCCATGGGCAAGTTCGCCCTGCGCGGCCTCGCGCAAAGCCTCGCCCGCGAGCTTCAGCCCCTGGGCATCCACGTCGCCCATGTCGTGATCGACGGTGCGATCCGCTCCGACGCCCGCCCCGATCCGGAGGGGCGCCCCGACGCGACCCTCGATCCCGACGCCATCGCGAAGAGCTACCTCGCCCTCCTGCGCCAGGACCGCAGCGCCTGGACCGACGAGATCGCTCTGCGGCCCTGGGTCGAGAGCTTCTGAGATCTACCCTGCCAGAAAGGCCTGCAACGCCCGCAGGGTCGGCTCCGGCGCTTCCTCGGCCATGAAGTGGCCGGAGGCGATATTTGCGCCCTGCGCTGCGGGGGCAAAAGTGCGCTGCCAGGCTGCCAGGGCGGTCTCCGGCTTGTCCCGGTTGAGATAGGCGTCGCTGGCGAGCACCAAGACCGGCATCGATAAGGTGCGGCCCGCGGCGAGGTCGTCGCGGTCGGCGGCGCGGTCCGGCCCGTCGGCGCCGCCCGCCCGGTAATCCTCGCACATCGCGTGGATGCGCTCGGGCACGTTCCAGGCCTGCCGGTAGAGCGTGAGCGCGCGGGCGTCGAAGGCGGCGAGGTCGCGGCTCGCGCTCCAGTCGCGCAGCAGCCCCTCGAAATAGGCGTCCGGGTCACGGCGGATCGCCTCCTCCGGCTCCGGGGCCGGGCGCGACAGGAACGACCAGTGCGGGTTCGCGCCGGGCTTCGCCTCGATGCGGGTCCACTGTACCTCGGTCGGCACGATGTCGAGGATCGCCAGCCGCTCGATCCGGCCGGGTTCGTCCAGCGCCAGCCGGTAGGCGACGCGGGCGCCGCGATCGTGGCCGGCCAGCGCGAAGCGGATATGGCCGAGCCGCTCCATCACCGCGACGATCTCCGCCCCGAGCCGCCGCTTGGCGTAGGCGTTCTCTCCGGCGCCGGAGGCGGGGGCGGCCGACCAGCCGTAGCCCTTCAGGTCGAGGGCGATCACCCGGTGCGTTTCGGCGAGTGCCGGCGCCAGCCGGTGCCACATCGCGTGGCTCTGCGGGAAGCCGTGCAGCAGGAGGAGCGGCGGCGCGTCCCGTGGGCCCTTGGCCCGGCCGAACCAGCGGCCGGCCGACCCCTCGATCCAGAGCGGCTCGAAGCCGGGAAAAAGGTCGTCGCCCTCGGCCATCCATCAACCTCAGCCGCATCCAGGATGCGGATAACGGTCCGGCGCGGCGAAAGCTCCGGTGTCTTTCGATCGCTGGAGCGCTCAGGATTCCACGTTCAAAATTTTGCAACCTAGAAGAAACAGGTCGAATCTGTGCAATTCAGGCGGCGGCCTTCACCCTTCCCTGCACTTGGGTTTGCACTTCGATTGACAGGATTGGATCGTTAATTGGGCATGATGGCCAAGTCATAGGCATGAGGAAATATTTACATTCTGGCCTCAAAATCCCGCCTGCCTAGGGTGGTGCTATGCCTCTGAACGATCTTGAAGAACTGGCGCGGATCGCGTTCGACTGGCTCTGGGCCACCGATGCCGAGGACCGATTCAGTTACATCTCTCCGGGCGCCGAGCGTCTGCTGGGCCGCCCGCCGGAGAGTCTGATCGGGCGGGCGCGCGAGACCCTGGCCGGTGAGGAGGCGAACCTTGCGCCTTATCGCGAGACGATCGCCGCGCGCCGCCCCTTCCGTGAACTGACCTACGTCTATCGCCATCCCGACGGCACGCCGCGTTGGTTCGAGATCAGCGGTCGCCCGCTTTTCTCACCCGAGGGTGAGTTCCTCGGTTATCGGGGCGTCGGCAGCGACGTCACCGAGCAGCACCGGACCCGGCGCGCCCTGGTCGAGGCCCATGCCCAGCTCAGCGAGCAGAACCGGCGCTTCGACGCGGCCCTGGAGAACATGACGCACGGGCTGTGCCTGTTCGATGCGGGGCAGCGGCTCCTCGTGTGGAACCGGCGCTACCTGGAGATCTTCGGCCTGTCGGAGGATGCGGTCCATGTCGGCATGGGCCAGCGCGCCATCATCGAGATGTTGGTGGCGCTCGGGCGCTACAAGCGCGGCGCCACAATCGATGCGATCAGCGAGAGCACCCGCACGTCGCTCTCCGGAGACGGATCGAAATCGGTGCTGCGCGAACTCGCCGACGGGCGGGTCATCGCCGTGACCCACCGCCCCATGGCCGAGGGCGGCGGCTGGGTCGCGACCTTCGAGGACATCACCGAGCGGCGGCGCAACGAGGCGCGCATCATCCACATGGCCCGCCACGACGGCCTCACCGATCTGCCCAACCGCACCCGCCTGCGCGAGATCGGCACCGAGTGGATCGAGGCTCTGCGCGCCGAGGCGGCGCCGCTCGCCGTCCTCTGCCTCGACCTCGACCGGTTCAAGCCGGTCAACGACAGCTTCGGCCACGCGGTGGGCGATGCCCTGCTGCGGGCGGTGGCCGAGCGGCTGCGGGGGCAGGTGCGCAGCCACGATGTGGTGGCCCGGCTCGGGGGCGACGAGTTCGCGGTGCTCTCCCGCGTCGAGGACGCGGCCGGGGCTGCGGCCCTGGCCGAGCGCCTGATCGAGGCCGTCGCCGCGCCCTACACCCTCGATGGGATCACCGTCGAGATCGGGATGAGCGCCGGCATCGCTCTGGCCGACGAGGGGGTCCCGCACGACATCGAGCGCCTCCTCAAGGAGGCCGACCTCGCCCTCTACGAGGCGAAGACCGAGGGGCGCGGCACCGTCCGCCGGTTCGAGCCGCAGATGGACGAGACCCTGCGCGAGCGGCTCGGCCTCGAGCGCGAACTGCGCGAGGCGCTCCAGCAGGACCGCTTCGAACTGCACTATCAGCCGCTCGTGGACCTGTCCGAAAACCGCATCACCGGCATGGAGGCGCTGGTCCGCTGGCGCCATCCCGAGCGCGGGCTCGTGAGCCCGGCGGTGTTCATCCCGCTCGCCGAGGAGACCGGCCTGATCGTGCCGATCGGCGAGTGGGTGCTGCACCGGGCCTGCCGAGATGCCGCCGCCTGGCCCGACGCGATCAGCGTGGCGGTCAACGTCTCGCCGCTGCAACTGCGCCACCGCGGCTTCGTCCAGAGCGTGCTCGGCGCGCTCGCGGCCAGCGGCCTCAAGGCGAGCCGGCTCGAACTGGAAATCACCGAGAGCGTGCTGCTCGACGACACCGAGGCCAACCTCGAAACGCTCCACACCCTGCGCAAGCTCGGAATGCGCATCTCCATGGACGATTTCGGCACCGGCTATTCCTCGATCAGCACCCTGCGTCGCTTCCCCTTCGACAAGATCAAGATCGACCGCTCGTTCGTGCGCGACTGCGCCGGACAGTCGGATGCCGGCGCGATCATCCGCGCCATCGTCAGCCTCGGGGCGAGCCTCGGCATCACGACGCTGGTCGAAGGGGTCGAGACCGAGCCGCAGCTCGCCACCATCCGCGCGGAGGGGGCGCAGGAGGTGCAGGGCTACCTGTTCAGCCCGCCCCGGCCGGTCCACGAGATCGCCAGCCTGCTCGAGACCGGCTCCGCGCCCGAGGGGCGGCCCGCGCACACGCTGGCAGCCTGACACGCTCCCGGCAGAAATCTCATCAAGAATGGCTTCGGTCGTCCCGCTCGCACGGCCGGAAGATCCTCCGGGCGCGTGGGTGTGGGGGCGTCCGGTCTCGCCCGGCCGGCCGGAACAGAGGCTCCGCAGCCGCCGTTGCTCCCCGAGGGGTGGATGAAGTCGGGATCCCGCCGCTGCCCGGAACGCTTCGGCCCGGCAACCGTTTTCAGCGCCATCGACGGAACGAATCCGGCAGCTTGGCAATTCTCCAAGCCAGGACAGACTTACGAGACACCGTCCAAGACGGACGTCAGGAGGATACCATGATCGGTTGGGCTGTAACCTTTCTCGTCGTCGCTCTGATCGCCGCTCTGCTCGGCTTCGGCGGCATCGCCGGCACCGCCATGGAGGCGGCCAAGATCGTGTTCTTCGTCGCGATCGCGCTGTTCCTGATCTCGGCGGTGATGGGCGCCGTGCGCGGTCGCTCGCCGCGGTTGTGACCGGCCTGAACCGCGCGGTTCGATGAAAGGGCGGCCCTCGCGGGCCGCCTTTTCCTTTTGCGCGGACCCACGCTCTGGTAAGGGGCGCGGATGACCGACAATCCAGACCCCTCCCCGGCCGTACCCGCGGACCAAGCCGCCGCGCCCGAGGGCGAGCGCATCGCCAAGACCATCGCCCGCGCCGGCATCGCCTCCCGCCGCGACGCCGAGGCGATGATCGAGGCCGGCCGCGTCACCCTCAACGGCAAGGTCCTGACCTCGCCGGCGATCAACGTCACCGAATCCGACCGCATCACCGTGGACGGTGAGCCCCTGCCCGTCCGCGAGCGCACCCGGCTGTGGCTGCTGCACAAGCCGCGCGGCGTCGTCACCACCGCCCGCGATCCGGAAGGGCGCCAGACGGTGTTCGACGGGCTGCCCGACGACCTGCCGCGGGTCGTCGCCATCGGCCGGCTCGACATCAACACCGAGGGTCTGCTGCTGCTCACCAACGATGGCGGGCTGGCCAAGGTGATCGCCCATCCCGATACCGGCTGGCTGCGCCGCTACCGGGTGCGCGCCTTCGGCGACATCACCCAGGCCGATCTCGACCGGCTCAAGAAGGGCGTCACCGTCGACGGTATGGAATACGGCCCCGTCGAGGCCACCCTCGACCGGGTCCAGGGCGACAACCTCTGGCTCACGCTCGGCCTGCGCGAGGGCAAGAACCGCGAGGTCAAGCGCATCCTCGAACATCTCGGCCTCTCCGTGAACCGGCTGATCCGGCTCTCGTTCGGGCCGTTCCAGCTCGGCGACCTCGAAGTCGGTCTGGTCGAGGAGATCCGGACCAAGGTGCTGAAGGAACAGCTCGGAAAGAGCCTCGCCGAACAGGCCGGCGTCGATTTCGAGAGCCCGGTGCGCGAGGCCATCGCCCCGTTCGGAAGCCCCAAGGCGACGAAGGCCGCCTCACCCGCCGGGCGGGGCCGTCCGGGCGCCCGCGACGAGGGCCGCGAACAAAAGCGTTCGGAGCCCCGCTCGGGCGCCCGCGGCGGAGCAGCCGGCCGTCCGCCGCGTGATCCCGCGCGTCCTGCCGCCCCGCGCGCCGCCGCGCGCCCGGCCCCGCGGGCGCCCTCGCCGACCGTGTGGCGGGCCGACGACGAGACCCGTCCGCGCGCGAGCAAGGTGCCGCGCCGGGGCATGGACCCGAAGACCGCCCGCGCGGCGGCGGCCGAGCGCGGCCGCGAGCGGGTCGGCGCGATCCAGGCGGCCGGCGAGCGCCGGGTGCTGGTCGAGCGGCTCCAGCCGACGCCGGAGACCCCCGCCCCCGAGCCGCATCGCCGGGTCCGCTTCCGCAAGGAGGAGGAGCGGCCCGAGCGGCAGGAGCGCCCCCGCCAAGAGCGTCCTCGCCAAGAGCGTCCGCAGCAGGAGCGCGGCTACCAAGAACGCAGCCGTGACGATCGGCGCGAGGATCGACCGCGCCGGGACGCGCCGACAGGCGATGCCCGTCCCCGCCGCCACGAGGCCGGCGAGGCGACGGCGCCCGAGCGGCGCGGCCCGCCGCGCGAGCGCCAGACTGAGCGCCAGGCCGAGGGCCGTCCGTTCCGCGAGCGGAGCGACAGCCGTCCCGCGCGGGACCGTTACGAGGGGGCGCCCCGCCGGGAGCGTCCCGCCGAGGGTGGGGCGCCGGAGCGCCGCGGCCCCCCGCGCGACCGGCCCCGCACCGCCGAAGGCGAGCGTCCGGCTCGCCCGCCGCGCGGCGAGGGCGGCGGCTTCCGTAAGGGACCGGGCGCCGGTCCGGGCGGCAAGCCCGGCTTCAAGGGCGGCGCCCGCGACGGGGCCAGAGGCGACTTCAAGGGAGGGCCCAAGGGGGGCGCGCGGGGTGACTTCAAGCCCGGCGGACGACCGGGCGGCGGGCGTCCCGGCGGAAAGCCTGGCGGTGCCGGTGGCCGTCCCGGCGGTGGCAAGCCGGGGCCGCGCGGAGGCGGTCGTCCCGGCCGTCCGCCGCGCGGCGACGCCTAGGGTCTAACCCGTGCGGATCGTCGGCGGCGAATGGCGCGGGCGCCGGCTCGCCGGGCCGAAGGCGGAGGGCATCCGCCCGACCTCTGACCGCCTGCGCGAGGCCCTGTTCAACGTGCTGGCCCACGCCTACGACGACGCGGTCGAGGACGCGGTGGTGCTCGATCTGTTCGCGGGCACCGGCGCGCTCGGCTTCGAGGCGCTCTCCCGCGGCGCGGCGCGCGCCGTCTTCGTGGATGAGGGGCGTCAGGCCGGCGCGCTGATCCGGGAGGGCATCGCCGCGCTTGATTGCGGGAACCGTGCCCGGCTGATCCAGCGCGACGCGACCCGACTCGGACCCGCCCCGGAGGCCGCCTCCCTCGTCTTCTGCGATCCGCCCTACCGGAAGAACCTCGCCACCGCGGCGCTCGCCGCGGCGGCAGCCGGCGGCTGGCTCAGCCCCGGCGCGCTGGTTCTGGTCGAGGAGGCCGCCGAGGCCGGCCTTGTCCTGCCGCCCGGTTTCGCCGAGCTGGAGCGGCGCAGCTACGGCGAGACGGCGGTGACGTTCGGCCGCTTCGGGGAATGATCCCTTCGCCGATGCGTTGAGGTTGCCCTATCTCGCTCGGGCCACGCCCGTCCGCGAAGGAGGCCCGCGCCCATGCCGCCCGTCCTGCCGCCCATCCCTCCACTTTCCCGCCGAACCCTCCTGCAGGCCGCCGCCGCCCTCGCCGGAGCCAGGCTCGCCCCGGCCCTGCTGCGCCCGGCCCATGCCGCCGACGCCCTGATCACCCGGCCGATCCCCTCCTCCGGCGAGCGTTTGCCGGCCATGGGCATCGGCACCTCGCGCCGCTACGAGGTGGCGGTGACGCCCGAGGCCACCGCCCCCTTG
Source organism: Methylorubrum sp. B1-46 (assembly GCF_021117295.1). Classification (NCBI taxonomy): domain Bacteria; kingdom Pseudomonadati; phylum Pseudomonadota; class Alphaproteobacteria; order Hyphomicrobiales; family Methylobacteriaceae; genus Methylorubrum; species Methylorubrum sp. B1-46. The sequence continues at coordinate 4,218,308 of NZ_CP088247.1, read as the reverse complement.
CGCGAGGCGGTGGAGCGCTTCGTGGCGCTCGGCGGCCGGGTGATCGACACCGCCCCGAGCTACGGCACGGCCGAGGACGTCCTCGGCCTCATCCTCCAGGGCCTGCGCGAAAAGGTCTTTCTCGCCACCAAGGTCGCGGCCCGCGGCCGGGCGGCGGCGGAGGCCGAGACCGAGCGCTCGTTCCAGCGCCTGCGCACGGACAAGATCGACCTCATCGCCGTGCACAACCTGATCGACACGGAGGCCAACCTCGCCGTCCTGCGCGCGCTCAAGGAGACCGGCCGCATCCGCTATGTCGGCGTCACGGTCTGGCGCGACGAGCAGTTCCCCGAGCTCGAGACGGTGATGAAGCGGGAGAAACTCGACTTCTTGCAGGTGAACTACGCCCTCGACAGCCGGGCGGCGGCCGAGCGCATCCTGCCGCTGGCGGTCGAGCGCGGCGTGGCGGTGATGGTCAACGTGCCCTTCGGCCGCGACCGTCTGTTCAAGGCGGTGAAGGACAAGCCCCTGCCCGATTTCGCCGCCGAATTCGGCTGCAAGAGCTGGGCGCAGTTCTTCCTCAAATACGTGCTCGCCAACGAGGCCGTCACCTGCCCGATCCCCGGCATGGCGAAGGTGGCCTATGTCGAGGACAATATGGCCGCCGCGACCGGGCGGCTGCCGGATGCCGCCGAGCGGCGCAAGATGGAGGCCTTCATCGATGCGGTCTGACTTTTTTGGGATGTTGTCCGTTCGGCGCGGGGTGCTGGCTCTGCTGGCCGGCACGCTTCTGCTTCCGGCCCTGCCCGCTCTCGCGCAATCCGAAAATCCCAAAAGGATCGGGATCATCGGAGCGGGCAATATCGGCAGCACGCTCGGCCGGCTCTGGATCAAGGCGGGCTACGAGGTGTTCTTCGCCTCTCGCCATCCGGAGCAGTTGAAGGCGCTCGTGGAAGAACTCGGGCCCCAGTCGCGGGCCGGCACCCCGGCGGAAGCGATCGCCTTCGGCAACGCCGTGCTGATCGCGGTGCCCTACAAGGCCTATCCGGAGCTGGGGCGTGAGCACGCCGCTGGCCTCAAGGGCAAGGTGGTGATCGATGCCGGCAATGCGGTGAAGGCCCGCGACGGGGCCGTCGCCGACGAGGTCGAGCGCGACGGCATCGGCGCCACATCCGCCAAGTACCTGGCCGGTGCGCAGGTGGTGCGCGCCTTCAACGCGGCGAATTATCGGGTCTTCCAGAAGAACGCCGGCCGGCCCGAACCGCGCATGGCGGTGCCGATCGCCGGCGACGACCCGAAGGCGCTCGAGACCGCCCGCACTCTGGTCTCGGATGCCGGCTTCGACCCCGTGGTGGTCGGCGAACTGAAGGCGGCCGACACCTTCGCCATGGGCTCGCCCGGCTTCGGCCACGACCTCTCGGCGCCGGAGCTGAAGCAGAAGCTCGGGGTGAAGCCTTGAGCGAGGCCCCGGCCTCGTCTTCGGGCTCCTCGCTCTCGGACCGCCTCGCCCGCCTTGTCGATGTGCGGCCGGGCGAGGGGCCGGCGCTGGCGTGGTCCTGGGCCTACATCTTCGCGCTTCTGGCGAGCTACTACGTGCTGCGCCCGATCCGCGACCAGATGGGCGTGGCGGGCGGGCTCGAAAACCTGCCCTGGCTGTTCCTGGCCACGCTCATCGGCATGCTGGCGCTCAACCTGCCCTTCGCGTGGCTGGTCAAGCGCCTGCCGCGGGCGCGGTTCGTGCCCCTCACCTACCGCTTCTTCATCCTCAACATCCTGATCTTTGCCGGCCTCATCGCCGTGGCGGAGGGGGAAGCGGCGGTGTGGGTCGGCCGGGCCTTCTTCGTCTGGCTCTCGATCTTCAACCTGTTCGTGGTCTCGATCTTCTGGGCCACGGTGGTGGACGTGTTCTCCACCGAGCAGGGCAAGCGCCTGTTCGGCTTCATCGCCGCGGGCGCCACGCTCGGCGCCATCTGCGGCTCGGCGGTGACGGCGACGCTCGCGCGTGATGTGCCGACCTGGGCGCTGCTCATCGCCGCCGCCGTGCTCCTGGAGGCGGCGGTGTTCGCCATGCGGGGACTCGCGCGCCTGATCGGGCGGCTCAACGCGGTGCCGGAGGACGCGCGGGCGGGTGACGTGATCGGCGGCGATGTCTGGGCCGGCATCCGGCGCACCGTCACCTCACCCTACCTTCTCAACATCGCGCTGTTTCTGGCGCTGTTCTCGGTGACCGCGACCTTCCTGTATTTCGAGCAGGCGGCGGTGGCCAAAAACAACTTCCCCAATCGCGGCGCGCAGACCGCCTTCTTCGCCAGCGTCGACCTCGCGGTGAACGTGCTGACGCTCGGCGTGCAGCTCTTTTTCACCGGGCGCATCACGAAGCGGCTCGGCGTCGGCGTGACGCTGGCCCTGCTCCCGGCGGCGAGCGTCGTCGGGTTTGCCGCGCTGGCGCTCTCGCCGACGGTCGCCTCGGTGGTGGTGATCTACGTGCTGCGGCGGGCGGGCAACTTCGCCATCGCCCGGCCGGTGCGCGAGGTGCTGTTCACGGTGGTGCCCCGGGAGGACCGCTACAAGGCGAAAAGCTTCATCGACACGGTGGTCTACCGCCTCGGCGATCAGGTCGGCGCGTGGTCCTATACCGGGCTCTCCGCCCTCGGCTTCGGCGGCCACGCCGCGGCCGTGGTGGCGGTGCCGCTCTCGGCCGCGTGGCTTCTCAACGCGCTCTGGCTCGGACGGGCGCAGGCGCGGCGGCAGGCGCAGCGGGAGACCGAACGGATGGAGGACGAGCCAGACCCGGCGACGGCCGCGCGGTCATCGGGCTGACGGACATCGTTGCAAAGGTTATTTTTCGAATTCGATAGTCTCCGGCGGCTCGATCAGCCCGCCTGATCGGCTGGGGACGGGCAGCGATGCGGCATCGCGGCACGCCTGTGTTTTGAGACGCAATCGGACATAGAACAGAAACAGTGGCCGTGCGGTATCCGCCGGCCCGACCCCGCCCGCGGCCCCGGCAGGCTTACCGGACATCGACCGGAGACCCATGGGACTCGTCCAGTACGCCCTCAAGTTCCGCATCACGACCTACGTGCTTGCCGTGCTGATGATGCTCGGTGGCGTCAGCGCCATCGTCGTGACGCCGAAGGACGTGCTGCCGGCGGTCGACATCCCCGTCGTCGTGGTGGTCTGGACCTATACGGGCCTGTCCGCGCCGGAGATGGAGAAACGGATCACGACCTATTCCGAGTTCGGAATCTCCAACAACGTCAACAACATCGCCCGGATGGAATCGACCAGCCTTCAGGGCACGTCGGTGATGAAGATCTATTTCGACCAGAGCGTCAGCATCGATCTCGCCATCGCCCAGGTCGTCTCCTCCACGAACTCGATCCGCGCGCTGATGCCGCCCGGCGTGCAGCCGCCGGTCATCGTGCGCTTCTCCGCCTCCTCGGTGCCGGTGATCCAGCTCGCGCTGACCTCGACCAAGGACAGCCTCAACAAGGTCTACGACTACGCTCAGTACCGCATCCGCCAGCGCCTGACCCAGGTGCCGGGCTCGACCCTGCCCTCCCCCTTCGGCGGCGCGCCGCGGCAGGTGATGGTCGATCTCGACCTCCACGCGCTCCAGGCGCTCGGGATGACGCCGCTGGAGGTCACCAACGCGATCACCTCGCAGAACCTCACGATCCCCTCGGGCCTGACCAAGATCGGTGAGCAGCAATACCCGGTGCAGATGAACGCGACGCCGGACGCGATCGCGGCGCTCAACGAGATCCCGATCAAGGTGGTCTCTGGCCAGCCGGTGCTGGTGCGCGACGTGGCCTATGTCCGCGACGGCGGCCCGCCGCAGGTCAACGTGGTGCGAGCCGACGGGGCCGCCTCGGTGCTGATGCGCGTGCTCAAGAACGGCACCGCCTCGACGCTGGACGTCGTCAACAACGTCAAGGCGGCGCTTCCCGACATCCGCGCGGCGGCCCCCGAGGGCATGGAGATCAAGCCGCTCTTCGACCAGTCGGTCTTCGTCTCGAACGCGATCGAGGGCGTGTGGCACGAGGCCGTCATCGCCGCCTGCCTCACCGGCCTGACCATCCTGCTCTTCCTCGGCTCGTGGCGCTCGACCCTGATCGTGCTCGTCTCGATCCCGCTCTGCCTGATGACCTCGCTGGCGCTGCTCGCCGCCCTCGGCCACACCATCAACGTGATGACGCTCGGCGGGCTGGCGCTCGCCGTCGGCATCCTCGTCGACGACGTGACGGTGGCGATCGAGAACACCTACCGCCTGTTCGAGGAGGGCAAGCCGTTCCGCAACGCCGTGGTCGAGGGTGCCGCCGGCATCGCCAAGCCGGCGTTGATCTCGACGCTCTCGATCTGCGCCGCCTTCGTCTCGGTCTTCGCGCTCACCGACACCCCGAAATACCTGTTCACGCCGCAGGCGCTCGCGGTCGTGTTCGCGATGCTGACCTCCTACCTTCTCACCCGCACTCTGGTGCCGGTGCTGATCGACGTGCTGGTCGCCCGCGAATACCTCCAGCACCATGGCGGCGAGGGCGACGCCCCGCGCCGCGGCCGGATCGAGCGGGCGCTCGTCTGGCTGCTCTCCCCCGTCTTCCGTTTGGCCGGCGCCTTCCGCCGCGGCTTTGAGGCGCGGTTCGAGCGGTTCCACCATGGCTATGTCGGGCTGCTGCACGCGGTGCTGCGCCATCCCATCGTGACGGTGACGACCGTCGCCCTGCTGTTTGCCGGCACCGGCGGGCTGTTCGTCTTCACGGGCCAGGACTACTTCCCGCAGGTCGAATCGAGCCAGATGACGCTCCACCTGCGCACCCGGCCGGGCATGCGCATCGAGACCGCCGAGCAGACCTTCGCCGCGGTCGAGAAGGTGGTGCGCGAGGTGATCCCGGAGGACGAGATCGACCAGATCCTCGACAACATCGGCTTGCCCTCGAACAACTACAACTTCGCCTTCTCCGACGGTTCGTTCGTCTCCTACAACGACGGGCAGATGCTGATCGATTTGAAGGACGAGCACGGACCCGTCGCAGAGTACCAGCGCCGCCTGCGCGAAATCCTGCGCGAGCGCTTCCCCGACATGATCGTCTACTTCCAGCCCTCGGACATCATCACCCAGATCCTCAATTTCGGTGTCATCGCCCAGATCGACGTGCAGGTCTCGGGCCGCAACACGGTCAAGGATCTGGAGGCCGCCCGGCGGATCGAGGCGCGGCTGAAGGAGACGCCCGGCCTCGTCGACGTGCACCTGCACCAGATCGTCGATACGCCGCAATTCTTCGTCGATGTCGACCGGCGGCTCGCGGCCGAACTCGGCCTGACCCAGCAGCAGGTCGCGCAAAGTCTCAACGTGTCCCTGTCGGGCTCCTTCCAGGTGAACCCGAACTTCTGGACCGACCCGAAGACCGGCATCCCCTACCAGCTCTGGGTCCAGACGCCGGAATACCGCAACGCCTCGCTCACCGCCCTGCAGAACACCCCGCTCTTTGCCCGCACGAGCGCCACCGGCAACGGCCCCGGCGCGCTGACGCTCTTGTCGAGCATCGCCACGATCACCCGCCAGCCGACGCAGACGGTGATCAACCACGTCAACACGCAGCCGACCTTCAACGTCTACGCCGCGGTACAGGACCGCGACCTCGGTTCGGTCGCCCGCGACATCGACCGGATCGTCGCCGAGGAGCAGAAGACGCTGCCGGCCCCCGACAAGATCACCGTGCGCGGGCAGATCGAGAACATGCGCGCCGCCTTCTTCCGGCTCGGGATCGGCCTCGGCATCGCGATCGTGGCGGTCTACCTCCTGATGGCGGTGAACTATCAGAGCTGGGGCGACCCCTTCGTGGTGCTGGCCGCTCTGCCCGTCGCCTTCTGCGGCATCGTCGCCAGCCTGTTCATCACCGGCACCACCTTCTCGATCCCCTCGCTGTTCGGGGCGATCATGTCGGTGGGCATCGCCTCGGCCAACTCGATCCTGCTCGTCACCTTCGCCAAGGAACACCGGGAGGCGACGGGCTGTTCGGCTAAGCAAGCGGCGATCGTCGCGGGCGAGACCCGCCTGCGGCCGGTGCTGATGACCGCGAGCGCGATGTTTTTGGGCCTGGTGCCGATGGCGCTCGGCACCGGCGAGGGCGGTGAGCAGAACGCGGCGCTCGCCCGCGCCGTGATGGGCGGCATCGCGCTCGGCACGCCCTCGACGCTTCTGTTCGTGCCGTTCCTCTACAGTCTGCTGCGGCGGGGCGAGGCCAAGCCGCTGGAGGATTACGTCTGATGCCTGTCCGTAACGTGCGAAGGATCGTCCCGTGAGCCAGCCCGGACGGACAGGCGAAGACACGAAAATCCCGCCCCCGCCGGGCAAGGGCGGCTTCGTGCTGGCCGGGCTGATCGTGGCGGGCCTCCTAGCTTACGGCGGCTACGGTCACTGGCAGCGGGCGGCCCGTGCCGAGGCGACGCGGGCCCGGCAGATCGAGTTCGTGCCGAAAGTGCGCACCGAGGAGGCCAAGCGCCTCGACGGGCCGGTCGAGCTGACCCTGCCGGGCCAGACCGAGCCCTTCGCCACAGCGCGGATCTACGCCCGCGCCACCGGCTACATCGCCGAGCGGCACGTCGATCTCGGCTCGCGGGTGAAGAAGGGCGACGTGCTCCTGCGCATCGCCGCCCCCGACCTCGACCAGCAGCTCGCCCAGGCCGAGGCGCAGCTCGGCCAGCTCGAGGCGCAGCTCCTGCGGGCGAAGGCTATGGTCGATCAGGCGCGTGCCAACGTGAACCTCGCCCAGGTCACGAACTCGCGCACCTCGACGCTCGCCGGCCAGGGCTGGGCCTCGAAGCAGAACGCCGACAACACCCAGGCCGGCGTGCTCTCGCAAACGGCGAACCTCGCCTCGGCCGAGGCCGACGTGAAGGTGGCCCAGGCCAACATCAAGGCGCAGCAGGCGACCGTGGGGCGTCTCAAGGCGCTGACCGGCTTCGAAATCGTCACCGCACCCTTCGACGGGGTGGTGACGACCCGCAACGTCGATGTCGGCGACCTCGTCCAGGCCGATGCCGGCTCGGGCACGCCGCTCCTGTCGATGGACCGGGACGATGTGCTGCGCATTTCGGTCAACGTGCCCCAGAACGCGGCGGTCGGCGTGCAGCCCGGCATCTCCGCTCGGATCAAGGTGCCGCAGATGCCCGACCGCAGCTTCTCCGGCGAGGTCGAGCGCAGTTCGGTGGCGCTGCTCGCCGCCTCGCGCACCCTGACGACCCAGGTCGATGTGCCGAACCCTGATCTGACCCTAAGGCCCGGCCTGTTCGTCTACGTGACCCTGGCGATCCCCCGCACCGGGGGGGCGACGGTGGCGGTGCCCGCCGAGGCCCTGGTGTTCAACCAGTCCGGCACCCGCGTCGCGGTCGCCGGCGCCGAAGACCGCGTGACCTGGACCGAGGTCCATATCGCCCGCGACAAGGGCACCCTGGTCGAGGTGGACAAGGGCCTCTCGGGCGGCGAGCGTCTCGTGCTGAGCCCGCCGGCCGACCTGAAGGACGGCGGGCGCATCGCCCCCCAGCCGAAATCGGACAAGCCGATGCAGGCCGCGCAGCGATAGGCGCGCGCAGCGCCGCTTCCTCGCATCGCCAACCCGCTCCCTCATCCTGAGGTGCCGGAGCGAAGCGGAGGCCTCGAAGGATCCTCCAGAATGCGCTGTGATTTCTGGATTCCTCCTTCGAGGCCGCTGCGCGGCACCTCAGGATGAGGTCGCGGGTGGGATCGGCAGGCGCCCGTTGGACCTTTCAGCAGGTTGCGCCGGTGGCCTTGCTCGGCTCACATCCCGGCCGGAAACGGATTCCACAACAAGGGCCACCCATGACCGACCTCAAGACGCTTCGCAGCCTGTCCGGCCTGCCGCCGGAGCCCGCCGCCCTCTCGGGCTCAGGCTTGGTGATGATCGATCTGCAGAACACCTACCGCGAGGGCGTGATGCGCCTGGAGGGCGTCGAGCCGGCGATCCGCGAGGCGAAGGCGCTGCTGGAGCGGGCGCGGAATGCGGGCATCCCGGTTTTCCACGTCCGCCACGATGCCGGGCCGGGCTCGCCCTACGACGTCACCGCGCCCATCGGCCAGATCAGCGACGAGGTCGCCCCGCGGGACGGGGAGCCGGTCATCACCAAGGCCTATCCGAGTTCCTTCGTCGGCACCGATCTTCAGGCGCAGTTGGAGGCGGCCGGCGTCAAGGACGTGATCCTAGCCGGCTTCATGACGCATATGTGCATCAACTCGACCGCGCGAGGCGCCTTCAACCTCGGCTTCCGCCCGACGGTCGTGGCCGCGGCCACCGCCACGCGCGCCCTGCCGGGTCCGGACGGCACGACCGTCCCGGCGGCCGCGCTCCAGGCCGCAAGCCTCGCGGCGCTCGGCGACCTGTTCGCGGTGGTCGCGCCGGATGCGGCGGCGATCCGCGGGTGAGGGCTCAGGCCGCGCGGGACTGCGCGGCCTCTTCCACCGCCGGCCCGCCGAACATGCGCTGGTAGAGCGCGGCGGGGCTGTGGCTGCGGCCTTCCGAATCGACGATGCGGACATCGTTCAGGCCGGAGGTGGTCAGCGACAGGCCCTGCTCCAGGGCGCTCAGCAGCGAGCCGTGCTGCCAGGAATAGGTCCGCGACGCGGTGCCGGCGCTGACGGTGAAACTCACGGACAACTTCCTAATGTTGGTGCCGGCTGGCGACGATGCCGCCGGATGTGATGAAAGAAAGGGCAGCCCGCGTCCGGGTTCCTAAAACTTGATCTTTAATAGTGGCTCTTGGTTGACGAAGTCTTTGCGGAAGCTGTCCCTTTCGGTGGCGGAACCGCGGGCGCCCGATGGCGGTATGATGGCAGCGGCGCCATTCGCGCCCCGCAGGGCGTCCACCTGTTCCGGTGCGTTGCCGGACCACGCCCGGCCCCTCAACACGGCGGCGCGCGGTCTCGCGGCGGGCCGCTTCCCGACAGCCACAGCGGAGTGATTCCATGGAATACCGGCAGTTCGGACGCTCGGGCCTCAAGGTGCCGGTGCTCAGCCTCGGCGCCGCCACCTTCGGCGGCACGGACGCGTTCTTCCAGAACTGGGGCAGCACCGACGTGGCGGAGGCGAGCCGCCTGATCGACGTCTGCCTCGATGCGGGCGTCAACTTCATCGACACCGCCGACCTCTATTCGAGCGGAGACTCGGAAAAGATCCTCGGTGCAGCGATCAAGGGCCGCCGCGACCGGCTGCTGATCTCCACCAAGGCGACCTTCCGGGTGGGCGAGGACGTCAACGCGGTCGGCTCGTCGCGCCACCACCTGATCCGCGCCTGCGAGGCGAGCCTTAAGCGGCTCGGCACCGACCATATCGACGTCTATTTCATGCACGGCTTCGACGCGCTCACCCCGGTCGAGGAGACCCTGCGGGCGCTCGACGACCTCACCCGTGCGGGCAAGATCAGCTATATCGGCGCCTCGAACTTCTCCGGATGGCAATTGATGAAGGCGCTGGCGACCTCGGAGAAGGAGGGGCTCGCCCGCTACGTCGTCTATCAGGGCTACTACTCGCTGATCGGCCGCCATTACGAGTGGGAGCTGATGCCGCTCGGCCTCGACCAAGGCGTCGGCCTGATGGTGTGGAGCCCACTCGGCTGGGGCCGGCTCACCGGCAAGATCCGGCGCGGGCAGGCAGCCTCGGGCGGGCGCCTCTCGACGGCGGGCGGTGCGGAGGGCGGGCCCACCGTCTCCGACGCGTATCTCTACGACGTGGTCGATGCCCTCGACGCGGTCGCCGCCGAGACCGGCAAGACCGTGCCGCAGGTGGCGCTGAACTGGCTGCTCAGCCGCCCGACCGTGTGCAACATCGTCGTCGGCGCCCGCAACGAGGAGCAGTTGAAGCAAAATCTCGGTGCGGTCGGCTGGTCGCTCAGCCAGGACCAGATCGCCCGCCTCGACGCGGCGAGCCGGGAGCACCCGATCTACCCCTACTGGCACCAGATCGGCTTCGACGAGAGGAACCCCAAGCCGACGGCTTGGTGAGGCGATCCGGACTCCGTCATCGCGAGCGGCAGCGAAGCGATCCAGAGCGCGACCTTTTCAGAAAGCGCAGCGCCCTGGATTGCTTCGGCTCCGCCTCGCAATGACAACGGTGCTCGACCGCTCGGGCCAAGCCGCCTTCACATGCTGATCTCGGGGCCGTGCTTGTCGCCGTCGTCCGGCACGGGGCCGGGCTCGCCCTCCCAGGGCAAGCTCTGCCAGGGCGGCTGGCCGGCGCGGGCCTCGTACGCCTCCAGGGTCAGAGTCGTCTGCCCGCCCTCCCCGTCCTGAACCCGGACATGGCTCGGGCGCGGCTGCTTCGGCGGGCACAGGAACAGGCCCTTGAACGAGGTCGCCATCGTCTAATGACCCTCCGGCTGCTCGCCCTGGGGCGCGTGGTGCGCGCGCACCGGACGAGCCCGCAGATAGCCCTTGAAGCGCAGATATTCGGCGACGATCTCGCAGATCGCCCGGTCCCGCGGCAGGCGCTCGACCGCGCAATGCTCGTCCAGCGCCGCCACCACCTCCGGCGGGAAGGTCAGGATGCCGGCGAGCTTCGGCTCGCCGGAGGGATCGTCGTGTTCGGTGTCGCTCACGCTGTCGTCCTCCCCTGCCTACACGCCAGACCCGACCGGCGGCACGCCCTGTTCCGGCGTCGGCACGACGCCGAGCCCATCCGCGTCGCCGGGGCGGGTGGCGCCGAGGCGCCGCAGCAGCGCCTCGTAGGTCTGCACCGCCGGGGAATCATCCTGAAGCGCGCGGGTATCGGCGAGAAGCCGCCGCACGTCCTCCACGAACAGGTCGCGTGCCTGCCCGCCCCCCGGGCTCGCCTCGAACAGGCGGCCGAGCGCCAGCTCGAACACGCCCATCAACAGGCCGAGCCGCTCGGTGTCCTCCGCCATCGTCCTCTCCGGATGCTGCGCCGAACCGCGTCCCTCGTCCGGCTGAAGGCTTGAACGCCGGGAATGCGCCCCGCGGTTCCGACGCCGCGCGCCCGGTGACGAATCCAATCTGCCGCAACCGCACCGCATGGGAAGACGCCGTCCGCGCTCTAATCTATGTTGTCGCACCTCTCGCGCGAGACGTGCGGCCCCCGCCAGTGGACTGACGTTGCCCGCCCGGGCGCCGGCGCCATCGGACGGATTGTTCTCGTCTCGAACCCTGAGCCGCTCTTGCCGCCCCACGCGCTCCTTCCCCTCGCTCGGCCTCCGGCACCCGATGACGGACTGTGCGGTGGGCTGGGCGACGAGGCGGAGGACGCGCATGGCGGCTTTCCCACCCGAGCCATCGCCCGGCTGCGTCGGTCCGGGCTCCTGTCCGCTCCCCTGCCCGCGGCGCTCGGTGGACGCGGCCTGTGCGAGCCGGGCCGGGTCGATGCGCTTCGAGGGCTGCTGACGGAGATCGGCCGCGACGACCTCGCGGTCGGGCGGCTTTACGAGGGGCACGTCAACGCGCTCGCGCTGGTGCTGCGCTACGCCGACGAGCCCGGCGCCTGGCGGCTCGCCCGCGACGCGGCGCAGGGGCATCTCTTCGGCGTGTGGAACACCGAACCGGCCGAGGGCGGCCTCGTCCTCGACGGTGCGGGCGGCCTCCACGGCTCGAAGAGCTACGCCTCGGGGGCGGGCTTCGTCACCCGTCCGCTCGTGACGGCGCGGATCGCCGACGGGCGTCGGCTGATGCTGGTGATGCGCCTCGAACCGGGCGCACGGGCCGATCTGTCGGCGTGGCGTGCCCACGGCATGCGGGCGTCGGCCACCGGCACGGTCGACTTTTCCGGCCTCGGCCTTCGGGACGGCGAGGTGATCGGTGCGCCCGACGATTACGGGCGCCAGCCGTTCTTCTTCGCCGGGGCGTGGCGCTTCCTGGCGGTCCAGCTCGGCGGGATCGAGGCGGTGATCGAGACGCACCGGGCGCATCTCGTCGCCACCGGCCGGGCCGAGGATCCGCACCAGCAGGCGCGGTTCGGGCAGGCCATGGTCGCGGCGGAGACGAGCCGGCTGCTCGTTGCCCGCGCGGCCCGGATCGCCGCCGCGGAAGCCGGCCCGCCCGAACGGGTCATCGCCTATGTCAATCTCGCCCGCGCCGCGGTCGAGCAGGCGGGGCTCGACGTGATCGCCCTGGCGCAGCGCTCCATCGGGCTTGCGGGCTTCCTCGAGAGCCATCCCCTGGAGCGCCTGATGCGCGACCTCGCGACCTATCTGCGCCAGCCGGCCCCGGATTTCGCCCTGGCCGGCATGGCCGCCCATGCGCTCGCCGCTGGCGAGCCGCTCCACGCGCTTTGGCCCGATCCGGGGCTCGACGAGGGCGCCGCCCTCCCGCGCGTCGCGGAGGCTGTGGGATGAGCGGCCGGCGCACGGAGACGCTGCCGGAACGCTACTTCGCGGAGATCTACGCCTCCGATCCCGATCCCTGGCGCTTCACCTCCAGCGCCTACGAGGCCGAGAAGTACGACGCCACGCTTCGCGCCCTGCCGCGGGCGCGCTACGCGAACGCCCTGGAGGTCGGCTGCTCCATCGGCGTCTTCACCCGGGCGCTCGCCCCCCGCTGCGGGGCGCTGACCGCCCTCGACATCGCGGAGGCCGCGCTCGATGCCGCGCGGGTGCGCTGCGCCAAATATCCGCATGTCGGCTTCCTCCGCGGCGCGGTGCCGGAGGTCTGGCCGGAGGGCCGGTTCGACCTCATCGTCTTCGGCGAGATGCTCTACTTCCTGAGCCCGGCGGATCTGGCCCGCCTCGTCGCGCGGGTGGAGGCGAGCCTGGAGCCGGGAGGCGAGTGTGTCCTCGTGCACTGGCTCGGCGAGACGGATTATCCGCTCTCCGGCGACGCGGCGGCGGAGGGCTTCATCGCGGGCGCGGCCCGGTTCTGCCGGGTGCTGCCCGGCTTGCGCACGGAGGCCTACCGCCTCGACGTGCTGCGTCGGGCGGACAGGCCATGACGACGGCGATGACGGCGCGTGCGGAAGAAAAAGCCGTCCGGCGCCACCCGCTCTGGGTGCGCCTGACCCACTGGATCAATGCCGGTGCCTTCGGGGCGCTTCTCGTCAGCGGGTTTGCCATCCTGCTCGCCCTGCCTCGGCTGTTCTGGGGCGAGACCGGCGCCAATGGCGCCCCGGCCTGGATCGTCCTGCCGTTGCCGGTGAACCTCGAACAGACCGGCTGGGGCCGCAACCTCCACTTCCTGGCCGCCTGGATCTTCGTGCTCAACGGCGCGCTCTATCTCCTTCTCGCGCTGGCGAGCGGGCACCTCCTGCGCCGCCTGGCGCCCGACCGCGACCAGCTCCACCCCCGGCACGTCGCCGCCGACATCCGCGCGCACCTGCATCTCAAGGGGCCGGGCGTGGCGCGCCGCTACAACGTGCTCCAGAAACTCGCCTATCTCGCCGTCATCCTCGTGCTGGCGCCGGTGATGCTGCTCTCGGGGCTGACCATGTCGCCCGGCGTCACGGCGGCCTATCCGGAGCTGTTCACCCTGTTCGGCGGCCGGCAATCGGCGCGCACGATCCACTTCCTGTCGGCGGCCCTGTTCGTCGGCTTCCTCCTCATCCACGTCTGGCAGGTGCTCGCCAACGGGCCGCTCGACCTGATGCGGGGCATGATCACCGGGCGCGCCGCCCGGCCGGAATCCGGACCGGCGATGCCGGAGGAGCACCCGCGATGAGCGATCTCACCCGCCGCAGGCTGATGCTCGGTTCCTCGGCACTCGGGCTCGGCGGCCTGCTCGGCGGCTGCGAACTGATCGAGAACGGCCCGCGCCGCTCGGGCCTTTACGGCCTGAGCGACACCCTGACGCTCGCCACCCAGCGCTTCCTGCTGCGTGACCAGCCGCTGGTGCGGGAATTCGGGCCGGAGGCGATCTCGGCGGTGTTTCCCACCATCAACACCACCGATCCCGACAACCTGGACTACCGGCGCTCGAAGGCGATCGGATTCTCCGACTGGCGCCTGCCGGTGAGCGGCCTCGTGGAGCGGCCCGCCGCCTTCACACTGGCCGAACTGAGGGCGATGCCGGCCCGCACGCAGGTGACGCTGCACGCGTGCGAGCAGGGCTGGTCGGCGATCGGCGGCTGGACCGGGGTGATGCTCTCGCATGTGCTGGCGAGCGTCGGGTTGAAGCGCGAGGCGCGCTTCATCGTGATCCGCACGGTGGACGGCTGGTGGGACACCTACGACCTGTTCGACGCCCTGCACCCGCAGACGATTCTGGCCTACGGCATGAACGGCGGCGATCTGCCCGTGGCCCACGGCGCGCCGGTCCGCCTGCGGGTGGAGCGCCAGCTCGGCTACAAGTCGCTGAAATACCTCGCCAGCATCGAGGCCACCGATCGGGTCAACGGGCTCGGCCAGGGCCGGGGCAGCATGGTCTCGGAACTGGGGTTTTCCTGGTACGCGGGGATTTGACGCGGCTTCCGTCTGATCGGTTCGGTTCAACCCCCACAACCATCATTCCGGGGCGCCGAAGGCGAACCCGGAATCCATGACTGGGCACGGTGCGATTGCTCAGCGCGCATCACGGGTGGATCCCGGGTTCCGCTCCGCGGCCCCGGGATGACGGCAGGAGGCGGCACCGAAGAGATCGGACGGAAACGATGCGCCGGCCTCCGAGCAATCCGCTTGGCCCCAGCCTCACCCGATCAGCGGCGTGCAGACCGTCCGCCCCTGCCCCGGCAGCGGCACCACCGCAACCTCGACCCCGTAGAGCAGTCGGAGATGCTCCGGCGTCACCGTCCCTGTGGGCGGCCCCAGCGCGACGAGGCGCCCGCCATGCAGCAGCGCGACCCGGTCGGCGCAGAGGAAGGCGTGGCCGGGATCGTGGGTCGAGAGCACCACGGCGATCCCGGCTTCCGACAGGCGCCGCACCTGGGCCAGCACCCGCGCCTGATTGCCGAAATCGAGGCTCGCGGTCGGCTCGTCCATCACCAGGAGCCGCGGCTCGCCGGCGAGTGCCCGGGCGATCAGCGCGAGCTGGCGCTCGCCGCCGCTGATCTCGGTGTAGATCCGCTCCGCCAGATGGCCGATGCCCAACGTCGCCAGCGTCCGCTCGGCCGCGGCGCGGTCGGCCGGGCCGGGGCTGGCGAAGGCGGGAAGCCGGCTCGCGCGGCCCATCAGCACCACCTCGCGCACGGTGAAGGGGAAGAAGGCGGCGTGCGCCTGCGGCACGTAGGCGATTTTTTTTGCCACTTCGCGACGTGGCAACTCCGATAGGTCGGTGCCGTCCAGCTGGACGCTCCCGGCGAGCGGACGCAGCAGGCCGAGCATCGTCTTGAACAGCGTGGTCTTGCCGCCGCCATTGGGCCCGAGCAGGCAGAGCGCCTCCCCCTCTCCCACGGTCAGACTGACCCCGGAGCCGACCGCGCGGGCGCCGTAGCCGAAGACGAGATCCCGAACCTCCAGGATCATGCCCAGCCCCGCTTTCCCGCGGCCAGCAGCCAGAGGAAGAACGGCGCACCGACGAGCGCCGTGAGGATGCCGAGCGGCACCTCGATCGTGGCCAGGGTGCGAGCCATCAGGTCGACCGCGGTGAGGTAGCCCGCGCCGAGCAGCATCGAGGCCGGCAGCAGGCGGCGGAAATCCGGCCCCACCAGAAGCCGGGCGACGTGCGGTACGATCAGCCCGATCCAGCCGATCACCCCCGTCACCGAGACCGCGGCGGCGGTCACCAGCGTCGCGCCCGCCACCAGGAGCGGGCGCAGCCGGCGCGTCTCGAGCCCCAGCGCGCGGGCCTCCTCGTCACCGAGGCTCATCAGGTTCACGCGCCAGCGCAGCAGCACCAGGGGCGTGAGCCCGAGCACCATTGCCGGCAGGATCGCGGCGATGTCGCCCACCGTGACGGAGGCGAGGCTGCCGAGCAACCAGAAGGTGATGGCGGGCAGTTGGTTGTAGGGGTCGGCGAGCACCTTGAGCAGCGAGATCCCGGCGCCGAGCAAGGCCCCCACGGCAACGCCCGCCAGCACCAGCGTCAGCACCGGATCGTGCCGCCGCACCGCCAGCCCGACGCCGTAGACGGCGCCGACCGCAGCGAGCCCGCCGGCGAAGGCGAGCCCCTGGATTGCCGCCACCGGCAGGGCGAGCACGATGCCGAGCACCGCGCCGAGGCTCGCGCCGGCCGAGACTCCGAGAATGTCGGGCGAGACGAGGGGATTGCGAAACAGCCCCTGATAGGTCGCCCCCGCCGCCGCGAGCCCGGCTCCGACCACGAGCGCTCCGAACACCCGTGGCAGGCGCACGTTCAGCACCACGGTCTGCGCGGCGGGGTCGAGCGAGGCGGTTTGGCCGAAGAGCTTGGCGACGAGCACCCAAGAAACGTCGGCGAGCGGCACGGGGTAGCGGCCGATCCCGAGCGAAACCAGCACGAGGAGGATCAGCGCGGCCGGCGCCAGGATCGCCAGTGGCAGGAGGCGCCGCCGTGCGGAGGGGGGCGATACGACGGGGCTCGCGGCCTCGCTCACCGGGTCGGCCCCGGCCCGGCGGCGTCGCGCAGGAGACGGTCGAGCTGCGCGGGCGTGAGATCGACCCGGTAGAACTGCCGGTAGAAGTCGCGCACGGCATCGCCCAGCGTCTGCGAAAACTGCTCGGGGAAGAACAGCCCGGCGAGCCAGCGCAGGCCGATCAGGCGGTTGACCCCCGGCGGCGCATCGACCCAGCCGAAGGGCAGCGTCGGGATGGCGTGGACGCGGCCCTCGCGCACCGCCTTCAGCCCGTTCCAGAGCGGATCGGCGGCGGCGAGCTTCGGGAAATCGGGATCGAGGGCGATGATGATGTCCGGGTTCCAGACCAGCACCTGCTCGGGCGACACCGCGGCGAGCCCGCCCGCGCCGGGGCCGGCGACGTTGCGTCCGCCCGCCGCCTCGATGATCTCGGTGTTGATCGAGCCGGACAGGCCCGTCTCCAGCCCGCGGGGGCCGCGGCCGTAATAGACGCGCGGGCGCTTCTCCTCCGGCACCGCGGCCACCGCCTCGGCCACGGTCTTCAGGATCTTCTCCGCCTCCGCGGCCAGCGCCTCGCCGGCCTCGGGCGTGCCGATGAGCCGGCCCAACGTCCGGTAGGTCTCGGGCGTCGCGGTGAAGCTCCCGTCGAGCAGCAGGTAGGGAATGCCGGTCTGCGCCTGAACCCGGTCGGCCAGCGAGGCGTAGGTCGCCGCCGTGCTGCCGACATCGACGATGAGGTCGGGCTTGAGCGCCAGAACCGCCTCGACATTGGCGCTGCCGCCCCGCCCCGTCAGCCGCCCGGTGGCGGGCAGGTCGCGCAGCGCGGGGCTCAGGAATTCGCGCTCCTCCGGGCTCGGCGCACGCGGCCAGCCGATCATCTTGTCGGGCGCCAGGGTGGAGAGCAGCACCGCCGCAGGCGGCCCGGCGGCGAGGACCCGGATCACCCGCTCCGGCACCTCGACCCGGCGCCCGGCGGCGTCGGTGAAGGGCCGGGCCGCCGCGAGGCAAGGCCACAGGAGGACTGGCCATAGACAGGCGAGCGCGAGAAGGCAGCGGAGCAGCGGCATCGGGGCAAGGCGTCTCCCGTGGTCGGACACTAGCTATAGAGCATCGTCCCGAAAGGTGGGGCCGACTTGTCTGAAAAGACGATGCGGGACCATGCTCGATCGCGTTCGCGCCCGAACCGCGCCGGCCCTCTCGGGTTGGCCGAGCACCCCTATCCCCAACGATCCTCCGCGAGCTTGCCCCGAACGATGCCTGATCCGGCCGTCAGCCACCGCCATATCGACCTCCGGGGTCTGCGCCTGCACGTCGCCGAGGCGGGGCCGGCGGACGGGCCGCCGACGATCCTGCTTCACGGCTTTCCCGAATTCTGGTTCGGCTGGCGGCACCAGATCGCTCCGCTCGCAGGAAGCGGCCTTCGCCTCCTGATCCCCGACCAGCGCGGCTACGGCCTGAGCGACCGGCCCAAGGGAATCGCGGCCTACCATCTCGACCGGCTCGCTCAGGACGTGATCGCGCTCGCCGATGCCTGCGGGCTCGCGCGCTTCAACCTCGTCGGGCACGATTGGGGCGGGCTGGTCGCGTTCTGGGTGGCAAGCTTCCACCCTGAGCGGGTCGAGCGGCTCGCCGCGCTGAACGCCTGCCATCCGGGCGTGTTCGGCCCCTATCTCCGGCGCCATCCGGGGCAGGCCCTGCGCAGCGCCTATGCCGGCTTCTTCCAGCTTCCCCTGCTGCCCGAGCGGCTGCTGAGCGCGCGCCGGGGGCATCTCCTGCGGGCGCTGATGCGCGGTTCGAGCCGGGCCGGCACCTTCAGCGAGGCCGATCTCGACCGCTACGCACGGGAATGGCTGCGCCCCGGCGCGGTCACCGCGATGCTGAACTGGTACCGGGCGCTGGCCCGCCTGCCCCGCGAGCGCCACCCGCCGAAGATCGCCGCGCCGACGCTGATCCTGTGGGGTGAGCGCGATCAGGCGCTCCAGACCGGGCTCGCCGAGGCGAGCCTGGCTCTGTGCGAGCAGGGCCGCCTGGAGCGTTTTCCGCAGGCGACCCACTGGGTGCAGCACGACGCGCCGGACGCGGTCAACGCGGCGCTGATCGCGTTTTTGCGGTCGTCTTGAACGGACGAGTGCCGGGGCTCTGCCCCGGCACCCCGCCAAAGGGATGATCCCTTTGGATTTCCGATCCTGCGGAAGAGGCCGTCAGCGACCGCTCATGCCGGCGCCGCCGCGCGAGCCGGACTCCATCCCGCCGCGCTGCTCACCGCCGCGGTTGCCGCCCGTGCTGCCCATGCCGCCGCCCTGCTCGGAGGCGTTGCGGACGCCGCCGCGTTCGTTGCCCTCGCCGCGCATGCCGACATTGCGCATGCCCTCGCCGCCTCGGCCCTGCTCCATCGAACGGCCGCCGCGCTCGGTGCCGCGGGTCTGATCGGAGGCGCGCATCTCATTGCGCATCTCGTTGCGCTCGCTGCCGCGGGTCTCGCTGCTACGGCTGCGCAGGTCGGTCCGGGTCTCGGAGCCACGGACTTCGCTGCGCTCGCGGAAGCCCGCGTTGACCGTTCCGCCGCGCCGCTCGGTGGTCGAGACGGTGGTGGAGAGGCGGCGGTACTCGGGCGAGCCGTAGAGGACGCGCTGGCCGCGGATCGTCACGTAGCGGCGGCTCTCGCCGACGCTGACGAGGCGGCGATATTCCGGCGAGCCGTAGATCACCCGCTGGCCGCGGATGGTGACGTAGCGGCGCGGACCGGTGCTGCGGCGCTCGGTGACGATCAGACGGCGGTATTCGGGCGAGCCGTACACGACGCGCCGACCGCCGATGAACACGTAGCGGCCCTCGCGGTGAAAGCCGCCATCGACGGTGGTGGAGCGCACATCGGTCCGGCTGTTGACACGCGTGCGGTCGTGCGTGCGATCCTGGATCCGGTCGGTCCGCTCGGCGCGGGTGCGGCTGTCGCGGATGGTGTCGCTGCGCTCGGCACTGTCGCGGCCGGCCCGGCCATCCATGTTGCGCTCCGAACCGCGCTCGCCGCGCGCCATGTCGCCGCGCGCCGCCTCGCCCCGGCCGGCTGCGCTGCGATCCTGATCGCCCCGCGCGGCACTGCGCTCGGCACCCATGGCACCTCCGCCGCCGCGCGCCTCGCTCCCTCTGGCGTCCATGCCGCCGCGTGCGCCGCCCGACATTCCGGGTTGTCCGCCGGCCTGCTCGGTGCCGCCCCGCATACCGCCGCGCTCGGCTCCCCCGGTGGCCGCGCTCTGAGCGTAGACTGACGTGCTCATCAGCAGCGCGGCAAGACCCATGGCAATCGTCTTCATGGCGTTCCCTCCGAAACTTGAGACGCCTCAAAACGTCACAAGTGTCGAAAGGGTTCTGAGAAAAATGCGCGAACGGAAACTGCCCGATCCGGCGCACTGTTCTTGATGTATGTGAACGAGCTTGGCTGTAGAGACCGGAAGAGGGCTCGGGCGATGCCTTTTGTTCTTGCCAAAAGGGTGCTGCGCGAGACCGTTTCGCTCTTTGGTTGCCGCAGAACTGACAAGGTATCCCTACGTCGTTCAGCATCGAACGACGCGTTCTGCCGCTGGCCCAACCCGAGACGAGTGTCTGCGAAGGTTCGAGCCTCAACCGCTACGGAGTTGCCCGGCTTGCCAGCAGCAAGCTCTTCTCGCAACCCGAACGCATGCCGCCCGAGGGCCGACTCATGATATGCTGAATGTGCCGAATTTAGGCCGGCTCACCCGCCAACCCTTTGCCACCATAGCGCTTTCCACGTCGGGAAAACTTGGTGGAGCTGAGGGGACCGTTACCCCGGTCGGAGCTAAGCCATTGAACTGGAAAAATACTCTTTCCCCTCCGTGACTTGTCGGGAGATGGCTTGGGAGGGCCATGGGATTTATGGATCCTTGGGCCTCGTCCTACCACCGCCAGGGGTTCCCCGCCTCGGATGGGGATCAGCGGCCTTCGCCGCCAGATCCCGCGGTCATGCTCGACCCGGTCCGTCGTGGTTCCATCCAGCTCGGATGCCGGAGCGGCGACGCTTCGAGAGCCCCACCCCGGAACAACGCATCGACGTGTTCGTGTGTAGGGACAGCCTCGCCCTCGTGCGAAGCGCCGCACGGGTCAAGGGAGCGGCCTTCGCCGGCGTGCCTGTTCTGCCTTGGAGCATGCGCGTTCGCGGTCCGTGATACGGCAGGGGTCCGTTCGACGCGTTTCACCGCCCCGGCCTGATCGGACCGTTCTTGGGTTGCGACAGCGCCGTCGTTCGTCCGCCTGAGGAGGGTGGCAGACCGCGAAGCCTGCCGACCGTCCTCGATCCCGGGCGCGTGCAGGTCATGCCGCCTCCGTCGTCCCCGGCGAGAACCGCAAGCCCATGTGCCGATGGCCCGTGTGACCCCGGGTCGGCAATGCCACGCCGCTCGCCCGCGACTACGGGTGAAGCCGAACGCGAAGGCCGGTTCAGGATGCCTGGCTCATCGCGCCGCGTCCGTCGCCGTAAATGAGCCAAGCTTGCTCGGCCTGGACGCGGTCGAGGAACCGGAGGGCCACGGTTCTGGTGGGAACGCCCTTGGTGCCCTGGCTGATGAGCATGAGCCGGCCTTCGCCCTTGGCCAGCATCTTGCCGACGCCACCGGGAGAGGATGGGTCCGACCAGACCGCGTGCACCACGTCGGCCCGGAGGAAAAGGTCTTCCACGGTCACCTTTCCGTCCCTCACGAGATCGCCGTTTCGGTTCGCCTCATCGACAAGGCGGCGCATCTCGGTCGTGTTCGCACGCAGCAAGGCCGCGACTTCAGGAGAGGGTTGCGCAGTTCCTGGCAAGGTGGTGGACCCGTCGCCGAAGGCATCGTTCAACGCCTCCGCCATGAAGCGGTCGATGCATGGAACCGCGGTCACCTTCCCCTTGAGGCGGCCGGACTTCTCCATACGCCGGCCCACGCGCTTCCCCTTGACGAGGATCACGTGCGGGACGCCCGATCCCTCCCCGTCCGGGAACACGGCCCAGGCACAGTCAGCCGACCCGACGAGCGAGCGCATGTATTCCATGCGTTCCCGAACGGGTAAGGCGTTCAACGCCTGAGCGTGCTTGTTGGCCATTCCGGTTAGCTGTGCCAGGAGCCGCTGGTCCATGTATCCCCCCAAGTTGCGAACAGGGTGCACGGAACAAGACTCGCAGTCGTGAACGCCCAGGCTACCCGCGCCGCAAAAACGATGGCGTGGTTGAGAGCGCGTAACCGGACTCGGACCCTGTGGGCGCTGCTGCATACCCGCGTCGGCACGGTCGCGAGGCTTCCGGAGAAACCCACATCCATATCCCGGTGTATGAGGCGCCCCTCGGCGCGTGATGCGTCCTGCCAAAAGGGAGCAAAGCACCGGCATGACGGTCCGGTCGTGTCATCGGCCCTGCATCTCGCTGGGCATGAAGTGACATGAGCTCGCTCTCGCCGACGCGCATCGGTCCTAGCTGCGCGCCGGGCGGTGGCCATCGTTTCTTATCTACGGTATAATTATTCGCCCACGACTAGCACGGCGACCGGCTTGGGGACCGGGGCGGAGCCGGTTGGCAGCAGCACGACGCGTTAGTGTTGGATCAAGGTACTCGCCCCATCATCGACACTGCAGCGGACCGACGATTGACTGTCTGAGGTGCCCGGCATCCCGCTTGGCAGGAGTGAAGCGTCGCCGCGCTGGGCTCCGCATGGAGTACGTCTTGGCCCGCACGCCCGACCCGAAGAAGGCTTACCTGGAATTGCACGGCGGTACGTGGCGGGTCACGGTCTCGGTTCCGGTACCGGTGCGGCGCGCCCTCGGGGCCACGAAGCTCGTGCACAATCTCGGCACGGACAGCCTCAGGGAGGCGAACGTGCTCAAGAGGAAGCACGTGGAGCGCTTCAAGCGGCGGATCGCGGAGGCCATGGAGGCGGTGGGGCGCCCCGGCGTGGACGACATGAAGATCGCCGTTGAGTTCTCGAAGGTCGCCGAGGAACTCAAGCGGAACGGCAGTGCCGAGGATTGGCAGGAGTTTCAGGAGGCGGTCTACGAGCGCCATGCGGAGATCCGCTGGAAGGACGCGCGTTGGGTCAGGGTCGAAGATCCCGAGGAAGGTCCGAACGAGGTCGAGGAGGCGCTTCCCGAGCAGACCGAGAAGGCCATGCTCTTCTCGGCGATCTCGCACGGTCGGGCGACTCCCGTCGACCTGATGCACGAGGACTACCGCAAGCAGCTCTTCGTCAAGGACCGGACCCGGGCGGACGACGCCCGCGCGCTGCGTTTCCTGCAGGAATGGTGCAAGCGCGAGCGCATCCCGGCCACGCTTCAGGAGATCGACGTGAGGCGCGCGCACGCCTTCGCCGACGCGCTGGTCGAGATGACCGGCCTCCACCACGTGACGCTCAACAAGTACATCGGCCGGCTCTCCGGCTACTGGCAGTGGATGGTGCCGAGGACGGCGGCCGTGTCGGGCAACGTGTTCGCCAACGTCCGCCTCAAGGGCCCGAAGGAGAAGCACGACCAGAAGGAGAGGCCCTTCAAGGACAGTGAACTCGCGGACCTGCTCCGCGGGCCCGCCCCGCCGAAGCTGCGAGACCTGATGCTGATCGGGGCGCTGACCGGGGCGCGGCTCGACGCCATCGTCGACCTGAAGGTCCGCGACACGGCGTACAATTGCTTCCTGTTCAAGCCTCAGAAGCAGGAGGCGTCGGCCCGCTACGTCCCGATCCATGCCGACCTGGCGGAACTCGTCGCCCGGCGAACGGCCGGCAAGCAGCCCGAGGACGACCTTTTTCCGGAATGGCCCCCCGTCAAGAAGGCCGACTCGATGCGCGAGCGCAGCTTCAAGGCCTCGAACCGGTTCACGGAATACCGCCGAAGCGTCGGGGTCGACGAGGTGGTGCCCGGCAAGCGGCGGTCCCTGGTGAATTTCCACTCCTTCCGGCGCTGGTTCAGCAGCCGCATGGAGCAGGCCGGGGTGCCGGGCGAGATGATTTCCGCGATCGTCGGGCACAAGCGCAGCAGCATCACCCTGGACGTATACAGCGAGGGGCCGCACATGCGCGCGGCGCGTCGAGCCATCGCCAAGCTCAAGTTGCCCCCGCTGGACGGCAGCCCGATCCGCGATGAGATGACCCTCAGGCCGCGGGCGCATCCCAGGTAGGGCGCGGTTTCGACGGGCGGTCGGGCGCATCCGGCATCCGCACGGGCAGCCGTCCGCGCGACCGGCTTGCTCCGTCCCCCCCAGGAACCGTTACGGGCAGCGGGTCTCGCCTCGCCCATCGGCGTCGCCCTCGCGTGATGGCCTCGTCCCGGGAGCAAGCGCCTGGGCGTCGCGAGCCACGCGACGTGACCCAAGGTCATTTGTCTGCATCCTGGAGGTTTGCGGTAACCTTCATGACGGCTTCGGGTCGGCTCCGCGCCACCGCCACCTTGTCGCAGGTATTATACTGATGGTATAAATAAGCGTCGCAGGGGGCGAGGTTCGAGCGTGCACTGACGGAGGTGGCAATGGTCGTGGGGTTCTTTTCTGACGATGGTTCCGCTCTTTACGCCGCGCTGTTGGCCAGCTGCGGGCTCGCGTGCGTAGGACGGTTCATGACCGTCATCGACGGACACGAGATCGGGCGGCCGACCTGCGGTCCATCCATGGAGGACGCGGCGGCATCCCGGGCGGACATGTCCGCGATGCTCGCGCGGGCCGCGGCCGGCGGCCAAGCCGACGTCGGCTTCGTCGCCCCGCTCGGCTTCCTGCATGAGGGCGGCGTCTGGACCCACCTCGACGTGGCCGTGGTCTCCGGAGGGGACCCCCTGCAAGCCAGGCGCGCTAGGCGGTCCGCCGGTCACGCTGCCGGCGGAGAGCTCGCGTCCGGCGCGAAGCGTCGGGACGCATCCGATCGCTGCGCGCGGCGCCCGTGGCTCCTGACGTTCGGGGCGGGGCGGCCTCATGGGCCTGCCGCATCGCCCAAGCATGGCCTGCAGGGACGCGGCACCGAAGCCGCCGCGAGGACGCTGCCGGTCCGGGTGCCTTTGCCCGGCCGATCCGTGAAGGCCGCCATGGACCGCGGGCTTCCGACGCTTGAGACCCTACGCATCGGGATCCTGCTGGCGGCGACCTTTGAGGTCGCCGCTGCGGTTCCCGACGCGGCCGCTGTCGAACTCGCGACGATGTCCGACCTGATGTCCCCGGCATCCCATCCGGCTGACCAAGCCCTGGCCGGACGCCTGTCCGATCTGGCGGATCGGCTGGACGACATCGAACGGGCGCTGGGTACGCCGGCATCGCCGGCCGCCTCCAACAGGCGGGATCGGGGCATGCGGAGGATTGCCAGGTCCTGTCGCGACGCCGTCCCGGAACTGCCGGCGGCATCCTGGCCGACGGGCAGCGCATCCGCTGCCGGACCTCGATAGCCGGAATCGCTTCCCGCTACGCGACCGTGCGTCGACACCTGACCCGCCGATCCGGTCTCAAGAAACGCTCCGCCCCTGCCCGATCCGGTTCCGGTAGGGGCGCGAGCCGGCCACGCTGCGTCGGGCGCCCGCTGCGCCCCGCCCAAAGTGGCATCCGAATGGGACAACCAAGTGGGCGCGATGGGCGTCAAGGCCGACGCTCGGATGCCACGCGCGCAGGGTATCGGGTCAGCGCAACCTCATACCCGGCCTCGAAGTCGCGAAACCGCACCCCCGCGGGGCTCGCTCGCAGCGCCCGCTTAGACTCAGTCTCGGTGTTCAAAGGCGGTCCATCTCGACAAGTGCGACATCAAGTGCGCCTGCGTGGGCGGGTCGAGCAAGGTCCCGCTCGGCTTCGTCCCGCTCACCGAGAACGTGATGATGGTCGTTATGGCCTTCTGGATGCTGGCGATGCACCGTTGAGTGTCTTGCGCACCACCCTGGGAACCACCTGCCCCGCGCGAGAACCGGGGCGTAGACCTCAAGCCGGGTCGAGTTCGTTGACCAGCGTCGAGAGGTAGAGGGCGATCCGCCGGCTCGCCGCCGGGTCGGGGGCCGCGACCGAAAAGCCCACGTCGAGGATGTCGTCGCCGTAACGCCTCATCACCGACTCGGCCATCAGCGCGACCTCGCGCTCCGCCTGCGCCGTCAGGACCCGACGTCCGTCGCGGGTCGCCAACCGCACCTCGAAGCGCCGCGTGGACGTCAACGGTTTGCTCCCCTCGGGCGAGGCCGCCCGTCAGCGCGCCCGACGATGAGGTCAAGCAATGAACGGCCTCCGGAAACCTATCCGAAAACGCTCCCGTGACATGGCCGAGACCTCGCCAGGGGACAAGCGGGGCAGGAATCCCCGGTGCCTAAATTCGGGTTCATACCGGAACGAGGGGGAGGCCGTGTTCGTCCCAGCTAGGGCTTCCCGGCTGCCCGAAGGCGTGCGGGACCTCACCCAATGCAGCGTTCCCAAGGTTCCCGATGACCCGTCCGATCCACGCCCTGGCGGCCATGCTCCTCCTGGCCTCGACCGTGCTCACACCAGCCCTGGCACGCGAGGCCGCCCCAGCCTCAACCCCCGCCAAGGCGGTCGCCCCCTCCGCCGCACAGATCCTGGCGCGCATGCAGGTCGCCCAGGAAACCACCGCGACCCAGCCCGCGGGTTCACAGGGCCCTAGCAACAAGACCGAGGGCGTTCGCCAGTCCTCGCAGACCCAGGTGACAAGCCGCCAGCCCCTCGGGGCATTCCCGACGAACGAGGTCAGCCGCCAGCCGGTCATCGACCTCGGTGCCGGCGAGGAGGGCATGAAGAAGGACGTCGCCGCCCTTCAGCAGACCCTGACCGAGTTGCAGCAACTCCAGTTGCAGACCAAGCAGGCGCACTGGAACGCATCGGGCACCCTGTACTACCCGCTGCACCTCCTGCTGCAGGAGCACTACGAGGGCCTGTCGAAGTACGCCGACACCATCGCCGAGCGCCTCCTCGCGGTCGGCGTCTCGGCCGACGGGCGCGCGAACACCATCGTGAAGACTTCCGGCGTGCCGGAGATTCCCGGCGGCTTCCTCGACGATGCGCAGATCCTCGTGTGGTTCACCAACGCCTACAAGCGCGTCGGCGAGGAGGTGCACGCGGCCATCAAGACGACCGAGGACGTCGACCCCACCACGTCGAACCTGCTGCAGGAGGTCGAGCACGGGATCGCCAAGTACCAGTGGCAGATGCGGGCGCAGCTCCAGCGGACGCACACCGACCCGAACACCGGCTGGGACCTCAACGACAACAAGCCGGTCGACCTGCAGGGCCAGCAGGCTCCGGCCCAAACACCCGCCAAGCCCTGACGACAGCCAACCCCGCGCCGTCAGGCGCGGGGTTTCCCCTTGACCCGCGATCAGTTTATATTAATTCCAAACTAGAGATGCGCCCCCGGGATCGAACGACGCCTCAGCCTCCCCTCACGCCCGGCCAGCGAGCCATGTTGCTCCGGCTCGACCGGGAGGGACCGCTCGTCTCGCCCAAGCCCTGGGAGATGCGCACGGTCCGGTCCCTGAGGGAACGCGGGTTGATCCGCCCGCGGCTGTCGAGCCGGGACCCGGAGGGTCTCTGGTTCATCAGCGCCAAGGGCAGGCGAGCCATAGCCCCGGCGGGTCCAGCCGTCGGCGACCGTCATCCCCCGGCAGCATCACCGGCGTAGGCAGGATCTCGACCATGAATGCACCCGACGATACGACACGGCCGACGGCGAGATACGACGGCGGCACCATCGCGCTGCATTGGTTGACCGCGGCGCTCGTGCTCGGCCTATGGCTGGTCGGGACGTTCCTCGAAGACCTTGTCCCAAAGAGTGCCCTGCGCTCCGGCATCTGGTCGGCCCATTTCGACCTGGGCTTCGTCCTCACCGGCCTCGTCGTAGCCTTCCTCATCTGGCGGCGGGCCCGGGGCCGCGACCTGCCGGTCGATGACCCTGGGCCCCTTCATCGCCTGGCGAAGGCGACCCACGCCGCGCTCTACGTCCTGCTGCTGGTCATCGTCGGCCTCGGCATCGCCAACGCCTTCGTGCGCGGTGTCTCCCTCGGCCCGGTCAGCCTGCCGCAGATCGGCGACCCGGAGTGGCGGCGGCCCCTGACTCACTGGCACGGGTTGGCCGCCAACGTGCTGATGGTCCTGGCCCTGTTCCACGCGGTCGCCGCCCTCGTGCACCACTACCTCTGGCACGACGCCGTCCTGCGCCGCATGCTGCCCCGGGGATCCTGACGCCCATGCGACCCGTCCACCAGGAGCGGCACCTGATCGACCGCATCGGCTGGCTGCGAGCCGCCGTCCTCGGCGCAAATGACGGCCTCGTCTCCACCGCGAGCCTGATCGTGGGTGTGGCAGCCTCGTCCGCCAACACGGGTGAAATCCTCGTCGCCGGCAGCGCGGGCCTCGTGGCAGGCGCGATGTCGATGGCGGCCGGCGAGTACGTCTCGGTGAGTTCCCAGGCCGACACCGAGCAGGCCGACCTCGCCCGCGAGCAGCGCGAGCTCGGCGACGACCCGGCCGCCGAGTGGGAGGAACTCGCGCGGATCTACGTCGACCGGGGCCTCGACCATGCGCTCGCCTTGCAGGTCGCGGAACAACTGATGGCCAAGGATGCGCTCGGCGCCCATGCCCGGGACGAGCTCGGCATCTCCGAGGTCACGACGGCTCGGCCGGTCCAGGCGGCGCTGACCTCGGCGGCGACCTTCTCGGCCGGCGCGGCCTTACCCCTGGCGACGGCGGCGCTCTCGCCCGGCAACATCGCGGTCTATACGGTGTCGGGGGCCTCGCTGGTATTCCTGGCGGTGCTTGGGGGACTCGGCGCCAAGGCGGGCGGCGCCCCCATCGCCCGGGCGACGGCGCGGGTGACCTTCTGGGGCGTACTGGCCATGGCCGTCACGGCAGGAATCGGGAGCCTGGTCGGCAAGGCCGTCTGACTACCGCTGCGGATCGTGGCAGTGCATCTTCGGCGGCGCGGTCGCGCAATCGATGGAGCACGTCTGGTCGGGCCGGCAGAACCACTGCAGGGCGCCGGTCTTCAGACACGAGCCGGAACAGTGCCGGTGGGCCGCGTTCGTTGGTTCGACGAAGGACGCCGGCGCGTCCGGTGACGCCGCAGGTTGCTGGGCGAACGCTGCAGGCACGACCGCGAGTTGAACCAGCAGGAACCAACGCAAACGTCTCGCCATCGCAGTCTCCTCGAAAAGCGGCAGGCACACGCCGCATGTCTGCGACGACGATGCAGTGTGTAGTCGAGCTGCATTTAGCAACTGAAGATGTGAATGAAATTGACTAAAATCAATTTCATCGAATGCCGGCACCGACAATAGCGAGTGGCGGCAAGCACTTCAATGCTCATGTTGGAGAAGTGCTTGCCTGGCCTTGGGCAAGCCGGAACTGCTTTACCGCAGGTGGTGTTTCCGGCGGCGCTTCCGTCCGCGCTTTTCCCGGGGCGGGCCGCGCCATTCAAGGGAGGTTCCCGTCGATGGACAAGCCAGTCGCTGCCTGATCGGGGCCGTCAACCTGCTCGCGGCCGCCGACCCAGCACAGGCCGCGATGCCTGCCCAGACCGTGCTAACCGCGGCCATGCGTGCCGAGAGCTACGCCGACCTGCCCAAGCCCATCCCCGACGCTGTGGCGCTCCTAAAGGAGCCGGACGAGGTCGCGGCGAAGGCCAAACCGCTACTTGCCGCCTCTTAGGGCGAGGCCACGGTACAGCAGGCGCAATACTACTATCATCGCCACCATCACCATCACTGCTGCGACATGCCGTACGGGTACAGAGCCTGATGCGGCGGGGTGGATGGTTCCGCACCCCGCCCAGCCTTACCGCTGGCTCTTGGCGGCGCCTAGGATGCGCCGGTAGGTTCCGCCGAACACGGTGTGGGTCGCCGAGGTCCACTGCGAGTCCGCCGCCAGCGTCTCGCGGCTGGGGTAGATGCGTCGCGATTGGAGTTCGCGCTCGGCGCCTCCTCTTCGTTCATCGCCATGAGCTCGAAATCGGCCTCAACCGAGACGACGGACACCTGCATGAACGGCTCGTCCTTCCGGAAGATATGCCTGCGGCCTTCGTCCGGGGCCTTGAACACCATGAAGTACATCGTCGGCCCCCAGTGCCGGATGAGTGCCGGCATTGCGACCGGCACTGTTCCGGTCCAGTCGGTGTAGAAGCGTGGGTGGATCTCGGTCCTGATCACCTAATTCTCCTCGACCCTTAGGTCGATGAGGATCCGATAGGCGTAGTAGGCCTCGCCGAAGCTCCAGAGCGGCGGCCTTTGCGGTCCCGGTCCGCCGGGCTCGGCGAAATTCCCTCAAAGACCAGTCTTGCGGCCCTGGTGCTCACGCCCAATTCGGCGTCGTAGGCGTAGAACAGCTCGATCCCGCCTTTGACCGCTTCCAAGAGCGGGATGCAGTGCCAGGCATAATCCTGCGAGCCTTCTGTGCGGGGCTCCGGATCGCCCGCCCAACCGGGAATTTTCAAGCGCGTCCGCCGGGGCGGCAGCCCCGGCTCGATCAGCCTGACCTTCACCTGTCGCATTCTCGACCGTCCCTTCGATGTCGCCCTGGAAGATAGGAGGTCAGAGGAACGGTTCGGCGCGAAGCAACACCATGTGATCGCCCAGTCAGGTCGCTGCGGGGCGTAGCAGTACGTTGGCGACGCCCTGGGTGTGATCCGCGTCTTACTCGACGGTGACGGATTTTGATCTAGGCCGATCCCGCTCCAAGTGCGAAAGAGCGGCCCCAAAATCTCTGCGCCTGCCGACGTGATTACTGGGACTTGTCGGCGATGACCCTCGGGCCCGCCTCCTAGACTTCAGCAATTGTCTCCTTGGCTTTAGCATCAAAGGCCCCCTTGGGCTTGACGTTTCCGGCCCAGGATACCTTCGATCCGCTCCCGTCCTTCTACACTATGAGCATGGACTTATAGCTCTACACAGGCAGCGGGCGGGAGATTATCGTGCATGTGTAGTCTATCTTCTTGTCGCCGCGGAACTGTTCTTCCTCCATGATGGTGTCACTGCCCTTCATCGACAATGTTCACTCCTGCCTGCCGCCTTTCTAAGACAGCACCCACTTCTCGATGACGAGGTGCCAGTTGCCGATGCCGCAAAACCCGCCAACCATCTTCCAGACCGCTTCGGGCGATGCAGGCACCATCACGCTCTTCGTCACTTCAATCGCAAGGGCAGGCGTGACGACGACCATGGCCAGCGCCACGGCGGGGACGGCGATTCCGAGCATTCATCGGTTCCTGTAAAACCTTGAGCGCGTCGTGTGCGCCGAGGAACCAGCTACTGCGCGACCGAAGGCGGACTACGCCAAACGCGGATGTGTGAACGGTGCACTCGATGTACCCCTGAGGCAGTCTCGCGACCAACCAATGGCTAGCCTTCGGCGACCCGGCGCGATCAAACGCGGAGATAGCTCCAACCTGCCTCCTGAAGTGCCACGAGACGGACTGCACCAGCCGAAACGATGCCGACGTGTGGCAGTAATTCCAGAGGGTGCCCCTCTGCCTTCTCCATGGCTTTGATGGTGTTGCCGCAGGCCGAGAGTACGATTCCCGGCACGCTCTCGGTGATGGAGTGGATCCTCGACGTCACGGGCGATGTGTCGGCCCGCAGCATGTGCAGACCCGGCCCATAGGCAACGATCTCGACCTCAAGCTCCTCGGCCTGATTGCTGTATTCGCGTGCGAGATTGACCGCGTTGTTGAGGGCGAGGTCGAACACGCCGTTCTCGCGAGAACTGACCTGCAGTGCGACCCGATGGGTCTTGGGGTCAGCCGATTGGGTCGCCGAGGCCCTGCTCGCCACGAGCCAAGCCATCAGCGCGGCCAGTCCGGACACGCCCCTACGCGACAGCATCATCGTGTCCACTCCGTTCGCGAACGGTCCTGTTCCGACAGGAATATTCCTGCGAAATCGTGTCGTCAGGTTTGTACGAAGCGATAACTCGCACCAACGCGCTCGACACGTCCGACGCCTGAGCTCGGGAGGTGAAAGCCGACAAGCGTCATCCGCTCATTCGCCAAGCGGTCCAGCAGGGTGAGGCGGGTACGCGCCGCGAGGTCACGGTCGAGATCGCTTCCGAAGGCCCAGGCGGGGCGGCGGAACGACACAACCGCGTGGCTCAAGGCATCCCCGCCGATCAGTACCTGCTCCCGACCGGCTTCGACAAGGACGGAGGCGTGACCGGGCGTATGCCCCGGCGTCGCGACGTAGGTGAGGCCGGGAGCGATGCTTTCGCCGGGCTTACGGCGCTCCACCTTCGCCTCAAGGCGTCGCAGGGTCCGTCGCGAGCCTACGGAGAGGCCCTTAAGCCAATCCGGTACGCGGGTCTCGACATCCTCGCGGGTCCAGAAATCCCATTCCGCGGCCGGCACGACGTAGCGGGCATTGGGAAACCGTTCGCTGTCGTCGAAATCATCGACCGCGCCCCAGAGATGATCGGGATGGGCGTGCGTGAACACCACCTGGGTGATCGCCTCACGTGAGATGTTCCGGCTCTCCAGCGTCTCGCCGAGCTTGCCGGCCGTGGGCTGGAACGAGTTGCCCGAGCCGGCATCGATCAGAATGACTTCCGAGCCGATCCGAACGAGGCTCGGGTTCGTCGGAATCGGGGTGGCCTCCGCGGGCTGACCCTCGGCCTTAAAGACGGCTTCAACTTCCGCGCGCGGCGTGTCGGGCAGCATGAAGGCGAGGGAGGAGGACAGCGTGCCGTCGCTCGCCGTCTCCACGGAGGCGGCGCCGACCCTGAGCGCCGCTGTCTGGTTCGCCGAAGCGCGGCGGACGGGCCACGCGCCCGCGAAGCCCGCTGCGAGGCCACCCAAGAACAACCGCCTGTCGCAGCGCGTTCCCGCGGAGTTGGGACGGCTCGTCATTGGACCGGCGGGGCCTTCTTCGCGGGTTCGGCAGCCTTGTCTGGCGTCACGTCGAGGATGCGAGCGCGGCTCGTGATGGACGCTTCCTTCGGCAGGCAGTTCGTCATGCAGGGCTTGGCCGTCCAGAACTCCTTCTCCGCCGTCTCGCGGTCGTCCATGAAGAAGTTTTTCTCGTTAGGCAGGCGGATGCTGGCGAGGTTCTTCTCGTTCAGCTCGAAGTCCTGATCCTTCAGAATGTCGTTGAGATAGAGGAGATAGGCGGTGACCGAGTATGTCTCGTCCGGCGTGAGGGTCTGTGCCGCGCCGAACGGCATTGCCCGGTGAATGAAATCGAAGACGGTCGAGGCGTAGGGCCAGTAGGACCCGATGGTCTTAACCGGACTGTCGGACTTCAACGTGCCGGACCCACCGGCGAGCTCCGGCCACCGTCCCGCGCCCTCGCCGAACTCGCCATGGCAGCTGGCGCAGCGCTCCTGGAAGACCGTCTCGCCGAGCGCCGCGGTTCCCTTGCCGACAGGAAGCCCCTGGCCGTCCGGCCGCACGTCAATGTCCCAGCCCTTGATCTCCTCCGGCGTCGCGACGCGGCCGATGTTCAGACGCTCCGCCGCCACCGGCGTGGCCGCGAGGAGGACGGTCGCAAGGGCGGCCGAAAGACGGTTACGCGACCTCGACATTCTCGATCTCCCCGCTGGGCAGCACGTGCCAGGTCTGGATGCCGTTGTTGTGGTAGATCGAGTTCAGGCCGCGGTGTTGGCGCAGGGCCGCCTTGGTCGGCTGGACGTAGCCGGTCTCGTCCATGGCGCGGGACTGGATCAGCAGCGGATCGCCGTTCCAGTCGAACTCATAATAGAAACGCGTCAGCGCCTTATCGAGGACCGGCCCGTCGAGCCGCGCGGCCCGCCAGTTGCGGCCGCCATCGAGCGAGACGTCCACGCCCTTGATCGCGCCCCGCCCCGACCACGCCAAGCCCGAAAGCACGGTGAAGCCCTTACCGTGGATGGGCGCCTGCGGACTCGGATTGGTGATGACGGACTTCGCGTCCATGGCCCAGGTGAAGCGCCGCGCCTGACCGTCCGGCATGAGTGCCGTGTACTTCGACGTCTCCTCGCGGGTGTGCCAGGGCTCGTCGCCGACCTTGATCCGGCGCAGCCACTTCACCCACATGTTGCCTTGCCATCCCGGCAGGACGAGGCGGAGCGGATAGCCGTGCTCGGGATAGAGCGCCTCTCCGTTCATGGCGTAGGCGACGATGGCGTCGTCGAACGCTTTCTCGATCGGCACGGAGCGGGTCATCGCCGCGGCGTCGGCGCCCTCCGGCAACAGCCACTTGGCGTTGGTCTTGAGACCGGCTTCTTCGAGCAAGCGCTTGAGCGGGACGCCCGTGTACATGACGCAGTGGATCATGCCGTGGGTGAACTGACAGCCGTTGAGCTGCGCGCCCTTCCACTCCATGCCGGAATTGGCCGCGCATTCGAGGAACGCGATCCGGTTGACGCGGGGGAAGCGCTTGATGTCCTCCAGCGTCAGCATCAGCGGCTTCTCGACGAGGCCGTGGATCATCAACCGATGCTCGGACGGATCGATCTCGGCGATGCCGCCATGGTGGCGCTCGAAGCCCAGGCCGTTCGGGGTGATGATTCCCTCCAGCTGGTGCAGCGGCGTGAAGCTGACCGAACTCTGGCGCGAGGCGGTCAGCCATTCGACGTCGCGGCGGATCACGTCCACCTCGAACTTCGACGGGCGGCCGTAGGGCCGGCTGACGACACCCTCACCGAGCGACTGCGACCATTCCGGTACGCTCGGCGGAAGGTTCTTCGCGTCCGGCGCGGCGGCTGCGCGGCCCGCAAAAGCCCCCGTGCCGACCGCTCCGCCGAGGGCGAGGCCGGTGCGCAGGAAGGATCTTCGAGAGGTTGGCCCGGACGGATCGGGGCGCGGCTTCGGTTCAGACATCGGCCTCTCCGAACTGTTTCAAGTATAGCAATGTGTGAATATATTGGAGACGACTAGGCGCCACGGACGGTGACCTGCGCGGGCGTCGGGTTCACCGTTCCCTTGGCCTTGATGTGCGAGGAGACGACGTCCCAGATCGGCGGGCCGTCGGTGCCCTCGTTGACGCTCGCCCATCCTGCCACGGTGTAGCTGGTGCCAGCCTCGATGGGTTTGCCGGTGCGCAGGAGGGTGAGGTCTGAGATGCGGCTGCCGGCCGGGCGAGCGACGTCGATGGCGTAGGACACGCCGCCCACCCGCACCATGTCGCCACCTTGCTGGTAGTACGGATCGGCGTTGAAGAGGTTGTCGGCCACGTCCTCCAGCACCTCCTTCAGCCGGGCGCCGGTCATCGGCATCCGATAAGCCGCCGGGTAGGTGATGGCGGTGGCGTTGTAGACGTCCTCGCGGGTTATCGACTGGCCGGGCAGGAGGGTCGTGCCCCAGCGGAAGCCGGGCGAGAGGGCAATCTCAGCCTCTCGCTCGGACAGGAGCGCATCGCAGATCATGTCGTCGAGCGTGCCGTTGAAGTTGCCCCGCCGGTAGAGCAGGGCCTCGGTCCGGCCGAGTTCCTCCTTCAGCATCGCCTCGTGGGGCGCACGGATCGACCGGATCTTGGCCGCCATCGTCTTCTCTGGGGCGATGATATCGGAGAAGATCGGGATGAGCTTCGAACGGTAGCCCTTCACGGCCCCGTCCCGCACGTCGAGGTCGACGCGGGTGAGGAACTTGCCGTGGCTGCCCGAGGCGATGAGTAGGGTGTTGCCGACCTTTACCGCCTGAGGCAGCGCGTCGTGCGTGTGTCCGGTGAGTACGACGTCGATTCCCTTCACCCGCGAGGCGAG
The DNA here is from genome assembly GCF_021117295.1 of Methylorubrum sp. B1-46. NCBI lineage: Bacteria > Pseudomonadati > Pseudomonadota > Alphaproteobacteria > Hyphomicrobiales > Methylobacteriaceae > Methylorubrum > Methylorubrum sp. B1-46. The sequence continues at coordinate 4,183,235 of NZ_CP088247.1, read as the reverse complement.
CTTGCGGTCCACGTCGAAGCCGTTGTGGGAGAGCAGCACGACGAGGTCGGCGCCCTCCTTCCGGGCCTTGTCGACGCTCGCTTGCACGTCCTCCTCGCGGATGCCGAAGGACCAGCCGGGGATCATCCAGCGAGGGTTGGCGATGGGCGTGTAGGGAAAGGCCTGCCCGATCACCGCGACCTTCGCGCCGCCGCGCTCGAACATCTTCGTGGCCTCGAAGGCCGGCTCGTTCCATTCGGCGTCGCGAACGTTCTGGCCCAGGAACGGGCAGCCGAGCCCGTCCACGATCTCCTTAACCCGTTCGGTGCCGAGGGTGAACTCCCAGTGGCCCGTCATGGCGTCGGGCTTCAGCAGCGCCATGCAGTCGACCATGTCCTGGCCCTTGCTCACCATCGAGGTGTAGCTGTTCTGCCAAGTGTCGCCGCCGTCCAGGAACAGCACCTTGTCGCCTCGCTCGGCGCGGATCGCGTCGAGCACCGTGGCGATCCGGTCGAGGCCGCCCATCCGGCCATAGCTGCGGGCCAGCGCGACGTAGTCCTCCGGCGTGAGCGCATAGGCCAGCGGCGAGCCGCCGGGGATGCCGTAGAGGTCGAGGTAGGCGCGTCCGGTGACGTGGGGGACCTGACCGCGCGCCTCGCCCATCCCGAGGTTGGTCGAGGGCTCGCGGAACAGCACGGGCCGCAACTGCGCGTGGATGTCGGTGAGATGGACCAGGGTGACGTTGCCCATCGGCTCGAAGGCCAGGAGGTCGTCCTGGGTCAGGCGCTGCTGGGCGAAGGCGCGGGTCCAGCCCGTCGGCACCAGGGCCGCGGTGGCGGCGGCGATCTGCAGGAAGTCGCGGCGTGAGGTCATGGCAGGATCAGGCCCTCAGTTGCGCACGGCGGGCGTCTCGACCGGAAGGCCGAGGCCGCGCCACGCGACGTAGGTCTCCAGGGCGAGGAACTCGTCGGAGAGCGGCTTGAACGGCGTGGCCCGGACGTCCTGCATGCAACCTTCCATGCGCTCGTGGAGCGGCACCAGCCGCTGGTCGCGCAGGCGGTAGACGGGGAATCCGTTGCTCTGCCCCTGGCTGAGGAAGTCGGCCCGGAGATACTTGCCGTGGTTCTTCTCGTGGCAGCTCGCGCAAGCGAGATCGAGTTGGCCGTTCCGCTGGTAGTAGAGCGATTGTCCTCGCTCGAACCAGGGCGTCATGGGCCCGTCCACCTTCACGGCGACCGGCATCCCGCGGGACTGGTTACGGACGTAGGTGGTCATGGCCGTAAGTTCGGACGAGCCGAAGGCCCAGGGCTCGGCTTTCAGGGCGCCGCTGCGGCAGATGTTGATCCGCTGCTCCAGATTGACCGGCTTGCCGAGCTTCTCGTTCCACTTCGGATAGGCCGCCGCGACGCCCTTCATCGAGGTCGATGCCTCGTTGTGGCAGCTCGCACAGGACTTTCCCGCCGCGCCATCGACCTTCGACCAGAGTTCCTCTCCCTGCTCCACGGCGAGGAAGCCCGGATTGTTGAAGTCGTCGGCCTGCATGTCCTGCGTTTCCTTGGAGCGGAAATACAGGCCGGAGACAACTTCATCAAACGGGGAATTCGGGTTCTGGACCTTGAGGCCGTGCGCCTGCCAGGCCGGACGCTCGGACCCTTCCTTAGCGGCGGGCGCGGAGGGCATGTCCTGCGCATGGGGTGCGACGGCCAGCGCGACGAGCGCGAGCGCGGTGACGGCAAAGGGAATGGGGCGGACCATTGCGAGGGCTCCGGCGCGGCGGGGGAGGCGCTCCGGGGCAATCGGCCCCGGGCGCGCGTCAGGCGACCTTGATCTGCTCGGTGGCCTGGGTCTTCGACCCGTCGTCATCGATCCAAGTGAAGGTCAGCGTGCCGGTTTCCTCGGGTCTGATCTTGAACTGGAAGTAGGGGTTGGCGGAGACCGCGCTCTCTATGTCGGCGCTGAAGATCGTCTTGCCATTCAGGTCGCAGGTGAACTTATTCAGGATCTTGCGCGGGATCGTCTTCCCGTCCTTGTCCTTGCGCTGGCCGGATTCCATCGTGTGTGAGACGAGCGTCTTCACCTCGATGATGTCTCCCTTTGCGACATCCTTCTTGTCCAGTTTGATCCGCGGCTTCACGTCGGCCATGTGGTCCTCCCGTCCTCGTTCGATGCTGTTGCGTGTGGGTTAGCCGCCGCAGCCGCCGATGGTGACCTTCACCTGGCGGACGTCGCTGAAGACCGAGCCGTCGTTCATGCGGGCGACCGCGATGACGTTCTGCGTCTCGGCAAGACGGATGCGCGTGTTCGCCTCGGCGACGCTCGACGGCGTGAAGTGGAAGCTGATGACGCCGGGGTTCGGATTGCCCTCGGCAACGATCATCACCTCCTCGACATAGCTCTCCGGCGTCATCGGCACGTCGACGCTCACCGTCATCGGTACGGTGTTGCCGTTCTCGGCGATCTCGGGGAGTTCGAGCTTGACCTTGCCCCTCACGGGCTCCTTGCCGCGGGTGAAGGCCTTGATGGCCTCATCGGTCGCAGGCTTCGCGGCCAGGGCCGGTCCAGCGCGGAAGGCGAAGGCGGTTGCCACGACGGCTCCGGTGCCGAAGGCCAGGGCTTGGCGGCGGTTCAATGCGGGGATCTTGGCAGAGGTCATGGGAAGCGGCTCCTTCAGCCCGCGAGATCACTTCAGGGTCGTGAGGTAGGCGACGACGTCCTCGACCTGCTGCGCGGTCAGGATCGGCTTGCCCTGGAACTCGGGACGCACGCGATGAAGGCCCTCGATCCGGTAGAAGGCAGGCATCACGGTCGCCTCGGTGAAGACGTGCTTCGGGTTGACGACGATCATGCGCAGATGCGCCGCGTCCCACCGTTCGGCGACGCCGTCGAGGGAGGGTCCGATCTCGCCGTGAAAGGACTCGGTGCTCAGCGAAGAGACCTGATGGCAGCCGAGGCAGTTGCCCTGGCGGCGGTTCACCACGACCTTGGCGCCGGCCGCCGCATTCCCCGGCTTGTCGGTAAGCGGCTCGGGGATCGCGTCGCTGCCGTCGACGGCCACGACCTTGAACGGTGCAAGCCCGGTTGAAGCCGTCTCGGCTCCGGCGGCGGTCGCGAGGACGCAAAGTCCTGCGAGCGCAAAGGCTGTGATCGGCCTACGCATCTGGCGTTTCCTCGGTGCGCCGTCATTGCGGCGGGTGCGGTCGTTTCGAACCGCACGCACTGCCGATGGGCGAACCAATCGACATATGCGAATATTTGCAAGTTTGACGCTTATCGCTTTCGAGTCAAGCGTTAATCAGGAGGCCACCGATCATCGCGGCCGAACTGTTAGCCCCGCCGCGCCGCCTCCGGGGAGCGCAGGTAGTCCTGCAGGTTCGTACGCTCGTAGGCTCGCTCGGCCACGAAGGCGAAGGTTCGCCGGAACTCCTCAGGCGCGACATAACCCCGAAGGCGCAGGACCTCGCGCTGCTGAGGCGGCTTGTCCGCGAGCGTCGATTCTTCCGCCGGGAAAAACTGTATGCTCGGCGTGGAGTAGATCCCGTATTTCTCCGCGAAGCCCTTTTCGGAAAGGGTCTGCCCGTCAAAATCGGTGACTTCGCGCGAACCGATGAAGTTCAACTGCAGGATATCGAAACGCTCGCGGATATACGTGCTCGTCGCCCGATCCGCGAAGTTCACGAGGTGGATCTGCTTGCAGTAGGGACAGCCCTTCAACTCCCAAAGGACGGCAAGACGTTTGCCGTGGTCCCGGGCCGCCCTCAGATCGTCCGACAGGTCGAGGAAGCTTTCGAGGAACCAGGGCTCCCGGTAGAGACCGTCATCGCCCTGGATCGCCTGGGCCATGGCTTTGGAAGGCAGGCCAAGCGCGAGGGCACCCGCAAGGAACCGGCGCCGGGTCGACATGACGTCCCCTCCAAATATTCTTGTTCGTGCATGTGTAGTGCGAATTTCCCGCATCTGGCAATCCGTTGCCCCTGATACCCGCTGCTGCTGTGGCTTTGAGAGGAGGCGAGGTGAAGGGGCGATTGAGTCCGCTGTTCCGGGGCCAATCACAATCCCGGCGGCCACGTCGCTTCCACTCGAACACATTCGATTTTTGCTATATCAAAGTGATGGTCTTGAGCTTGGGAAGGTCGATGCGGGAAACGAGGCGGGCAGTCATGGCGGGGGCTTGGGGGGGCGCCCTATGGCCTTGCTCCGTCGAGGCCGCCGAAATGGTCAAATTCGAGCGGCGCGGCTGCCCGTGGTGCAAGGTGTGGGACAAGGAGATCGGGCCGATCTATCCGAAGACGGATATCGGGAAGCGGGCGCCGTTGCGCCGTGTCGATCTCGACGCAGGCATCCCTCCCGGACTCACGCTCAAGCGCCCGATCCTCTACACACCGACATTCGTCCTCATCGAAGGCGGCGCCGAGGTCGACCGGATCGAGGGCTATCCGGGCGAGGAGTTTTTCTGGGGGCGGGCCGAGCGGTTGCTGAAACAGCTACCGGCTTCCCCGTGACGGGTTTTAGACGGCAAGGAAAAGGGTGAGATGATGCCGTTGCAGCAAGCGCAGCCGGTGACGAGCGCCGAGGCCCCGGGCAGCCTCGACCTGGAACTGTTGCTGGCCAATGCACGTGATGCCAGCGAGCTGCTGAAGGCTCTCGGCCACGAGGCGCGCCTTGTTATCCTTTGCCTGTTGGTCGAGGGCGAGCGCTCAGTCTCGGAACTGGAGCAACTGCTGAACCTGCGCCAGCCCGCCGTGTCCCAGCAGTTGGCGCGGTTGCGGGCCGACGATCTCGTCGAGGCCCGCCGCGACGGCAAGAACATCTACTATGCGCTGGCCCGGCCCGAGGTTCGCGAAATCATCGCTGCCTTGCACCGCGCCTTCTGCAACGGACGTACGCCGTAACCTTTGAAGCCCCTCACGTATGTCGGTCTACGAGAAAGTAGAGACCCGCTCGGGCTCCGACGAGGATCGCGCCGAGGGCGAGCATCGAGCCGACCGACAGCGTCGAGAGACCGCTCAACCCCTGGCCGATGGTGCAGCCGAGGGCAGTGACGCCGCCCGTGCCCATTAGGAACGCGCCGAGAAGGTGGCGCTTCACCTCCCGGGCATCGTCGGGCGCTTCCCAATAGAATTCGCCCGCTTGGCGTGCCGACGCGAAAGATCCGACCAGGACGCCGAAGACCGAGGCCACGCCGAAATCGATCTTCGTGCCGCTCGCGAGCATGGCGTAGAGCAACGTATCGCCGACAGGTCGAGCGAAGCTGAAGGAGCCGACCGCCTGGGTCTCGAACTCGTCGAAGCCCGCGCTTCCGTTGGCCCACCATCCGGCGACGATCACACATCCGATCACGATAGCGCCGACCAGCAGCCGCTTCGTCTCCCGGAAGGCGCCGCTCGTGAGCGCCGCGATACAGAAGCCGACGCCTACCACGACGCTCACGACAATGCGGCCCGCCTGATCGAGCCGCAGGAGAGCGCCGAGGCGCTGGCTTCCGAGATCGACGCTTAACGGCTCAGTAATCGTCACGCGCATGAGCGCCGTCACGCCGCTGATTGCCATATAGGCTGAGAGGCCGAGCACAAGCAGGACGAGGAGGGCTCGTAGGTCTCCCCCGCCGAGCCGAATGAGAGCCCCAAAGCTACAGGTCCCTACGAGCGCCATCCCAAAGCCGAACATCGCCCCGCCGAGGATCATCGCGCCCCATTCCAAGCGCGGCCCCGTGTAGATCGACCGGGAGAGGTCGAGACCGGCAGCGGCTTCCAAAAGTTGGGTGCCGAGGATGGCGATGCCAATCGCCAGCAGCCAAGCACGCGCGCGGCGGGTGTCACGCGCGTAGACGGCATCCTCGATGGCGCCGAGCGTGCAGAAGCGACCCCGCCGTGCGACCGTGCCGAGCAGTGCTCCAAGGGCGAGGCCGAGCGCCGCCCGGAGAAGGTAAGCAGGCAGCGTGTCCAACATCAGCCTAGATTCGTTCACCCTTGAAAGGCCTTGTCAAACGGCCGTGTGAGAATCGTAGCGTCCCGTGACGCACAGCGACGGAACAGTCTGCGTCAGGCTGGCGACAAGTTGGCTCCGTGCGCGGCTCACCCGGCTCTTGACGGTCCCTACCTGGCAGCCGAGGCGGGCTGCCGCCTCTTCGTAGGTGAAGCCTTCGGCCCCCACGAGCAGCAGCGCCTGGCGTTGCGGGAGCGGCAGCGTCCCGATGAGGTTCATCACGGCCCCGAGCGCCACGACGTGGTCCTGGTCCGGTGCCGCCGTAAGCGTCGCGGCGTGCGCGCCCTCGGCGTCCTCGACCTCGCGCCTGGCCTTGCGCATCTCGGTGTAGAACTGGTTGCGCAGGATCGTGAAGCTCCAGGCCGTGAAGTTGGTGCCGGGCACGAACTTCTCCCGGTTGGCCCATGCCCGGACCATCATCTCCTGCACGAGGTCGTCGGCGCGGGCCGCATTCGCGCAGAGGGACATCGCGAACGTCCGAAGCATCGGCAGCGCCCGGAGGAGATCGTCGCGGAACGTGACCCCGAGACGCTCGCCGGATGCGACCAGCGACGCCTCGAACCGCTCGACGAGGAGCGAGAGCCTCTCCGGGATGGCCGCGTGCTCGGCAACCGAGAAGTAATCCCGCAACGGACCCGTAAGATGGGCAGCGATGCCCGCCTTGGAGCAATCGCCGCTGGGCAAAGCCGTTGGATCGGCGGCATGCGGGGTGTCGGTCACGGTCGGATGCCTTTTCGAGTGAGGGTAAGGTGCGACGACCGCACGATGCATTCGTTGTGATGCGGAACCCCGAGCTTGACCGCCCGAACGGTCCTCAGGCGGGGTCGACCGAGGCCCCCGCCTTGACCAGTGCCGGAAAGCCCCCGGCAACGTGGGCGACCGGTCCGAGGCCCATGTCGTTGAGCACCTTGGCGGCCAGGGCCGACCGGTTGCCGGAGGCGCAGTAGAGTACCAGGCGCCTACCGCCGCCGAGCTCGGCCTTGTGGGTCGGGCTCTCCGGGTCGGCCTGGAACTCCAGGAAGCCGCGGGGCACATGGACCGCGCCGGCGATCCTGCCGGTCTTGGCCAATTCCTCGCCTTCGCGCACGTCGACGAGCATCGTGTCGGGCTGGCCGAGGCGTGCGAGCGCCTCCTCGGCCGACAGGGTCTCAACCTCGCGGTTGGCTTCCGCCACCAAATCCTTCGCGCTTCTCATGGTCATGGCTTCCTCCGTCACTCGCCCCAGGCCGCGCCGTCGAGGGCGTCCAGCGGGATCTTCAGGTAACGCTTGCCGTTCGCCTCGGGCTCGGGCAGGCGGCCGCCTCGGATGTTCACCTGCAGGGAATGCAGGATGAGCTTGGGCATCGGCAGTTCGCGGTCGCGTGCCTCGCGCATGCGGACGAACGCCTCCTCGGTCGGGGCCTCGACGAGGTGCGGGTTCTCGGCCCGCTGCTGGGCGACCGTGCTCTCCCAGGCCGCCTCGCGCCCGCCCGGGCGGTAATCGTGCCCAGTGAACAGCCGTGTCTCGTCCGGCAGGGCCATGATGCGCTGGATGCTGCGCCAGAGCGCGTGCGCGCTGCCGCCTGGGAAGTCGGCCCGCGCCGAGCCGCTGTCGGGCATGAACAGCGTGTCGTGGATGAAGGCGGCGTCGCCGATCCGGTAGGCGATGGAGGCCATGGTGTGGCCGGGCGTGAACATCACCTCGACGTCGAGGTCGCCGATCCGGAAGCGCTCGCCGTCGGCGAAGAGCCGCGACCACTGCGAACCGTCCGTCCGGAACGTGTCGGGCAGGTTGTAGAGCCCCTTCCAAAGCCGCTGCACGTCGACGACCTTCTCGCCGATGGCGGTCGGGACGCCGGTCTTGTCGTGCAGGTAGCCGGCCGCCGAAAAGTGGTCGGCGTGCGGATGGGTGTCGAGGATCCACTCCAGCTCGTAGCCCTCGCGCTCGATGTGGGCGAGCAGGGCATCGGCGGAGCGGGTCGCGGTCGCGCCGGACTTCGGATCGAAGTCGAGCACCGGGTCGATGATGGCGCAGCGCTTCGTCCCGGGATCGGCGACGACGTACTGGATGCTGCCGGTCGGCTCGTCATGGAAGCCGGTCACGATGGGACGCCCGCGCAGGGCTGCGATGGTCTGGTCCGACATGAAACGCCTCCTTTTTCGGGTTCAGGTGTTGGCGCCGAGGAGCGGCAGGGCTCCGCGGGCGACGACGTACAGGCCGACCAGGATGACGAGGCCGGCGAAGGTGACGGTCAGGGCTCGCTTGCGCCCGGCGAGCCTCTGGCCGAGGCGCGTGCCGGCGAGGCCGCCGAGCACGCCTCCCAGGATGAACAGGCCGGCCAACGGCCAGTCGATCAGGCCGGAGGCGGCGTAGCTCGCGGCGGTCGCCGCCCCGAAGGCGCTGACCGCGACCAGCGAGGTGCCGATGGCCATCGGCAGCGGCATCGACGTCGCCAGCATCAGGCCCGGCACGATGAGGAATCCCCCGCCGATGCCGAAGAAGCCGGAGAACAGGCCGACCGCGAACCCGATGCCGAGCAGCCAGGGCAGGAGTACCGGGGCGTTGGCCTTCGTCAGGCGCACCTCGGGGTCGCCGTCACCGCGCCGCTTGCGCAGCATCAGGCCCCCGACCACGAGCATCACGACACCGAACAGGGCCAGGAGGCTCTGCCCGTCGACCGCCTTCGCAGCGACCGAGCCGGCCAGCGCGCCGAGGACGCCGGCGACCGAGAATGCCGCCGCGCAGCGCCACTTCACGTTCCCCGCCCGCCATTGCGGGACGAGGTTGCCGGCCGCGCTGACCGACACCGCCAGGGCGCTGGTGCCGATCGCCACGTGTGGCGAGGACACGCCGACGACGTAGGTCAGGAGCGGGACCGCCAGGATCGAGCCGCCCCCGCCGACGAGACCGAGGATCAGGCCGACGACCCCGCCCGAGCCGGCCGCGAGGCCGGATGTCAGCAGGCCGGGCGTCATGCGTCGGCTCCCTGGACCGCCGGCTTCGGGGCTGCCGCCGGAAGAAGGTGAAACGCCAGCATCCCGACGACCATGGCGACGACGAAGGTCACAGCTTGCGCCGGTGCGACCGTCAGCAGGGTGAGGGCGGGCCCCGGGCACAGGCCGGCGAGGCCCCAGCCGAGACCGAACACCGCGGCGCCGGCGATCAGGCGCGGGTCGAGGTCGCGCCGGGTCGGGATCTCAAGCCGGGAGGCGAGCAACGGCCGCCCACGGCGCCGCGCCACGAAATAGCCCGTCGCCGAGACCGCGACGGCGCCAGCCATCACGAAGGCGAGGCTCGGGTCCCAGCGCCCGGTCACGTCGAGGAAGGCGAGAACCTTGGCCGGATCAGCCATGCCGGAGACGAGGAGGCCGAGGCCGAACAGGAGACCGACGGCGAAGGCGGAGGCGGTCTTGGCCATGGCTCAGGCTCCGACGAGATGGCGCACGACGAGGACGGTCAGGATGGCGACGGCCATGAAGGTGCCGGTGGCGACCACGGAGCGGGGCGAGCCACGGCCGATGCCGCAGACACCGTGGCCGCTCGTGCAGCCGGCACCGAGGCGCGATCCGAACCCGACCAGCAGACCGGCGACCACGAGCAGCGGGAACGAGGCATCCACCGTCAGCGGCGGCAGGCTGCCACCCAGGCCGGCGTAGGCGAACGGCGCCAGGACGAGTCCTGCCACGAAGGCGGCGCGCCAGCCCGTCTCGCGAGATGGCGGGGTTAGGAGGCCGCCGAGAATGCCGCTGATGCCGGCGATCCGTCCGTTGAGGAGCAGGAACAGGGCCGCGGAGGTGCCGATCAAGGCACCGCCGGCGAGGGCGCTGACAGGCGTGAAGCCGTCCATGGTGGTCGCTCCCAAACGGTGGTCCGGGGGATGCCCGGCGGGGCGCAAGGGACGTCCTCCCCTGCCAAACCAGAACATTAGATAACTCTTATTTAGCATCATCTAATGGAATGGCAAGCGTGAAACCGACGGCCTGGATTGGGACGCGCAGAGGGGGTGCGGTGGCGCACGGGCGCCTTCGCCTTTGGGCGGACGCCATCGTTGGCGTGGCATCGATGCCGACGGGAGGCTCGCCGTCTCCCGTTCGACCAACTCAGGGATGGATGTAGGCGAACCCCATGCCCTGCAGCCGCGCCAGTTCGGCGACACCGCTCGGCACCACTTCGTCCTCGGTGACGCCGTAGAGCGTGTTGCGGTCGATCTTCCGCTCGCGCAGGGTATGGCCGCAGACGAGGAACCGAACGCCCATCCCCTTGAGGGCATCGATACGGGCGGCGAGCTCCCTGTCGCTCGCGGCCGACTGGAAGAGCCCGACCCCGTCGCCGTGGCTCACCACGCGGATCTCAACGTGGGTCTTGCCCACGGTCTCGACGTGGTTGCGCAGATTGCCGAGCAGGCGCTTGAAGTAGGCGGCTCCGTCGGGGCCGCCGTCGTTGTGGTAGACCACCTTCTGGTCGGCGTAGTACCCGGCCGGCGCTTCCGGGCCGGCATGGGCGGCCCCTACGCCCAGGGTCGCAAGCACGACCGCGATCATCAGGCTCCTAAAGACCGTCATCGTCCGCCTCCCCGTCATAGGCCGGAGGCTCGGGTGCTTCCGACGCGCTGCGCGATAGGTTGTCGAGCCCCGCATGATCGAGGCCGTCGTCCGGCTTCGGTCCGGAGGATGCGCCGTTCCCGAGGCTGCCCGTCGTCTCCGGCGCTTTTGGCCGTGCGGCGTGGACGGTGCCTCGGGACCCGAGCACCACCACCTTCGTGCCGGTGGGGACGCGCCGGTGCAGGTCGATCACGTCCTGGTTCAGCATGCGGATGCATCCCGAGGACACCGCCTCGCCGATGCTCGATGGTTCCGTCGTGCCGTGGATACGGTACAGCGTGTCCTTGCCGTCCTTGAACAGGTAGAGCGCCCTGGCGCCGAGCGGGTTCCTGTCGCCGCCCGGCATGCCGCCGGCCCAGCGCCCGTTCCGCTCCGGATCACGCCGGAGCATGTCGGGCGTCGGCGTCCAGCGCGGCCAGGACGCCTTGCGGGCAACGGTCGCCTCGCCGGTGAACTCGAATCCGGCCTTGCCCACCCCGACCGCGTAGCGCATCGCCTTGCCGCCCTCCATGACGAGGAAGAGGAAGCGTTTGTATGGATCGACGACGAGGGTGCCGGGCAGCTCCTTTGACGGGTAGTCGACCAACTGGCGGACGTTGCGAGCCTTGAGGTCGCGCGGGTCGACCGCCTCGACCGGGAAGGGTTCGTCCGTGACGGCGGCGTACCGGCGCAAGACCTCCGGGGTGATCTGCGGCCGGGCTTCCGCGACGGGGGCCGGAGCCCCCTGCGAGGTCGAGCAGGCGCCGAGCGCCGAGGCGAGCGCGATCAACGTCGTAAGGCGGAGGGGCCGCGGCATCACGAGCGACCCCGCGCTCGGGCCTGGGCGACTGCCTGCCTGAAGCCGTCGTAATCGAGCGCCGCCGCGACCTTGAGTTGGCCAATCAGGAAGACCGGCGTTCCCTGGAGCCCCAGGGCGTCCGCCTGGTCGAGGTTGCGCTGGAGCAGGGCCGCGATCTCGGCCTGGTGCGCCTTCCGGTCCTCTTCCAGGCGGGCGACGTCGACGCCCGAGGCGGCCACCGCCTCCAGCATCCGCTCCTTCGGGATCTTGCGGCCCGGAATCCCCATGAGCGCGCGGTGCACTTCGTCGTAGCGGCCCTGGTACTTCGCCGCGAGGGCGAGTTGGGCGCCGTAGACGGAGGCGTCGCCGAGGATCGGCCAGTCCTTGTGGACGAGGCGGATGCGCCCGTCCGCCTTCACCAGACGGATGAGGTCGGGCTCGGCCTTCTTGCAGAAGGGGCAGTTGTAATCGAGGAAGGCGACGATGGTCAGGTCGCCCTTCGGGTTGCCCGAGACCGGCACCTCCGGGTCGTTGAGGATGGCGTTGGGGTCGACGCCCTGGGCGAAGGCCTCCTCGATGGGGGGCGCCAGCGACAACAGGGCAGGCGCGAGCGCGACGGCGGGCATAAGGGCGAGCAGGGTCCTGCGGTCCATGGTGGTCTCCGTGAAACTTGGTTTGTCGAAAAGGGGGGCTCAGGCGCCGACGAGGGCGAGGCGGCGCTTCAGGTCCTCGACCGTGAGTTCGCCCTCGGTGCGGGCCTCGCGGACCTCGCCGCCGTCGGGGCGCATCAGGATGAGGGTCGGCGGTCCGACCACCTCGAAGCGCCGCATCAGGGCGCGGGTGGCGTCGTCGTCGCGGGTGACGTCGGCGCGGATGACCGAGACGGCCCTCAGCCTCGCCCGGATGCCGGGGTCAGCCAGGACCGTCCGTTCGTTGGTCTTGCAGACGCTGCACCAGTCGGCGGCGAACTCGACGAGCACCGGCTTGCCCGCGGCACGGGCCGCCGCGAGGGCGGCCTCGAAAGCCGGGACGGAGGAGACAGACCGGCTCTCCTCGACGTGAACCGCTCGCGACGGGCCGAAGCCTGCGAGCGGCCGGAGCGGGTCGGTCCCGCCGCCCGCGGCGCCGACGACGAGGGCGCAGCCGTAGGTCACGGCAACGATACCGGCGACCTTGCTTAGCCGGCCCGCGGCACCCGCCCTGAGGACGTCGAACGCCCCGACGAACACGCCGACGCCGATCGCCAGCGCGCCCCAGAGCACGAGGGAGACCTCGGACGGCACGAGGCGCGAAACCATGGTGATGGCCAACGCGAGGAAGACTACGCCGAAGGCCTGCTTGGCCGCGACCAGCCAAGGGCCTGACTTCGGCAGGATACCCGCCCCGAACGTCCCGAATGCGATCAGCGGCAGGCCCATGCCGAGGCCGAGCGCGAACAGGGCGGCGGCGCCGCGCGCCACGTCGCCGGTCTGGGCGACATAGAGGAGGGCCGCGGCGAGTGGCGGCGTCACGCAGGGCCCGACGATCAGGGCGGAGGTGAAGCCCATGACAGCGGCGGCGCCGAGCGCGCCAAGCTTGCCTCCGTTCAGGCGTGACAGCCGGCCGGCGACGCCGGACGGCAGCGCCAGGTCGAACACGCCGAACATCGACAGGGCCAGGGCGGCGAAGGCTGCGGCGAGCAGTCCAAGCGCGGCGGGAGTCTGGAGTGCGTTTTGAAGGTTGCGCCCGGACCATGCCGCCGCCACGCCGAGCGTCCCGTAGGCCAGCGCCATCGCGATCACGTATGTGCCGGAGAGTACGAAACCTCGTCCGGCCGAGAGCCGCTCCCCGGACCGGGCCAGCATGCCGGCCAGCACCGGGACCATCGGGAGCAGGCACGGGGTGAAGGCCAGGAGCAGGCCGAGCCCGAGGAAGGTCGCCAGGACGCCCGCGAGATGGCCCGAGAGCAGGCCGCTCGCGGGCTCGGCCTGCGCGTCCGTGGCCGGCGTCGCGGCGGTCGCGGTCGCCTGCGGACCTAGCGCGGGGACCTCGATGACCTTGTTGATCGGCGGGTAGCAGATGCCCTTCTCGGCACAGCCCTGATAGGTGACGCGCACCTCGCGCACCCCCGCGAGAGCCGCACCCGGCACGATGGCCTCCGTCGCGCCGTGATAGACTTCCGTCGGCCCGAAGTTGGGGTCATCCTTGGTCTCGCCGAGCTGGGTGCTGACAGGAAGCTCCCTGCCGCTCGCGTCGGTGGCGGCGATCTTGTCACGGTAGAGGTAGGTGCCGGGGGCGATGGTCCATCGCAGGCGCAGCGAGAGGTCTGGGTCGCGAGCCGCATCGACGGTGAAGGGCGTCGGCCGCGCACCGGGCTCGCGGCACTGCCCCGGTGACCACAGCGAGGAGCCGGTCCAGAGCAGGGCAGCGAGGATAAGGTGGGTGAAAACGTTCGGCATGGGCAGGGTCCGGGATCGGATCGGCCCGCCGCGGGTCGGAAACGCAGCTTAAGCCAGGCTTAAGCGGGGCCCGGAGGATGGGGGCCGTAAAGGGAGACACGCATGCGCATCCTCGTCGTCGAGGACGACACCATCCTGTCGGACGGTCTCAGGGCTGGTTTGGGCCTGGGCGGGGCGACGGTCGATTGCGTCGCAACCTGCGCCGACGCCGAGGCGGCGCTCGCCACGAGCGCGTTCTCGGCCATCGTGCTCGACCTGATGCTGCCCGACGGCTCCGGCCTCGACGTGTTGCGGGGGCTTCGCCGCCGGAACGACCGGACGCCGGTCGTCCTGCTGACGGCCCGGGACGCCGTGACCGACCGGATCGCCGGGCTCGACGATGGCGCCGACGACTACCTCGGCAAGCCCTTCGACCTCGACGAGCTCTCCGCCCGCATCCGTGCCGTCGTCCGGAGGGCCTCGGGTCGGGCCGCCGCGCTCCTGGAGCACGGCGGAATTCGGCTCGACCCCGGCAGCCTTGCCGTCACCGTCGACGGTGTGCCGGTCGCCGTCTCCCGGCGCGAGGTCATGGTTCTGGCGGCCCTCATGGAACGACCTAACGTGCTTCGCTCCAAGGTCGAACTGGAGGAGCGGCTCTACGGCTGGCAGGAGGAGGTCGAGAGCAACGCGGTCGAGGTCCACGTGCACAACCTGCGTGCCAAGATCGGCAAGCACGCCATCGAGACGGTCCGAGGTCTCGGATACCGGATGAGGGCACTCGCATGAGGTCGCTACGCGTCAGGCTTTTCGCCATCCTCGTCCTCGCCACCGGCCTGATCTGGCTCAGCGCGGTCGCCTGGATCTATCTCGGCTCGAAGCGCGAGGTGGAGCAGGTCCTCGACAACCGCCTGCAGGAAGCCGCCCGCATGGTCAGTTCCCTGGTGGGTGCGGTTGGGAGCGCTGGCCCGGACGGGGCACCCCGAACCTTCCCGGCCCCGACGGCCTACGAGCGGCAGCTTTCTTGCCAGATCTGGTCGCTCGACGGGCGCATGGTAGCGCGGTCGACCGGGGCCCCGGAGCGCCGCCTGACCGACGCGCCGGCCGGCTTCTCGCAGCGCGAGGTCGACGGCGAGACCTGGCGGGTGTTCACCGTGGAGGATGCCGAGAGAGGTGTGCGGGTCATGGTGGGTGATCGTCTTGGCCTCCGCGAGCGCCTCGTCACTGACCTCATCATGGGCCTGGTCACACCCGCCATCCTGATGGTTCCGTTGCTCGGCATGCTGATCTGGGCGAGCCTCGGTCGGGGCTTGCGTCCCTTGCGGCTGATGGCGCGGGACCTCGCGGGTCGCGGCGCCGACGACATGAGTGCGATCGACACAAATCGGACGCCGGCGGAGGTGCGTCCCCTGGCAGACGCCCTGAACGGGCTGTTCCTCAAGGTCGAATCGGCCCGCCGGCACGAACGGGAAGTGACGGCCTTCGCCGCGCATGAACTGCGAACACCGCTCGCCGGCCTCAAGGTCCAGGCCCAGGTCGCCATGGCCGCCACCGACCCGGACGTGGCGAAGGCGGCGCTGAGACAGATCCTTGCGGCCGTCGACCGGACCACGCGCCTCGTCCGCCAGTTGCTCGACGCCGCCCAGCTCGATGCCGCAGGGGAGGCGCCCTCCCTGGCGGAGGTCGACGTCGGCGCACTGGTGACGGAGACCGTGGAGGGGATGCGGACGCCTCCCGGGGTCCGGACCCAAATCGATCCGGGGCTACGGGGCTACACGCTGCTGGCCGACCCGGAAGGCCTGCGCCTCGCAGTCCGAAATCTGCACGAGAACGCCGTGCAGCACATGGTGACCGGCACGGTGGCTTGGGGCGCGCGGCCGCATGGCGAGGGCATCGTCGTTCGCGACGAGGGACCGGGCATTCCGGAGGAGGAACTGCCCCACGTCACGACACGGTTCTTCCGTGGGCGACACAAGAGCGAGACGGGTAGCGGTCTCGGCCTCGCCATCGCCGAGATGGCGTCCCGCCGGAGTGGCCTGAGCCTGCGGCTGCGCAACCGGACGGATCGCCCGGGGCTTGAGGCGGAGATCCTCCCGGGCTGAGACCGGTCAGCCGAGCTCCGGGCAGAAGATGTCCTTGAGGGTCGCCAGCACCCGCGCGGCCCTGGGGTCCTCAAGGCGGTAGTGGATCGTCTGGCTCTCGCGCCGGAACGCGACCAACCCATCCTCGCGCAGCTTGGCGAGGTGCTGCGACAGGGCCGATTGGCTGAGCTCGACCTCCCCGGCGAGGCTGGTCACGTCCATCTCGCCGCGGGCGACCAGCAGGCACAGGATGAGCAACCGCTTCTCGTTGGCGAGGAGGCGGAGCAGGCGGGCCGCGTCGGCGGCCTTGTCCTGCAGGCGCATCAGGTCGGTCGGAGTCGCTACGTCCATCGGTCCGTATCCCAGAATGTCAGCCTTATCTTATTTAGGCGATCCTAATATAAAATCAGGGGCTGTGCTCCTTCTTTGCCCACTCCGCGGCTTCGCCCAGGAGGTCATCAAAGGCTTTTCCTGGTGCCGCCTTGCTGCCATCGTCCCCGAGGTAATCGGGCGCAGGCGCGGAAGGAGTGATCTGCGTCGGTCGCAAAGGCCAAGGGCCGCCATTGTATTGGCGGCCCCCTTTTGCTCTGGATTGCTCCGGTGCGGTACTAAGGGGTGGGAAAGCGGAGATATTGCGTCGGCCATTTGATTGGCCCCCCCGAGGTGGTCCAAGTTCAAAGTTAGTGCAGGGTCGGTCTCTCCTCCATGGGTAGCGTGGCTGGCGGAGCCGGTCTGGTGAGCGCAGCCGGCCAAGCGGTGAAGGCGGGCATGAACACCTCTGGGGCCGGCGGTCGATAGCCAAGCGAGGCGTGCGGACGCACGCCGTTGTAGTGTCGCCGCCAACTCTCGATCACGATCTGCGCCTCCTTGAGCGTGTAGAAGATTTCGCCGTTCAGAAGTTCATCTCTCAAACGAGCGTTGAAGCTCTCGACGTAGCCGTTCTCCCACGGCGAGCCCGGTGCGATGTAGGCTGTTTGGGTGCCGACGCCGGTGATCCAGGCCCGCACCGACTTGGCGACGAACTCCGGACCATTGTCTGAGCGGATGTGGCCGGGCACGCCGCGCAGGATGAACAGGTCGGACAGCACGTCGATGACGTCCGCCGCCTTGAGCTTGCGCGCGACGCGGATCGCCAGGCACTCGCGAGTGAACTCATCGACCACGTTGAGCATCCGGAACTTGCGCCCCTCGTGCGTGCGTGCCTCGACGAAGTCGTAAGACCAGACGTGATCACGGTGCTCCGCCCGCAATCGCAGGCACGAGCCGGCGCCGCCCCAGATGCGGCCGCGCTTGGGCTGTTTGGCCGGGACCTTCAGGCCTTCGCGCCGCCAGATGCGTTCGACGCGCTTGTCGTTGACCAGCCAGCCGGCCGCCTTCAGCAAGGCGCTGATCTTCCGATAGCCGTAGCGGCCGTACCGCTCCGCCAACGCAACGAGATCGGCTGTCAGAGTGGCCTCGTCATCTCTGCCCCGCGGCACCTTGCGCTGCGTCGAGCGGTGCTGTCCGAGCGCCCGGCAGGCCCGGCGCTCGGACACCTTCATCGTCTGAACGATGTGCTCGACACACGCACGTCGGCGCGCGGGGCTCAGAAGTTTCCCCGAGCCGCCTCCTGCAGGATCAGCTTGTCGAGCGTCAGGTCGGCAATTGCCTTGCGCAGCCGCTGGTTTTCGACTTCCAGCTCCTTCATCCGGCGTACCTGATCCGTCTTCAGGCCTCCGAACTCACGCCGCCAGCGATAGTACGTCACCTCGCTCACGCCGATCGAGCGGATCGCGTCCGCCACGCTCTGTCCCTGCGAGACCAGCACGTCCGCCTGCCGCAGCTTGGCAACAATCTCCTCGGGCTTGGGTCGCTTTGCCATCTCGTCCGTCCTCCTGGCACAAAAGCCATACTTCAGGGCGGACCACTTCAATGGGGGCTGGCCAATAGGCGGCGGCAAAACGGGTCGACATGAATAGGAATCCTCGCGTCGGGAAGTCCGGACGGCGCCGATAGCGGGCGCATTCCGGGCGTCGCGCGCCTCAGGCGCGCCCTACTTCACGCGAGGGTTCGTGGGGGCTCGGGCAGGGCCTCGGGGTCGACGCCTGAACGGGCATCGACGTCGTGCGGGATCAGCACGACGTTCCCAGACAGGGGCCTGGAAAGCGACGCGGCGCCGGCGACGACGCCGGACGGGCAGCATACCATCGTCCCGCAGCATGAGCCCCTGCAGCCGACAGGGCAGCATCTCCCACCGGCATCGTCAGCCTGCAGCGAAGACAGCGGCTCGGCTGCCGGGGATTGTCCGTCGAGCGCAAGCCGGGTTTCGGCAGGGCCACCGACGATGCGGGACGGGAGGGTAATCGGCCTCGTCGCGACGGGAGGCGCTGCGTTCGCCTGAGTCGTTGATTGATGACGACCGTGGTGGGCATGGCCGTCGTGGGCTTGGACGGCAGACGGCGCGACGTAGGCGATGATCGCGAGGATCACCACCGCCGTCAGGCGCATGATTTGCCGGTCGAGGCTCATGAGGTCTGGCTTACACCGATTTCGGTGGCGGGACCATGTCCGCATGTGAAACGAAAATGGGGGGATGAAGGTTTGGTTGCCGCTGCGGCATTTCAAGCTGCCGCGAGCAGCGGCTCAGCCGGATCCGCGGCCACGGACACGAGATCGGCCCGCAAATTGATCCCGACTTGAGCGCACGGCTCGATGGCTTGGATGGTGCAGGTGATGGGCTTGGTGCAGCCGCCGCATCCGATCTTGTAACGGAACAGGACGCGCTTTCTTTGATGACGTGCCGCGGGTAGTGGGGCTTCCCGATTTGGGAGGGTCGGGGCGTGATGGTTGTTCTTGTGCGAACAAACCAAAATCGCGCATAAGAACCTCGATGGGTGTCGGCGGTTGGCATAGGCGTTGTGCCGTGTTGCAGGAGTGGTGCGCATTCGGTGCCCGCGCGCTCTTGCTTGCCCTGGCCATGTTCATCGTTTCGACCGTTGCGGGCTCCGGCGACGATCTTGCTGATCATGGCGGCCGCTACCAAAACGCAATCGGTGTGGGGACGCTAGTCACGCCCATGCCCACCGAGGCCGGCAATCCGGGTTTGGCCTGCCGCCTCCTTTGTGGCTGCCATCAGGTGGCCCCTCTCCAAGTCTCCTCCCACGTCACGCCGTCGACGGAGTTCGCCGGCCTGGGCTTTTCCTGGGTGGCCGAGGTTCCGACCTCCGTCACTCCCGACCGACTGGCGAGACCGCCCCGCGCGTAAGGTGACGCCGCGCTCCCAAGAGCGCGTTCGCCCGGCCCACATCTCGGCGCCGGTTCGTCCATCACCTGATCCAACGGGAACGACCGTGACCGCCCAAGCAGGCCGTCCGGCGTCCTTGTCGAGCGGCCCCCATGCGCCTCCTCCTGTTCGCGGTCCTCCTGGCCACCGGCATCGCCATAGGCGCAGCCGTCCCCGCCGTCGCCCGCTTCGTCAGGGACAATCTGGCCGCCGCCGGGCTGCCGAAAGACCTGTTCACCATCACCGTGCCACCCATCACCGCCAACCACGAACCCTCGAAGGCTGGGACGCCGCCCGACGGAGATGACGACGTCAAGAAGCCGGGAACCCCCAAGGCCACGAACGGCCACGAGATCGGGAAGCACGGGTACGAGCCGGGCGAGGAGCACCCCGAGAAGGGCGCAATCCGGATGGGACCCGAGGAGGTGGCGGCGCTCAACATCTCGGTCGTGAAAGTCGAGGGCGGCACGCTCGCCCGGCACCTCCTGGTACCCGGCGCCATCACCCCCGACACCGACCGGATCGCGCGCGTCCCGGCCCGGGTCGTGGGTACCGTCACGGAGATGCGCAAGCGCCTCGGCGACCGGGTTGCCAAGGACGAGATCGTCGCCGTCCTCGAAAGCCGTGACGTCGCCGACGCCAAGAGCGAGTACCTCATCGCCTCGGTACGCGCCGAGCTGGAGAAGACCAACTTCGACCGGCAGCAGGCGCTCTGGGACAAGCGCATCTCGTCGGAGCAGGTCTACCTGCGGACCAGGGCAACCTACACGGAAGCCACCTTGCGCGTCGACCTCGCCAGCCAGAAGCTGTCCGCCCTCGGGCTGAGCGCGACCGATGTCGCAGCCGCACAGAAACGAGAAGGTGCCACCCTGAACCAATCCACCCTGCGCCGGTACGAGCTCCGCTCGTCGCTCGCCGGCCGGGTCGTCGAGCGCAAGGTCGAGGTCGGGACGACGGTCGGCGGCAAGGGCGACCCCGCCGACATCTACACCGTCGCCGACCTCTCGACCGTATGGATCGAGCTGTCGGTGCCGACACACGAGCTCGCCATGGTTCGGGAGGGCGCACCCGTAGCTGTCACCCATGCCCATGAGGCCGGCGGCCGCCATGCCGACGGCAAGGTCGTCTTCGTCAGCCCGTTCTTGAACCCGGACACCCGCTCGGCGCGGGTCATCGTCGCCCTGCCGAACCCTGACCTTGCATGGCGCCCCGGCGCCTTCGTCACTGCCGGGGTGGAGATCGCGAACGACGCGGTCGAGGTGCACGTCCCGAAGGCCGCCCTGCAGACGGTCGGGGGCGAGCGCGTCGTTTTCGTGCGCACTGAGGAGGGCTTCGAGAAGCGGGAGGTCGAGCTCGGACGCTCGGACGACGATTCCTACGAGGTCGTCTCCGGACTGAAGTCGGGCGCCACCATCGCGGTTGCCAACTCCTTCATCCTCAAGGCCGAGCTCCGCAAATCCGAAGCGGGCGACGACTGAGGGCGACCGGACCTGATCTCCCGTATCCTCGCCTTCCCCGTTCGACAGGGCTGGCTCGACTTCGTGCCCGATATCAACAGCAACCAGGTGCTGTTCAACACCGTCGCGCCCACGCTCTCGCCCTTCGATATCGAGAAGCAGGTGACCTGACCGGTCGAGACCACGCTCGCCGGCATCAAGGGTTCGGAATACATCCGTTTGCGTTCGCGTAACGACTTCTCCCAGGTCACGGCGGTCTTCGCCGACGAGGTCAAGGTCTACTTCGCCCGCCGCCAGTTGGTGGAGCGCCTAGGCGAGGCGCGCGAGGGGCGGCCGTCCGAATTCCAGCCTCATATGGGGCCGATCATGACCGGCCTCGACGAGATATTCATGTGGACCGTGCGCTACACGGCGCCCGACGCGTGGAAGGCGTCGTGTTTAGGCGAACCGGGCTGGCAATCGGACGACAGATACCTGACACCTGAGGGACTGGGGCTGAGGACGGAGCTGGAGAAGGCCGCCTACCTGCGGACCTTCCAGGAATGGATCGTCCGGCCGCAGATCAAGACCGTGCCGGGCGTGGCCAGGGTCGAGGGCAAGATGTTCGAGCCGATGGCGCCGACCGTCATCATCGCGCTCGTTGCCGCCTTCGTCCTGTCGCTGACCTTCGTGCCGGCGCTGATCGCCATCCTGAAGGACGCCATGACCGCGCTTGTTGCCCTCGCTCGGGTTCGTCCCGGTGACGCTGGCGGCGGGGACCGGCACGGAGGTCCAGAAGCCGCTCGCGACCGTGTTCATCCGCGGCTTGATCAGCGCCACCATGCTGACCCTGGTCGTACTTCCGGCCCTCTATGCGCGCTTCGGCGGCGCCCGCGCCACGGCGCCGGTCAGCCATGACGAGGACGACGGTGGCGCCGCTCTGTTCCGGCAGGTCGCCGAACAGTATCCGTGAGCACCACGCGAACCAGCGGCAGTCCTATCAGGATCGCGGACCTCGCATTGCAAGCTTGACAGACTTCAAGAGCAACGAGACCACTCAGAAATGACGACCTTCCTCGCCTATGCGGGCGCGGCCCTCGCCGAAATCGTTGGATGCTTCGCGTTCTGGGCCTGGCTGCGCCTGGACAGATCACCCCTCTGGTTGCTCCCCGGCATGGCATCGCTTGCGCTCTTCGCCTACCTGCTTACCTTAGTCGAGAGCGAGGCGGCAGGCAGGGCTTATGCGGCCTACGGAGGCATCTACATCGTGGCGGCCATCCTCTGGCTATGGGGTGCGGAAGGCTACCGTCCGGACCGATGGGACGTTACGGGCGGTGCGATCTGCCTCGTCGGCATGACGGTGATCCTGTTCGGCCCACGCCCCTGAGGCCCTCGCGGCGATGCGCGCGGCTTACCCAGGATAGTGCCGAATCTTGTTCTTCAACAAGGGTCGGCTCACGCTCGTGGCAGCCTGCAGTCGCATGCTCAACAGCACGCCTGCGGAGGACCATGCCTCAACCGATCCGCCCAAGCACGGGGAAGGCCTCCACGAGGAGGGAAGCCACGGCGCTCATGCGGTCGGTCACCATCAGCAGCCCCATCGCCACCATCACGCCCCCGCCGACGAGCTGAAGCGCACGACCGAACCAGCGTAGGGTCCGAAGGCGCGCGACGAAGCCTGACAGGAAAAGGGCCGCCGCCACGAACGGCACGCCAAGCCCGAGCGAGTAGACGGTGAGCAGGGCGACGCCCTTGCCCGCGGCCGAGGAGGCCGTGACTGCCAGGATGGCACCGAGGACGGGACCGATGCATGGGGTCCATCCGAAGGCGAAGGCCGTTCCGAGGAGATAGGCGGCGACGGGCCCCTGACCCGGCGGATCGCCGTGCCAGCGCAGCTCACGCTGCAGCCAGGCGGGCCGCAGCAGACCGGCCGTGAACAGGCCGAACAGGATCACCAGCAAGCCCGAGGCGAGGTTCAGCGCCTCGCGATGGGCGAGCAGGGCGAAGCCGAGCGCGCTCGCCCCCGCGCCGAACGCGACGAAGACGGTCGTGAACCCGAGCACGAAGCAAAGGCTCAGGCCGAGCGTGCGCAGGCTGTCGCGCTCGCCGGCGGCCGACTGCCCCGCGACGTACGACACGTAGCCCGGAACGAGGGGCAGCACGCAGGGCGATAGGAACGACACGGCGCCGGCCGCGAAGGCCGCCAGGAAGCCCACGCTTGAGGCGTCGATGGCCATCGGTTCAGCCCCGGCGGAATGATGGACGCAGGATCGTCACTCCTGACCGGCCCCGGCCGCGGCGAAGATCTTGAGAAGGCGTTGGCGCTCCGCCTCGGTCCCGCCGGGCCCCGCCGGCTTGAGCGCCGCCGCACCCCGGACCGGCTCCCGCTTGCCGGCGAGAGCAACCGGGCCCGCGGCCGGCACGGCGACCTCACGCGGCCCTGCGGCCAGAGCCTCGGGGCGGCTCACCTCGCCGAGACCGCCTCCGGCCGCGACCATGGTCTCTCGGAACGACCGGTGCTGGCCGCCGTCCTCGTACACCAGCCGGACGGCGGGCGTCCCGCTCGCCACGAGGGCGGCGACCTGCCGCTCGTCATCCGCCTGCCTCCGCGCGACCGCGCCAGCGGTGGCCTCGTCGCCGGCATCGAACACGTATCGGCCATCGGCGACGCCGACGCCCTGCTCGGCCCCCGTGACCTCGAACCGGTCGGACCCCTCCTTGAGGTTCCTCCAGAACGCGATGTTCGGGTCCTGGCGATGCCGGGCCAAGTTCTCCGGCGTCATGCGGAACGGGTAGGACTGGAACTGGACGGCGCGCTGGCCGCCCGCGAAGGCCTCCCGCACCACGGCATAGAGTTCCGAGATCACCTCGTCCGTCATCGCGAAGCAGCCCCGCGACGAGCACGAGCCGTGCACCATCAGGTGCGCGCCGGTGCGTCCCAGGGAGCGGTCGTACTCGTTCGGGTACCCGAGATTGAACGAGAGATAGAGGCTCGAATTCGGGTTCATGGACGCGGGCGTCACCGCGTAGAAGCCCTCCGGCGCCTGCCGGTCCCCCTCCCGGGTCTTGGGCCCCAGCTGACCCGACCAGCGGCACATCGCGTAGGTCTTCAGGAGGGCGTACTTGCCGTCCGTGCCGCGCTTCCAGAGCTCGATCTCGGACTCCTTCTTGTAGGCCCGCATCAGGATCGGATCCGCCGGCGAGACACCCTTGGCCGACATCAGGGCCAGGGTCGCCGGCGGGATCGGCGCGAGGTGGCGCGTCGAGGCCGCGTACTGGCCGTCCTGGCAGGCGGACAGCGCCAGGAGGAGGGCCAGACCGAGCGTTGTCGTCTTCAGCATGTCGGCCTCGCCGAGGTCGGCCTCCGAGCCTGGGCTCGAAGGGTTGATGACAGGTTGCCGTGGCTGCGGTTCGGCGGAAGCGGGCCGCTTACGGGATCGGATCCCCGGCGCTGCGATGCCTCCGCCGCAGGGGAAGTCCGTCGAGGAGCAGCAGCACCACGCCTGTCGAGATCCAGACGTCCGCCAAATTGAAGGTGAACCAGCGGATGCCGCCGGTGTGCAGGTCGAGGTAGTCCGTGACGACGCCGTCCATGAGCCGGTCGACGAAGTTGCCGGCGGCCCCGCCCGCTATCGCGGCGAGCCCGAGGCGTTCGAGCCCGCCGCCCGCGGCCAGGGCCCAGCCGGCCACGAGGCAGGTGAGCGTGCCCTGGATGGCGAGGAGCAGTGCCAGGGAGGACGGGTCGTGCGCCGGGAACAGGCTGAAGCTGATGCCGTAGTTGAATGACAGGCTCAGGTCGACGAAGGGCAGTGCGCCCCTGACGGCGCCTTCCTCCAGCCACGCCTCGGCCACCGCCTTGGCGACGAGGTCTATGGCCGCGGCGGCCCCCGCCACCCCGGCCACGGTCGCCGCCCGGCCGGCCCACCCTGACAGGGAGATCATCAGGCCCTCAGGAGACGGAGCGCGTTGGCCGTCACCAGGACGGTCGCGCCGGTGTCGGCCAGGATGGCCGGCCAGAGGCCGGTGATGCCTGCGACGGTCGTCATTAGGAACACGGCCTTCAGGCCGAGGGCGATCGCGACGTTCTGGCGGATATTGCCCAGGGTCGCCCGAGAGAGGGAGACCAGCGCCGCCACGTCGCCCACCCGGTCGTTCAGCACCGCCGCGTCCGCCGTTTCCAGGGCCGCGTCGGTGCCGCCGCCCATCGCGATGCCGACGCTGGCGGCGGCGAGCGCCGGCGCGTCGTTAATGCCGTCGCCGACCATCGCCACCGGAGCCGCCGCCTTCAGGGCCGCGATCTCGGCGAGCTTGTCCTGGGGCAGGAGCTCGGCCTTCACGTCGAGCCCGAGTTCGGACGCGACCGCCTCGCCCGTGCGCCGGTTGTCGCCGGTCAGCATCACGCTGCGGACGCCGAGCTTCCGCAGGGCCGAGATGCCGGCCGCCGCGTCGGCGCGGGGCTCGTCCCGGACCGAGATGGCGCCCAAGGCCTCGGCGCCGCGGACGACGATGACCACCGTCTTGCCGCCGGCTTCCAGGTCCGCGACCGCGCGCTCGGCCTCGGGGCCGAGCCGCGCGCTCTCGGCGGCGTGGCGTGGGGAGGCGACGAGCACCGTCTGACCCATCACCGTGGCCGACACCGCCTTGCCGGGGATGGCGCGGGCGTCCCGCGTCGGGCGCAGCGGCACCCCGTCCGCGCTCGCCCGGTCGAGGATGGCCCGGGCGATGGGGTGGCCGCTTCCGCTCTCGACCGCGGCAGCCAACCCGAGAAGCGAGCGCTCCGACGCGTCCGGGGCGAAGACCAGGATGTCCGAGACCCGCGGCCGTCCGGCGGTCAGCGTCCCGGTCTTGTCGAACGCGACCGTGTGCACCCGCCCGATGACCTCCAGTGCGGCGCCGCCCTTGACGAGCAGCCCGCGTCGCGCACCGGCGGCCAGTCCGGAGGCGATGGCCGCGGGGGTCGAGAGCACCAGCGCGCAGGGGCAGGCGATGAGGAGGAGCGCCAGGCCCCGGTAGATCCAGGTGCCCCAATCGGCGCCGAGCAGCGGCGGCACGACCGCAACGGCGGCCGCGAACGCGAACGCGATGGGCGTGTAGACCGCGCTGAACCGGTCGATGAAGCGCGCCGTGGGCGACTTCGACGCCTGCGCCTCCTCGACGAGGTGCAGGATGCGGGCGACTGTGTTGTCGGCCGCCGTCTTTGTGACCCGGACCTGGAGCGCGCCATCGGCGTTGACGCTGCCGGCGTAGACCGGGTCGCCGACCTCCTTGGGCTTCGGGACCGATTCGCCAGTGATGGGGGACTCGTCCAGGCTCGACGCGCCGTCGGTGATCACCCCGTCGGCAGGCACACGGTCGCCCGGCCTCACGACCACGACTTGCCCGATGGCCAGCGACGCAGCGGCCACCTCGCGGATGGTGCCATTGGCCTCGTCGACGAGGCGGGCGGTCTTCGGCACCAGGGCGGCGAGCGCCTTGATGCCGGCACGCGCCCGGCCCGCCGCCACGACCTCCAGCATCTCGCCGACCGTGAAGAGCAGCACGACGATGGCGGCCTCCTCGGCGGCGTGGATGGCGAGCGCCCCCGCGGTGGCGACCGACATCAGCATCTCGATGGAGAAGGGCGTGCCGGCCAACGCCGCCACGGCCGCGCGGCGGCCGTAATAGGCGAGCCCGACGAGCGCCCCTGGCCAGTAGGCGTACTCGCCCGCCAGGCCCGGCGCGATCCGCTCGACCAGGAAGCCGGCGGCGAACAGGGCGCCGATCAGGATGCCCAGCCGCGCCTTCCGGCTCCGCCAGAGCGGCGGCTCAGGCTCCTCCGCGGTCCCGGCGGGCGGGGCGCCGCCCGAGGCTTGGGCCATGGCTAAGTCCGCGGCCGTGGGGAGCAGCGCGACGCCGTAGCCCAGGCGCTCGATACGCCCCTCCAATTCGGTCCTCGGCGTCGCAGCCTCATCGAGCGCGAGGTCGAGGACTTGGCTGCCGTAGTTCACGCGCACGTCCGCGACGCCCGGCAGCCGGGAGACGGCGGTCTCGATCTTCCCGGCGCAGGTCGGGCAGTCCATGCCCTTGACCCTGTAGCGCAGGGCCTGCGGACCGTTCGTGGGGAAGGATGTGCGGTCCGCGCCGGCGGCCTGGCTCATGGTGCGCTCCGTTCGCCGGGCTCCTGGTCCGGACTGGGAAGGCCCCCTACATGCACCCTGTAGTCACTACAGGGTCAAGGCCGTGCGGAGCGCTTCTTCCATGACCATCGGCAGCCTCGCGGAGGCCACGCAGACCCGTGTCGAAACGGTCCGGTGGTACGAGAAGGTCGGGTTGCTGCCCCCGCCGGCGCGGTCGAGCGGCAACTACCGGCTCTACGGGCCCGAACACCTGCGCCGGCTGAGCTTCATCCGCCGCGGTCGCGCCCTCGGCTTCACCGTGGAGCAGATCCGGGACCTGCTCGCCTTGGCGGACGACCGGGATCGCTCCTGCGGCGAGGTCGACACCATCGCCCGCGCCCATCTCGCCCACGTGGAGCGCAAGCTGGCCGACCTGACCCGGCTCGCCTCGGAACTCCGCGAGGTCATCGGCCAGTGCGGCTGCGGGTCGGTCTCCGACTGCCGCATCATCGAGGCGCTATCGCCGTTGGGTGAACCCGCGTGAGCGATCTGGGCGCGGGGGTCAGCGAGCGACGTAGGGCATCATCAGCACTCGGCTCTCGAACAGCCCCTTGGCCGCGAACCCGCAGCACGCGACGGCGAGGACAGCGACCGTGATCGCGACGAAGGCTCGGCGCGCGGCGGTCCGGACGTGCGGCCTGATGCGACGGCGGCGGCCCGCGTTCCTCTGGCCCCAGGAATGGCGTTCCACGCGAACCGCCCCGTTCCGCCCGACGAGCATCGCAGGCTTGCCACCGCGACCTTAAGAGGCCCGGGGATAACATGCCGGCGGCCAAAGCCCGAAGGGCCGGCGCGGTCAACTCGCGAGAGACAAAAAGACAGTACTACGCGAGGCGAACTCAGGATAGAACAGCCTCGGAAACCAAGAAGCCCACAGGTTGGAACCTGTGGGCTTCACACGGGCCGGAACCCATGGGTTGCTGACGGCGCACCGTTCAGCGTTGACGGATCGGATATGAGTGCATGGAGCTGGATAGTCAAGCGGGAAAATCCAGGATCCGGGCTGCACTCTACATCGATGGCTTCAATTTGTATCATTCCGTCAATGATTTAGGAGAGCCCTTTCTGAAGTGGTGCAACTTCTGGAAGCTGGGGGAGTCGATCATCTCGCGCCAGTCGGAGGAGCTCGTTCGCGTCGTGTTCTGCACGGCCTATTACCCGGGCGATCACAGCAAGAAAATCCGCCACGAGCGCCTGGTCCGCGCCCTCAAACTGGTCGGCGTTGAGACCGTCCTCGGCCACTTCAGCCATGAAGACGCCAAGTGCCGGGACTGTGGCTCCACTTGGCAGAAGCCGACCGAGAAGGCGACGGACATCAATCTCGCGCTTAGCGTCTATGACGACGCAGTACAGGACGTCATGGATACTGCATATCTCCTGACCGCCGATACGGACCAGGCGGCGACAGCCAAGCTGTTCGCCAAGCGCTTTCCCGGCAAGAAGCTCGTCAGCGTCAGCCCCCCGGGCCGGACCCACTCGCAGCACATCCTGTCGCACACCCCGCACAAGATCGCGCTTAACCGGGAGCATATCGAGAGGGCGCTGTTCCCGGGGCTCGTCACCGCGGAGGGGCAGGCCTCCGTCATGCGCCCGCACGAGTACGACCCGCCGGCCGGCTACGTGATGTGGGACCAGCGTCCGAAGCCCGCGCCCAAGTCGGGGGCGAAGGCGGCCGCGCCGGCGGCGGCGATGCCCGAGCGCTGAATCCGCCGTGGCCTCAGGTTAGTTCCCCGCCGCGGTACCGCGCGAACGTCGACCGACCGTCCTTCCCAAACAGGACGACGTCGTAGGTATCAGGCTGCATGTCCTCGACCTCCATGCCGGGCGAACCGACCGGCATGCCTGGCACGGCCAGACCCATTCCCTCGGGTCGCTCCGCGAGGAGCCGCTTGATCGCCCCGGCCGGGACGTGCCCCTCGATCACGTAGCCGCCGACCTGGGCGGTGTGGCAGGAGGCAAGCTCGCGAGGCACCCCCAGGCGGATCTTGAGCGGGTTCACCGGGCCCTCGGTCACGGTGACGGTGAAGCCGGCCTCGCGCAGGTGGGTGACCCATCTCTCGCAGCAGCCGCAGCTCGGGTCCTTGGTCACCGCGACCATCGGCGGCCCCTCCGCCAAGGCGCCCCGTCCAAGCATCAGCCCCACCGCCAAACCCACGAGCACGGTACGTCTGGATGGCATCGCATCGCTCCTCATCGTCATCTACCGTTCGCTCTCACTCGGCCGCCTGCGGCAGCCGCATCGCCTCACCATCCGTCCCCTCGCGGACCGCGCCGGCCGGGGGCAGGCCCCGCCCCTTCACCAGGGCGTAGACCGCCGGGATGACCACCAGGGTCAGCACGGTCGAGGAGACCATCCCGCCGATCATCGGCACCGCGATGCGCTGCATGACCTCGGAGCCTGAACCGGTACTCCAGAGGATGGGCAGCAGGCCCGCCATGATGGCGACGACCGTCATCATCTTGGGCCGGACCCGCTCGACCGCGCCGACCATGATGGCCCGGCGCAGGTCCGGGCGCGCGAGCGGGCGTCCCTCGCGCTCGCACTGGGCGCGGACCTCGTCGAGGGCGTGGTCGAGGTAGACCAGCATGATCACCCCGGTCTCGGCAGCGACGCCAGCCAGGGCGATGAAGCCGACCGCCACAGCGACCGACAGGTTGAAGCCCATCCACCAGAGCAGCCACACCCCGCCGACCAGGGCAAAAGGCAGCGACAGCATCACGATGAGTGTCTCGGTCAGGCGCCGGAAGTTCAGGTAGAGCAGCAGGAACACGATCAGCAGCGTCAGCGGCACCACGACCGCGAGGCGCGCCTCCGCACGCTCCAGGTACTCGTACTGTCCGCTCCACTGCAGGGTCGTGCCCTGGGGAAGCCGCACCGCGTCTGCCACCGCCTTGCGCGCCTCGGCGACGTAGCCGCCGAGGTCTCGCCCGGCGATGTCGACGAAGAGGTAGACCGCGAGATGCCCGTTCTCGGTGCGGATCGAGGTCGGCCCTCGGGTGAGCTCGACCTTCGCCACCTCACCGAGCGGCACCGTGCCGCCGGTCGGCAGCGGCACCTGGACCTCTGTCGCGATGGCCCTTGGGTCCGAGCGGAAGGCGCGCGGGTAGCGCACATTGACGGTGTAGCGCTCGCGGCCCTCGACCGTGTTCGTCACGGACTGCCCACCCAGGGCCGTCGCGACGACGTCCTGCACGTCCCCGACCATCAGGCCGTAGCGCCCGAGCGCTTCGCGGTCCGGCGTGATGTCGAGGAAGTAGCCCCCGATGACCCGCTCGGCATAGGCGCTCGACGTGCCCGGCACGGCCCGCACCACCGTCTCCACCTGGCGGGCGACCCCCTCCATCGCCCTGAGGTTGGTGCCCAGCACCTTCACGCCCACCGGGGTGCGGATGCCCGTCGAGAGCATGTCGATGCGCGCGCGGATCGGCTGCGTCCAGGCATTCGACACACCCGGGAACTGCAGGGCCGCGTCCATCTCCGCCTTGAGGCTCGCGAGCGTCACGCCCGGGCGCCACTCCGCCTTCGGCTTCAAGGCGATGACCGTCTCGAACATCTCCATCGGCGCGGGGTCGGTGGCCGTGTTGGCGCGCCCAGCCTTGCCGTAGACCGAGGCCACCTCGGGGAAGCTCTTGATGATGCGGTCCTGGGTGGCGAGGAGCTCGCCGGCCTTGGTCACCGAGATGCCCGGCAGGGTCGTCGGCATGTAGAGCAGCGTGCCTTCGTCGAGCTCCGGCATGAACTCGGATCCGAGTTGCCGGGCCGGCCAAGCGGTCGCGGCCAGTACGCCGACGGCGAGCAGGATGGTGAGGAGTCGGGCTCGCAGAACGCCGGCGATGAGAGGCAGGTACAGCCAGATGAGGAGCCGGTTCAGCGGGTTGCGGTGCTCCGGGACGATGCGCCCGCGCACGAACAGCACCATCAGGGCCGGCACCAGCGTGACCGAGAGGAGCGCCGCCGCCGCCATGGCGAAGGTCTTGGTGAAGGCGAGCGGCCCGAACAGCCGTCCCTCCTGGCTCTCCAGGGTGAAGATCGGCAGGAAGCTCATCGTGATGACGAGGAGCGAGAAGAACAGGGACGGCCCGACCTCCGCAGCGGCCTCGACGAGGACCTCGACCCGCGGCTTGCCCGGGGGCGCCCGCTCCAGGTGCTTGTGGGCGTTCTCGATCATCACGATGGCGGCGTCGACCATGGTGCCGACCGCGATGGCGATGCCGCCCAGGCTCATGATGTTGGCGCCGATTCCGAGCGCCCTCATGCCGGCGAAGGCCATCAGGATGCCGACCGGCAGCATCAGGATGGCCACGAGCGCGCTGCGCACGTGCAGCAGGAACACGATGCAGACGAGAGAGACGACGATGCTCTCCTCGACCAGCGTGTGGCGCAGGGTGTCGATGGCCGCGTCGATGAGCTGCGAGCGGTCGTAGACCGGCAGGATCTCGGTGCCGGCCGGCAGGCTTTTCGCGACCTCTGCGAGCTTCGCCTTGACGCCCTCGATGACGTTGAGTGCGTTGGCGCCGAAGCGCTGCAGGACGATGCCGCCGGCGACCTCGCCCTCGCCGTTCATCTCGGTGATGCCGCGGCGCTCGTCCGGCCCGAGCTCGACCCGGGCGACGTCCCGGAGCCGCAGCGGCGTGCCGCCCACGGTCTTGAGCACGATGTTCTCGATATCGGCGACGCTCTTCAGGTAACCGCGCCCGCGCACCATGAACTCGAACTCGGACAGCTCGACCGTGCGCCCGCCGACGTCGGCGTTGCTCGACCGGATGGCGTCCCGGAGCTTGTTGAGGCTGATGCCCTGCGCGCGCAGCCGGTTCGGGTCCACGACGACGTTGTACTGCTTCACGAACCCGCCGACGCCCGCGACCTCGGCCACGCCCTCCGCGCGCGAGGCCCCGAACCGGATGACCCAATCCTGCAGCGACCGAAGCTCGGCGAGCGTCCGTTCCTTCGCGACGACGACGTACTGGTAGACCCAGCCCACACCGGTCGCGTCGGGTCCGAGGGTCGGCGTCACGCCGACCGGCAGGCGGCTCGCCGCACCGTTGAGGAACTCCAGCACGCGCGAGCGCGCCCAGTACGGGTCGGTGCCGTCCTCGAAGATGACGTAGACGAAGGACACCCCGAAGAACGAGAAGCCGCGCACCACCTTCGCCTTCGGAACCGTCAGCATGGCGGTCGTGAGGGGGAAGGTGACGACGTCCTCGACGGTCGTCGGACTTTGCCCGGGGTATTCGGTGTAGACGATGGCCTGCACGTCCGAGAGGTCGGGGATGGCGTCGA
Source organism: Methylorubrum sp. B1-46 (assembly GCF_021117295.1). Lineage (NCBI taxonomy): Bacteria > Pseudomonadati > Pseudomonadota > Alphaproteobacteria > Hyphomicrobiales > Methylobacteriaceae > Methylorubrum > Methylorubrum sp. B1-46. The sequence continues at coordinate 4,151,286 of NZ_CP088247.1, read as the reverse complement.
GCGGCAGGGTCTTGAGCGCCAGGACGCCGGTCGCCACCGCGAACACGGTCCCGATCAGCACCAGGACGAGGTTGCGGGCCGACCAGCCGATCAGGCGGGCGATCACGGCGTGCCTCCCGCGCTCGCCGCCTGCTGGTCATCCTTGGGCGCGGTCATGCCCTGCAGCGCCGCCTTCAGGTTGCTCTCGGCGTCAATCAGGAAGTTCGCCGCGGTAACCACGCGGTCACCGGCCGTGACCCCCTCGCGGATCTCGACGTAGCCCCGGCCGCGGAGGCCGACCGTCACCGGCTTCGGCTCGAAGCGCCCCTCGCCGTGGTCGAGCAGCACGACCTGGCGCTCGCCGGTGTCGATGACCGCGTCGTCGGGCACCGCCACCACTGGCTTGGCGTCGCCTGTCGCGATCTCGACGTCCGCGTACATCGACGGGCGCAGGGCGCCGTCGGGGTTCGGCAGCTCGACGCGCAGGCGGGCGGTCCGGGTCTCCATGTTGAGGTGGGGGTAGATCCGGGTCACCGTCCCGGTGAAGGTCCGGTCCGGGAAGGCCCGCACCCGCACCGTCGCCCTCTGTCCCTCCGCCACCCCGGCGAGGTCGCGCTCGGTCACGTCGGCCAGCACCCAGACGCGCGTGTGGTCGACGATGCGGAACAGGACGTCACCGGACTTGGCCTTCATCCCGTCCGAGACGTTGCGCTCGACCACGACGCCGTCCCGGGGCGAGGACCAGGTGATGGAGGGTGGTACCTTATGGGTGCGCTCGATCTCGTCGATGACCTCCGGCGGGATGGCAAGGTTCTCCAGCCGCCGGCGGCCCCCCTCGTAGCCGATGGAGGTCAGGTACTGGGCCGCGACCGCATTGATCTCGGGCGCGAACAGGCGCAGCAGCGGCTGCCCCTTGTGGACGTGGTCGCCGGTGGTGACCGGCTCGACCTTCTCGATGAAGGCGTCCGTGCGCATGGCGATGACGGAGATGCGGCGCTCGTCCTCCTCGACGCTGCCCGGCGCCCGCACCGGCAGAGACAGGACGCGGCGCTCCGCGAGCTCGGTCCGCACGCCCGTGCGCTGGACCTTGCCCGGCGCCACCTTCACGACGCCGCCCTCGTCCTCGCCCGCGTAGACGGGGATGTAGTCCATCCCCATCGAATCCTTCTTCGGCACAGGCGAGGTGTCGGCCAAGCCCATCGGGTTGCGGTAGTACAGCACTTGCCGGGCGTCGGACGTCGCCGCACCCTGCCCCGAAATGCCGTTCGCGGCCCTGTCGGCGGGCATGGCCTCGCCGTCCTCCGGGTCATCGAATCGCACGTCCTCGCTGGCACGCACGGCCCGGAAGACGCGCCCGTCGGCGGTCAGCATCGGCGCGAGCGAGTAGGCCGGCTTCCCGTCCGGGTCCCGATAGTAGACGACCGGCCCGGTCGCCTTCGCGGGGGACGGGGTGACCGGAGCCGGCTCGCCGGGGGGGCGGTGGGCGAGCCGGCTCCGCGCGCGCTCGACGAGCGCCGGCACGGGATTGCCACCGTGCCCGGCGACGTAGCCGGCGCTCCCTGCCACCAGCGCGGCGAGGGCACCGGCCGTCCAGCCCGCCCGGCTCATTTGACGGCCTGGAAGACGAGCTTGTTCTCGACTGTGCCCGTCTCGCCCTGGACCTTGGCCCCGAGCGACAGGCGCCAGCCTCCCGCCATCGAGAGCTTCGCCCTGAAGCGGTAGACGCCCGGCTCGGTCGAGGGGACCTGCTCGATCTTCGAGACCATCTCCTCCATGCTGTCGGGGGCCATGTCGATGCGCTTGGCGAAGATCACGGCGTCGGTCACCGGCTTGCCGGTGCGCCTGTCGACGAGGCGGACGGACAGGACGGCCTCGCCGACCTTCGCCTCACGCTGCACGAGCTCGAACGCGTAGTCCTTGATGTCGGCGACGGCTGGCCCCGTCAGGGCGGCAGCGAACAGCGCAGCCCAGAGGGCGCGCGAGAAGGATTTCCGGGTCACGTTTGTCGTCTCCTGAATGCGATGGATGGCCACGCGCGGACGCGCGTCACCGTGCCGGCGCAGGCGCCGGCGGCATCGGGTCAGGCTCTGGGAGGCTCTGGCGGCGGGGGGCCGTGCACGCTGGCGAACGAGGCCGCTTCGGGCCAAGCCGGCGCGGCGCACGTCGCCCCCGGCCTCGGGATGGGGACCGCGGTCGGCAGGAGCGAGGCGACGCCGGCGTTACAGAGCGCCTTTAGGGGGCAACCCGCCTTGGCGCAGTCCGGGTTCAGTGGCTTCTCGGGCGGGCAGCAGCGCATGTCGTCCATGGCCATGCCGGCCATGTCGGTCCCTCCCATCGCTTCATGGCCCATGCCGGGCATGGCCTCGCGGGACCCTTGCGCCTGCGCCGTCATGGAGGCGCGCATGCCCACGGCGGCCGCGGAAGCGGTCACCGGCGTCAGGGCGAGGCTGACAACCGCCATGAGCGGGAGCAGCCGCCGAAGGGCGAGCCAAAACGTCACGAATCGAGGATGCCAGTTTTCAGGGCGCGCATGAAGCCTCCCGGTTTCCCGCGCGCAGCGACCTGCAGGTGGCCTGGATAAGGCTTTCCACGGTGGGAAGGTCAAGCCCAGGATGGCAGCCTGACTTACGGTCGTCCCGGGTCAGGCCCTAGGGAACCAGGCGTCGCCCGAGCGGCCCTGCATCCGACGCCTCGATCATGGAGCGGATGCGGGCAGACATCGTGTCGACGGCGAAGGGCTTGGTCAGGACCGCCATGCCCGGTGCGAGATGGCCGTTCCCGAGAATGGAATTCTCGGCGTATCCGGTGATGAACAGCACCTTGAGGTCGGGACGGGTGACGCGGCCGGCATCGGCCATCTGCCGGCCGTTCATGCCGCCTGGCAGCCCCACGTCCGTCACCAGAAGGTCGATACGGACGTCCGACTGCAGCACCTTGAGGCCCGCGGCGCTGTCGGCGGCCTCGATGGCGGTGTAGCCGAGATCCTCCAGGATGTCGTTGACCAGCATGCGGACCGTCGGCTCGTCGTCCACGACGAGGACGGTCTCGCCCTGCTCGGAGCGGGGTAGCGTCGTCGCGACTTCGTCACCCGTGTCCTCGGCGATCTCGCCGTAGTGGCGCGGAAGGTAGACGCACACGGTCGTGCCCCTGCCGACTTCCGAGTAGATACGCACCTGCCCGCCGGACTGCTGGGCGAAGCCGTAGATCATCGAGAGGCCGAGTCCAGTGCCCTCGCCCAGCGGCTTGGTGGTGAAGAACGGCTCGAACACCCGCGCGACGACGTCCGGCGGCATGCCGGTACCGGTGTCGGTGACGCAGAGGGAGAGGTACTGCCCCTCGGGCATGTCATGCTGGCGTGCGGCCCGCTCGTCGAGCCATTTGTTGGCGGTCTCGACCGTGATGCGCCCGCCGTCCGGCATCGCGTCACGCGCGTTGATGCACAGGTTGAGCAGCGCGTTCTCAAGCTGCGGTGGGTCCACCAGCGCAGGCCACAGCCCGGATGCGCCGACGACCTCCACGGGAATGGCCGGGCCGACCGTACGCTGGATCAATTCCTGCATGCCGGAGACGAGGCGGTTCACGTCGGTGGGCTTGGGGGCCAGGGTCTGGCGGCGCGAGAAGGCGAGCAGGCGGTGGGTCAGGGCGGCCGCGCGCTTCGAGGCGCCCTGCGCGGCCGCCATGTAGCGGTCGACATCGCTGAGCCGTCCCTGTTGCATCCGGGTCTGCATCAGTTCCAGCGAGCCGGAGATGCCGGCGAGCAGGTTGTTGAAGTCGTGCGCCAAGCCGCCGGTCAACTGTCCGACCGCCTCCATCTTCTGCGATTGCCTCAGGGCTTCCTGAGCCGCCGCGAGTTCCGCCTCGCGCGCCTTCGCCACGCTCAGGTCGCGACCGACGGCGATGAAGTGCAGCCCGTCCGGCTCGGGCGCCACGGTCCATTCGATGGACTTCCACGACCCGTCGCTCGCGGCGATGCGGTTCTCGAACCGGGTTGGCCGCTTCGTGTCGCCCATCCGGACGAGGGCCGCAAGCGTCTGGTCCGTGTCGTCGGGATGCATGAAGGTCGCGTAGGGCCGCGACAGGAGCTCGGCCTCGGACCAGCCTAGCACCTGGGTCCAGGCAGGACTCACCGCCGACATCGTCCCCTGGTAGTTGGCGCGGGCCAGCATGTCCTCGGACAGGTTCCAGAGCCGGTCGCGCTCGGCGGTACGCTCGGCGAGGGTCGCGGCATGCTCCCTCTCCTCCGTCACGTCCCGCGCGCTGCAGTAGAATTGCCCGCCCTCGGGGACCGCGACCCAGGCTAGCCAGCGGTACCCACCGGCGGTGGTGCGGCAGCGGTTCTCGAAGCGGAGGACCGCCTCCCCGGCCCGTAGCCGATCCAGCGCGGCGTGGGTGGCCCTGACGTCGTCGGGGTGGACCAGCTCGACGAAGGGGATGCGTGCGGCCTCCGCATCGCTCCAGCCCAGCAGCGACTTCCAGGCCGGGTTGGTCCGGACGAAGAATCCGGCGTCGTCGGCGATGCCCAGGAGGTCCGTGGAGACCTGCCAAGTCCGGCTCAACTCGCGTGACCGTTCGGCGACCTGCCGTTCGAGGTCGGCGTTGAGGTCGCGCAAGGCCGTCTCGACACGGCTCCGCTCAACCGCGATGCGGGTCCTGCCCGCGACTTCCCGGATGAAGGCCAGGTCGTCCGGCGCCCAGTCCCGCACCTCGGCATGGTTGACGAAGAGGGCGGCCACGAGCCGACCCTGTTCGAGCACCGGCACGTTGACGAAGGCGTGCGCGCCGCGCCCCTTCGAGGCCTCCGCCGCGCCCGCCGTCCTATCGTCGCGCTCGACGTCCGCGATGCTGACGAACTCGCCGCGCTTCAGGCTGTCGATGAACGACCCGTAGGTCCGCAGCGGCACGACGCCGGCGAGGGTCTCGACGCCCGGTGCGTTCCAGTCGCGCTCGACGTGGAGCGTCTCGGCGTCGGGGTCGATGGTGCCGTATCCCACACGGCTGACCGCCAACGTCTCGCCGAGGACCTGCGAGGCCGCGAAAGCGATGTCGTCCGCCCTCGTGAGCTCATTGAACCGGTCGGTGATCCGCACCAGCGCCTCGCGCCGCGTCTCCGCCCGCGCACGGTCGGTGACGTCCGCGCCCTCGATGAAGATACCCCCGACCGTACCGTCGACATCCCGGATCGGTTGGTAGACGACGTCGACGAAGCGCTCGTCATGCGGGCCGCCCGGCACCGCCTGCACGGCGTAGCGGATGCCATGGAACGTCTGCGGCACGCCGCTGTCGTAGACCTGGTCGAGAATTTCCAGGAACCCTTGCTCGACCGCGTCGGGCAGGGCTTCCGCGACCGTCCTGCCTACGACGTCCCGGTGGCCGACGAGCTTCAGGTAGCGGGGATTGGCCAGTTCGAACCGATGCTCCCTGCCGCGCAGCACGGTCATGAACGTCGGGGTCTGCTCGAAGAGGCTGGCGAAGCGCTCGCGCTCGGCCGACAGGCGGCGCTCGGCCAGGACCTGCTTGGTGATCTCGGTACAGGCACAGAACAGCCCCGCGACCGTGTTTCTGTCGTCCGGGACGGGCGTGTAGGAGAACGAGAAGTGCGTTTCCTCGGGGTAGCCGTTCCTGTGCAAGGTGAGCTGGAGGTCGTCCATGTGCACCGGGTCGCCGGCATACACCCGATCCATCAGGACCCCGACCTCGATGCGGACCTCGGGCCAGACATCGAAGAACGGGCGACCGAGGGCATCGGGATGCCGGGCGCCGAGCATGGGGGCGTAGGCGTCGTTGTAGACGAGCGTACGCTCGGGACCCCAGCACAGGAACATCGGCTGGCGCGAGCTGAGCATCACTCGCAACAGCGTCACGAAGGCTTGCGGCCACCGGTCCGCCGGCCCGAGGAACGTCGACGCCCAATCGTGGGCGCGCATCCGCGCGCCCATGTTGCCCCCTCCTGCCAGGAAGCCCGGAGCCTGGGTCATCGGATCAGGCTTGCCCTTGCGCTAGCGGAGACCGTGTCGACCACGGGACCTGACCTACCGTGTGAGCCTCGTGCCGGGCTTTCACGCGCATCGAAGCGCGGGTGAACTCGCTGGCCGAGGTGTGCTTACTTTGGGTGGCTTGGCTTTTCGACCATCCGGCGACGGGCACGACCAGGGAGGTATGACGCGAGCGCTTGGCGGGCATGGCAGCGGCTTAACACGTTTGGCTGGTCGGGATGTCTCCCGTTTTGTCCCACCCGGCGTTCCGACGGAGCTTGCGCCGTCCGTCCCCGACCTATGGCGGCCCCGTCTCGGAACGCGGCAGGCCACTCAGGTCAGGCTCGAACTCCGCAGCTTCGAAGCTCCCTTTCGGGATGCCGCATACGGGCGGCGACCAGGTGCTGGCGACAGTGCGCCTGGCCGCCCCCCGACGCGTGCTGGAGAACCACCGAGTTGGCGCGCGCTACACTCGTAAGTGCGCGTCGCCCTGGCGACCGGCCCGGAGGGCGAATTGCCGGCCGATGTCCACCTTCCTCGGCCGGGTGTCCGGTCGCGGACACATCTCGTCGCGGACCCAGCGATCCAGCCACTAACGGCGTGGTTACCTCGTTGTTCGAATTGACCGATGCGGTTGCCGCCGGATGGCGGACAGTTGAAGCGGACGGTCGCGGCTGCTCTCCCCCGGGATGCAGGAGGCCGCCGAGGATCCTGCCTTCATCTTGGACGTGCATGGCAACGTCCCGAACTTCAAGCGAACGGTCCTGAACACCGGAGCCGTGTCCGGCGGACCAACCCACCGCAACGGCTCGCGCTCCGGCGGGGGAGAAGGTGCCCGACGGCAAGCCCGCGCACGCGGACAACGACTGGCATGCGCACGGGTACAGGCACGAAATGCCCGGCAGGAGATAGGAGTTCTCCGGGCGGCCCGTCCAAGCAGGCGGTGCGGACATGCGGATGCTACCCGAACTCGCGGGTTTTCGCGCCTGGCCGCGGGCATCGGGTACGCGCCCGCGAAGCCTCCCGCGCACGTTACTCCCCATGCGCCGCCCCCAATTCCGGCCTGCGACCTCAGTCGTCGAAGTCGTGGTGGTGATGGTGCCGCTCGAACCGGCGCGGCTCGTATTCGTCGCGGCGCGTGTGATGGTGCCGGACTACGACGTCGTCATGGTCGCCGTGACGGTAGACCTCGACATGATCGTGCGGCCGCCGTTCGCCATAGCCGCGCTCGTAATATTGGGCCGAGGCCGCGGCCGGCGCGATGACGATGGCCGCGGCCATCAAGCCTGCAAGGTGTCGCCGCATCGCTGTATCCTCCGGGGATTCGTATAACGGCAGGTTGCGCCGCCGCCGTTGAATGCGTTCTGAAACCGCCGTTCAGGCAACCGTCACGCTGGGTTCGCCGACCTTTCGAGGAGCGTGGGACTGGGCCGCCCGCCGATGCCGCCGTCCCGGCCCCGGGTCGACGTTCCGCTACACGGTGGCCGTGCTCCTCCACGATGGCGCGCTTGCGGGCGTCGCCGTGGCGGTGACACTCGCGCACCACCGTGCGGTCGTGTTGATGTCGGTCCTCGACGCCGTGCGCGTGATCGAGCTCGCGGTGCTGGTGGCCGCCAGCGTGCGCCGAACCTCGCCGAGGCCGTCGTCCAGAGGGACCCCCGGCAACGGCGCCTGGGATGCTGGTCCGCCACCCGCAAAGCATCGGGGCGCGGTCGTCGGGACTGCGGCACAATGGCTTGGAGCCTGTGCCATTGCCGCAAGCGGCGGCGCCCTGTTAGGTTGCCCGGGATAATCTTGCGACTTCTCGCCCAGGGCATCGTCGACACGGTTCGAGACCCGCTGGTGGTCCTCGAAGCCGACATGACAGTGGTCAGTGCCAGCCGCTCCTTCCTGCGCATGTTCGGCCTCGACGTTGGGACTGTGGTCGGCACGTCGCTCTACGACCTGTCGCAAGGCCAGTGGCGGGTCGGGCGGCTCCAGGATCTGCTCGGGCGGATCGTGCCCGACGACATGGCCATCGACGGCTTCGAGGTCGAGGACGAGTTCCCGGGACTCGGTCGGCGCATCTTCAAGCTCAACGCCCGCAAGGTCCACCGTCCCGGCAACCATATCACTCGGCTGCTCCTGGTCTTCGAGGACGTGACCGAGGCGCGAATGCTGGAGAGGCACCGCGACCTTCTCGCCGCCGAGCTCGCCCATCGCATCAAGAACAGCCTGCAGATCATCACCTCGTTCGTCTCGTACGAAATCCGCCGGGCGGCCGAACCCTGCGTCGAGGGCTACCGCGCGATGCAGGGCCGCATCGGCGCCGTGGCCGAGCTCTACGACGTGATCTCCCGCTCCTCGACGCTCGGCCCGGTGGCGATGGGGCCATATCTGGAGGGCATCGCCGGAAGCCTGCGTTCCAGCCTGCTCGGCGCCGAGGCCCGCATCGCCGTCGACGTCGAGGCGGAACCGCTGTCCATCGTCGCCGACCAGGCGGTCACGGTCGGGTTGATCGTCAACGAACTCGCCACCAACGCGGTGAAGTACGCGTTTCCGTCCGGAGGGGGCCGCATCCTCCTCGGGTTCAGGCGCCGGGACGGTGAGGCGGTGCTCACGGTCGCCGACGACGGCATCGGGCTGGACGCGACCAGCGGCCCGGGTTCCGGCCTTGGATCCCGGTTCGTCGAGGCGTTCGTCCGCCAGCTCAACGGAACGCTCGCGATGGCAAGCGGCGCGGGCGGGACGACCGTGACGGTAAGGCTGCCGGCCTCCGTCCTGGCGTAGTCCGGTCGGGCGCCTCGCCTTCGGGGTCGCTCGGTTGTGAAAATTTCACCGGGCGACTTGGCGGGTCCGGCGACCGCCGCGCCCGACCCCGCTGCGAATTGTGGCAACGGCTGCTAGAACCGAAGCCTGATGGACGACACGGTCAAGCCACCCCCATACCGCGCGACGCCTGAGCGGCTCCGACGCGACCAAGCCAGGATCGAGGCCGAACTCGCCGGAATTGATGGCGGGACCGACCCGTTCCCCGCTGCCGTGCGGGCAACGCGCATGCCGATGGTCATCACCAATCCGCGCCGGCCGGACAATCCCATCGTCTTCGTCAACGATGCCTTCTGCCGCCTGACCGGTTATGCGCGGGAGGAGATCCTCGGGCGCAATTGCCGCTTCCTGCAGGGCCCTGAGACCGACCCGGAGACAGTCCGCCTGATCCGCGAGGCCATCGTCGCGCCCCGGTCCATCGAGATCGACATCCGCAACCACAAGAAGGACGGAACACCGTTCTGGAACCGGCTGCTGCTGGCGCCGGTCAACGACGCGGGCGGCGATCTCGCATACTTCTTCGCCAGCCAGTTGGACGTGACGGTCGAGCGTGAGCGCCTCGTCGTGCTGGAGGACGAGAACGCGGCGTTGACGGCCGAGCGGCGGGCCAACCTGGAGCGGCTGGCCTTCAGCGAGGAATCCCTGCGGCTCGCGACCGAGGCCGCCGAGGTGGGGACCTGGGACCTCGACCTGACCACCGACGTGCTGACCTGGTCGGATCGTACCAAGGCGATGTTCGGCATCTCGCCGGGCGTGCCCTGCAGCATGGCCGACTTCTATGCCGGGCTGCATCCGGACGACCTGGAGGTGACGAGCGCGGCCTTCGCCTCGGCGCTCGACCCGGCGCGGCGCGCGACCTACGACGTCGAGTACCGCACGGTCGGAAAGGAGGATGGCGTCGTCCGCTGGGTCGCGGCCAAGGGCAAGGGCCTGTTCGACGCGAGAGGAGCGTGCGTCCGGGCGCTCGGCACGGCCATCGACATCACGGCGCGGCGGCGAGCCGAGGAGGTCCGGCAAGCCAACGAGGCAAGGCTGCGCTTCCTCGACGCACTCGGCACGGAGACCGCCGGGAACACAGATGCCGAGGGCATCCTGTCGGTGACGACGCGCATGGTGGCGGGCCATCTGCGTCTCTCGAACTGCGCCTACGCCGACATGGACCCGGACGGGGAAGGCCTGACCATCCGCGGGGATTGGTCGGCGGAGGGCTCGCCGAGCATCGTCGGGCGCTACCGCCTCACCGATTTCGGCACGCTGGCCGCGACCTGCCTTCGTTCGGGCGAGTTGCTCGTCGTCGGCGACGTCCGGTCTGAACTGCCGGCTGCGGACGCTGCCTCCTTCCAGGCCGTTGGTGTCGCGGCGGTAGCCTGCATGCCCCTGGTCAAGGACGGGCGCCTGACGGCCATGATGGCCATCCACGACCGGGTGGCGCGGGCTTGGTCGGGCGACGACCTTGCGGTTCTCCGCGAGGTGACGGAGCGCTGCTGGGCGCATATCGAGCGCGTGCGCGCCGACGCCGCCCTGCGCGAGGCGGCGGGGCAGCTCGCGGCCCTGAACGCGACGCTTGAGCAGCGGGTCGAGGAGCGCACCGCCCGCCTGGGCGAGGCGGAGGCGGCGCTCCGGCAGTCGCAGAAGCTGGAGGCGGTCGGCCAGCTGACCGGGGGCGTGGCCCACGACTTCAACAACCTCCTGACCATCATCCGGTCCTCTGTCGACTTCCTGCGGCGACCCGACCTGCCGGACGACAGGCGAAGGCGCTACATGGACGCGGTCTCGGACACGGTGGAGCGCGCCACCAAGCTGACCGGGCAACTCCTGGCCTTCGCCCGAAGGCAGGCGCTCAAGCCCGAGGTGTTCGAGGCCGGCGCCCGTCTGAAAAGCGTGGCCGACATGCTCGACACGGTGACCGGTTCGCGCATCCGCGTGCTGACCGAGTTGCCCGAGCGTCCCTGTCACGTCCTGGCCGACGTGAGCCAGTTCGAGACGGCCGTCATCAACATGGCGGTGAATGCCCGCGACGCTATGGACGGCGAGGGCACGCTGACGCTGCGGCTGTCCTGCTCGCAGGGGATGCCTTCGATCCGCGGTCACGGCGGCAGCCCGGCGCCGTTCGCGGCGGTCTCGCTGTCGGACACGGGCACGGGCATCGCCCCGGAGCTCCTCGGACGCATCTTCGAGCCGTTCTACACCACGAAGGAAGTCGGCAAGGGAACGGGGTTGGGCCTGAGCCAGGTGTTCGGCTTCGCCAAGCAATCGGGCGGCGACGTGAACGTGGAGAGCGCTCCGGGGCGTGGGACCACGTTCACGCTGTACCTGCCCGAGATCGAGGCCGCCCCGGAGCCGGGCAGACATGAAACGGGAGACGAGGCCACCTCGTCCGGAGCCGGGCGGCGCGTGCTGGTCGTGGAGGACAACGTCGAGGTCGGGCGATTCGCCACGCAGATCCTCCAGGACTTGGGCTTCGCGACGGACTGGGCGGCGAACGCCGAGGAGGCCCTCGACCGGCTCGGCCCGGATGGCGCCGGCTTCCACGTCGTGTTCTCGGACGTGGTCATGCCCGGCATGGGCGGCCTCGCCATGGCCAAGCTGTTGCGCGGGCGGCTCCCCGGCCTGCCGGTCGTCCTGGCGTCCGGCTACAGCGATGCGCTGGCCCAGGGAGGTGGTGACGGCTTCGAGCTGCTGCACAAGCCCTACGCCGCCGACCAACTCGGGCGCACCCTGAACCGGGTGATCCGGCAGCACGGCCGAGCCATTTGAGCGCCGTAAGGCGACGCTAACGCAAGGTCCGAACGGACAGCTTCGAATCCGCATGAGCCGTACGGTCGGGCTCACCGGCCGCCCCCGACGCTTCGACCTGGCCGCGCCGCTGGAGGCGCAGCGCCACGATCCAGCACAGCACCGCCCAGGCCGACCCGACGCACCAGCCCGCCAACACGTCGGTCGCGTAGTGGACGCCGATGTAGACGCGGCTCAGCCCCACGACGACGGTGAGGAAGACGGCGAGCCCCATGAAGTACGCCTTCAGCCGTGCGCCCGCTGCGACCCTCGTCATGATCGCCCCCAGCGTCAGGAAGGTCACCGCAGAGAGCATGGCGTGGCTGCTGGGAAAGCTGGCTGTGAACACTTGGATGCCGCCGGGAATGTCGGGACGAGGGCGGTTGAAGAGCAGCTTCAGGCCGAAGCTGATGACCGTGCCGCCCAGCATCGAGCCCACCACCAGGAGGGCAGTCCCACGCCTGCGGACCAGGAGCAGGTACCCCACGGTCGCAGCCAGCAGGAAGCACAGGACGACCATGCTCCCAAGGGAGGTCACGTCGCGCGCCATCTCATGCACCCAGGCCGGCCCGATTGGGCCGGCGGCGCCGAGTGGACGGAAGAAGCGCGCGACCCGGGTGTCGAACGCCATGGTATCACCCTCCATCACCTCGCCGGCGAGGAGGCCGAACGCGAGGAGGAGTGCGGCGACGCAGAACAGCGTCGCCACGAGGCCGAGCTCCCGTTTCCCGAGGCGCGTCACGGCTGCTGCCCAGGCACCCAATTCGTTCATCCGCCTCGCCTCCCGGCCGGACCTCGGTACGCCGCCCCAGGTCTGACGCGCGTCGCCCGTGGGGCGAGGCGGCCAGACCGGGGATGCAAGGATCGTCGATGGACCGCGGCCCTGACCCACGGCGACTGCTTCTGGCCCGGCCTCGGGATGCGCGCGGCCGCCGTCCCCGGGCCGCCGGCATCCGTGCGAACTCCACGGATCGGGGGCAGGTCGCGCGCACGGCCCCGTGGACGAAGTCGCCGCGGCGCCGGACAAGGGCGGGGCCCCGGCGCGTCGCCATGCGGTGTCGACCGCAGGTTCATGACGCCGTCGCGTCCGCGCCCGGATGACGGCCGGCCCGCTGCGGTAGCAGGACGATGAGCGCCACGATGAAGGCCGCGATCACGGCGGAAGCGAGCGGCCGGCTCAGGTTCAGCCCGCCGTTGGCGACCGGCTTGTCGAGGAAATCGCCCACCGTGGCCCCGAGCGGGCGGGTCAGGATGAACGCCGCCCAGAAGAGCGTGACCCGTGAAACGGAGGTCCGGTAGTACAGGGCGATGACGACCGCGAGCGCCGCCGCGAAGACGAGGGCGCCACCCTCGTAGCCGAGGCCGCCGGTGTCCGCGAGCCAGTCGCCGAGCGCGGTGCCCAACGTCTGCGAGAAGGTGATCGCCCCCCAATAGAACGCCTCGACCCGCGGGGTCGAAACCGTGTCCACCGACACGGTGCCCTCGGTCGCGTACCAAAGCCCGAGCACGGCCGCGAGGCAGGCGAGTAGCAGGGTCGACCCGCCGGTGTATCCGATGCCGAGCGAGCGGTCGGCGAAGTCCGCCATCGTCGTACCGAAGGTGGTCGAGGCGACGATCGTGGACCAGTACAGGACCGGGTGGAACCGCTTCGATATGATCTGGGCGACCACGAGCGCGACCAGCAGCACGGCGAACAGGGCGGTGCCGGCGAGGTAGCCCCAGTTGAGGGTCATGGTGACGGTGTCGCCGCCGGTCTCCCCGAGCGTCGTGGCCAGGATCTTGATGATCCAGAAGCCCAGCGTGACCTCGGGTACCTTGCTCAGGGCGCGTTCGTAACGGTCGTCCATCGGACCTGCTCCTTCTTCGAGAAAAACCTCACGGCGCGTCGGCGCAGGCCGCCCGGCGACCGGCACGCTGCGGGATGAGGAGGACGAGCCCCGGCCATGACGAGCGCGAGCACGCCGGAGATCGTGATGTCGTCGATGCCCAGGCCGCCGGAAGCGACCGGCTTGTCGAGCGAGTTGGCGAGGGTGGCGCCGAGCGGCCGCGTCAGGACGAACGCCGTCCAGAACAGCATGGGCCTGGAAACACGCGTTCGCAGATGGAGGGCCGTGACCACGGCCAGCGCGACGAGGATGAGGAGCGCGCTCCCGTTGTACCCGAGCCCGCTGCTGTCAGCCATCCAGTCGCCCAACGCGGTGCCGAGCGTCTGGGAGAACATGACCGTGGCCCAGTAGAAACCTTCGGCCCGCGGGGACCGCACCGTCTCCACGGCGACCGTGCCGAGCGTGCGCTTCCACAGGATCAGGGTCGCGACGACCGATCCGAGCAGCACCAGGGACCCGCCCGCGTAGCCGATGCCGAGGGACCTGTCGCAGAAGTCGGCGAGGGTCGTGCCTGCGAGCGTCGTCGCGGTGACCACGGCCCAGTACAGGATCGGATGGAAGCGGTCCGCCCGGACCTGTGCGGCCAGCAGCACCGCCAGGGCGGCCCCGAAGATCGCCGTGCCGGCGAGATAGCCGAGGCCGAGCGTCAACGTGACGGCGTTCCCGCCGACCTCGCCCAGGGTCGTGGCCACGATCTTGATGGCCCAGAACCCGGCGGTGGCTTCAGGCACCTTGGCGGGTTCGACGTGTCCGGGTCGCTCGGTCGGTTGCATCGGGCTGCCGTGGGAAAGCGAGGGCTGGCTCACGCGGTGTGGGTCTGGTCGATGATGGCGAGCAGGTCGTCGACCGCGCGACGGCAGGCGGCCGGATCGGGGTTCGACGCCCGCAGCGCGTCGAGGGCGCGGTCGATGGCCTTGTCCACGACGTGCCAGTCGGCGGCGGCTCGCGGCTTCAGGCCGGCCTCGGACGCGTCCCAGGACAATTCCAGGTCCTTGATGCGCGTCTTGGCGGCGGCGAGGTCGCCCCGGTCGGTCATCGCCTTCACGTCGACGACGATGGTCCGGAACTTGGAGAGGTCGCCAAGCTTCGAGGCCGCCATCGCCTTGGGCGTCGCTCCGACGGCGGCGTCCTGCATCGCCAGCAGGCCCAGGGGGGCGGCCGTGGCACCGATGACCGTCGCGGCGATGGCGGCGAGGAGGATGTTTCGCATGGTCGTTCGCTCCGTGTCGTGCGGCGTTGGAAGGACTGGAGGATGGCGAGCCAGTAGAACGCCTCGCGGCGCCGGGTCACGATGGCGTGGATCGAGAGCGTCCGCTCGGTCGCGTACCAGAGGGCGAACACGGCGGCGAGGGCGGCCGCGAACACGCCGGTGCTGACGAAGAGGCTCACGCCGAGCTTGTCGGTCAGGATGTCGGTGACCTGCGTGCCGACCACGCTGACGAGGACGACGGTCGACCAATAGGTCCAGGGCACGTAGCGCCGCTCGCGCACCTGCAGGGCGAGGACGGCCGCGAGGAGGCCGGCCGTGAGGGTGGCGGTGACGGCGGCACCCAGGCCGACGTTCACCGCGAGGTAGTCCGCGCCGGTCTCGCCGACGGTCGTGGACAGGATCTTGATGACCCAGAAGGCCGCGGTGACCTCCGGTACCTTGTTCAAGACCTGGCGCTGGATCTCGCTCATCCCCGTCTCCCGTCCGTCATGGTCGGGCACGGTGATAGCGAGCCAGAATGAGGGCAGAATGAGCTTCGTCCGGAGGAGCCGCAGGCTCGGCCTCAGGCCGGCAGTCTGACGGTTGCGAGGGTCCCCTGCCCGTCACGTCGGTTTTCGACCGTCAGGCCGAGGTCGTTGCGCTCCGCGATGCGGCGGGCGATGGCGAGCCCGAGCCCTGTGCCTTCGACTTCCGGTGGCGCGGCCCGGAAGAAGCGGTCGAACAGGCGGCCCTCGCTTCCCGGCGGCAGCCCGCAGCCGGTGTCCCGAACCGTGACGACGCACGCACCGTTCCGGTTCAGCAGACGGACGTCGACCTGGCCTCCCGACGGCGTGTAGCGCAGGGCGTTGTCGACCAGGTTGGCGAACAGGACGCGGACCTCGTCCTCCGACGCGTGAAGCGTCGCGGGTGTCTCGATATGCACGCCCAGGTCGATGTCCTTGCGCTCGGCGAGCACGACGTGGTCGGCGACGCAGTCGAGCAGGAGCTGGCCGAGGTCGACGGATGCAGGACGGGCCTCGGCACCGTCGTCGAGCCGGGCGAGACGGAGCAGTTGATCCACCAGCCGGTTCGCCCTCCGGAGGCCGTCCGCCAGCGCCATACGCCGCGCGTCGCCCCCGCCACCGGCAGGCCCGCCGAGGGAGTCGAGTTGGATCTGCATCGCGGCAAGCGGCGTACGCAGTTCGTGCGCCGCGTCGGCCACGAACCGCTTCTGGGCGGCCAGAGCGGCCTGCAGGCGAAGGATGAGCCCGTTCATGGCCTCGACGAGGGGCGCCACCTCCGTCGGCACGCCGCGCGTCGGCAAGGGGCCTTGGGCGGCGGCGCCGCGCCCGGCGAGGTCATGCACCAAGCCGTCGAGCCGCCCGAGCGCCCGGTTCATCGCCCAGCCGACGACGATCCACGACAGCGGGACGAGGAGCAGCAGCGGGGCCACGGCGCCGAGCGCCGCATTGCGTGCGAACTCCGCCCTCACGACGTCGCGCTGGGCGACCCGGACCGTCGTGGTGCCGTTGGCGGTCGTGTAGGTGCGCCAGAGCTCGCCGCCCATGACGACGTTCGCGTATCCCGTGCGGCCGGGGTGGCGGACGTCGACGCCGCGGTCGTCGCGCAGGACCTGCCCGTCCTTCCAGATGGTGACGGCGAGTTGGTCCTCCGGGTCCTGGTCGGCGGCGGGCGGCGCGTCCGCGTCCGGGAGCCCGGGACCGGCGTTGAGGGCGACCTGCCGCAACTGCCCGTCGAGGAAATCGGCCGCCTCGATCCGCGCGAGGGCATAGGCCGCGACCATCGCGGCCAAGCCGATTCCGGCGAGCAGGGCGGTCATCCAGCCGAGCGTCGTGCGGCGCAAGGAGGCGGCCCTCATGGCTTGGGCACCATCCAGCCTGCGCCGCGGACGTTGAGGATCACGCCCTTGCCGACCTTGCGGCGGACCGTGAGGATCAGGGCGTCCACCGCGTTGCTCTCGACCTCCTCGCCCCACCCGTAGATGCGTTCCTCGATCTGCGCCCGAGAGAGGATGCGCCCCGGTCGCTCCATGAGCGCGTGCATGAGGGCGTATTCGCGCGCCGACAGGACCGCGACGGTTCCGGCGTGGGATAGCACATGGCTCTCCGTGTCGAGTTCGGTCTCGGCGGCCACGAGCCGCGCGGTCGCCCGCCCGGCCCGGCGCCGCAGGATCGCCCGCATCCGGGCGAGCAGCTCGCGCATCTCGAACGGCTTGACCAGGTAGTCGTCGGCCCCGAGGTCGAGGCCGGCGACGCGGCTGTCGAGTCCGTCCCGCGCCGTGATGATGAGCACCGACATGTCGTTGCCCGCCGTCCGCGCGGACCTGAGAACCTGCAGGCCGTCGGCGCCCGGCAGGCCGAGGTCCAGCAGGACCAATGCGTGGCCGCCGACCCGCAGCGCCGTTTCGGCCATGGGGCCGTCGCGTACCCAATCGACGGAGTAGCCTTCGGCGGCAAGGCCGTGCGACAACCCTTCGCCGATCATGCGGTCGTCCTCGATCAGCAGCACGCGCATGGGTCGCCTTGTTCGGGTCGGAGCATTCATGGCGCGGTGCTGGCCGTGACCGCTCGCAAGCCGGAGCCGGAACTGAGCCGCGCCACGGACCGGTCCTAGCCTGCAGCCGAGACAACAGCGACGTGAGAAGTCGCTTACCCTAAAGGCGTAAGCATTCCTTTGGACTTGAGGAAAGCAGCCCTGGATCGGCGCCTCGGAGGCGGTGTCGGGTTTCGGGAGATTTCCGGCCACGTGCCGACGTCTGCGTCCGACCTGCCGCCACTGGGCATATGGCGAGCCGTCATGACGGCGCCGAGCGGACAGCACGGATCACCGTCGGGCTTGCGATACACCAAATGGCTCGGGATGAATGCGGATGGCGCGTTGCCGAATCGCCGGTGGTGGCCGGACCCAAAACCACATACTGCCCGTTCCGGCACCTCGCCCCTAGTTGGCCTTGCAGGCGAGTGACGCAACGACCTACCATCATGAACGTCATCACGCGGCCTTTGTAGTTTTTGGTCGTTGGAAGTGCGTCATCGTCGTTCTATACGACTTGATGTTCAAGGGGTATCAGGCCGGTGACATCGTCCTGGAGTTGGGCCGTCAAGTCGAGTTCCTGCCAGTAGGAGGCGGGGGCCGGGATGCCTCGCCGCCATACGATGTCCACGTTGACGTTCGGGTCGGTGAACCTCGCGTTCTTCTCGTCTTCCAGAAAAGCGTGTGTTGAGGCCCAAAGGCGCAACGTTTCGTCGAGGTCCGGCGAAGCGATGCGGGCCGTGACGGACTGGCACCGCAGCATCGCGCGCACGAGGGGCGCGGCTTGAGCGGCGCCGGGTGCGGTAAGCGCCCGCAACCCCCCGATGTAGTCCGACCGGTAGATGGTCGGCACCACGATTCGCGACTTCCCCCCGCCGACCAATTCCTTCGTCATCATGATGCGGGCGGTCCGACCGTTGCCGTCGTTGAAGGGATGGACGAGGACGATGAGGGTGTGGGCGAACACGCCGCGGGCGAACGGGGCCTGCAGGTCGCGCAGCATGGCGAAACCCTCGCGCAGAGTCCCCTTGACGAGGTCAGGCAACACGAAGACGGTGTTGCCGGCGCTGTTGGCATCCTCCTTGAACTCGCCCGGCTTCTTGTCGGGGCGCGCGTCGAGCAACCGCGCGTTCCGCTCGCGGATCTCGGCCATGAACTCATCGACGGACGATGCGCGCGCCTCGCCCGGCACGATGCTCGCGACCTGGGCAAAGGTTTGCGTCACGTCGCGACCGTCCTGCGGCCGCCCATCGGCCGGTTCGTGCTCGAACACGATGCGCCGCGCCTTGTCGACGAGGAAGCGCGTGCCCTCGATGTAGTTGGTGAAGTACGCCTCGACGAATGACGTGCAGTCCCGCTCGCCGGGACCGACGTGCGGGTCGGCCAAGTCGGGCGCGACGCGCCCGAGGGTCATCGCCAAGACCTTGAGGCGCTCCATGCACTCGGGGTCGTAGGGGTCGTCCGGCCGGCGCCGCGCGGCCACGTCCCTTGCGACCAAACCGGCTTTGCGCGTTCCGAGGATGGTCCCGATGATATCGAGGAGGACCTGCAGTTCCTGTTCCGCCCCAAGCGAGCCTGCGATGCACTCGGCCCGCTGCCGGATCTCCCGGAGACCGTCCTCATGGGCGGTCTTCAGCAACCGCTCGACCTCTCGTTCGACGCCTTCCCTTCCGACGGTGCGGCTAGGCCCACTCCGTGCGCGTGATGCCTGCAGGTTCTCCAGCAGGGCGCGCGCGTCGCTCGGAAGGTAGACCCCGAGGAAGGACATGTCCCCCTCCAACGGCCCTGGACCGGGGAAGGTTCTGATTTCCAAGCCGGGCAGTGACAACCGCCTGCGGGCCTTCCCGTGCGGATCGGTCGCGAACACCCAGCCCGGGAAGACGACGCGCCCGTCCGGCCCGCGCTCACGCCAGGGATTCCTCTGCAGGGCAGTCCGGCCCCTGAGCACGGCACCAGGCGCGTATCGAGCGAGGATGGGAGCCCATCCGCCGCAGACAATCTCTTCGACGGGACGACCGTTGCACACCGCATAGATGCCGTCGCCGACCCGCCGGAGCTTGCCGGCGGCGGCCTGCCGCTGAAGGGACCGGTCGCGTTGCGGGTCGCCTCGCGTGAGGATCAGATCACCGTGCGTCGTAGCCACTTAACGCCCCCGGGCGGCGGAAGCCCCGTCGCTTATATCGACATAATAACCTCTTGTGTCGTTTAAAACAACATAAGCTCGCAATTGCCCTAAGGCAGGCTGATATACCCGTCTACTACTCGATTCCCGGACAAGGCAACCATGTCTCCGAGCGGTTGGAAGTCGAAGACCCCCTCAGACCGGCATGCCGGTCAAGGAGCGCGGGTTCACCTCGGCCCGATATCCCTTCGAATGCCTGAGCAGGCGCCGCATCTCATCGAGCCAGCCGAGGTCCTCGGCGGACTGGTCGTAGAGGCAGATGGCCAGCCCGTGTTCGAGGACCGGCTCGATCTTGGCGTATGCCTCGGAGGAATGCATCGCGGCAACGGCCTTGTCCCGGGATGGCCAGCGCGCCATCAGCGCGAACTCGACGTACCGGATGTCCCGGTCGTGCAGGTAGAAGACGACGTTCTTGTGCCGGAAGCGGGGACGCTGGAAGACGGGTCGCGGCCTCAGATCGACGAGTGCCCGCGCGGCGTTGGTCGCAATCAGGCGCAGCAGAGGCTCCTCCGTCAGCCCCTCGATGTCGACGAAGGCGACGGCGCCCTCTCAGTCGTCCTGGCCGGGGAAGAGGGTGTATTGCAGGTCCGGCATGGACGGGACGGCATGCGGCGCCAGCGCCCGGGTCGGGAAGCTGAGGATCTTGCGTTCGGCCATCGTCAGGCTTCCGGGACCAAGGAGGCGGCACGCCTCTCGACGGAGGCCAAGTCACGCAGCCGGACGGCATGTTCGGGCAGGCCCCCGCCGGGAGGCACGAACGTGCCGTGCTCGTCCTTCAGATCACCTTTCTTGATGAAGAAATCCTCATGCATTCGCTCGCCGACGCCGGTGAATGGAACGATGACCATCTGGGCCTGGGTCGGCGCCTTTCCGTCCTTGGGCCGTTGCGGAAGTTCCGTAACGATGGTGTCGGAGTGAAGCTCGACCGCGAGGCTCTTCACGTAAGGCTCGACGTAATAGACCCGCTTCACCCCGGCGGTGACGAGGTGCCGGGCACAGTTATGGCAGGGATATACGGTGCAATAGAGCGTCCACTGACGACTGTTGCCGGCCCTTCGTGCGGGCGAGGCGCTCGGGTCGCCTGTCGCGGTGAAAAGCGTCGGGTTGACCGGTTACCGTGGCAAAGCAGCGTTGATGGCCTCGATGACCTTCTCACCGTTGTCGAGGGTCGTCACGACGCCAGGGCCGTTTCCGTCCAGGAAACTGGGATTGCGGATGAGCCAATCAGCCGGGCTGAAGTGGTCGAATTCCGGCGTGGATGCCGGGAGGATCCTGAACACCGTCTCCATGCGCTTCACCAGCCGGCCGGGGCCCGGTGCATCCTTGTCAAGCTTGGCTAGGGTCAGTGCGGAACGCCCCTTGAGCTCGAAGGCGCCGTTGACAATGCCGACATAGGTCTCGGGCTCGAATATGTCCTCGACGTCGCCCTCGGCGATGCCGAGCACGTCGGGATAATTCATGATGCGGCTCTCTGGTATGGCACCGGCGGCCTTGAGCTGCTCAAGCTTGCGCTTGTCGCCCTGGGCTCTGTCGGACATCACCGCCAGGTGTAGGTTCGCGCCCTTGAACAGGGAGACGAACGACTGGATCTTGTCGAGCCCACCGGCCGGACAGATCGTCCAGCGGGGGTCGAGCGCGGTCCGTCGCCGTCGCTTCAGCTGAGCCGACAGGGCCTTGAGGAACAGGATGTCGCCCGGTCCCTCGACCAGCAGGGTGTGCTTGCCGATGAACAGCGCCTGGGTGACGTCGTAGCCCAAGGCGGCCTGGAGGGGGAAGAGGGTGTCCGGGTCCGTGGCGAGCACGTCGCCCCTGACCTTGGTACCCTTCGTCGTCCAGAAGCCTGGACGCTTCTGCTCGACCTGGTCCTCGATGATCCGGGAGAGCGTCAGGTCGTCGGGCGGCACCATGAAGGGCGAATGCGTGGAGAAGACCACTTGGTGCTTCGGCAGGAGTCGGTCGGCGAAGTACCGCAGCAGATCGGCCTGGGCCTTGCCGTGGAGGGTCAGCCCCGGCTCGTCCAGCAGGAGTATCTGGTTGCCCCCACGCTTGCTTACCTGCGCGAACTTCACCAGGAACGAGAAGAACCAGATGAACCCGGCGCTACGCTCCGAGAACGGCACCGTCACCCTGTGAAGGGTGTTCCTGACACGGGCGCGGGCGATCGCGCCGGCGTTGAACGGGGCGGGGTCGCCCGCTTCCGCCTTCGTGACCCTGACCTCAAGCTCCAGGAACGCGTTCTACGTCCAGTATTCCTGCAATTGGTCGGTGATGGCGTTCGATGCGGATTCACACTTGGCGTTCAGCGACTCGTAGGTCGTCGACGCCTTGATCTCCTCCACCGAGGTCCCGGCGAATTCGAGGAAGTCGAGGAAAACCCTCTCGCCGACGTCCAAATGCGTGTTTCCATGCGGATGTCCGGGATGGTGGTACGGTGCGTCCCCGTTGCGTACGATGTCGTCGACCCGGATTTGCCCGGCCATGCGGTCGTAATACGAAAAGTACATGAACTGGGGCGTCACGGAGCGGATGTAGCTCCCAACGAAACCCACCGCGTTCTGGCCGGGGAACGACCTGATCGTTTCCAGGAGCGCGACTTGGTCCGGCGTCGGCTCCGCCAACGCCTCCAACGCCTTTCGGAGCATGTCCGTGGTTGTGGCTTCCGCAAGCGGTTCCCTGACGGTTTCGCCGAGGCCGTGGCTGGCCATCAGGTACTCGGCGATGGCCGGGTAGTTCAGCGGAACGTCGATGCGGAAGGTTTCGTCGTCGTAGCGGCGCGAGAGGGTGATCTGACGCGACCGGAGACAGTCGGGGCCCAACGCTTCGGCCAGCGTCGCCACATCCTCGGGCGATAGGGACCATTTGGACGTGATGACGATTGCCTCGCCCTCCTCCTTCGGATGCCGTGCGTCGTACTCGTTCAGGTGCCGCCTGGGGTAGTCCCGTTCCCTATCGAATACCGTTGGTGTCGCCGGGTGGGGATTCAGGCCGGCCAAGGCTTGAAGGAGGGCGGTCTTGCCAGCCTCGTTCTTGCCGACAAGACAGACCATGTCGCCGAGCGTGACCTCTTCCGAATCCTCGACGCTGCGAAAATTGGTGACCCTGAAACTGTCGAGCCTCATTCCATCCCTCGTAGTCGGTCCGCAGCTTCGCGGATGGCCAAGCAACTGCAATCGCAGATTGGTCTGCTAGACGATGCCGGATTTCGCTGCCCCTGGGTTTGGCGAGCCCGGCGCATAAGCGGTCCTGAAGTCCCGGTGGTTCGCCAACGCCAACGGCCTATAAGGACCTTTCCCATCACATTGGGTCACCTCGGCCAGATCGAATCTTTCCCTGACGCTCGGGTGGACCAGGGCATCCTCCGGGATCTCCCGGACCTTCACCGGCCATCCCAGCCATCCCATCCGACGGGACAGCCAGCGGGGAAGGATGCCGGCGATGGAGTCGTGCATGCCTGCGACCTCGCAGTGCTGCATGCCATCGGACGCCGGATGCAGGTGCAGCCGGCCGGTACCGGGCTCTTCGGACACCATCCCGTCGACCCGAAGCGGATCCGGGATCTTGGTGGCCTGCTCCACCATCCACTGCAACGCGACGTCGGACAGCCGGCTCTCGGCTTCGGGGTAGCTGCCGCCGATGTCGGAGTGGTTGCCGGCGAACCACATCTGGATGAGCGGATCGGGCTCGCCCTGGACCTTTTTCCGCACCCCGTCCCGGCTGCCCCACCTGACCCGCGGGAAGTCGGCGCGGGTCTCGTCGATGGAGAGGGCATGCCGGGCATAGCCGACATGGCCGCTCAGCAGTTGGTCGTAGTTCCCGGAGCGCCATTGCGCGATGTGCCAGCGCGCCTTCCCGTTCACCGGTGAGTCGGTGATGGTCTTGACCGCTGTCGGCAGCCAACGCCAGAGGACGAACGCCGCAGTGAGCGAGAGGGTGGCCAGGAACGGGCGCCAGTAGCCGGTGCCGAACGCTAGGTCGGACAAGACGGCGGGCACGGCTGCAACCAGCACGGCCAGGATCGTCAGGCCGGCCGCAATGCCCCACCACTTGGGTCCGGTCGCGCCGAGCGAGGCGACGGTGTCGAACACGCCGATGAAGTGCGGTGCCACGTTCGAGGAAAGGTCGTCACCCGACCCGTACTTGCGCCGGAATCGCCTCGCCAACTCGAACCGGTCCTTCTCGTAGTCGCCGCCCCGGGGTGAACCCGCGCCGTACTCATAGACCTTGATCACCGCCTCATCCGCGATGTCCCGCGTCGCCTTGCGGAAGCGTGGAAGGTCTCCGCCCGGCACTTTCGTCGGGACGCCGCACAGGAACAGAACGTTGGCCACGCAACGGGCCGTGTAGGCCCCTCGGCTGAAGCCGATCAGGTAGATGCGGTCGCCGGGCTCGTAGTGGTTGATGGCGAACTCGTAGCAGTCGGCGATGTTCTTCGTGATGCCCAGGCCGGTCACCGAGGACAGCAGCTTCTGCAGTCGGCGGTAGGCACCGACGAAACCCGGGGCCGAGCCGTCCGTGCCGAGGCCGGCGTCGTAGAAGGCGACCTGCTCGCGCGGGTCGATGCCGCTGTCCGGCCCGACCCGGCAGACGCGGTAGAGCTTGTAGACGTTGCTGAGGCGCTGTTCCTCGCGGAGGCCACCTTCCTGGCCGGTGCCATCCGAGAAGACCACGATGTTCTTAGCCACGCCCCCCTCCTGCAGCCGGGATGGTCCTGGAATGGAGCCCATCTTGCGAGGCTGGATCGCGTCCGACGCCCAGTCAGACCGGTTAAGCCCAGCTTCGGGAGTCGCAACCGCCAGGTTCCTTGTTTGTTCCCAATCTGCGACCAGAGTGTACGCGCTGACGGAGGCCATGGCCTCCGAGCACGAAGCCCGGCGGGCGAAGTCGCGCCCTGCACGCGAACAACCTCACCCCTGACACCAAGGCGGCCGGAATGGCGGCCGGGACCTAACCCCCTACCGGCGGCCGGCCCCGCCGGTGCCCGGATTTGAACCTCGCTCACCGGACCGAACGGTTGGGGCGGATACATCCAAGGACTTTCGTCGGGGCGCCACTCGTTGAGCGCCAAATAGCTCATGGTCTGCCCGCGTGGATGTGCTATGCACCCCGCATCATGTCGGCCACCCGGTCCTTTTGGCGTTCGTTGCTCACGGTCTTCCAGATCGTGTCGCTTGCCGCCTTTTCGGTGGCGGGTGCGGGACACTCGCACGCGGGGGAGCTTCACGTCGGACACGACACGTCCGTCTCGGTCGGGTACCAAGTGACCGGAGGGCCAGGTCAGGTTGACGACATGGTGGGCCATGCCGACCGAAGCGCCGAAGAGTCGGTGGCTGGTCCTTGCGGCCTTTGCTGCCCAGTGTCGTTCGCGCGCTGGGACTGCTTGACCGTCGTGGTTGCCTGGAAGCCCGAGCGAACGTTGGCTGGCGTCCGCAAAGTCACGTTCGACAGCGTGGTTCCTGAGACGCTTCCCGAACCCCCTCGAACCTTCGCCTGAGGTCCGCGCTCCAACGCGCGCCCTGAGCGGCTGTCCGTGAACGACAGCCGCCAGCCTCCTTTACGCGAAGGCTCGATCATCCCATGCGTGTTCTCTCCGCCTCCGCCCTGCGGACGGCTCTCCTGGCGTTTGGCCTCTGGGCCGGTGCGCCGACGCTCGCCGTCGCCCATGAGGGGCACGACCACGGCAACGAGGCGCAGGCTCCGGCGGCGGCTACAGCGCCGCGCAGTACGTCGAGCACCGACGCGCTCGAATTGGTCGCCATCGTCCGAAGCGGCCGCTTGGCCGTGTTCCTCGACCGTGTGGGCACCAACGAGCCTGTGACGGACGCCGTCGTCCGAGCCGAGACGCCGGACGGCTCCCTCACCGCCTCGCCCATGCCGGACGGCAGCTACGCGGTCGATGCACATTGGAGCCTGCACCCCGGCGAGCACGAGGTGCTCTTCACCGTGACCGCGGCAGGCTCAACCGACATGTTTCCGGTCACGTTGACGGTGCGGGAGGCACCGCCGCCGAAGTCTGAGGCGGGTGTCTCCGCGTGGGCATCCGGCCTCGCCGCGGCCCACGACTTTCAGCGCCACCTGAAGGAGGCCGACCCGCTGCCGCTGGCCATCGGCAGCACCGGCTTCCTTCTCGGCATCGCGGTCACGCTCCTGATGAAGGGGCGCCGTTACTTGCCGGCCACTGCCCTCGTCGCCCTCATCGTCGCCCTCGCGTTCGCGCCGCGCGCCTTCGCGGGCGAGGGGCACGGTCACGGGAGTGCCCCCGGATCGCAAACCACCCTCATGGCCGCCCCGGCGCCGGCGGGACAGGACTTGGCGCGACGTCAACCGGACGGGTCGATCTTCGTGCCCAAGCCCACCCAGAGGGTACTGGCCGTGCGCACGGTGGTGACATCCTCCGACATCATGCGCCGCACCGTCGAGCTGCCGGGGCGCATCGTGCCCGATCCGAGTGCCAGCGGGGTCGTGCAGTCCTCGGTCGGCGGCCGGCTCTCGCCGCCGGAATCCGGGATCTTCCCGCGGCTCGGCACGCGGGTGCGCAAGGGCGAGGTGCTGGCCTATGTCACGCCGCCGGTGCAGGCGGTCGACGCCTCCGACATGCGCCAACGCCAGGGCGAACTCGACCAGCAGATCGCAGTCACGGAGCGACGGGTCGAACGTTACCGCAAGCTCGCACCGGGCGGCGCCGTATCGCAGGTGCAACTGGAGGACGCCCAGGCCGAGCTGAAGGGTCTGCTCGACCGCCGCGCCGCCCTCGACACAATCCGCCAGCAGCCCGAAGCACTCAAGGCGCCGGTCGACGGCGTGATCGCCGAGGCGACCGCCGTGGCCGGGCAGATGGCGAGCCCCGGCGTGCAGGTGTTCCAGATCGTCGACCCGACCCGCCTCTGGATCGAGGCGCTGAGCTTCGACGCCCTCACCGGCGGCCAGCACGCCACCGCCCGCCTTGCCGACGGTCGCATGCTGCGCCTCGCCTACATGGGCGCAGGGCTCGCCGACCGCAGCCAAGCCGTGCCGATGCACTTCGCCGTCGAAGGCGCGCCGTCGGAACTGCGGACCGGGCAGTTCGTCACCGTGCTGGCCGCAACCGACGCACAGCAGAAGGGGTTGGCGCTTCCGCGCATGAGCGTGGTGCGTGGCGGCAACGGCCAAAGCATCGTCTACGAGCACACCGCGCCGGAGCGCTTCGAGCCCCGCGAGGTGCGGGTCGAGCCGCTCGATGCGGGGCAGGTGCTGGTCGTCTCCGGGCTCGCCGCGGGCAAGCGGATCGTGACCCAAGGCGCCGAACTCCTCAACCAGGTCCGCTGAGGAGGCCAACCCGTGTTCACGCTCCTCGTCACGCAATCCCTGCGCAACCGCCTCCTCGTACTGGCGCTTGCCGCGGTGCTCGTCATCTACGGTGCCTTCACCGCGACCAAGCTTCCGGTCGACGTATTCCCGGACCTCAATCGGCCGACGGTGACGATCATGACCGAGGCCGAGGGACTCGCCCCCCAGGAGGTCGAGCAGCTCGTCACGTTCCCGGTCGAGACGCAGATGAACGGCCTGCCGGGCGTGACCCGGGTGCGTTCCGTGTCCGGCGTCGGCCTCTCGGTGATCTACGTCGAGTTCGACTGGGGCACCGACATCTACCGCAACCGCCAGCAGGTCGCCGAGCGCCTCGCGATGGTGCGCCCGCAACTACCCCCAAACGTCAACCCGATGATGGGTCCGGTCTCCTCGATCATGGGCCAGATCGTGATGGTCGCCCTCAACGGCGGCACGGTCTCGCCGATGCAATTGCGGGAACTCGCCGACTTCACCATCCGACCACGCCTGCTCTCGATCCCCGGCGTCGCCCAGGTGATCCCGATGGGCGGCGAGGTGCGCCAGTTCCGCGTCGCGCCCCAGCCCACGGCCCTGCGGGCGCTCGGCGTCACCCATGGCCAACTGGAGACGGCGCTGGCTCAGTTCGGCACCAACACCGGCGGCGGCTTCACCGACCAGTACGCCCGCGAGTACCTGATCCGGAACCTCGGCCGGAGCATGAGCCTCGACGACCTGCGCAACATGGTCGTCGCCACCGTCAACGGCCGACCGATCTACCTGCGGCAGGTGGCCGAGGTCTCCTTCGCGGCCCGGGTGAAGCGGGGTGATGCCGGTTACATGGGCGCGCCCGCGGTCGTGGTCTCGGTCGAGAAGCAGCCGGCCGTCGACACGGTGCGGCTCACCCGCGAGGTCGAGACGGCCCTCGCGGAGATCACCGCCAGCCTGAACGCCTGCGGCCCCGACGCGGGCAAGGGCAGCTCGGATCGGACGGGTCCGTCCGTGGCCGAACCCGTCGGCGAGGCATGCGCCTTCAAGGGCGTGCGCGCCGACCAGCTCATCTTCCGGCAGGCGAACTTCATCGAGACCTCGATACGCAACGTCGAGACGGTGCTGATGGAGGCCGTCGTCGTCGTCGCGGTGGTGCTGTTCGCCTTCCTCTTGAACGTGCGCACCACCGCGATCTCGCTCACGGCGATCCCGGTCTCGATCCTGGCGACCGCGGTCGTGTTCCACCTCGCCGGGCTGTCGATCAATACGATGACCCTTGGCGGCCTCGCCATCGCCATCGGCGAACTCGTCGACGACGCGGTGGTCGACGTCGAAAACATTTTTCGGAGACTCGGCGAGAACCGTAAAGCGGGTAACCCCAAAAGCGTCTTCACAGTCGTGGTAGAGGCCTCGAACGAGGTGCGCTCCGGCATCGTCTACGCCACTATGGTGATCGTGCTGGTGTTCGTGCCGCTCTTCGCCCTGTCGGGCATCGAGGGCCGGCTCTTCGCCCCGCTGGGTCAGGCCTACATCGTCTCGATCCTGGCGAGCCTCCTCGTCTCCATCACCCTGACGCCGGTGCTGGCCTACTACCTGCTGCCGGGCCTCAAGCGACTGGAGGAGCATGACAGCCAATTCCTCAAGTGGCTTAAGCGCGGGAACGCCGCCCTGCTGCGCGGCCTGCTCGGGCATGGCCGGCCGGTCATGGCGGTCGCCGGTCTGGCGGTGGCGGCGGCCGGGCTCGCGGCGACCTTCCTGCCACGCACCTTCCTGCCGCCGTTCAACGAGGGCTCGTTCACGGTCAACATGACCTTCAACCCCGGCATCTCGCTGGCCGAGAGCAACCGGATCGGACTGGTGGCGGAACGGCTGCTCCTGGAGATGCAGGACGTGAAGTCCATCGGTCGCCGCACCGGCCGGGCCGAGCTCGACGAGCACGCGGAAGGCGTCCACTCCTCCGACCTTGAGATCGACCTGAAGCCGGGGTCGCGACCCAAGCCCGAACTCGTCACCGACATCCGCGGGCGCCTCGCGGTGCTGCCCGTCAGCGTCAACGTCGGCCAGCCGATCTCGCACCGGCTCGACCACATGCTCTCGGGCGTGCGCGCCGAGATCGCGCTCAAGATCTTCGGCGAGGATCTCGACACCCTGCGCGCGCTCGCCGAGGACACGAGGGCGCGGCTCTCGGACATCCCCGGCCTCGCCGACCTCCAGGTCGAGAAGCAGGTGCTCATCCCCCAGTTGGAAATTCGCGTCGACTATGCCCGCGCGGCCCTCTACGGCGTCCAACCCGCGGCCCTGGTCGAGCAGTTGAGCCGCCTGTCGAACGGGCAGGTGGTCTCGCGGGTGGTGGACGGCTACCGCCGCTTCGACGTGGTGATGCGCCTCTCCGACACGATGCGCACGACCCAGCGCCTCGGCGACCTCCTCATCGAGACCCCGTCCGGCTGGGTGCCGGCCCGCCAGATCGCCGACATCCGCGAGACCGACGGGCCGAACCAGATCCTGCGCGAGAACGCCCGGCGCCGCATCGTCGTGCAGGCCAACACCCAACCCGGCTCCGACATGGGAAAGATCGTCCAGGCCATCCAGGAGAAGGTCGCCGCGGCGAACTTGCCCAACGGGTACGCCACGAGCCTGGAGGGCTCTTTCCAGGCCCAGGCAGAGGCGAGCCGGACCATCGGCCTGCTGTCGCTGCTCTCCCTCGCCCTGGTCTTCGCGCTGCTCTACTCCCGTTACCGCTCGGTCGTCTTCACGCTGATCATCCTAGGCAGCATCCCGCTCGCCCTGATCGGCTCGGTGGCCGCCCTTTGGATAGCCGGGCAGCCACTCTCGGTCGCCTCGATGATCGGCTTCATCACGCTGACCGGCATCGCCACCCGCAACGGCATCCTCAAGATCAGCCACTACCTGAACCTGGCGATCCACGAGGGCATGCCGTTCGGGCGCGACCTCGTCATCCGCGGCAGCTTGGAGCGGCTGGCGCCGGTCCTGATGACGGCGCTCTCGGCGGGCGTCGCCCTGGTGCCGCTGATGATCGGCGCCGACGCGCCGGGCAAGGAGATCCTGCACCCCGTGGCGGTGACGATCTTCGGCGGCCTGATCAGTGCGACGCTGCTCGACACCGTGCTGACCCCGGTGCTGTTCCTGACCTTCGGCCGCAAGCCCCTGGAGCGGCTGCGGGACGAGGCCCGTCACCGCCCCGAGGCTTCACCCGAGGCACCGAGAAGTTCGCCCGTCGAGGCGTTCTGAGACCTTCCCGACCCCCGAGAAAGGACATCGTCATGCGCTCCCCCTTCCGCCTCGCCGTCGTTGCCGTCGCCATCGCCCTCGCGTCGCCCTGCCTCGCCGCCGGCCCGAACGGCGGCCAGACGACGGTCGCCGATGGACATCCCGTCGAGTTCGTCGCGACCGAGACCGGCATCACCTTCTTCGTGACCGGTGAGGACGGCAAGCCGGTCGAGACCGCCGGCCTCTCGGCCAAGGCATTCGTGCAGGTCGGAGGCAAGACGGAGACGCTGACCCTGAAGCCGGGGGCGCCGAACAAGCTCATGGCCGACCTTAAGGCCCCGCTGGCGGCGGGAGCGAAGGTCGTGCTGTCCGCGAAGATGCACGGGCACAACATCCAGGCGCGGTTCGAGAAGCAGTAGGGCCGTCGGTGGGGCGGCCCGTGCGGTTCCTTCCGCGCAGGCCGCCTCGGCCCGGCTACCTCCGGGTCAGGACAAATGGCCCAGGAGCACCAGGAAGCCCAGGAGCAGGAAGCACACCGCCAGCACCTTGACGAGGTCGCGTCCCGCCCGCCTTCTGACGTGCGGACGGGCACGACGCCTGCCGCGCGGCTTGGACTCCCATCTCTCGATTTCCCGGGCCAGCTTCTTGCCTACCATGGCCGCGCCGCCTCAGACGGGAAGGTGCGGGAACTCCGCGGAGAGTGCCTCGTCCTCGACCTGGACGGTGACGTGCTCGATGCCGTGCCGCTCCTTCATTAGGCCCCGCACGGCACGGATCACCGCCGGCCCGCCGGCGACGTCGTCGACCACCACGTGCCCGCTCATCGCGTCGAAGCCCGACGTCAACGTCCAGGCATGCAGGTCGTAGGCGCGGCGCACCCCCGGCATCGCCTCGATCTCGGTCTTCAGGGCGGCGAGGTCCACGCCGGGAGGCGTGCCCTCCAACAGGATGTGAAGGGCTTCGCTCAGCAGTCGCCAGGTCCGGGGTACGATGAACAGGCCTATGCCGGCGCCGATGAGAGGATCGACCCAGGTCCAGCCCGTGCCCATCACCACGAGGGCCGCGAGGATGACGCCGACCGAGCCCAGCATGTCCGAAAAGACTTCGAAGTAGGCGCCCTTCACGTTGAGGCTCTCGGACGAGCCGCCCGACAGCAGCTTCATGCTGGCGAGGTTCACGCCCAGCCCAACCAGCGCCACCAGCATCATCGGCCAGCCGAGGATCTCGGTCGGCTCCACGAAGCGCCGATAGGCCTCGTAGAGGATGTAGGCGGTGACCCCGAGCAGCACGACGGCGTTGGCGAGCGCCGCGAGGATCTCGAAGCGCATATACCCGAAGCTCTTGCCCGCCGTCGGCGCCTTGGCCGCGTAGTGAATGGCGAGCAACGCCAGGGCGAGGCCGCCGGCGTCCGTGACCATGTGCGCGGCATCCGCCAGGAGCGCGAGGCTGCCGGTGAGCAGGCCGCCGACGACCTCGGCGAACATGTAGGTCAAGGTCAGCCCGAGCGCCCAGGCGAGGCGTCCCTTGTTGCGGGCCGCAGCCGAGCCCGAGGGAATGCCGCCGCCGTGCGAATGCCCATGGCCGCCGCCGTGTGCGTGTCCGTGTCCCATATGCCGATCCCAGGTTTGCGATGATGTGTCCGACCGCGGGTTTCAGGGCGCGATTCCGCCGATCAGGTCGGCCACGTGTGCGCCAGCCGGATGCCCGGCCTCGACGTGGTGCGTCCCGGAACAGGCCTGGTATCCGGGGCCGAACGTCGTCATGACGAGTTCGCGCCGTCCGTCCGCGGTTTCGCGGCTGGCCAGCAGCGCCTGCCCACCGGGCCAGAGTTCCGCATCCGCCGTCGGTCCCGGCTCGGGTTCGCCGTAACGGCGAACGCCTTCGTCGTGGATGGCCCGACGCGCTTTCGCGAGGTCGTCGCCGGAGAGTGGCACGCCGACCCAGACCACCTGCTGCAGCCCCTCGGTCCGGCAGATCACCAGGATGACCTCGGCCGTCCCGGGTCCCGTGGCCGGCCGCCAACCCTGCGGGTAGTACAGGGCCGTCAAGTTCGCCTCGCGGTCGACCTTCAGCGGACGGGGCACTTCGGAGAGCGGTCCCCACGCAAGGCCGAACGGCGCCTCGCCCGCATCGGCGGCGAGGGCCGGGACGACCGCGAATGCGGCCGCGTGAAGGACGCGCAGGTGCCACCTCATCGCTCGGTCTCCCGTCGGACCCGGTTCCTAGGACGCGGGTCCACGCAGTCGGTGGTAGAGGGCACGAACCGCGTCCGAGTAATCGGTGGCCGGATTGGCCGCGCAGAACGTGCGTAGGAAGTCCGCCTGGGCGGCCAAGGGCATGGAGGGCGGCGCGAGGTCCAAGCCCTCGTCGACCCCGTCCGGCGCCCGGATCAGCGCGCCGCTCATGAACCCCTGCGCCCAGGCGAAGTAGTCGCGCTCCATGGCTGGCTGCGCCGCGGCATCCGCGCCGAACCGGGCACAGGAGGCGGCACCGATGCCGACGATCTTGGTCGGCTCGGCCTGAACGGCCATGGTCAAGCCGAACCACACGAGCATGCCCGACCGGACCCTTCCCATCGGGGCTACTCCGCCGCCTTGAGTTGGCGAGGAACCGACGGCGCCGGGCGCTCAGCCGCTGCCGTGGTCTCGACCCTGCCGAAGCGCGCGTACAGGGCCGGCAGGACGACCAAGGTCAGCAAGGTGGCGCTGATCAGGCCACCGATGACCACGGTCGCGAGCGGCCGCTGGATCTCGGCGCCGGTTTCCGTGGCGATGGCCATCGGCACGAAGCCGAGCGAGGCGACGAGCGCCGTCATCGCCACCGGCCGCAGCCGGATCATGGCGCCTTCGAGGATGGCCTCGCGCTTGGGCCGTCCCTCGGCGACGAGTTGCTTGATGAAGGTCAGCATCACGAGGCCGTTCAGCACCGCCACGCCCGAGAGCGCGATGAACCCGACCGCCGCCGGCACCGAGATGGGCATGCCCCGCAGCCACAGCGCCGCGATGCCGCCGGTCAGGGCCAGGGGCACCGCGCTGAACACCAGCAGGGCGTCCCGGGGCGAGCCCAGCGCCGAGTAGAGCAGCAGGAAGATGAGGAAGAAGCAGACCGGCACCACGATCATGAGACGTTGCTTGGCGGAGGCGAGGTTCTCGAACTGGCCACCCCAGGTGACGTAGTAACCGGACGGAAGCTGGACCTGTGCGGCGACCTTTCCTTGCGCCTCCGCCACCAGCGAGCCGATGTCGCGGCCGCGCACGTTGGCCGTCACCACGACCCGACGCTTGCCGTTCTCGCGCGAGATCTGGTTCGGCCCCTCGGTCACCGAGAACGACGCCACCTGCTTGAGCAGGACCGAACTCGCCCGTCCGTTCAGCCCCGGAGGAAGCGGCACCGGGATGTTCTCCAATGCCTCGCGGTCCTCGCGCACCTTGTCGTTCAGGCGCACGACGATGGGGAAGCGCCGGTCGCCCTCGAACACCACGCCGGCATCCTTGCCGCCGATGGCCGCGCCGATGACCTCCTGGATGGCGCCGACGCTGAGCCCGTAGCGGGCGGCCTCGGCCTTGTTGATCTTGATTTCCAGGAACGGCAGGCCGGCGGTCTGCTCGACCTTGACGTCCTCGGCCCCGGTGATGCCGCGCAGCACCTGGGCGACCTGATTGGCCGCCTTGAGCATCGGCTCGAACTCCTCGCCGAACACCTTCACGGCGAGGTCGCCGCGGGTGCCGGCCAAGAGCTCGTTGAAACGCAGCTGGATCGGCTGGGAGAACTCGTAGACGTTGCCGGCGAGTTCGCCGACCGCCTTCTCGATCTGCTCCTGCAGGTCCGCCTTGGACAGGCTCGGGTCGGGCCATTCCTCCTGAGGCTTCAGGATGACGAAAGTGTCCGACGAGTTCGGCGGCATCGGGTCCGATGCGACCTCCGCCGTGCCGGTTTTCGAGAAGACGTAGGCAACCTGCGGGAATTTTGACACGGCCTGCTCGACCTTCAGCTGCATCGCTTGGGACTGGGTCAGCGAGGTCGAGGGGATGCGTGTGGCGTTGAGCGCGATGCTTTTCTCGTCGAGCTGCGGGATGAACTCGGTGCCCAGGCGTGTGGAGAGGATTCCCGCACCGACGAGGAGCAGGAGCGCTCCGACGACGAAGGCGACGGGCGCGCGGACCGCAGCGGCCAGCACCGGGCGGTAGGCTGCCTTGAACGCACGGATGATGAAGTTGTCTTCCTCGGTGACCTTGCCGGTGATGACGATGGAAATCAGGGCGGGCACGAAAGTCAGCGAGAGGACGAAGGCGGCCACGAGCGCGATGATGACTGTCAGCGCCATCGGCTCGAACATCTTGCCCTCCACCCCGGTGAAGGTCAGGAGCGGGACGTAGACCAGGATGATGATGGCCTGCCCGTAGAGGGAGGGCTTGATCATCTCCTCGGCCGAGGCCCGCACCGTCTGCAGGCGCTCCTCGGTGTCGAGGCTCCGCCCGAGTTCGTGCTGCTTCTCGGCGAGGTGCCGCAGGGCGTTCTCGGTGATGATGACCGCCCCGTCGACGATCAGGCCGAAGTCGAGCGCGCCGAGGCTCATCAGGTTGGCCGAGATCTTCGCCTCGACCATCCCGGTCATGGTCATCAGCATGGCGACCGGGATGACGAGCGCCGTGATGATGGCCGCGCGGATGTTGCCGAGCAGCAGGAACAGGATGACGATGACGAGGGCGGCGCCCTCGGACAGGTTCTTGGCCACGGTCTTGATGGTGGCTTCGACGAGGCGGGTACGGTCGAGGACGGTCTGCACCTCGACCCCCGGCGGCAGCGACTTGCGGATCTGCTCCATGCGTGCGTCGACCGCGGCGGCGACCTTACGGCTGTTGTCTCCGATCAACATCAGGGCCGTGCCGATCACGACCTCCTGGCCGTTCTCGCTGCCGGAGCCGGTGCGCAAGTCCTTTCCGATGCGGACCTCGGCGATGTCCCGGATGCGCACCGGGACGCCGGCACGGGTGGCGACGACCACGTCGCCGATCTCGTCCATGCTCTCCAGGCGCCCGGCGGCGCGAACGACGTAGCCCTCGCCGTTGTCCTCCAGGTAGCGGGCGCCCTGGTTGGCGTTGTTCGTCTCCAGGGCGCGGGCGACGTCACCGAAGGACAGGTCGCGGGCGGCGAGCTTCGTTGGGTCCGGCTGGACGTGGTACTGCTTCTCGAAGCCGCCGATGCCGTCGATGCCGGCGACCCCCGGGACCGTCTTGATCTGTGGGCGGATGATCCAGTCCTGGACCGTGCGCAGGTAGGCGGTCTGCTCCAGTTCCGTCCTGAGGCTCTGACCTTCCGGCGTCAGGTAGCTGCCGTCCGGCTGCCAACCGGGCTTACCCGCGGCCGAGACCTGGCGCTCGCCCGGCTTGGCGTAGTGGATCGACCACATGTAGATCTCGCCCAGGCCGGTCGAGATCGGGCCCATGGCGGGCTCGGCGCCGGGCGGCAGGTCCTGCTTCACCTGCGAGAGGCGTTCGGCGACCTGCTGGCGCGCGAAGTAGATGTCGAGCTTCTCCGCGAAGACGGCGGTGACCTGCGAGAAGCCGTTGCGCGAGAGCGAGCGGGTGTATTCCAGCCCCTTGATGCCCGCGAGCGCGGTCTCGACCGGGTAGGTGACCTGCTTCTCGATGTCGACGGGCGAGAGCGAGGGCGCGGTCGTGTTGATCTGGACCTGGTTGTTGGTGATGTCCGGGACGGCGTCGATGGGCAGCTTGGTCACGGCATAGCCACCGAATCCGGCCGCCAGCAGCGACAGCAGCAGCACGAGCCAGCGCTGGTGGACGGAGAAGTCGAGGATCTTCGAAATCATGGCCCGTCCCCTCAATGCGCGTGGTCGGCTTCGCTCTTTCCGAGCTCGGCCTTGAGGAGGAAGGTGTTGCCGACGGCGATGGCCTCGCCGGGCTTGAGACCCGAGGCGACCTCGTAGGCGTCGTCGTCGGAGCGCCCGAGTTCGACCTCGCGCTTCTCGAAGCCCTCGTCTGTGCGGACGAAGACGACGCGCTTGCCCTCGACGGTCTGGAGGGCCGCCTTGGGCACGCTCACCGGAACGGCATCCCGCGAGATCTCGACCTCGGCGGTGACGTAGGTGCCCGGACGCCAGGCCATGTCCTTGTTCGGCAGGGCGACGATGACCTTGGCGGCACGCGTGTCGGCGGTGAGGAAAGGACTGACGAAGACGACCTTGCCCTTCTCGTGCTGCACGCCGCCCTCCTGGCCCGGCGCGACCGTGACGGACGCGCCTTCCTTGACCTTGGCGAGTTCCGAGGTCGGAACGGCAAGTTCGATCCACACCGTTGAGAGGTCGGCGACGGTGTAGAGGTCGGAAGGGTCGCCTTCCTTGCCCACCGCGGTGCCGACGTCGACCTTTCGCTCGACGATGCGCCCCGACATCGGCGAGCGCAGTTCGTACTGGCGCAGGCTCGACAGGTTCGGGGTGGTCTCGTCGCGCTTGGCCAGCTTGGCCACCGCCGTCGCGTCGAGCCCCAGCGCCGACAGCTTCTGCCGCGCCAGATCCTGGCGCAGCGTCGCCTCGGAATAGACCGCCTTGGCATTCAAGAAGGCGCTCTCGGCCGAGATCCGCTTGTCCCAGAGCGCCTGCTGCCGTTCGAAATTGGTCTTCTCCAGGTCGGCCTTCACCGAGGCGGTGAGGTACTCGCTCTTGGAGTCCGCGACCTCGCGGCTATCCAGGACGGCAACGACCTCGTCCTTCTTGACGGCGTCGCCCAGGCGCTTGCGCATCTCGGCGACGGTGCCGACGACCCGGGCAGGGACCCGCGCGATCCGGTCGGTGTCGGGCGTGATCGTACCGGGCACCAGGATATGGCGAGACAGCATGGCGCCCTCGGCTTTGGCCACCTTGATGTCCTGGTTCTCGATCTGCTCGGCGGTCATTTTGACATGACCTTCCTCGCCTTCGGCCTCGGAGTGGTCATGCTCGCCTTGGGTCTGCTCGGCCCCGGGCTTACTGGCCGGCTTGCCGTGACCGTGACCGTGTCCGTCG